>NZ_JAHHIT010000256.1 GCF_024539675.1 Streptomyces hilarionis | reverse complement strand
GCCTCGAAGACGGGGGCGGCGGGCGTCTCCTCCGCGGACGCCTCCGGCTCCTGCTCTTCGGTGGTCACGGCCTGCTGTGGCCCGGGGGCCGCGGGAGCCTGCGCCGCGGGGGCGGCTTCGTGGGCGGGCTCGGGGGTGTCGGCGACTCCGGGAGCGGGCGTCACGGGAGGCGCCGGCTCCGGGACGACGTCGTCCACGGCGTCGGGAGCCGGGACGGCGGCGGCCGCGACCACGTCGCTCTCGGGCGCCCGGGTCTCCTCGGAGGCCTGCGGATCCTGTGCTCCCTGCGCCGAGGACTCCTCGGGAGCCGCGACGGGCTCCTGCGGCTGCTCGGCTCCTTCGGGCCCGTGCGTCTCCGGGGCGGGGCTCGCCGCCACGTCGTCCGCGGCCACGACGGCGGGGCCGGCGGCCGGCTCGACCAGGGCGGCCTCCGCACCAGCCGGTTCGGCCTCGGCGGACTCGGCGGGCTCGGTGACCTCCGCCGTGTCGGGCAGGGCGGGCGCCGCCACTGCCTCCTCGGGCGTCTCCACGACGCCGGCGGCCTCGGCGGAGTCTGCGGCGACCGGCTCAGCAGGCCCGTCGGACTCCGCGCGCGGCTCGGGCTCGGCCGGTTCGCCAGGCTCGGCCGGGCGGACGGGCTCCGCGGCTTCCTGGGCGGGGACCGGCTGGTCGGCGGCGGGCCCGGCCTCGGGTCCTTCCACGCTCTCCGGCGTCCCCGGCGACTGCACGGGCTGTTCGACGGCGGCCACCGGCACGTCGGCGGCGTGGTCGTCGCCGGAGTCCTGCCGGGCCTCGGCCATCATCGCGGCGCCGAGCAGTTCACCGGTGTCGACGATGCCGTATCCCCGGGCGGCCGGGGGTTCCTGCGCGGCCTCGGCCTCGTGGGCCTCCGGCGGGGTGGTCGCGGCGTTCGCCTCGGTCGCGATGCGGGCCACCACCGCCTGGGCGGCGCCCGCCGGCTCGGCCTGCCGGGTCTGCGCGACCGCGGCGGGAACGGCCGTCTCCCCGGCGGCCGCCGGGGCGGGGGCCGGGGCCTGGGACGTCGCCTGCGCCGTGGCCTGTGCCGCGCCCCAGGGGGACGCGCCCTGTGGGGGCAGGTCCCGCAGGTGCGGCACGTCGAGATACTCGGGGCCGGACGCCGAGGGGCCGGGCTGACGCACCGGCGCGCCCGCGGGACCGCGGTCGGCGAGCGAGCGGACCGGGCTGGCCGAGGCGTCGGGGATCGGGGGGCCGAGGTGCAGCGGGCGGCGCGGGGTCGCCTGCGGGGCCGACGGGCCGGGCAGGCGGACGCCGCCGAGGTCGACCGAACCGCTGTCGCGGCCGGCCGTCTCGTGCGGCCCGGGCTCGTGGACCGCCTCGACCACCGGTTCCGGCGCGGGCGGCGCCACCTCGTTGCCCCACGCGCTCTGGGCACCCGGCAGCAGCAACAGGTCTTCGTCCTCGGCGGGGGTCTCGGAGAGGTAGGCGTACGCACCGGGCGCCGGGGCGCCCGACTGCTCCACCATGCCTGCGCTCTCCGGCAGCTCCTCGCCCGGGACCTGGCCGGTGTCGGTCATGCGTACCCCTCGCCCATCGGTTAGTGCTTCTGCGGCCGGCTCACCCGGAGCGGCGCACCGACCGCCCGTAGTGAAGAACGAGCGTCCGTGCCCAGCGGCACGAGCGACCCGCCCGAAAAAGCGACAAAGCCATTCAGTGGCATTGTCGCGGCCGTCGTCGCCTCGCGACAGCTTGATCGGCGAGGCTCCGCTGTGGACTGCGCCACGTTGCGCGTCCTCCGGTCCTGCCGTACCACACGCAGCCCAAAAGGGATGTGTTTTCCGGACATTGGCCGACGAAGCGTCGGGCGACCGGAAGCGGTACGACGATCGGCCAGCCTACCGCGCGCGGTACGACAACAGGATCACGGGGCGGGCCGTCCCGGTCACGGCCGGCGGTCGGCGAGAACCCCGGTGAGCAGGAACGCGACGCTCCGCTCCGTCTCCGTCCAGGCCCGTGTGTCGAGTTCGACGGACTGGACGAGGGCGCACTCGACGCCGTACCCGTGCTCGGAGAGGTCGCGGCCCACGCGTTCGGCCGCGTCGCGGGTCGCCGCGTGGGTGACGATGCGCTGCGGACGGCGGTCGACGACCGCGGAGACCACCGGCGCTCCTCCGCCGCCGATGCGGACGACGTCCGGTTCGGGCAGGTTCTCCAGGACGTGCGGGGCGCCGCCGTGGACGATCTGGAGCTGGACGCCGTGGCGGCGGGCTGCGGCGTCCGTGCGGGCGCAGGCCTCCAGGTCCCGGTCGACGGCGATGACGGCGGCGCCCGCCCGGGCGGCCTCGGTGGCGAACGCCCCGCTGCCGCAGCCGATGTCCCAGACGAGGTCGCCCACCCGCGGACCGAGCCGGGCGAGTTGGGCGGCGCGCAGCAGCGGCGCCTCGCCCTCGCCGAGCCCGCCGCCGTACGCCTCGCCGGGCAGCGCCCAGCCGCGCGGGCCGGCGCCGGGGTCGCGGCCCGCGATCCAGCCGCTCTCCCCGGAGACGACCGGCCCGGCGGGGCCGCCGATGACGATGACGACGTTGGGGTCGCGCCACATGTGGTCGGCCGCCTTGTCGGAGGTGACGACGCTGACCTGTTCGCGGTCGGTGCCGAGCTCCTCGCACACCACGAAGGTGCGGTGCACGCCCTCCAGGAGCAGGCCGAGCTCGGCGGGTCCGGCCCCCGGGGAGGTGAGGACGGCGACCTTGGTGTGGGCCCGGCACACGTTCACCGCGCGGCGCAGGGTGCGCCGGTGGGCGACGACCACCTGCGCGTCGTCCCAGGGCATGCCGGCCCGGGCGAAGGCGGCGGCCACGGCGGAGACGGCGGGGACGACCTCGACCTCCAGGCCGAACTCGGGGGCGCGCAGGGCGCGTACGACGCCGAAGAAGCCCGGGTCGCCGTCCGCGACGACGACCGCGGTGCCGCGGTGTCCGGCGATGCGGCGGGCGGCGAGGGCGACACTGCCGAGCCGGACGCGTTCCGCGGCGGGCGGCACTTCGGGCAGTCGCAGATGGTGGGCGGCGCCGGCCACCAGGGTGGCCGCGGCCAGAGCGGAGCGGGCCGCGGCGGTCAGCGGCGAGCCGTCCCAGCCGATCACCGTGACGCGGTCGGCCATGGTCGTCAGTCTCCCCCGGGTTCACGCAGGCAGCGGGCTCCGTGAGGGTACCTGGTCGGGGTGTCCGGGGAGGGCCGCGGTCCGCTCAGTTCCAGTCGGTGTACGAGGTGAAGCCGCCGCTCTCCGCGAAGTGCTCGCCGCCGCCGTCGAGGTCCTCCGGGAGGAGGCTCCACACGATGTAGTCGGTGCGCACCTCGTTCCACCCGCCGTCCTCGGCACGAGCGCGCGCTATGCAGGCGCCGCGCAGCACGCCCTCGCTGATGCATCCGATCTTCTGGGCGACCTGCTGGGAGGCGGTGTTGTCGGCGGCCGTGCGCAGCTCGATGCGCTCGAGCTTCTGGTCGGTCAGCAGCCACCGGGCGGTGGCCAGCGTCGCCTCGGAGGCATAGCCCTCGCCGCGCGCCCAGGGGGCGATGATGTACGACAGCTCGGTGGAGCGCACGTGCCAGTTGGTCCTGGCGAGCCGGACGACGCCGACCAGGCGCTGGGTGAGGAACTCGGTGACGGCGAGGTCGAGGCCGCGGCCCGCCGCGCGTTCGGCGGGGGCCTGCTCGGTGACCCAGCGGCGGGCGGCCGCCCGGTCGAAGGGGTGCGGCACGGCGGTCCAGGCGACGACCTGCTCGTCGTTCATCATGTCGGCCAGGGCGGGCACGTCGTCCTCGTCGAGGGGACGCAGGCCCAACCGCTCCGTGCTGATGGAGATGGTGGGGAAGGTGCTCGTCATGCGCCGCTCCGTAACCTTCGGGTCCTCGTGAACCTGCCGACCCGTCAGGGCCCGCTGAACTGCCCAGCATGCAGCATGCGGCACGGAACCACACCACGGGGTCCGCGCCGGTCGGGGGCGCGGACCCCGGGTGCGGGCGTCGTCGGCGAAGGTCAGAAGGCCGCGACGACGGCGCCGTCGTACTTGTCGGCGATGAACTTCCTGACCTCCGGCGAGGTGAGCAGCTTGGCGAGCTTCACCACGCGCGGGTCCTTCTCGTCGCCCTTCTTCACGGCGAGGAAGTTCGCGTACGGGTTGCCCTTGGCGGACTCGGCGGCCAGGGCGTCCCTGGCCGGGCTGAGCTTGGCCTCCAGCGCGTAGTTGCCGTTGATGACGGCCGCGTCGACGTCGCCGAGGGAGCGGGGCAGCTGGGCGGCCTCCAACTCCTTGAACTTCAGGTCGCGGGGGTTGGACGCGACGTCCTTGGGGGTCGCGTCGTAACCGGCGCCCGACTTCAGCCGGAGCAGGCCGTTGGCCTCCAGCAGCTTCAGCGCGCGGGCCTCGTTGGTGGTGTCGTTCGGCAGGGCGATCGTGGCGCCGTCCTTGAGGTCCGTGAGCTTCTTGACGCTCTTCGCGTAGAGGCCGAGCGGCTCCAGGTGCACCTCGGCGTTCGGCACGGCGACGATGTCGGTGCCGTTCTTCTTGTTGAAGTCGTCGAGGTACGGCTGGTGCTGGAAGTAGTTGGCGTCGACCTCGCCCTGCTGGACGGCGGTGTTGGGCGTCACGTAGTCCGTGAACTCCTTGACCTCCAGCTTGAGGCCGGCCTTCGCCGCGAGGTGGTCCTTGACGTAGGTGAGGATCTCGCCCTGCGGAGTGGGGGTGGCGGCGACCGTGAGCGTGGCGTTCGCGTCGGCGCCGGCGGAGTCCTTGTCGGAGCCGCAGGCGCTGAGTCCGAGGGTGAGGGATCCGGAGGCGAGGACGGCGGTGGTGATCTTGGCGGTGTTACGCACGAAAAGTGCCTTTCCTGAAGGGTGGTGCGCCCCGCTTCGGGTGGTGCGGGGAGTCCTGGGGAGCGGTCGGTGAAGGGAGCGGGCCGGGGCGGGCGTGCCCCGGGTCAGGCCGTCTTGCCGACCTCGGGGGACGCGGGCTCGGGGGCCGCCGGCTCGGTGGCCCGGAGCAGCCGCAGCTTCGGCGCGGGGCCGGAGCGGCCGCCGCGGCGGTGCAGGGAGCGGGCCGCGTAGTCGCCGGCGAACTGGATGAGCGCGATGACGACGGCCAGGATCGCCACCGTGATCCACATCAGCTCGGTCTCGAAGCGCTGGTAGCCGTAGCGGATGGCGATGTCGCCGAGTCCGCCCGCGCCGACCGTGCCGGCCATCGCGGAGTAGCCGATGAGCGCGACGATCGTGGTGGTCGTGCCCGCGATGAGGGAGGGCAGGGACTCCGGGACGAGGACCTTGCGCACGATGGTCCAGGTGTTGCCGCCCATCGCCTGGACGGCCTCGACCAGTCCGCCGTCCACTTCCCGGACGGCCGTCTCGACCAGACGCGCGAAGAACGGGATGGCGCCGATGGCGAGCGGCACGATCGCGGCCTCGCGGCCGATGGTCGTCCCGGTGATCGTGCGCGTGAAGTTCATCAGCGCGACCATCAGGATGATGAAGGGCATCGAGCGGGCGATGTTCACGACCTGCCCGATCACCTTGTTGGCGACGGTGTTCTGCAGCAGGCCCCCGCGGTCGGTCAGCACCAGCAGGACGCCGAGCGGCAGACCGCCCACGACGGCGACGAGGGTGGACCAGCCGACCATGTAGAGGGTGTCCCAACAGGCCTGGGACAGCAGGGGCTGTATCTCGGACCATTCGGTTCCGCTCACTTGGCGGCCTCCTCGAGCAGCGCGGGCTCCGGGGCCGCGCGGTCCACGACGTCGATCTGCAGGCCCTGTTCGCGCAGGAAGCCGATGGGCACGACGTTGTCCTCGTAGCGGCCGGGCAGTTCGATGCGCATCCGGCCGATCTGGAGGCCGCCGACGGTGTCGATGGCGGCGCCGAGGATCGAGATGTCGATGTTGTAGGTGCGCGACAGCTGCGAGACGACGGGCTGGGTGGCGGCCTCCCCGTGGAAGGTGACGTCGACGACGGTGCGGTCGTCGCCGGTGGCCTCGCCGCCGACGGGGAAGAGCGCGGCGGCCAGTTCGGAGCCGGGGGTGGCGAGCAGTTCACTGACCGTGCCGGACTCGACGACGCGGCCGCTGTCCATGAGCGCGGCGGAGTCGCAGATCGACTTCACCACGTCCATCTCGTGGGTGATGAGCAGGACCGTCAGGCCGAGCTGCCGGTTGAGGTCGCGCAGCAGCTGGAGGATGGAGCGGGTGGTCTCCGGGTCGAGTGCGCTGGTGGCCTCGTCGGACAGGAGGACCTTCGGGTCCCCGGCCAGGGCGCGCGCGATGCCGACGCGCTGCTTCTGGCCGCCGGAGAGCTGGGCGGGGTAGGACTTCGCCTTGTCGGCCAGGCCGACCAGGTCGAGCAGCCCCAGCGCCTTGCGGGAACGTTCCTTCCCGGAGATGCCGAGGATCTCCAGGGGCAGCTCCACGTTGTCCTGCACCGTCCGCGAGGACAGCAGGTTGAAGTGCTGGAAGACCATGCCGATCCGGCTGCGCGCCTGCCGCAGTTCCCGGCCGGCGCGCGGACCGCGTCCGGCGAGCGCGGTCAGGTCCTGCCCGGCGACGGTGACCGTGCCGGCGGTGGGGCGCTCCAGAAGGTTGATGCAGCGGATGAGCGAGGACTTGCCGGCGCCGGACTGGCCGATGACGCCGTACACCTCGCCTTCGCGCACGTGCAGGTCGACGCCGTCGAGGGCGGTGACCGCACGGCCGCGCGAGCGGTAGACCTTGCTCAGGCCCGTGGTGGTGATCACGTGGGGGTTTCCGTCACTGTCGAGTGCGCGGGCGCGGGTGGGCCCGGGCGCACGGGTGCAGGCTGTCAGGACGCGACGCGGTGCTCGCTCCGGCGGAGGGCCGGGGAAACCGGGCGCGGGGCGCGGCTCGGATCACGTACGGCGGTGACGCGGCGTACGGACGTGCCACGGCGGCTCGCTTCGGGGCGCGAGCGCGAAGGTGGTGCGGGGGCCCTCTAGAAGGCGCGCATTCGACACAGACAACGAGCACCGGGCGTCATGGTCGCCTCGGTCGCAGGGGTGCGGTTGCTCGTCGTGGTCATGAGCATCAGTAAAGCAGACGTACGGTCCTGACCAAGACCGCGGTGTCCGCATCCTGGACAGTCGTGGACAGTGCTTCGGCGCATGTCAGTCGTGTGCGGCGGTGCGTCCGGCCCCGCCGTCCACCGGCTCCGACGGGGGCGGACGCCCCCTGGGCCCCGGCATCGGCGCGGGCTCCCGGGACGGCCGCGCCGCGGCCGCGCTGTGGCCGACGCCACGGCGGCCGTCGACGAGAAGGCCGTCGACGAGAAGGCCCGGCAGGGGTCCGGGGTCCGGGCCGAGGCCGGGGC
>NZ_JAHHIT010000255.1 GCF_024539675.1 Streptomyces hilarionis | reverse complement strand
GAAGAGGGGGAGGGGGAGGGGGAGAGGCGGGGAGGGTGGTCGAGGTGACCGGAAGGCCGGCCGTCAGGCGACGTCCGACGTCACGCCCAGCGCCGTGAGCAGCCGCTCGCGGTACTCGCCGAGCAGCGGATCCCGGTAGGAGCGCGGATGCGGCCGTTCGACGGTCAGGTCGAGCCCGATGCGCCCGTGGTCGAGGACGAGGACCCGGTCGGCGAGCACGATCGCCTCGTCCACGTCGTGCGTGACGAGCAGCACGGACGGCCGGTGGGCCTCCCACAGCACCCGCAGCAGCGTGTGCATCTTGATGCGGGTCAGGGCGTCCAGCGCCCCGAACGGCTCGTCCGCCAGCAGCAGTTCGGGCTCGCGGACCAGCGAGCGGGCCAGCGCGGCGCGCTGTGCCTCACCGCCGGACAGCTCGTTGGGCCAGGCCCGCTCGCGGCCCTCCAGCCCGACCTCGGCGAGCGCCTCGCGCCCCTTGCGCTCGGCCTCCCTTCCGTCCAGGCCGAGCAGCACGTTGTCCAGCACCCGCCGCCACGGCAGCAGCCGGGAGTCCTGGAAGACGACGGACACCCGGTCCGGGGCCGTCAGCTCCCCCTCCCCGGTGACCTCGTGGTCCAGGCCCGCGACCGCGCGCAGCAGGGTGCTCTTGCCGGACCCGCTGTGCCCGAGCAGGGCCACGAACTGTCCGGCGGGGATGTCCAGGTCGATGCCGTCCAGGACGGTGCGTCCGTCGAAGGACCGGGTCAGGCCCCGCAGCCGGACGGCGGCGGACCGGGTCAGTTGCTCAGCGTGCGGCGCCACGACAGCACCCTCCGTTCGATGAGACGGACCGCGCTGTCGGAGATCAGACCGAAGACGCCGTAGATGAGGAGACCGACGAGGATGACGTCCGACTGGCCGTAGTTCTGGGCCTGGAACATCAGGTAGCCGAGCCCGCTCGTGGCGTTGATCTGCTCCAGGACGACCAGGCCGAGCCAGGATCCGGTGACGCCGAGCCGGAGTCCCACGAAGAATCCGGGCAGTGCCCCGGGAACCACGATCTGCCGGATGAACCGGACCTTCGACAGGCCCTGCACCTCGGCGAGTTCGACGAACCGGTGGTCGATGCCGGACAGCGCGGCATGCGTGTTGAGGTAGATCGGGATGTAGACGACGATGGCGATGATCGCGATCTTGAAGGTCTCGCCGATGCCCAGCCACAGGATGAACAACGGGATCAGCCCGAGGGTCGGGATCGCCCGGTTGAGCTGCACGGTTCCGTCGATCAAGGCCTCGCCGGTCCGGGTCAGCCCCGAGGCCAGCGCGAGCGTCACCCCGGCGACGAGGCCGATCGCGAAGCCGTAGCCGGCGCGTTCCAGCGAGGTGAGGACGTCGGTGGGCAGCGTCCCGTCCGTCCACAGGTGGACGCCGGTCTCGAACACCGTCCAGGGTGCGGGGATCGCCCCCGTGTCCAGTCGGCCGGCGGCCGAGGCGGCGGCCCACAGGGCGATCAGGAGCAGCGGCCCGGCGAGCCGGGAGGCCGGCCAGGGCTTGCCGGGGGCCAGTGCCCGGCGTCGCCGCCGACGGGCCGGGGAGCCGGTCGCGGCCGCCCCGGAGCCGGCGGCGGGAGCGACGGAGCCGGCGGCGGGAGCCGCGGCCTCGGCGCCCGCGCCGGTGGCCTTGTCGGTGTCGGTGTCGGCGCCCGGGGCCGCGGTCGTGCCCCGGGTCGTGTCGGCGCTGGTGGTCATGGCGGTCACCTCCGGTACCGGGCTGCCACGGACTGGGCGGCGATGCCCTCGAAGCGGTGGTCGAAGAGCGAGGCGACGTCGAACTTCTTCACGAAGCCGCCCTCGGCGAGGAGGTCCGCCGTCTCCTGTTCCCACCGGATGGCCTCGTCCCAACTCGGCGGGAAAAGCGGCTTGTTGGCGAGTGCGGTGATCGACCTGGCCTGGTCGGGACTCAGGTTCTGCGTCTTGACGAAGAACTCCTCGTTCCAGACGTCGGGGTTCTCGTAGCTCCACACCAGACCCTGCGCCCACTGGGGCACGAACGCGGCGACGGCGGCCGCCTTCGCCTCGTCCCGCAGCACCGACGTCGGCGCCCACAGCAGGCTGAGCAGGTCCACGACGTCGGTGGTGATGACGCGGGCGCCCTTGGACCCGTACTGCTTGAGGTAGGCCGGCGACTGGGTGTTGCCGAGCGGCGCGATGTCCACCTGCCCCGATTGCAGGGCGGTCAGGAACTGGTTGCTGGTCAGCGGCACCAGCTTCACGTCGTCGTACGTCAGGCCGGCCTTCTTGAGCGCGCGCAGCAGGACGACGCCCTGCGCCTGCCCCTGGGAGAACGCCAGCTTCCGCCCCCGGAAGTCGTCGACGCTCCGGATGTCGCTGCCCGGCTTGGTGGCGAAGACGTAGTTCGGCCTGCGGGTGATGTTGATGGCGACGATCTTCGCGTCGAAGCCCTGGTAGTGCGCCTGGATCGGCGGGATGCCGGCGTTGTTGGCTAGGTCCAGGGACTTGGCGCGGAACGCGTTGATGACGTCCGGACCGGCCCCGATGTTCAGCCAGTTCGACACCTTGAAGGGCAGGTCGGGCAGGTGCGCCAGCTTGAGCTGCAACTCCTGCTGGCCCTGGAAGGAGGCGATCTTCAGGCTCGTGCCGGCGGGCACCCTGTCGGCGAGCGGGGCGGTCGGCGCGGCCTCGCCGCCGGTGGCGGCGCTGCTCTGCGCGCAGCCGCTGAGCCCGGCGACCCCGGCGGCGGCGCCGAGCAGGGAGGTGAGGAAGAGACGCCGGTCGACACCGGACGCACTACGGGAAACGGGCATGGAAGGACCCCCGGGGAAATGGAGAGAGGGAAAGCCTGGCGGCGGCAACGGAAAAGAAAGGCGGTGTCGGCGTTGGACGCAGAGGACCGTATGGCGCGACGGTGCGGGCATGACAAGACAGGTCAGGGCATGGCGAGGCATGACCAGGCACGACGCTGTGGGGAAAAACCCGGCGGGGGAATTCACCTGAGGAGGGAATTCACCCGGGCGAAGGCGGGGAGAGGGGCGCGCTCCCGGCGCGCCGGGGGCGTCAGCAACAGAAGGTGCGACAGCTCATGGGCACAAGTTTCCGGTCCGGGCGCGAGCCCTGTCAACATTCGGAGTTTCTGAATTAACTTGGCCGGGGCACGGCGATCGCGGACGAGGTCAGCGGGTCGCGGTAGAGCACGTCCAGCGCCACCGCCCCGCCCGCCACGGCCAGCGCCGAGCCGGGGAAGCTGCTCGGCGAGACGGCGGCCGCGCGGTCGGCGCCCACCTCCTCGCGCAGCGCGGCGAGGCAGTCCTCGCGGAACAGCACCCCCACCTCCGTGACGACGACCCGCTCCGGATTGAGCACGTCCAGCAGCAGTCCGGCCGCCCGCCCCACCATCCGCGCCCGCTCCCGCAACAGCCGTGCGGCCACCGGGTTCCCGCCGTCCGCGGCGGCGACCACGTCCATCGGGTTCACCCCGTCGGTCACCCCCGCCTCCCGGGCCCGCCGGCACAGCGTCAGCTCGCTCAGCTCCGCCTGGAGGCAGCCCACCCGGCCGCAGTCACAGGGCTGCGTGCCCCCGGCCAACGGCAGATGCGCGATCGACCCGGCCTGGGAACGCGGCCCGTGGTGCACCTCGTCATGGGTGGCGAACGCCGCGTCGACCATGTTCCCGACGAACAGGTGCAGCACGCTGCGGCTGCCGCGGGCCCGTCCGAACAGCCGCTCGGCGTTGACCAACGCCCGGGCGTGACCGTCCACATGGACCGTCAGCCCGGTGCGCGCGCTCATCTCCTCGCGCACCGGCACGTCCCGCCAGCCCAGCAGCGGATGCTCGACGACGGCGCCCGAATCCCGGTCCACCCAGCCGCCCGCGGCGAATCCCAGCGCCAGGGGGCGGCAGCCCGGGTGCTCCTCCAGCAGCGCGCCCAGCCCGTCGGCCGCCCGGGCCAACACCTGGGACGGTGCGACACCGCGATGCCTCGACTCCCGTCGCGCCAGCACCCGTCCGCGCAGGTCGAGCAGGGAGACGGTCGTGTACGGCACCGCCACGTGGACGCCGCCCACCACGAAGCGGGAGTCGTCCAGGTCCACGGGAACATGCGGGCGGCCCACCCCGTTGCTGCGCCGGGGCGCGGCCGCCTCGCGGAGCAGCCCGATCCGGGTCAGCCGGGCGCAGTGGTCCGTGACGGAGGCGGGGGACAGCCCGGTCAGCCGGGCGATGGTGGAGCGCGCCACCGGTCCGTGCTCCAGCACGGACCGCAGGATCACGCTGGCGCTGGTGCGCCGGCGGTCGCTGTCGGCGACACGGGTGAGAGGGGAGACCAGAGCGGGGGGAGCCGCGGTACGGGGCATGGGGAACTTCCTCGGAAGTCAGGAGCCGGTCCGACACTGCGCCGTCTGTGGAGCGTGGCGCGCCGGATGGTCGGCTCCGCCCGCCTCACACCGGAGGGCGACAGGCGGCAGCGCCCACGCGTCGCAGGTCGACATGGCGACGCGACGAGAAGTTCAGGGCCTGGGCCTGGGCAACCATGGCTCGAAGCTAGCAGCGAGGAACCGTCCTGCCCAGACGGCGACCGACGGGCGAGACAGCGCGGCTCGATTGGCGAAACCCTACAGAGACCGCCCGGGCCGCCCGCGTAGCCCGCACCACCTCACCTCAGTGACCGGGGTCACCCCGTACCGGGTGTAACGCCCATGCTTTGTCCGAAGCCCACCAAGCCCCGACCGGCCCGTTTGTCGATCGCTGACGGTGATCACGCGGACCCCGCTGGGATAGCGTCGCCGTGTCCCGATCCGTACGACCCCAGCGGAGTCCCCATGAGCACGGCCGCCGTCACCCCCGCCCGCCCCGGACAGGTCCTCGCCGACCTGCTCCCTTCCCCCACGCTGCGCGTGGGCGGGGCCGCCGCCCGGGTCCGGGACGTCGCGCTCGTGCTCGGCGGCGCCGCGCTGACCGGCCTCGCGGCCCAGATCGCGGTCCCGGTCCCCGGCACCCCGGTCCCGGTCACCGGCCAGACCTTCGCCGCGCTGCTCGTCGGCACCACGCTGGGCGCCCGCCGCGGCGCCTCCTCCCTCGCGGTGTACGCGCTCGCCGGACTCGCGGGCGTGCCGTGGTTCGCCGACGGCGCCTCGGGCATCGGCGTCTCCTTCGGCTACATCCTCGGCATGATCCTCGCGACCGCGGTCGTGGGCGCCCTGGCCCGCCGAGGCGCCGACCGCTCCGTGCTGCGCATGGCGGGCACGATGCTGCTGGGCGAGGCGATCATCTACGCCGTCGGCGTCCCGTACCTGGCCTACGCGGCCGACCTCTCCGCCTCCGCCGCCGTCGCGGCCGGTCTCACTCCGTTCCTGATCGGCGACGCCCTCAAGGCGGCGCTGGCGATGGGCCTGCTGCCCACGGCCTGGAAGCTCGTCCGCCGCTGACCGTCCGGCGCCGTCCGTCAGCCGCCGGCCGTGCGGTGACGGCGCCCCGGCGATGACCGGTGAGCAGGCGTGACCCGACGATGTGCCGTCGGGTCACGCCTCCCGTGCGTCAGGCCTGCCGCGCCTCGCCGGCCGCCGGACGGCGGCGGGACCACCACAGCCCGGCCGTCCCCGCCACGAGCAGCGAGACGCCCGCCGCGCCCAGCGGGAGCACGTCCCGCCCGACGCCGGTCCGCGGCAGTTCGTCGCCGCCCGGAGCCGCGGGGGTGTTGTCGGTGCCGAGCAGCAGCGGGGTGGCGGGCGCGTTCGGCGACGGGTTCGTCGTGCCGAACGGCACCGGGCCCTGCTGCCAGAACGTCTTCTTGCCGTCACTCGTCTGCACCGGCAGACAGATCTTCCCGGTCTTCTTCAGATCGAAGGTCGCGTCGACGGCGTACGACTTCGACGCGCCGGCCGCGAGATGGTCGAGGGGGCAGGAGAATCCGCTGTTGGACCCCGCCGGAAGGTCCTTCTTCGCGATCGCGTCGCATCCCTGAACGCTTTTGACCGTCAGCCCGTCGAAGCCGACGACCAGAAGGCGTATCCGTCCGCTGTCCTTGCTCCCCTCGTTCTTCACCGTGGCGGTGATCGCCGTCTTCCCGGACTTGTTGTCGACCGAGATCCGCTCCGGCAGCGTCGTGGTCGTCCGCACGCCCGCGGGCGCCGCGTCGACGGGCTTTCCCCCCTTGCCGCTGCCCGGCCCCTGGTCGTCCGCCCCGGCAGGGAAGGAAAGGATCAACACTGCCGAGAACGATGCCGCGACCAGCGGTCCTGCAATGTTCGTCGTACGACGAGAACTCATGTTCGTCCCCCTTGGCTGCGCCTGAATTCGCAGTACTTGAAGAGGTACCACAAGATTTCTCCGCACTATGCTGGTACCGCACTAAGTGTGACTATTGTGTTTCTGAGTCCGGACGATGGCGGGGGAGCAGCGGATTGCCGGGGAATTCGGGAGACATGGGGAATCCGGGAATGCCGGAAAGTCCGGTGAACGGCGGGAATTCGGGGAGCGGCGGTTTTCCCGGGCTGCTGGTGACGGGACGTTATCGGCTGGTCGAGAGTATCGGCCAGGGAGGAATGGGGCGGGTGTGGCGGGCCACCGACGAGGTGCTCGACCGGTCGGTCGCGGTCAAGGAGATGCGCATCGACGGCATGGGCGCGGAGGACACCCGTACCCGCCGCGAACGCACCCTGCGCGAGGCGCGGGCGACCGCCCGCATCGACCATCCCCACGTCGTGCGCGTCTACGACGTCGTCGACGAGGGCGAACGCCTCTGGATCGTCATGGAGTTGGTGGCCGGCCGCTCCCTCGAACAGATCATGGCCGAGGACGGTCCGCTGGACCCGCGGGAGACCGCCCGCATCGGTCTCGGGCTGGTCACCGCGCTCCGTCAGGTGCATGCGAGGGGCGTGCTGCACCGGGACATCAAGCCCGGCAACGTCCTGGTGGAGCGCGGGAACCGGGGAGCGGGGGAGCAGCGGCGGGACTGTGCCGGCCGCGCGGGCGAGGACGGAGGGCGGGGACTCGGCGAGGGGTGGGAGAGCGGCGGAGGGCCGGAGGGCGGCGAAGGGCCGGAGGGCGGCGAGGGGCGGGTGGTCCTCACCGACTTCGGCATCGCCGCGATCCAGGACGCCAAGGCGCTGACCATGGTGGGCATGCTGGTCGGTTCCCCCGACTACATGGCTCCCGAGCGCATCTCCGGCCGGCCGCAGGGCCCGCCCTCCGACGTCTGGTCCCTGGGCGCGACGCTGTGCGCCGCACTGACCGGACGTTCCCCCTTCTCCCGGGACACCACGCTGGCCACCCTGCACGCCGTGCTCTACGAGGAGCCCCGACTCCCGCCCGGCGCGGGGCCGTTGCACACCGTCCTCGCCGCGCTGCTGCTCAAGGAGCCCACCGCCCGCCCCACCCTCACAGCCCTGGAAGCCGTCCTCACCCCCGTGGCCTTCCCGGCGCCACCCCCGAAACCCGCACCGCCACCCCCCAC
>NZ_JAHHIT010000254.1 GCF_024539675.1 Streptomyces hilarionis | reverse complement strand
GCCCCGCCCCGTTCTGAAGGGACCCCATGCCCGCCCTGACCACCACCTCCGACGGATTCCTCCTCCACGGCGCCCCCTTCCGGATCGTCTCCGGCGCGCTCCACTACTTCCGGGTGCACCCCGACCAGTGGACGGACCGCCTCCGCAAGGCCCGCCTCATGGGCCTGAACACGGTGGAGACGTACATCCCCTGGAACCTCCACCAGCCCGAACCCGGCACCCTCGTCCTGGACGGTCTCCTCGACCTGCCCCGTTTCCTCCGCCTGGCCGCGGCCGAGGGCCTGCACGTCCTCCTGCGTCCCGGCCCCTTCATCTGCGCCGAATGGGACGGCGGCGGCCTGCCCCACTGGCTCGCCGCCGACCCGGACATGCGCCTGCGCAGCAGCGACCCGCGCTTCACGGACGTCATCGACCGCTACCTCGACCTCCTCCTCCCGCCGCTTCTGCCCCACATGGCGGCGGCGGGCGGTCCGGTCATCGCCGTACAGGTGGAGAACGAGTACGGGGCCTACGGCGACGACACCGCCTACCTCAAGCACCTGGAACGGTCCTTCCGCACACGCGGCGTCGAGGAACTCCTGTTCACCTGCGACCAGACCGACGGCGACCACCTCGAGAACGGCACGCTCCCCGGCGTGCTGGCCACCGGCACCTTCGGCAGTCGCGTCGAGTCGTCACTGCGGCGACTGCGCGAGGCGCAGCCCGAAGGCCCGCTCATGTGCGCGGAGTTCTGGATCGGCTGGTTCGACCACTGGGGCGGCCCGCACCACGGCCGGGACACCGAGGACGCCGCGGCCGACCTGGACCGGCTCCTGTCGGCCGGCGCCTCCGTCAACATCTACATGTTCCACGGAGGCACCAACTTCGGCTGCACCAACGGGGCCAACCACCACCACGCCTACGCCCCCACCGTCACGTCCTACGACTACGACGCCCCGCTCACCGAGAGCGGCGACCCCGGCCCGAAGTACCACGCCTTCCGTGAGGTCATCGCCCGCCACGCGCCGGTCCCCGACGAGCCCGCGCCCGCCCCATCCCCCAAACTCCCTCCCACGACGGTCGAGTTGACGCACCGCACCCCGCTCTTCGCCCTCGCCGCAGGGCCCGTCCACGCCACGGACCCCGTCACCGCCGACGATCTCGGCCAGCGCGCCGGATACACCCTGTACCGGACGACGGTCCCCGCCCACGGGCCCGGCCTCCTCCACTTCGCGGGCGGCGTGGGAGACCGCGCCCAGGTCTTCCTGGACGGCGTCCCCGCGGGCGTCCTGGAGCGCGAGCGCCACGAGGAGGCGCTGCCCGTGCACGTCCCGCGCCCCGACGCCGTCCTGGAGGTCCTCGTCGAGAACATGGGCCGGGTCAACTACGGCCCCCGCATCGGCGTCCCCAAGGGCCTCCTGGGACCCGTCGCCTTCAACGGCGCCCCGCTGCGGGGCTGGGACTGCCACGCCCTGCCCCTGGACGTCGCCCCCACGGCCGGGGCGCCCGCCACCGAGCCGGTCACCACCGGCCCGCCCTGTGTCCAACCGGCCTTCCACCACGGCAGGTTCGAGGTGAGGACCCCCGCCGACACGTTCCTCTCCCTGCCCGGCTGGACCAAGGGCCAGGCCTGGATCAACGGCTTCCACCTGGGCCGCTACTGGAACCGAGGCCCGCAGCGCACCCTGTACGTCCCCGCCCCCGTCCTGCGCGCCGGCGGCAACGACCTGGTCCTCCTCGAACTGCACGGCACGACCGCCCACCGGGCCCACCTCACGGACACCCCCGACCTGGGCCCGTCGAGCCCCTGACCCCACCGGGCCGCCCGGCCGACGCCCGCGGCCTATCCTGTGGTCCGCGGGCACGGCAGGCCCGTCGGATCCGCGGCGCAGCCCTGACCCGCCCGCAGACCGCCCCAGGCCGAAGGAAGCACCCACCATGACCCCAGGCGCCGCCGACGGCCCGGCGACCAAGGGACGCAGCCGCCGCAACTTCGCGGGCGCCCGCCCGGTGATGGACGACGTCGCGAAACTGGCCGGCGTCTCCAAGCAGACGGTCTCCCGGGTGCTCAACGACCATCCGGCCGTCCGCGCCGAGACCCGGGAGGCCGTCCGGACGGCCATGCGCACCCTCGGCTACCGCCCCAGCAGCAGCGCACGCTCGCTGGCCAGCGGCCGCACCCGCATGCTCGGCGTGATCTCGTTCGACGCGGCCCGCTACGGCCCCGCCTCCACCCTGACCGCCATCAGCACGGCGGCCCAGGAGGCGGGCTACCTGGTGAGCTCGATCGCCCTGGACACGGCGGACCGGGACACGGTGGTGCAGGCGGCGGACCGGCTGTCGGCGGAGGGCGCGGACGGCGTGATCGCGATCGCCCCGCAGGTCAGGGTGGCCCGGGCGCTGGCCGAGGCGCATCTCGACACCCCGCTGGTCGTCATGGACAACGACCTCGGGGACGGCACCCCGACGGTCACCTCCGACGCCCGCTCCGGCGCCCGCAAGGCGACCCGGCACCTGCTCTCCCTGGGACATGCGACGGTCCGGCACCTCGCGGGTCCGACGGGCTGGTCGTCGGCCGACCGCAGGGCGGAGAGCTGGCGCGACACCCTCAAGAGGGCCGGAGCGCGGATCCACGCCCCCCTCGTCGGCGACTGGAGCGCCGACTCCGGCTACGACCTGGGCCGCGCACTGGCGAAGGACCCCGCCGTCACCGCGATCTTCGTCTCCAACGACCAGATGGCCCTGGGCCTGCTGCGCGCCCTGCACGAGGCCGGACGCCGGGTTCCCGAGGACGTCAGCGTCGTCGGCTACGACGACATCCCCGAAGCCGCCCACTTCCTGCCCCCGCTGACCACCGTCCGCACGGACTTCACGGACATCGGCACCATCGCGCTGCGCATCCTGCTCGACCGCATGGACGACACTCCGCCGCGGCCCGCCGAGCCCCCCACGACGCCGGTCCCCGCCCTGACCCTCGTCCCCGTCGAACTGAAGGTCCGCCACTCCACCACGGCGCGCCCCTGACGCTCCCGCCGCCGGCACCCGGAAGCGACGGAGGGCCCGACCCCCGGCCGGACCCACCGCTGCACACCCGCTTTCACACCCGCACACCCGCCCCGGCGCGCGGAACCCGTCAGCCGCCCACGTACCAGCTGAACCCGCCGTTGCTGGCCGCGACGGCGAGCAGCACGAGCCACAGCACCACGTCGACGATGCCGAGGATGATGCCGGCCTTCGCCATCCCGGCCCCGCTGCGCACCGACGCCTGCCGCCGCGCGACGGCGCCGAAAACGATGGCCAACGGGCCCAGGACGATGTTCAGAAGGAACAGCCCGACGATGCCGCAGCACAGGCTGGCGACCGCGAGACCGCTGGTGCGTGATCCGGAGGACGCGGCGGAAGAGCTGCTGTAACTCGTCATTGCACACTCCCGGTTGTCGTTCGCACGGCCCGAACGGGTCACGCGCTCCGTACTTTCGCTTGGTGCACACCGAGTGCCCCCGGAAGAGGCGGACATGTCGACGGATCGTCAGTTCCGCACCCGGGCAGCCCCGCGTGCCCCGCAGCCCCAGTGCCCGGTGGCCCTCGCCGTCCCGTTGCCCGGACGCACCACCGACCCCGCCACCAGGCACTACAGTCTCTCGTCGTGCCGACTGGCCCATGGGGGCGCCAGGCGGGAGACGGCGGGGGGAATCACCGGTGTGGGAGCAGGTCCCGGCTCTGCTGGGTGTGGTGGTCGGCGCGGCGAGTTCGTTCGTGGCGACGAACATCTCGGAGCGCAACCGCTGGCGACGAGGCCGGGCCGAACGATGGGACGCCAAGCGGCTGGAGGCCTACGCGTCCTACGCCAACATCCTGAAGCAGCAGTTGAGCATCGCCCAGCGCATGGGGGCCGCGAGGGGCTTTCCCTACGCGGCGGACCCGCTGGACCTCGAGGCGGGCATGACCCAGCTCGCGGAGAACGAGGTACGGCGGGCGGCCGAGTGGGAGTCCGTGCTCCTGATCGGTGACGCGGAGACGATAGGCGCGGCGCGCACTTGGCACGAGGCGGTGTGGAACGTCGAGCTGTACGCGCGCGGCCTCAAGGACGGCCACCCTGGCTGGACCAGGGCCGTGCAGCAGGTGAGCCGGGCGCGCGACGCCTTCTACGCCCTGGCCCGGCGCGACCTGGACATCGCGGGACCGCCCCCGCCGTCCGGCAACTGGCCCCGGGCCTGGCAGCAGGAGGACGAGCCCACGTGACCCGCGACCCGTGACCTGCGACCCATGATCCGCCACTCGCCACTCGCCACTCGCCACTCGCCACTCGCCACCCGCCACTCGCGACCCGTGACGCGCCCGAGCGGACGTCACGGGTCCCGTGGCCCCGCCTGGACGGAGCCGTTCAGACGACGTCGTTGAACTTGCCGCCCTCTCCCGCGTAGAGAGTGGTCGTCAGCCGGGCGAAGGGGGCCGTCGTCGAACCGGTCGCGCGGTACACGTAGGTGCCGTTCGGGCCGTAGGCGATCAGGTCGGGGCGCCCGTCCGCGGTGACGTCCCCGGCGCCGACGACGCGCGAGAAGGCGTTCCAGCCGGCCCCGATCCGGACGCGGGGGGCGAACCTGCCCGCGCCGTCGCCCCGATAGAGCCACAGGACGCCCGAGGCGTCACGGGCGACCAGGTCGCCGGCCGCGGTGCCCGCGACGTCGCCGACGGCGGTGATGTGGTGGTAGATCTGCCAGCCGCCGCCGACCCTGACGCGGGGAGCGAAGGGGGCCGACGTCCTGCCGGTGCCCTTGTACAGCCACAGCACGCCGGCGGCGTCGGCGGCCACGAGGTCGGGACGGCCGTCCCCGGTGAGGTCGCCGCCGCCGGTGATCTTCTTGTAGATCTGCCAGCCGCCGCCGACCCTGACACGGGCAGCAAAGGGGGCCGACGCGCTGCCCGTGCCCTGGTACAGCCACAGGACGCCCGACGCGTCGCGGGCGACGACGTCGCCCGTCGAGGCGCCGGCGACGTTCCCGACGGCCTCGATCTGGTTGTAGCCCTGCCAGCCGCTGCCGACCTTCGTCCTCCCGGCCGTGGCCACCTTGCCCTCCGACGGCCAGTCGAAGAGGTCGTCGCGCCACAGCACACCCGAGGCGTCCCGTGCGAGGACGTCCGTCGAGCCGTTGTCGGAGAAGTCGTGCGGGTTGGCCCGGCGAGACACCCGCAGGCTCCCCTGGGCGGTCGCCGGGCTCCCGACGCCGTCGGCCGGGCCGGCGGTGATCCGCCAGGTGTAGGCGCCGTTGGGGGCGCTGCCGCCGTCCAGGACGCCGTTCCAGAGGAAGGCGAACCGGCTGCCCGCGACCGGCCGGTCCAGGCGCTGGGTGAGCTTCCTGCCGGTGGCCGTGTGCGTGAGCGTGAGGTCCACGGTCGCGTTCGCGCGGGACAGCGTCCACTCCATCGGGACCGTGGCCCCCGGCTTCTCCAGGCTCACCGCGGCGGGGACCTTCGACTCGCTCACCTGGACCGGCGCGAGCCGCCCGGTGTCCGCGATCAGCGTCGCGCCCGGAAGACCGCCGGTCGCCTCCCGGATCCGGAACAGGCCGTCCGCGTCGGTCGTGGCGCCGCGCACGAGCAGGTTTCCGTCCGGTGCGTGGGCCGCGCTGGAGAAGTGCCTCAGGAGTTCGTACGGCGCGGCGGCGGGGTCGGTGACGCTCCGCGCGAACAGCGGGCTCGGCGTCGCGTCGGAGGCCTTGCCCGGGACCCCGTAGAGCAACGTGTCCCGGACGATGCCGACGACGACCGCGCCGCTCAGGGAGCCGTCCATGGCGAACCGCCGGTGGACGAACGTCCCGTCCACGACCAACTCGTTGACCCCGCCCCGGTATTCGACCCCCGCCTCGTAGTCGGCGGTGTACGCGCCCGTCGAGGCCTGCGTCCACGGGGCGGTGTTCTTCCTGCTGCCCGACTCGATCGACGCGTCGCCGCCGACGGAGGCACGCGTCCTCCAGTACTCGGTCCGGAAGGTCGACGAGCTGGGGAACACCCGGTTGCTGCTCAGGACGATCATCACGTCGCTCGTGGACGCGACGACCTTGAAGTCCATGCTGAACGGGTTGGACGACCGCTTCGTCTTCGTGACGACCCCGTCGGCCCGGGCCAGCTGCCACAGCTCCTGGTAGACCCCGCCGTCCGCCGGAACCTTCACGAACAGGTCGTCGCCGACCACGCCGACGAGCTTGGCGCCCGGCCTGAACTCGGACGCGAGGTCGTAGGAAGCGGACCAGGCAGCGCCTCCCCCCGTGTCTCGCATGTCCCGCATGTCCCGTACGAAGACCATGCTGCCGCCGTCGCCCGTCACGACGAAGTCGGAGTCGGAGTCGTACCCCACGACCCCTGCCCCGACGGCTGCCACCGAGCCGTCGGCGTACCGGTGCCATTCCAGCACGCTGCTGCCCGAACCGTCCGTCCGGGACGTGAGGTACCCGCTGTCGCCGCTGCTGACGACCTCGGCCCCAACGTCCAGCCCCGCCACACTGCCGACGGCGCCGACGTTCGTGACGGTGACGGCGGGGACGGTGGAGGCGGCCCGGACGGCGGCACCGTCGATTACGGAGGCGGTTCCGGCCGGGGGAGTGAGCGCGGCACCGGCTCCGGAAGCGTCCACGGCGGCGGACGAGGCCACGGCCAGGGGAGAGGCCAGGACCCCGGCCCCCGCCGTCACGGCGAGAACGGTGACGGCGGCGACGGAGCCGCCGAGACGACGACGGACGGTGCGTGGGGAAGCCAACGAAGACCTTCCTGAAGATCCGAGGTGCCCGCACAAGTGTGCGTGCCACGTGATCGGACCCACGAGAAAGCAAGGTGGTTGTACGCGACGACCGTCAACCGGCCCTGCTCACGGGAGGTCGTCGCACAGGGCGTGAACGAGATCCTCCAAACTGCCCACATCGTCCTCGGCCGTCTCGAGGAACCTGCGGTCGAGTGCGACCACCCGCTCCTGGGCCGCGACAGCCGAAGCGTCCGGATGCGCCTGAGCCCGCAGGTGCGCGAGCTTCGCCTCGTCCTCGGTCAACTCCTTGAGAAGCCCGTGCCGTCGCTGCTTGGCTCGCTCCAGCTTGGCCTTGGCCTGCGTGCACTGCTCCACTGGCATCTGGACGCCCCTTCCCATCGGCACGACTCAGTACGACGCCCCTCCACCCTCACCGCGCAACACCCGCCCCGCATGCCGACGTGCCCCGAGCGGGTCACGCGGCCCACGGCCGCCTGGGGAGACGAAGGTTGCCGCCGGCGCGTCGACGGACGAACTCGCAAAGGACACACCGAAACGGTCGGCTCCCGCACGAACAAGAACTCCCACGACCTTCAAGGTCACAACTAGGTCACCGTCTTCACGGATTCCTCACATGCGACATACCGGCGTAGGTAGTTTCACCCCTCAAGTACTTCAGAGGGGGACCCGTGAGCCACTACCAGCCGCAACCGCCGTTCCAGCCGCCACCGGGACCGCCGCCCACCCGCCC
>NZ_JAHHIT010000253.1 GCF_024539675.1 Streptomyces hilarionis | reverse complement strand
CCCCTCCACCCCCGCCTCCCGCAGTCCCGCCCGCACCGCTGTCGCCAGCGCTGCCCCCAAGGGGCGCGCGAGCGCCAGCGCGCCGCGTTCCTTGTGCGCCAGCAGCACCGCGCGTACCTCGTCCGCGTACCGGGCCGCCGCGTGCACGGCGGGCAGCCCGGGCGGTTCGAGGACGGGGCGCACCCGGAACGGCACGGCCCCGACCAGAGCGGTGCGGCACCGCGGGCAGAGCGCCGTGCGCGCCTTTCCGCAGCCGCCGCACTCGGCGGGCAGCACCAGGCCGGCGAGCTCCTGCCACCATGTGCGAACGCTTTCCACGTGGATGACTGTGCCAGCGGCGGAGGCGGCTCACCAGCCCTGTGGAAAACCGTCCGGGTGGCCTGTGGAAAACTCGCACAGGGTCGGGGGAAGGCGCCGGGAAGGCGGTCTCGGCCGATCGGGCGGACAATTGAGCCCGGAGGAAAGCGGCAAAGGACGCGGGGGTGTCGTAGCCCCCGGAACGGGGGCCGCGACAGGAGGCGGCGAGGCCCGCCCGGAGCCCCGCCTCACCTCACTCTTGCGTCTCGCGGGAAACTCCCGCGGGAACTTCCGCAGGAAACTCCCGCAGGTTTCCGTAGCCCCTGCCGGCCGGGAGTCGCGTCACCCGGGGTAGAACGCGACGGAGGCGGTCTCCTTCAGCGTGCGCCAGCCGCTCCCGCCGGGCAGCCACAGCAGCCCGTCCTTGGAGGTCGCGAAGAGGGGGAGGTCGCTGTCCTCGGATGCGGCGATGCTCCTGACCTCGGTGAGGCCGGGGAGCGTTCCGGCCTCGGGGAACGAGCCGTCGCACTGCACGTACTGGGCCTGCTCCACACCGCCGGCCTCCCGCCCGACGACCACGAGCCGGCTGTCCCCGGCCCACGACATGGCCGTGACCTTCTCCAACTCGGGTGCCGCGGGGCGCAGTTCCTGGACCGACATGGCCGGCCGGGTCCCGTCGCCCACGCCTCGTTCGATCCGCCCGATGAGCAGGGACTGCTTGCCGCCCTTGTCCACGACGAGCGCGACGCGCACCCCGTCCGCCGCCACGCGCACGGCGTTGATACGGCCGTCCAGGCCGGGGGTGAGCACCTTCAGGGGCTCGCCGCCGCCCTTCTCCAGCAGGAGCAGCCGGGGGTCGGCGGGGTCGCGGTCGGCGACCCACAGGTTGCCGTGGGCGTCCCAGCTGGGGGTGGTGAGCCGGTCGCTCTCGGTCTTGCCCTTGCTCTCGAGGACGGGGGCGCCGAGGGTCTCGCCGGAGAGGGTGGAGGCGACGTAGAGGGTCCTGCCGTCGAGGGCGACTCCGGCCGCGCTGTGCTCGTCGTGGGCCACGGCCACCGAGCGCAGCGCTTTGGTGCCGTCGCCGAACGCTCCGGGCACCGGGTCGGCCTTGGTGTCGCCGCTGCCGCTGGCCATCCGTACGAGGCGGTGCTGGCCGTCGATGAAGTAGAGGTAGCCGGGGCTGTTCTGCGAGCCGCGGGCGGCGACGGTGGCGGCCCGTTCCTCGGTGAGGGAGCACAGCTGGGCGCCGCCCGCGCGCAGGGCGACCTCGTCGACGGTGGGGGTCAGGCTGCGCAGGGAGAACAGCAGCTGGGCGGCCATCTCGTCGCACTTGCTCCGCCCGATGTGGACGGCCTTGTCGTTGAGCGGCACGGTGAGCTTGTTCTGGTCGTCGGGCGTCAGCGAGGTGACGCCCTTGGGCAGGGCGGCGCCGGTGGGGAAGCTGGACCGGACGACGGGGCGCAGCCAGCTGGTGGGTCCGTTGAGCACGGAGCGCACCATCTGCGTCATGGGGTCGACCCGCTCGCGCACGTAGACGGGGTCGGCGACGGCCATGGGCTGCGCGGCGTTGTCGGCCTTGGTGTTGGAGGCGAAGTAGTACTTGTTGACGGCGACGTAGTTGCGCTGGAAGTCGGACTTGCCCATGACGACGCCGGTGGGGAGGGCGTCGATGCGCCATTGGCGGGTCTTCTTGTCGCGGGTGAGGTGGACGGCCTGGCCGTAGGCGCCGGAGGCGGGCGCGTAGGACTGCTGGGCGTCGACGGTGGCGACGCGGGTGCCGGTCAGGACGAACGAGAAGTCGTCGCCGCCCTCTCTGCTTCCGGCGGGGCCGGCCTCGGTGGCGGGTCCGTCGGCGAGGACCGTGGTGGACCGTTCGGGCTGCCAGTCGCGGGCCGCGTGGGGGGTCAGGTACTGGCGGGCCGTGGAGTAGCCGGGGTCGTCGCTGGTGAGGGCCTCCAGGAAGCCCTGGACGATCTCGGAGGGGGGTGCGTCGTCCCGGGGCGGCATGGCGAAGACCCGTACCTGGGTGTCCTGGCGGGGGGTGGACTCGACGTTGCGCAGGTCCCCGCTGTCGGGCATGGAGGCGCATCCCGCCAGCAGGACGACACCGCAGGCGGCGTAGGCCGTCGCGCGCCCGCGCCCCGGCGTGCGGCCGGTGCGGGCTCCCCCCTCGCGCTGCTCAGCGCCCACGAAATGCCTCCCCTTGTTCGTCCACGCCGTCGGCGCCGGCATGGAGCCGGTTCCGGTTCCCCCTGGTCGCCGTGTGGGCGGCGCCGTCCGCGGGGTCCGGGTCGCCTGGTGCGCCGGTGTCCGCGGGGTCCGCCCGGTCCGGGGTAGGGCCGTCGGCCGTGGTCCGGGGGGCGGGGTCGTCCTGTTGCCGTGCGCCGGGCGCGGGCCGGGACACCACGCGCGAGCCGTTGCCGGGCAGGGCGGTGGGGTCGGCCGTGGGGGAGGCCGTGCCCGGGCGGGGTGTGAGCGGGGTGCGGGCGGCCGAGGCCTGGTCCGTGGCGGGCTGCACGGGGACCGTGGCGCTCTTCTGGCCGCCGCCGCGGGGTATGCCGGCGTCGTCGCGTTCTCCCCGGTTGCGGCGGGAGTCCTTGGGTTCCAGCGGTATCGGTGAGCCGCGCAGGGGTTCGTCGGCGGTCCGCGGCAGGGTGAGCCGGAACTGTGAGCCGCCGCCGGGCTCGCCCCAGGCCTGCAGCCATCCGCCGTGCAGTCGGGCGTCCTCCAGGGCGATGGACAGGCCGAGGCCGGTGCCGCCGGTGGTGCGCGCGCGGGCGGGGTCGGCGCGCCAGAAGCGGCTGAAGACGCGGGTGGCCTCGCCGGGCTTGAGTCCGACGCCGTAGTCGCGCACGGCGATGGCGACGGCTCCGCCGGCGGAGGCGAGTTTGACGATGACGTCCTTGCCCTCGCCGTGTTCGACGGCGTTGACGACCAGGTTGCGCAGTACGCGTTCCACGCGGCGGGCGTCGGCCTCGGCGACGACGGGCTGCTGGTCGCCGATGACGCGGACGGTGGTCCCCTTGCGTTCGGCGAGCGGCGCCGCGCCGCTGACGACGCGCCGCACGACGTCCCTGAGGTCGATCGGTTCGGCTTCGAGGGCGGCGGCGCCGGCGTCGAAGCGGCTGATCTCGAGCAGGTCGGCGAGGAGGGTCTCGAAGCGGTCGAGCTGGTCGGCGAGCAGTTCCGCGGAGCGGGCGGTGACGGGGTCGAAGTCGACGCGGGCGTCGTGGATGACGTCGGCGGCCATGCGCACGGTCGTCAGCGGCGTTCGCAGCTCGTGCGAGACGTCGGACACGAACCGTCGCTGCATCCGCGACAGGTCCTCCAGTTGCTGGATCTTCAGCTGGAGGTTCTGCGCCATCTTGTTGAAGGCCTCGCCGAGGCGGGCGATGTCGTCCTCGCCGGTGACCTTCATCCGTTCCTGGAGGCGTCCGGCGGAGAGCCGCTCGGCGATCCCGGCGGCCATGCGCACGGGGGTGACGACCTGCCGTACGACGAGCCAGGCGATGGCTCCGAGGAGGACGACGACGAAGAGCCCGGCGGTGGCGAGGGTCGTCTTGACCAGGCTGAGGGACTTCTCCTCCTGGGTGAGCGGGAAGAGGTAGTACAGCTCGTAGGCTTCGCCGTTGGGGTCGTTGACCTGCTTGCCGATGACGAGCGCGGGCTGCGATTCCTTGTCGTTGAGGTACATGATGCGCGAGTAGCTCTGGACGGCGCCGTTGCCGCTGTTGACGCGCTCGCGCAGGTTCTCCGGCACGCTCTTGTTGGGGTCGACGAAGCCGGACGCGCGCGGTCCGCGTCCGCCGCCGCTGTCGTCGACCGGGGGCAGGGTGACGACGTCGAAGGCGCCCTGTCCGCCGCTGGACAGCGACAGCACGAGCTCACTCATCCACTCGGTGACGTTCTGCGAGCCGCGGCCGCCCGCGGGGGCGGCGCCGTCGGCGGTGGTGCCGGAGCCGACTGCTTCGTCGGCCTTCTGCTTGGCCACGGCGAAGCCGCCGGTGGCCTGGCTCTGGGAGGCCCTGACCTTGGCGTCGAGCAGTCCGTTGCGGACCTGCCCGATGACGACGAAGCCCAGCAGCAGGACGACGCCGAGCGACATCAGCAGCGTCGTGGCGACGACCTTGAGCTGGATGTTGCGCCGCCACAGCCGCATGACGGGCAGCAGCGGGCGGCGCACCCAGCGCAGCAGCAGCCGCAGGACGGGGCTGTTGCGCACCCCGCCCCGCAGGAGTCCGCCCGCGAGGAGGCCGGCGAGGCGTGATCCCGGCGTGTCACGGCCGACAGGCCGCTCCGGACGGGCCCCGGACCGTCCGGGGGCCGAAGCGGCGCTGTCCCCGGTCATGTCAGCTGGGCCCTGCCTTGTATCCGACGCCACGGACGGTCACCACGATCTCCGGTCGCTCCGGGTCCTTCTCGACCTTGGAGCGCAGTCGCTGCACGTGCACGTTGACCAGGCGGGTGTCGGCGGCGTGCCGGTAGCCCCACACCTGCTCCAGGAGCACCTCGCGGGTGAAGACCTGCCAGGGTTTGCGCGCGAGCGCGACCAGGAGGTCGAACTCCAGCGGGGTCAGCGCGATCGACTGGCCCTCGCGCTTCACGGAGTGGCCGGCCACGTCGATGACGAGGTCGCCTATGGCGAGCTGTTCGGGCGCCGGCTCCTCGGACCTCCGCAGCCGGGCGCGGATGCGGGCGACCAGTTCCTTCGGCTTGAACGGCTTCACGATGTAGTCGTCGGCGCCGGACTCCAGCCCGACGACCACGTCGACGGTGTCGCTCTTGGCCGTGAGCATCACGATCGGCACGCCGGACTCCGCCCTGATCAGGCGGCACACCTCGATGCCGTCCCGTCCGGGCAGCATCAGGTCCAGCAGCACCAGGTCGGGCTTCGCCTCACGGAAAGCAGCCAGCGCCTTGTCGCCGTCGGCTACGAAAGACGGCTCAAAACCTTCACCACGCAACACGATGCCGAGCATCTCGGCCAGTGCGGTGTCGTCGTCGACGACAAGGACTCGTCCCTTCATAAACGACATCATCCCATTCTCGTAACAGTGACAGAGGCGCTGGTGAGCAGGGTCACTGGCCCGTGACGATAGTCGTACGCGACCGTCACTGTCTGCCCCGGCCCTCCGACGTCGACGTCTGCGGCGCCCGCGGGCGGCGATCGCGGCGGGAAATCCCGGAGCGGGGGCGGTCGGCCGATGGTGGGACGCGGCCCGCGGACGATCCGCCGCGCGCCCGCTGCCACGCCTACGACGCCGCCGTCCCGCTCCTCTTCGCCGAGGCCGAGGACTCCGGTCCGCCGCCGCCGTCAGCACGGCGTGACCGGGCACTCCGCACTACGGCGACCCAGGCCAGGCCCCGCCCACCGCGCGGGACGCAGCCGGTCAGGCCCCGCGACATGGCCAGGGTGCCCGCCCGCCGACACGAGCCGGGCGTCACCCCGCCGAGGGCACAACGGGCCCGGACGCCGTCGCCACCCTGCCGCTCGGCCCGCCGCAGGAGGCCGCCCGCAGCCGTCGTGACCCACCACAGCCCTGACCCGAACGACCACCCACACCCGCACGCACGGCACGACACGGCATGCACCCGGTCTTCGTCGCCTCCAGGAAGGAGGCCGTCACCCCCGCCCCTACGCGGGGCCGGGCTTCCGGCCCGTCGGCACGACCCTCGTCATCGCCGGCCGGCCCGCCGTCCCCAGCCCCGCCGCGCGCCGCCGGAACCCCTTGCGGGCAAGCCGACGACCGTCGTGGAGGCCTCTGTCAGGTACGGCCGGACCTGGCGCACAGCTCGACGAGCGCCTCCGCCGTCACGGGCGAGATCGATCCTTCCTCGGTGACGATCGCCGTCACCAGCTCGGGCGGCGTCACGTCGAACGCCGGGTTGTACGCCTGGGTGCCCAGGGGCGCCACCGGGACACCCCCGCCCGCGCCCGTCACCGGCGCCTGGGGGGCGCTGACCTCCGTCACCTCGTAGCCGGGCCGCTGCTCCACCTCGATCGACGCCCCGTCCGGCGTCCCCGGATCCACCGTCGTCAGGGGCGCGACCACGATGAACGGCACATGGTGGTAGCGCGCCAGCACCGCGAGCGGGTAGGTGCCCACCTTGTTGGCGACCGACCCGTCGGCGGCGATGCGATCCGCGCCCACCAGGACGGCGTCCACCTCGCCCGCGGCGAAGAGCGACCCGGCCGCGTTGTCCGTCAGCAGCGTGTATCCCATGCCGTTGCGTGCCGCCTCGTACGCCGTCAGACGCGCTCCTTGCAGCAGCGGGCGGGTCTCGTCCACCCACAGCCGGCGAAGCCGACCGACCCGGTGCGCCGCGAGCGCCACCGCGAACGCGGTGCCCTCCCCGCCCGACACCAGCGCCCCGGTGTTGCAGTGCGTCAGGACGCGGTGCCCGCCGCCCGGCAGGAGTTCGTCGAGCAGCGCCAGCCCGTGCTCGGCCATCCGGGCGCTGGCCTCGGCGTCCTCGCGGTGGAGCTGCCGGGCGGCCGCCAGCGCGGCCCGCGCGCCCTGCGCGGGATCGCCGCCTCCGGCGACCTCGGCCCGGTAGGCGGCCCGAGCCCGGTGCACGCCTACGGACAGGTTCACCGCGGTCGGCCGGGCCGCGGCCAGCGCGTCGGCGGCGTCGTCCACGTCGAAGCCGCGTACGGCGGCGAGCGCGACGCCGTACGCCCCGGCGATGCCGAGCAGCGGCGCACCGCGCACCGCCAACGACCTGATCGCCTCCACCAGCGCGGACGCGTCGGTGCACACCAGCTCGACTTCCTCGGCCGGCAGTCTCGTCTGGTCGAGAAGAACCACCACGGGACCCTCGGGCGGCTCCTCCCATCGGATCGCGGGAATCTCGCTCGGCCGCTTGTCCTCGCCGGATTGCGCGTACTGATCAGCCATGCGATCAGTCTGCCCCCGATCCGGCGGACAATTGAAGGTGTGCAGCCCATACCGCGGCCGGTCCACCGATCGGCCCACCATGGCACGATGGCTCCCAACCTGCCGCCGCGACCGCGGGCGGGCACCGTGAAGGAGCGACGATGAAAGACACTCCGGGCTGGGCCTCGCCCGGATCCGCCCCCTCCGACGGACAGGAGCCCGGCACGCCCGCCGAGCCCGCCGACCGCCCCGACGGCGCCCAACCCACGGACCAGCCGGTCGCCGGCGCGCAGAACCCCGGCACGAAGTGGTCCAAGGAGCAGCCGCCACCCGGCCAGTGGTCCGCGCCCGCGGGCCCCCGCGACCCCGGCCAGGCCC
>NZ_JAHHIT010000252.1 GCF_024539675.1 Streptomyces hilarionis | reverse complement strand
GGCGGGCGGGACGGCGACTCCCGGCCGCCCCGCCCGCCCGCTCGCGCGCTAGGACTTCGCCCGCGCCAACTCCTCCTCGCCCGCCTCCTCCTGGACGGGCTTCGGCCGGCCCGGCAGGAAGACGGCCACCACGATCGCCCCCACCACGGCCACCGCGGCCCCGCACAGGGCGGTGATGTGCATGGCGTGCAGGAACGCGTCATGGGCGGGCTCGACCAGCACCCGGCCCCGGTCGCCGAGCTTGGCGGCGACCCCGAGGGTCGCCTCGATCGACTCGCCCGCCGTGTCGCGCAGGCCCGCCGGCAGCGTGCCGAGGTGGCCCTCGATGCCGTTGCGGTACGACGTCGACAGCACCGAGCCGAGGACGGCGATGCCGAGCGCGCCGCCGACCTGGCGGAAGGTGTTGCTCAGCGCGGAGGCGGAGCCCGCCTTCTCGCGGGGCAGCGCCTGCATGATGACGACGCTGGTCGGGGTCATGATGTGGGCCATTCCCGCGCCCATGAAGAAGAAGACGACCTCCAGGAGCCAGATCGGGGTGCCGGCGTCCAGGGTGGCGAACGCGACGAGCGTCGCGGCGAGGACGAGCATCGCCGTCGTGGTCGTCGCCCGGATCCCTATGCGGTCCACGACCAGCCGCGCGCGCGGCGCGAAGATCAGCTGGGCGGCGGCCAGCGGCAGCAGCAGCAGACCGGTCTGGAGCGGCGAGTAGCCGCGCACGCTCTGGGTGTAGAAGACCGAGAAGAAGGTCACGCCCATCAGCGCGAAGAAGACCAGCGCGATGACGGAGATCGCCGCCGAGAAGACCTTGTTCTTGAAGTAGTCCATGTCGACGGACGGGTGGTCGCTGCGCTTCTCGAACACCACGAACGCGGCCAGGACGGCCAGGCCGGCCCCGATCGTCGCCAGCACCTTCGCGTCCGTGAAGTCGGCCAGTTCGCCGCCCTTGATGATGCCGTACACGAGCAGGACGAGGCCGACCACCGACAGCACGACGCCGACGAGGTCGATGCGGCCCGGCTTCGGGTCGCGGGACTCGGGCACCAGCCACAGCATCAGCCCGAACGCGAGCAGCACGATCGGCACGTTGATGAGGAAGACCGAGCCCCACCAGAAGTGGCCCAGCAGCAGTCCGCCGGTGATGGGACCTATGGCGATGGCGAGCCCGACGCCGCCGGCCCAGATGCCGATCGCCTTGGGCTGCTCCTCGCGGTCGAAGACGTTCATCAGGACGGCCAGCGTGGCGGGCATCACGAAGGCCGCGCCGAGCGCCATCAGCGCGCGGAAGGCGATGAGCTGCGCGGGCGAGCCGGACTCCGCGGCGAGCGCCGAGCCGATGCCGAACACCGCCAGTCCGCCGAGCAGGACCTTCTTGCGGCCGATGCGGTCGCCGAGGAGGCCGGCGGAGAACAGCAGTCCCGCGAAGACGAGCGTGTAGGCGTTGATCGCCCACTCCAGCTCGCTCTGGGTGGCCCCGAGGCCCGTCGGGGCGGGCGTCGAGATCGTCTTGATCGCGACGTTCAGGATCGAGTTGTCGAGCACCACGATGAGCAGGCTCAGCATCAGGACGCCGAGGATCGCCCAACGACGCCGGTGCACCGCTTCCGGTATCCGCGGAGCGGTGGGGACGGCAGGAGTAGTCATGACGCCGAGCCTAGAACACTTCCGATACGGAACCGTCTCGTATCGATTCCGTCGCCCTCATTCTTACTGAGGCTTTACCCACAGGGGGCGCTCTGGCCCTCGCCGACCCGAGGTGCCACCATGGGAAGCGGTCCGGGGACGCCGTGAGGGCGCCTCGAGATGACGAAGGAGCCGTAGCCATGACGCAGTTCTCGGCTGCCCACCCCCAGCCCACCGACGGCAGCAAGGCGCTGTACGGGGGCAAGGGCACACGCCGCATCACGGTCCGCGACCTCGCGCTCGCCAAGGAGCGGGGCGAGAGGTGGCCCATGCTCACCGCGTACGACGCGATGACCGCGTCCGTCTTCGACGAGGCCGGGATCCCGGTGATGCTCGTCGGCGACTCGGCGGGCAACTGCCACCTGGGGTACGAGACGACCGTTCCCGTCACCCTCGACGAGATGACCATGCTGTCGGCGGCGGTCGTCCGCGGCACCTCCCGTGCGCTGATCGTCGGCGACCTGCCGTTCGGCTCCTACCAGGAGGGCCCGGTGCAGGCGCTGCGCTCGGCGACCCGCCTGGTCAAGGAGGCCGGGGTCGGAGCCGTGAAGCTGGAGGGCGGCGAGCGCTCGCACCGGCAGATCGAGCTGCTGGTGGAGTCGGGCATCCCGGTCATGGCCCACATCGGCCTGACCCCGCAGTCGGTGAACGCCATGGGCTACCGGGTGCAGGGCCGCGGCGAGGAGGCGGCCGCCCAGCTGCTGCGCGACGCCAAGGCCGTGCAGGACGCGGGCGCGTTCGCGGTGGTGCTGGAGCTGGTGCCGGCGGAGCTCGCGGCCGAGGTCACACGGGTGCTGCACATCCCGACGGTCGGCATCGGCGCCGGCCCGGAGACCGACGCGCAGGTGCTCGTGTGGACCGACATGCTCGGGCTGACCGGCGGCCGGGTGCCGAAGTTCGTCAAGCAGTACGCGAACCTGCGCGAGGTCATGGGCAACGCGGCGAAGGCGTTCGCGGAGGACGTCGTCGGCGGGACGTTCCCTCTGGACGAGCACTCCGTCCACTAGAGCCGATTTGGCACCACGACAGCCCGCCGACCGTCCCCCGTCGGCGGGCTGTCCCCTTTCCCGCGCCGCCGCGGTCTCCCCTGCGCGGGAGACCGCGGCGGCGCGGTTGCGCACGGGGGTGGGGCGGTGCCTGTCGGCGATCCGTCGGCGGCGTCGGCCGCTGTCGGTGGCCTGTCGGTGGTTTGTCGGTGGGCTTCGGCACTGTCTCCCCCATGACACGAATCGACGAGAACCCCGAGGGCGCCACGGGCGCCGTGACCGTTCGGGGGCTGGTGAAGCACTACGGCGAGACCAAGGCCCTGGACGGGGTCGACCTGGACGTGCGCGAGGGCACGGTCATGGGGGTGCTCGGGCCCAACGGCGCCGGGAAGACCACCCTCGTGCGGATCCTGTCCACCCTGCTCGCCCCCGACAGCGGACACGCGACCGTCGTCGGCTACGACGTCGTACGCCAGCCCCGGCAGCTGCGCCGGGTCATCGGACTCACCGGGCAGTACGCGTCCGTGGACGAGAAACTCCCCGGGTGGGAGAACCTCTACCTCATCGGACGGCTGCTCGACCTGTCCCGCAAGGACGCCCGGGCCCGCGCCGACGAGCTGCTGGAACGCTTCTCCCTCACGGACGCCGCCCGGCGCCCGGCGAGCACGTACTCGGGCGGCATGCGGCGGCGGCTCGACCTGGCCGCCTCGATGATCGGACGGCCGCAGGTGCTGTTCCTGGACGAGCCGACCACCGGCCTCGACCCCCGCACCCGCAACGAGGTCTGGGACGAGGTCAAGCGGATGGTCGGCGACGGGGTGACCGTCCTGCTCACCACCCAGTACATGGAGGAGGCCGAGCAGCTCGCCTCCGAGCTGACCGTCGTGGACCGGGGCAAGGTGATCGCCAACGGCGCCATCGAGGAGCTGAAGGCGAAGGTCGGCGGCCGCGCGCTGCGGGTCCGCCCGGCCGACCCGGCTCAACTGCGTCCGCTCGCCGGATGGATCGACGACCTGGGCCTCACCGGGCTCGCGAACACGACCGTCGACACCGAGCGCGGCTCGGTCCTGGTCCCCGTGCTCAGCGACGAGCAGCTGACAGCCGTCGTCGGCGCGGTCACCGCCCGGGGCATCACCCTCGCCTCCATCACCACCGAACTGCCCAGCCTGGACGAGGTGTTCCTGTCCCTCACCGGCCACCGTGCCGGCGCCGTGGACGACACCGCACCCGCCGACACCCGCGAGGAGGTCTCCGTATGAGCGCCACGACCGCTCCGATCGCCGACATCGAGGCGGACGCCCGCATCCCGCTGCGCGGCCACCTGCGTCACACCGGCGCCCTGATCCGGCGCAACCTGCTGTGGATCAGGCAGGACCCGGAGTCGATGTTCGACGCGCTGCTGATGCCGATCGTGTTCACCCTGCTCTTCGTGTACGTCTTCGGCGGCTCGATCGGCCAGGCGCTGGGCGGCGGCCAGGACGGCTACGTCCAGTACGTCATCCCCGGCATGATCGCGATGATGAGCATGACGCTGTCCCAGGGCGTCGGCACCGGCTTCAGCCAGGATTTCAACTCCGGTGTCATGGACCGCTTCCGCTCGCTGCCGATCGGGCGCGGCTCGGTGCTCTTCGCGAAGATCTCGGTGGAGATCGTCCGGATGCTCTTCGCGACGACCGTGCTGATGATCGTCTCCGTCCTGGTCGGGTTCGACATCGACAGCTGGCCGGGACTGTTCGCGGCCGTGGGGCTGTCCACCGTGTTCGCCTCGTCGATCATGTGGGTGTTCCTCACCCTGGGCGTGGTCCTGAAGAACGCGCAGTCCGTGCAGGCCATGGGCTTCCTGGTGCTCTTCCCGTTGCAGTTCGGCTCGTCGATCTTCGCGCCCACGGCGTCGATGCCGGGCTGGCTCCAGGCCTTCACCGACTACAACCCGCTGTCCGCGCTCGCGGACGCGGCACGCGGCCTGATGACGGGCGGCCCGGTCGCGCACGGCCTGTGGGTCACCCTGGCCTGGTCGTTCGGGATCACCGTGCTGATGGCCCCGGTCGCGATCCACAAGTTCCGCACCAAGAGCTAGGCCGGGTCCACGCCAGGACGCCCAGGGTCTTTCGTTCGGATCAGGCCGGCCGAGAGGGACTGCGCTTGTCGGCCGGGTCGAGCGGGGTCCGGTGCGTGCGGCTGCAAGGCGGAGGAGGGCGTCGACGCGGAGCGTCGACAACCTTGCGGGTCAATACGCCTAGGACGGCGCGCGTTCCACCAGGGCGGTGGCCTCATCGTAGGAGAGGCCGCCGCCCTCGGCGTAGGCGGACGCGAAGTCCTCCTCGCCGAGTGCGGCACGGGCCCGGTCCATGGCGAGGTCGTGCGCCTCGCGCTCCCAGCGCGTGTGCACGTGCCCCGGCGGCAGCAGCGCGTCGGCGGCGCCCAGGCAGCGGGCGGCGGCCCCGGCGCGGCTGCCGCCGTCGAGTCCGGCGAGGGCGGTCGCGGCGACGCACAGGTAGACGGAGCGCATCTGCGGGGCCACGGCCAGCGACAGCGGGTCGGTGGCCCGCAGCAGCGCGCCGCGGACGCCCGTGAGGGCCTGCGCGTACCGCTCCTCGACCGCGTCCAGCCACGCCTCCGCGCCCTGCACGAAGGCGTCGAAGACCGCGAAGTGCCCGAAGGCGAAACTTTCGCGCAGCAACCGCAGTTGCTCGCGGGCCTCGGCCCTGCGGCCGGTGACGCCGAGCCGGCCGGCGAGGAAGAGACGGGCCGCCGGGACGGCCTCGTGCCCGAGGTGCTCGGGCCCGTCGATCACCTCGCGGAGCATGCGCTCGCCCCGTTCCTCCTCCCCCGCCTCCAGCAGCACGCTGCCCAGCCGCGCCCCCAGGACCGCCACCTGCGCCCGGGCGTTCAGCTGTCCGGCGTGGTCGATGGCGTCCTCGTAGTCCGCGGCGGCCCGGCGGTAGGCGCCCAGCCGCTCGTGGGCCTCGGCGCGGGCGGAGAGCGCCTCGGCGGTGCCCCAGGCGTCGCCGAGCCGCCGGTAGATCTCCAGCGCCTCGTCGGCGTCGCGGAACGCGCCCTCGGCCCAGTCGGACCGGTTGGCGAGGACGTTGGCGCGCATCTGAAGGCAGGAGGCGAGTTCCCACTCGTAGCCCGGCGTGCGGCGGCAGGTGTCGATGTTCGCGTCGATGCTCTCGCGGATGCGCTCCAGGTCCCCGGTCATCAGCACGGCGAAGTACCAGAGCAGGCCGGGTGCCCGGCAGGTCTGCGGGAGGCCCGGCTCGTAGGCCTCGGCGATCAGTCGCAGCTTGGCCTGCGCGGCAGGGTTGCGCCAGGCCGCCAACTCGGTGTCCATGCAGGCGAGATGGGCGAGGTGGACGCCCCGGCGGGCCTCCAGGAGCAGTTCGCCGGTCAGCGGCGGCGGGGTGTCGGTGCACGGCTTCCACACGGGGGCGGCCCGGCGCAGGGGTTCGGCGAACGGGTCGGGGCCCAGGGCCATGACCTCGACGCACCAGGCGCGGGCCTCCATGCGCAGGTCGCGCATCTGCCAGTACCAGACCAGCGACAGGGTCAGACTGAGCGCCTCCTGCTCGTCGCGCGCGTCGACGGCCCGGCGCAGCGCCCTGCTCAGGTTCTCGTACTCCAGCTGGAAACGGCCGACGGCCTCGCGCTGCCGCGGACCGCGCAGCAACGGCTCGGTGGTTCGGGCGAGTTCACGGTAGTACGTCAGGTGCGCGCGCTCGGCGGCCTCCCGCCGCCCCGACTCGTCCAGCCGCTCGCCCGCGTACTCGGCGACGGTCTCCAGGAGCCGGTAGCGCATGCCCCCGCCGGGCGCGGGCGCGGCGACGACGAGCGACTTGTCGACGAGGGAGGCGAGGAAGTCCAGCAGGGTGCGGCCCGCGCGGGAGCCACGCGGGGCCCCGGGCGCACGGGAGCCCTCGGGCTCGCGCGGGCCGGCGGCGGCCGCGGGTCCGGCCCCGGACGGGCCGGGCGGCCCGGGCGGCGCGCAGACGGCCTCGACCGCGGCGAGGTCGCAGCCCCGGGCGAAGACGGACAGGCGGGCGAGGACGTCGCGTTCGTCGTCGTCGAGCAGGTCCCAGGACCAGTCGACGACCGCCCGCAGGGTCTGCTGGCGGGGCAGGACCGTGCGGCTGCCGGAGGTGAGCAGGCGGAAGCGGTCGTCGAGCCGGTCGGCGATCTGCCGGGGCGTCAGCATCCGCAGCCGGGCGGCGGCGAGTTCGACGGCGAGGGGCAGTCCGTCGAGGCGCCGGCAGATCTCGGCACAGGCCTCGGGGTCGTCCTCGACGCGGAAGCCCGGCCGGGCGGCCGCGCCCCGGTCGGCCAGCAGCCGCAGCGCGGCCGGCTCCGGCAGCGGGCCCAGCGGGCGCAGGACCTCCCCGGGCACGCCGAGGGGCTCACGGCTGGTGGCGAGCACCCTCACCCCGGGGCAGCGCGCCAGCAGTTCCTCGACGAGCCGGGCGGCCGCCTCCACCACGTGTTCGCAGTTGTCCAGGACGAGCAGCATGCGGCGTCGCGCGCAGTGCTCGACCAGCCGCTCCACGGGGTCGCCGCGCCGCTCGGCGACGGCCCGCAACTCCTCGGCGCCGGCGCCGTACAGGACGGTCTCGCGCGCCCCGACGGCGGTGAGGACGGTCTGCGCCACCGCGCCCGGGTCGGCGACGGGCGCGAGCTCGGCCAGCCAGACGCCGTCGCGCGCCGTGTCGCCCACGGTCTCGGCGGCCTCCTGCGACAGCCGTGTCTTGCCGGCCCCGCCGGGCCCGAGCAGCGTGACGAGACGGGCGCTCGCGAGGTCGCCCCGCAGGGCCGCGATGTCGTCCTCCCGGCCGACGAACGAGGTGAGACGCGCCCGCAGGTTGCCTCGCTCCGGCGACGCGGCGGACCGGAGGGCCCGAGCCGACCGGTCGACCGCCGCCCCCTGTGACGGTCCCAGCGGCTCCCCCTGCCGGTCCGGACCCGCCGGCCCCTCCGCCGGCTCCGTGGCGTCCCGCTCCGCCGTGGGGGCGTGGGC
>NZ_JAHHIT010000251.1 GCF_024539675.1 Streptomyces hilarionis | reverse complement strand
GGGCCGGATCGCGGCGGGGGACCCGGCGGGGCAGCACGGCCGGATCGTCCGTCCGCGTGGCCCAGGACGGGACCGACGCCGACGGGGAGGGGCCTGCCGCGGGGGCCGAGGGGACGGCCGGCGCCACGGCGGACCGCGCGTCGGCGGCCGGGGCGGCGGACGTGCCCGGCGCGCCGGGAAGGGCCGCCGCGTCCACCTCGCTCGCCGACAGGAGCAGCGTGGAGGGGATCATCACCTCGGCCGTCACCCCGCCGCCGGGGGTGCGCGACAGGGTGACGTCGACGTCCCAGCGGCGGGCCAGCGCGCCGACCACGAACAGGCCGAGCACCTTCGTCGGCACGACGTCGAGGCGCTCGCGGCGCACCAGGCGGGCGTTCTCCTCGGCGAGGCGGTCGGCGCTCATGCCCAGGCCGTGGTCGGAGACGGTGATCGACGCGCCGTCGTCGTCGGAGCCCACGACCACCTCGACGGGGCTGCCCTCGGGCGAGAACGACACGGCGTTCTCCAGGAGTTCGGCGATCATCAGCGTCAGGTCGCCGATGATGTCGGGCTCCACCACCGCGTCGGTCGCGACCCGCAGCCGCACCCGCTGGAAGCCCTCGATCTGGCCGAGGGCGGCGCGCACGACGTTGGACAGCGCGGTCGGCCCGGCGTCCAGGACGGTCTCGCGGATGCCCGCGAGCAGCATCAGGCTGTCGGCGTTGCGGCGCAGGCGCACCGCGATGTGGTCGATGGAGTAGAGACGCGCCAGCAGCGCCGGGTCGGTCTCGCCGCGTTCCACCGCGTCGATCAGGGCGAGTTGGCGTGTCGTCAGGTTGCTGACGCGGCGGCCGACGTTGCCGAACATCTCGGCCACGTTGCGCCGGCTGAGCACCTGGCGTTCCAGGAGCGCGGCCGCCGTCGTCTGGACGTTGTTGAAGGCCTCGGCGAGTTCGCCGATCTCGTCGTCCGCGGTGACCGGCAGCTCGCGCAGCCGCGGGGAGCCGGACTCCTCGGCGTCGTCGTCGGCGACCCGGGCGAGTTCGCGGCCCGCGACGTCGGCGACCTCCTGGGCGGCCCCGGTCAGGGCCAGCACCGGACGGACCACGGAGCGGCGCACCAGGATGGAGAAGGCGATCCACACGGCGAAGCACAGCAGCGCCAGGGTGAGCAGCAGCCCTGCGCGCCACTGGGCGCCGGAGGCGGTGTCGTCGGCCCGGTCGGCGATCTGGTCGATGAGCGACGCGGTGATCTTCAGCCGGATCGCGGCCTGCGCGCTGTAGTCGGGGTAGGAGGCGAGCGCGTCCCGGAACGACGCGCGGATCGCGGCCTTGGAGTCCGCCTGGAGCGCGCTCGGGTCCACGGCCAGTTCGGCGTAGTCCTGACTGATCGACGCCTGCGAGGAGTTGTGCTCGATGCCGCTGAACTCCTCGGACTGCGCGTCGTCGGCGAACCGGTCGAAGCGCTGTGCCTGGTAGGTGAACAGCTCGTAGGAGCCGACCGCGCCGGTGAACTCGATGAGCGCGTTGCTGTCGCCGGTGCGCGCGGAGAACACGCCGGTCTCGTAGGCGCCGTGCGCGGCGTCGGCGCGCAGCAGCGAGTCGAGGAGGTTGCCGGTGAAGGTGGTGGCCAGCGCCGCGTTGCGGTCCAGGTTCAGACCGTCGATGAGGCCGCGTGCGGCTCCCGAGTAGGCGGGGTCGATGTTGTCGGCGGGCAGGTAGCCCTGCTCGATGGTCGACCGCAGCCCCGACAGGCCCTGGATCTCCTTCAGGGCCTGGAGCTCCGAGTCCGGCAACCGGTCCCCGAAGGCGTCGAGCACCTTGCGCACCTGGGCGTCCACGGTGAGCTGGGCCTGCCGGTACCCCTCGCTGGAGGGGGTGCCGGCGTCGAAGGCCGCCTCGTGCCGGACGGAGAGCAGGATCGCCTGCTGGTGTTCGTCCTGGAGGTCGGCGACCAGCTGGGCGACCTCGGTGCTGTCGCGCACCAGTTGGGCGGCCTCCCTCGCGCGGCCGGACTCCTGCACCAGGTCGACGATGAGGTACGTCAGCAGGAGGGCGATCACCGTGAGCGGGATACCGACCAGTACGTTCAGCTTGCGCTGGAAGGGCCATCGGTCGGCGAAGCCCCGCAGTCCCCGGCGGGCGGAGGACGAAGCCGAGGATGCCGACCGGGCAGGCGCGTCCACCTCTTTCGTGGACACCGGGCCTCCTTCAAGAGGGTGTTGCAAGCGTGCAAGGGGGGTCTCGCATATGTGCATTTCCGTGCACACATGTGTCCTTGTGCGACGACACTGGAGCGGCCCCCGTACACCGCTGTGGCCGACGCCGACTGCTGTGGCGGAGGCCAACTCCGGCGAGACTATCGCCTATCCGAGGCGTCGGGCGCGTCGCCCCGCGTCAAGAATCCATTACGAAGCGGTACGCGAGCGCCGTCCTGGCGATCTCCCGGAGGTAGACAGGTCAGGTCTCCATCCGCACGCAAGTGATCACTGATCGAAGCCAATCGTGATCCTGTCGCTCTTGACTGATCAAGAAGTGAATGGCTTGGATCGGGTCAGAGTGTTTGAGTTCTCATCAACCCCACAGCCCGGAACGGGAACCGTGACTTCCAACGCCCTCAGCAGCAGGTCCCTCAGGAACCACCCCGGTGCGGCGGCCGTCGCCCTCGCCGCGATGACGGCCCTGCTGGCGGGATGTTCCTCCTCCTCCGACACCTCCGACCCGCTCGCCGGCGACAAGGCGGCCGGTGACACCGTGGTCGTCGGCTCCAACAACTTCGCCGAGAGCATCCTGATCGCCGACATCTACGGCGAGGCTCTGAAGGCCAAGGGCATCAAGGTGTCCTACAAGCCCAACATCGGCAGCCGGGAGACCACGTACGGCCTGCTCAAGAACGGTTCCATCACCGTTCTGCCGGAGTACAACGGCTCGTTGCTCGCCTACCTCGACGCGAAGGCCGAGCAGACCTCGCTGGCGACCGTGAACGCCGCGGTGAAGGCCAAGCTCGACTCCAAGCTGACGCTGCTGGAGTCGTCGCCCGCCGAGGACAAGGACTCCGTGACGGTCAACGCGGCGACCGCCTCGAAGTACAACCTCACCGCGTCCTCCACCCTCGCCGACCTGAAGGACGTCGCCCCCAAGCTCGTCCTCGGCGGATCGCCCGAGTTCCAGACCCGCCAGCAGGGCCTCCTCGGTCTCGACTCCGTGTACGGACTGAAGTTCAAGTCCTTCAAGGCGCTCGACGCGGGCGGCCCGCTGACCCAGGCCGCGTTGAAGAAGGACACCGTGCAGGCGGCGGACATCTTCACCACGGACCCGACCATCACCAAGGAGAAGTTCGTCGTCCTCCAGGACCCGAAGAACCTCTTCGGCTTCGCGAACGTGACCCCGGTGGTCTACAAGAGCGGGCTCTCCCAGGAGGGCGTCGACGCGCTCAACGCCGTCTCCGCCAAGCTCGACACGAAGACCCTGCTCGACCTGGACTCCCAGGTGCAGTTGCAGAGCAAGGACCCGCTCGACGTGGCCAAGGCGTGGCTGAAGACGGCCGGCCTGGGCTGAGACCCCGCCGCCCCGGCCGCCCCCGGCCTCCAAACCGCTGATCCGTTGGACGTCACCGCCTCCGCGCACGGACCGACCCGGGTGCCCCCGCGCCGGGAGGCCGCCCGGGTCCTCCTGGACGGCGCCACGCTCACCGTCGGCGAGCTGCTCGCACTCGCCGACGGCGACGCCGTGCCCGCCGTCGTCCCCGCGGCGCGCGAGCGGGCCCGGCGCTCGTGGCTGACCGCGCAGCGCCTCGCCGCCTCCGGGCGGCTGTACGGCCGGGGCACCGGCGTGGGCGCCCAGCGCTCGGTGCCGGTCGAGGAGGACGACGAGGCCGCGCACGGACTGCGGCTCCTGCGCAGCCACGCGGGCGGCGCGGGCGCCCTGCTCCCGGCCCGGCAGGTGCGCGCGATGCTCGCCGTGCGCGCCAACCAGCTGCTCGCCGGCGGCTCCGGCATCCAGCCCGCCTTCGTCGACGCCCTCGCCGACGCCCTTCGGCTCGGCGTCCATCCGGCCGTCAACGAGTACGGCGGGATCGGCACCGGTGACCTGACGGCCCTGGCCCAGACGGGCCTGACGCTCATCGGCGAACGCCCCTGGACGCGCCCCGAGCCCGGCCCGGTGAGCGGCTCCGGCGCCGTCGCCCCCGCGCCGGTGACCGCCCCCGCCCACGCCGTCGCCGCGCCGGTGCAGTTCGTGGTGGTCCCGCCCGGCCGTTCCGACGGCCCACGCCCCGAGCCGCTCCCCGACGCGCGGGCGCGAACCGCCGCCCGGGACGCCTCCGCCCCCGCTCCCGCCCCCGGTGTCGCCGGGTCTCCCGCGGCCACCCCGGACCGTGCCCCTCGTGACGCCGGGGCCGGTGCCGGGACTCCCGCGCCCGTCGCCCTGCGGGCCGGCGACGCCCTGGCGCTGCTCAGCAGCAACGCCCTGGCGCTGGGTCAGGCCGCGCTCGCCCAGGGCGAGTTGGATGTGCTGCTGCGGGCCACCCACGTCGTCGCCGCGCTGTCCCTCGCCGCGGTGTCGGGCTCACCCGAGGCCTACGCCGCGCCCGTGCACGCCCTGCGCCCCTATCCCGGCGCGGCCCGGGCGGCGGGCGAGGTGCGGCGGCTGCTCGGGCCGGCCGAGGGTCCGGCGGCCCGCCCCGGCGGACGCGTTCAGGACCCCTTCGGCTTCCGCGCCTTCCCCCAGGTCCACGGATGCGCGCTGGACGCCTGCGGGCGACTGCGCGAGGTCGTCGAGGTCGAGATCAACTGCCCCTCCGAGAACCCGCTCCTGGACGCCGACGCCGACGCCGCGTACCACCACGGCGGCTTCTTCGCCGCGCCCCTGGGACTGGCCCTGGACGCCGCCGTCCTGGCCCTGTTGCAGACGGCCCAGCTCTCGGCCGCCCGCCTGGCCGCGCTCGGCGACCCCGGCCTCACCGGCCTGCCCGCGTTCCTCGCCACGGGGCCGGTGAGCAGCTCGGGCACGATGATCCTGGAGTACAGCGCCCACTCGGCCCTGGCGGAACTGCGTTCCAGTGCGGCGCCGGCCTCGGCGGGGCACGCCGTCCTGTCCCGGGGCCTGGAGGAGGCCGCCAGCTTCGCCGGCCAGGCCGCCCGGCAGGCCCTGCGCGCGACGGAGGCCTACGCCGTCGTCCTCGCCTGCGAACTGGTGGGTGCGGTGCGGGCGTTGAGGCTGCACCCGGATCCACCCCGTGTGGCGGCGTTCGCGGTGGCGGCGCAGACCCTGCCCGAGGAGACGCGGGACCGCCCTCTGACCGACGACGTGACGGCGGCCGTCGGGCTGCTGCCGGTGCTGGCCGGACTGTGAGGCGGCCGCCGCAGAGGCCCCACCCGCACCCGCACCGTCGCGAGGTCCGGTGGGCCGCGCGGCGCCGGTGAGCGGGGCCGGGAAAAGGCGGGGAGAACGAGGGCGGGCCGGGCTAACCTCGGCGACCGTGAACAGAAGACGGCAGAAGAAGCTCACCTCGCGCCTGGTCACGGCGGCCCTGTGCGGGACGGCGCGGGACGTCGACCGCCTGCTGCGGGCCGGCGCGGACCCGGCGAAGGCCGACGCCGAGGGCACCACCCCGCTGTACACGGCCTGCGTCCACGGCGCGGCCGACTCGGCGCGCCGACTGCTGGAGGCCGGGGCACCGCCGGACGCCGAGAGCGCCGGCGTCGGCGCCGAGGGCACCGCGCTGTGCGCGGCCGCCTGCTGGGGGCACGTCGAGACCGTGCGCGTCCTGCTCGCCCACGGCGCCGACCCCGGACTGCGCGAGGATCACGGCACCGGCCTGACGCCCCTGGCCTGGGCGACCGCCGGACCCCATCCGGAGACGATCGCTGTCCTGCGCGCGGCCGGCGCCCGCTGACGGCGACCGCCCGGGGCGGGCGGATCAGGCGGGCGGATCAGGTGGGCGGGGGCGAGCGCAGGGTGAAGTCGGCGATCAGCCGGTCGATCAGGGCGATCAGCACATCCCGGCACGACTCCCGCTCCCGGGCGTCGCAGAGCAGGACCGGAACGTTCTCCGGCAGCGCCAGGGACTCCCTGATCTCCTCCGGGGGATACGGGTGCAGGCCGTGGAAGCCGTTCACCGCGACGACGAAGGGGATCTTCCGCCGCTCGAAGAAGTCGACGGCGGCGAAGCTGGACTCCGGTCGCCGTACGTCGATGAGGACCACCGCCCCCAGCGCGCCGATCGCCAGGTCGTTCCACATGAACCAGAAACGCTGCTGGCCGGGCGTGCCGAAGAGGTAGAGCACGAGGTCGTCCCCGATGGAGATGCGCCCGAAGTCGAGGGCCACGGTGGTGGACCGCTTCTCCTCGATGCCCTTCAGGTCGTCGACGTCCAGGCCTGCCACCGTCAGCGGCTCCTCCGTGCGCAGCGGCGTGATCTCGCTGACCGCCCCGACCATGGTCGTCTTGCCCACTCCGAAGCCGCCCGCGATGAGGATCTTCACCGTGTCGGGGGCCGCCGCCGGCACGGCCGGGGGAGCGGCGGTGTCAGATCCGGCCAAGGCCGTCCCTCACTTTCTGCAACAGGTCCAGGTCATGGGCGCCGGTGACGGAGCGGGGCGGTCGGGCCGTGATCAGCCCCGCCTCCAGCAGGTCGCAGAGCATGATGACGACCACGCTGACCGGCAGGTCGAGATGGGCCGCGAGTTCCGCCACCGCCACCGGCCGCGCGCACAGCCGCAGGATCCGGGCGTGCTCCGGCTGGGGGCGCCTCGTCCGTTCGGGCGGCGGGTCCACCGCGGTCACGGTGGTGATGAGCGTGAAGTCGGCGCGGCTGGGCCGGGTCCGTCCACCGGTGAGGGCGAACGGCCTGACGAGCCGGCCCGCTTCGTCGCCTCCGCTCACCTCACCCGCCGTGGGTGCGCGCGGCGGGACCGACATGGGCCCGCGGCGCCGCGCTGAGGTGCTCGCCGATCTTCTTCACCAGCATGTTCATCTGGTACGCCACCACGCCGACGTCCGCGTTCCTGCCTGCCAGGACGACGAGATGGGCGCCCGGGCCGGCCGACGTGAGGATCAGATAGCTGTGGGCCATCTCGATGAGGGCCTGACGCACCGGACCGCCGCGGAAGTCCATGCTGACGCCCTTGCTGAGGCTCATCAGACCCGACGCGGTCGCCGCCAGCCGTTCCGCGTCCTCCCGCAGGAACCCGGTGGACTTGCTCACCACCAGGCCGTCCTCCGAGAGCACGACGGCCTGGTTGACGTCGGCGACCCGGTCGACGAGACCGGTGAGCAGCTGGTCGAGCTGGGTGTTGGTGCCGGGGAGGGAGGGTGTCATCGCGGTGTCCTTCATGAGCGGTCGGCGTGCGTGGTCGAGATCGGGGAGGCGCCCGGGGCGCCCGGGGCGGTGACCGGCGGGCCGTCGCAGTCCGGCGCGGCGGCCGCCTCCGGCTCTCCGAAGGAGCGGTCGTCGGGGTCCGCGTCCGTCTCGGAGAGGGCCCGCCGGGTCCCGCGCTGGAACCCGGCGAGCGAGGACGCCGCGCGCTCGGCGGTGAAGTCGTCCGCGAGGCCGTCGTCGTCGGCGTACGAGGCGCGGGCGGCGCACGCGGCGTCGTCGCGCAGCTCGGTGGCGAGGCTGGTCTGCGGTATGCGGCGGGGCAGCCGGAGCGGCCCGTCGGCCCGGGGGGCCGGCTCGGCGGCCGGGGCCGGGGCAGCGGCGGGGGCCCCGGTGCCGTCGTCGATG
>NZ_JAHHIT010000250.1 GCF_024539675.1 Streptomyces hilarionis | reverse complement strand
GGGGGAACCTGGGGGAGCGGGGTGTTGTGGTTCATGCAACGGGGATTCCGCGCCGGACGGGCCTCCTAACCGCTGTTACACGCCCGTCGACAAACCCGGACAAGCTCGCCCTAAAGGACGCGTGTTCGGATGCCGAGTAGGAGCCGAAAACCCCTGGTCCCGATCGAGGGGGCCAGGGGTTACGGGTCCGATTGCCTGAATTCCGTAACGGTGACCGTGAGCGGAATTCATGGCCAGAGGTCAGTCGGCCGGGGCGGCCGCCGCCTCCGCGCCGTGGGCCTGCGCCCGCAGCGCCCTCGCCAGGTCGTCCCGCGCCTCCAGCACCAGCCGGCGCAGCGCCGGGGCGGCCGACTCGTGCGCCGCGAGCCAGGCGTCCGTCGCCGCCAGCGTCTCCGGCGAGTCCTGGAGCGCGGGGAACAGGCCCCTGACCACGTTCATCGCGCTCTGGATGGACCGCTGCTCCCAGATCCGCCCGATCGCCGCGAAGTACTTCTGCGTGTACGGCGCGAGCAGCTCGCGCTGCGAGGGCTGGGCGAACCCGGCGATCGTCGCCTCCGTCAGCGCGTTGGACAGCGTGTCCGACTCCATCAGCTGCGCCCATGCCTGCGCCTTGACGGCCGCCGACGGACGGGCGGCCAGACAGCGGACCTGGTGGCGCTTGCCGGACGCGGTGTCGTCGCGGGCCAGCTCGGCCGCCAGCGCCGCCTCGTCGACCACGCCGTGCGCCGTCAGCGGCTCCAGGAACGCCCAGCGCAGCTCCTGGTCCACCTCCAGGCCGTCGATCTTCGCGGTGCCGTCCAGCAGGGCCCGCAGCAGGTCCAGGTCCTCCGCGGACGACGCGACCGACGCGAAGAAGCGCGCCCACGCCAGCTGGTGCCCGCTGCCGGGCTCCGCCGCCCGCAGGTCGCGTTCGGCGACCCGGGCCAGCGCCCGCTCGCCCGCGGGCCGCCAGTCCTGCGGCGCGTAGTGCACCAGCGCCGAGTCCGCCCAGGCGTGCAGCATCTGCAGGACGCCGATGTCGGACTCGCGGTGCGCGAAACGTGTCACCAGGTCGACGAAGTCGGCCGCGGGCAGCAGCGCGTCCCGGGTCAGGTTCCACAGGGCCGACCAGCACAGCGCGCGGGCCAGCGGGTCGCTCAGGTCGCCCAGGTGCCCGCGCAGCGTGGCCAGCGAGGTCTCGTCGAAACGGATCTTGCAGTAGGTGAGGTCGTCGTCGTTGACCAGCACCAGGTCGGGCGCCTGCTCCCCGGCCAGCTCCGTGATCACCGTGCGCGGGCCGTCCACGTCCGCCTCGGCGCGCGCGTAGCGCACCACCCGGTCGCCCTCGCGGCGGTACAGGCCGATCGCCACCCGGTGCGGCCGCAGCTCGGGATGCGTCTCGGCCGCCTCCTGGAGCACCGCCAGCTCGTCGACGCGGCCCCGCGGGTCCAGCAGCACCTGCGGGGTCAGCGAGTTCACGCCCGCCGTCTGGAGCCAGGACCGCGCCCACCCGGCCATGTCCCGGCCGCTGGTCTCCCCGAGCACCGACAGCAGGTCCCCCAGCCGGGTGTTGCCGTAGGCGTGCCGCTTGAAGTAGCGGCGGGCGCCCTCCAGGAACGCGTCCTGGCCTACGTACGCCACCAGCTGCTTGAGCACGCTGGCGCCCTTGGCGTACGTGATGCCGTCGAAGTTGAGCTTGGCGTCCTGGAGGTCGCGGATGTCGGCGGTGATCGGGTGCGTGGAGGGCAGCTGGTCGGCGCGGTAGGCCCAGGCCTTGCGGCGGTTGGCGAAGGTGATCCAGGCGTCCTTGAAGCGGGTCGCGCCGACGTTGGCGAAGGTGCCCATGAAGTCCGCGAAGGACTCCTTCAGCCACAGGTCGTCCCACCACACCATGGTGACCAGGTCGCCGAACCACATGTGCGCCATCTCGTGCAGGATGACGTTCGCCCGGGCCTCGTAGGACGCGCGGGTCACCTTCCCGCGGAAGACGTACTCCTCGCGGAAGGTCACCAGGCCCGGGTTCTCCATCGCGCCGAGGTTGTACTCCGGCACGAACGCCTGGTCGTACTTGCCGAAGGGGTACGGGTAGTCGAAGTGGTCGTGGAAGAAGTCCAGGCCCTGCTTGGTGATCAGGAAGACGTCGTCGGCCTCGAAGTGGGGGGCCAGGCCCTTGCGGCACATCGCGCCGAGCGGGATCTCCAGGGTCGTGCCGTCGCCCAGGTCGCGCCGGTAGACGTCGGTCACGTGGTGGTAGGGGCCCGCCACGACGCAGGTGATGTAGGTGGAGATCGGCTTCGTCTCGGCGAACCGCCACACACCGTCCGCGCGCTCGCCGACGCCGTTGCTCCACACGGTCCACTCCTCGGGCGCGCGCACCTCGAAGCGGAAGGGGGCCTTCAGGTCGGGCTGCTCGAAGCACGCGAACACCCGGCGCGAGTCGGCCGGCTCGTACTGCGTGTAGAGGTAGACCTCGCCGTCCTCGGGGTCGACGAAGCGGTGCAGGCCCTCGCCGCTGCGGGAGTAGGCGCAGCGGGCGTCGACGATCAGCTCGTTGTCCGCGGCGAGGTCCTCCAGCAGGATGCGGGAGCCGTCGAAGACCTCGCCCGGGTCGAGGTCGCGGCCGTTGAGGGACACCGAGGTGACACTCGGCGCCACGAGGTCGGCGAAACCGGACGCGCCGGGCTCGTTGCAGCGGAAGCGGACGGTGGTGACCGACCGGAAGGTGCGCGGCTCGCCCTCCGCGGCCCGGTCGCCCACCGCCGAGCGGACGTCGAGGGACACCTCGTACCCGTCGACGGACAGCAGGGCGGCCCGCTCCCGGGCCTCGTCGCGGGACAGGTTCTCACCGGGCACGGGCGGTACTCCCTCACTGCGTTGCGCATGGGTGCTGTGGACAGGAGCGATCCTGCCATGCGCCCCTGACGCGCGGCAGCCGGGAATGCGCGGCGCGCACGGCGGTGTTCAGTGGGGAAAGCCTTATCTTCTGAGGATCTCTGAGGAGAGACATGCCGGAGAAGACCCCCGTCGACTTCTGGTTCGACCCGTCGTGCCCCTGGGCCTGGATGACGTCGCGCTGGGTGCTGGAAGTGGAGAAGGTCCGTGACATCGAGGTCCGCTGGCACCTGATGAGTCTCGCGGTCCTCAACGAGGACCGGCTCGCGGAGCTGCCCGAGGAGTACCGGGACTTCCTGGAGAACAAGGCGTGGCGGCCGGTCCGGGTGGTGGCGGCCGCCGCGCAGAAGCACGGCGCGGACGTCCTCGGCCCGCTGTACACCGCGCTCGGCACCCGTATCCACAACAACGGCGAGGGCCCGACCCGGGAGGCCCTCGTCGGCGCGCTCGCCGACACCGGTCTGCCCGCCGACCTGATCGACTACGCCGACCAGGAGGACTTCGAGTTCGACGCCGAGCTGCGCGCCTCGCACAAGGAGGGCATCGAGAAGGTCGGCCAGGACGTCGGCACGCCCGTCATCGCCGTGCCCGGCCCGGACGGCGAGCAGATCGCGTTCTTCGGTCCCGTGGTCACCCCGGCCCCCAAGGGCGAGGAGGCGGCCCGGCTGTGGGACGGCACGGTGGCCGTCGCGTCGGTCCCCGGTTTCTACGAGATCAAGCGCAGCCGCACCAAGGGCCCGGACTTCAGCAACCTGTGACCGTCCGGATCCGGCGCCGGGGCCGGTGAGGAGCCGGGTCGCCCCGAGGCCCGGTCGTCCCGAGGCCCGGTCGTCCCGAAGGATCCCGGCCGCCGACAGGAGAGCCCCCGTGAGTCACGTCCTCACGGGGGCTTCCCTTGTTCCGCCTGCCGGTGCGAAAGTGAGAAGACGATCACGAGGCAGGACGCGCGGCGCAGACCCTCACGGGGTGCGGCTTATTGCAAGTTACTTGCAAGTGCGTGCTTACGACAAGTAGGCCCCGCGTGGAGTCCACGCGAGGGCCCGGACCCCCGGATCAGCCGGCGGCGCGCCTGCGCTGCCGGACGAGGCCGACGACCGCCAGGGACGCCGTCATCGCGCCCGACCCGTACAGCTGGACCCGCGTCCCCGGCTCGCGCGCCATCAGCACGAGGATCGCGGCCATGCCGGCCAGCGCCACCCACGTCAGCGCCGGGAAGGCCCACATCCGCACGACCAGCCGCTCGGGCGACTCGCGCTCCAGCCGACGGCGCAGCCGCAGCTGGGAGAGCGCGATGAAGATCCACACCACCAGGATCACCGCGCCGATCATGTTGAGCAGCCAGGGGAAGACGTCGTCCGGACGCCAGTGGCTCAGCGCCACGCACCCGAACCCGAACACGCACGAGGCCAGCACCGCGACCCGCGGCGCACCCCCGGACACCCGGCCCAGCGCCTTGGGGCCCTGCCCGCGTGCCACCAGCGAGTGGGCGATCCGCGAGGCGCCGTAGACGTTCGCGTTCATCGCGCTCAGCAGCGCGGCCAGCACGACCACGTTCATGATCTGTCCGGCGGCCGGGATGCCGAGCTGATCGAGGGCGGCGACGTACGGGCCCTTCTCGACGACCGCCGGGGAGTCCCAGGGCACCAGGGTGACGATGACCGCCATCGAGCCCACGTAGAACACCGCGATGCGCCACATCGCCGTGCGGACCGCGCCCGCCACGCCCCCGACCGGGTCCTCCGACTCGGCGGCCGCGATGGTCACGGTCTCCAGACCGCCGTACGCGAAGACCGAGGCGAGCAGCCCCACGACCAGGCCCTCGGCGCCGTGCGGGAACACCTCGCCCAGGTTCGACGCCCCCGGCGAGTGGGTGCCGGGCAGGACCCCGGCGACGGCGAGCACCCCCAGCGTCAGGAACAGGGTGATGGCGCCGACCTTGAGGGCCGCGAACCAGAACTCGAACTCGCCGAAGTTCTTCACCGCCGCCAGGTTCGTCCCGCAGAACGCGAGCACGAACAGGGCCGTCCAGGCCCACTCCGGCGTGCCCGGCAGCCAGCCCGTGACGATCTTCGCGGCGCCGATGCCCTCCAGGCCGACGGCCGTGCACAGCAGCACCCAGAAGGCCCAGCCGACGGTGAAGCCCGCCCACGGCCCGAACGCCCGCTCGGCGTGCGCCGAGAACGAGCCCGACGAGGGATGCGCGGCGGACATCTCGCCCAGCATCCGCATCACCAGCATCACGAGAAGGCCCGACAGCGCGTAGGCCGCCACGATCGACGGGCCGGCGGCGGCGATGCCCGCCCCCGACCCGACGAAGAGGCCGGCTCCGATGACTCCGCCGAGGGCGATCATCGACAGATGGCGCTGTTTGAGGCCGTGGGACAGGACGGCGTCCGACTCCTGCGGAGTGCTGACGGTGGTGCTGGGCATGGGTGCGGCTCGTCCAAGGGGTGAGATGGGCAAAACGCCCACAGTGTGGACAGCCCCTCCGCCCGCACGGAGGAGCCGCCCACCATCCGGACGGACCGGACGCGCAGCGTGGTTACGCCGCTACGGAGGTGTAGTGCGCCGCGTCCCCCTCGATCGAGTAGCTCTCCTTGCCCTCGACGCCCACCGGGACGTCGCCGGCGGCGGTCACCCGGTGCAGCAGCCGCGGCAGCCTGTCGTAGTTGTCGACGGCGTAGTGCTGGGTGATGCGGTTGTCGAACAGCACCAGCTGGTTGTGCGACCAGCGGTGGCGCAGGACGTTCTCCGGCCGGGTGACGTACGACTGCAACAGGTCGAGGATCCTGCGCGACTCGCCCACCGAGAGTCCCACGATCCGCTGCGCGAACCCGCCGATGAACAGGCCGCGTTCACCGGTGAGCGGATGGACGCGCACGACCGGGTGGACGGTGCGGAACGCGATGGACGTGAACCGGGCGCGCTGGGCGGCCCGCTTCTCGTCGACCTCCTCGGCGGGCACCGCGTAGTCGTAGTCGTTGGTGTGCTCGGCCCACAGGTTGTCCGCCAGCGCCCGCAGCGGCTCCGGCAGCTGCCGGTAGGCCGCCGCCGAGCTGGCGATCAGCGTCTCGCCGCCGTACGGCGGGACCGTGATGCTGCGCAGGGTGCTGGCCTGCGGCGGGTTGAGGACGAACGTCACGTCCGTGTGCCAGTGGTTGGCGCTGCCCTGCTCGCTGTCGACGGGCAGCACGTTCGGAGCGCCGTCCACGGCCGCGACGGTCGGATGGGCGGTGGTGACGTCGCCGAAGTGACGGACGAAGGCCTGCTGCCCCTCGTCGTCGAGGTGGACGTCGTCGAAGACCAGCGCCTTGTGGACGTTGAGCGCCTCGCGCAGCGCGGCCCGGGTCTCCTCGTCGAGGGGCCGGGCGAGGTCGACGCCGCTGACGTGGGCGCCGATGTTCGCGGTGACCTTGCGGATGTGGAGGGTCATGGCGGGGGTCCTCTCAGACGGTGGCGAGCTCGGGGCGGACGTACTGGTTGGCGGGACGCGGGAGGCCGTATCTCTCGCGCAGGGTCGTGCGCGGGCCGTAGCCGGTCCGCAGCAGGCCGCGGGCGCGCAGCAGCGGCACGACGTGGTCGACGAAGGCGTCGAGGCCGGACGGCAGGACCGCGGGCATGATGTTGAAGCCGTCGGCGGCGCCCCGGGTGAACCAGGTCTCGATCGCGTCGGCGACCTGCTCGGGCGTGCCCGCGAAGGTGAGGTGCCCGCGCCCGCCGCCGAGCCGCCCGACCAGCTGCCGCACCGTGAGGCGTTCGCGGCGGGCCAGCTCCACGATCAGGGTGTAGCGGCTCTTGGCGCCCTCGATGGCGTCCTCGGGCGGCAGGTCGGCGGGCAGTCGCTCATCCAACTCCAGGGTTCCCGCGTCCAGCTGGAGCAGTTGCTCCAGGCGTCGCACTCCGTGCGTGTACACGATGTGGTCCTCCAGGACGCGTTCGGCGGCGCGCGCCTCCGCCTCCGTGGAGCCGATCACCGGCACGATGCCGGGCAGCACCTTGAGGTGGTCGGGGTCGCGGCCCTCCGCCCCGGCCCGCGCCTTGATGTCCGCGTAGAACGCCTGCGCGTCGGCGAGCGTCTGCTGCGCGGTGAACACCGCCTCCGCGTACCGGGCGGCGAACGCCTTGCCGTCCTCGCTGGAGCCGGCCTGCACCAGCAGCGGGTAACCCTGCGGGGAGCGGGGGACGTTGAGGGCGCCCTCGACGCTGAAGTACCGGCCCCGGTGCCGGGGCGGGTGGATCTTGTCGTCGTCGCCCCAGACGCCGGCCGCCTTGTCGGCGACGATCGCGTCGTCCTCCCAGCTGTCCCAGAGCTTCAGGGCCACGTCGAGGAACTCGGCGGCGCGGGCGTAGCGCTCGGCGTGCGCGGGTTCGGCGTCGAGACCGAAGTTGCGCGCGGCCTCCGCGCCGGCCGTGGTGACGATGTTCCACCCCGCCCGGCCGCCGCTGATGATGTCCAGCGAGGCGAACTTGCGGGCCAGGTTGTAGGGGGAGTTGTAGGAGGTGGACGCGGTGGCGATCAGCCCGATGTGCTCGGTGGCCGTGGCCAGCGCGGTGAGCAGGGTGAGCGGCTCCAGGGCGCCGGCCGGCCGCTGGGCGATGTCGCTCCACAGCTGCGGGCCGTCGGCCAGGAACAGGGAGTCGAAGGCTCCGCGCTCGGCGGTCCGGGCCAGCCGGACGTAGTGGTCCAGCTCGACGTGGGCGAGGGGATCGCTCTCGGGCAGCCGCCACGAGGCCTCGTGATGACCGGTGTTCATGAGGAAGGCGTTGAGGTGAAGCCGGCGGGGCATGGCGTGTCCTTCGCTTCGGGCAGGTACGGGAAGAAGAGGGGGAGGGGGAGGG
>NZ_JAHHIT010000249.1 GCF_024539675.1 Streptomyces hilarionis | reverse complement strand
GCGGGGGAGCGGGCCGGTTGGTGTGGCCCGGCGGCGGGCGGGGTCGTGGGGGGGCGTTCGGTGGGTCCCGGCAGGCGGTGCGAGCCTGCCGGGACCCCGCCGCCGGGCCGGAGCTCCGGCGGCATACCGACCAGTATGGGCCGTCGTGGGTCATCCGGGTACCGGTCGGCGAAACGATCACCGCCGGGGACGGTGCGGCGCCCTCGCGCGCAACCCGAGCCGCGTGGGCGCGGGTTGGGGCCGTGACCGGCCCGGGACCCCGCCGGGCGGCCCGCGGCTACCCTCCAGTAATCTCGGGCGCCTGGTCACCTGAGGAGGAACCGTGCCCCGGTCCGAACGCTCACCCCTGCTGCTGGCGGGTCTGCTGGCCGCCGCGGGCGCGGCCCACTTCGCCGTGCCGCGCCCGTTCGACGCGATCGTCCCGCGCGCCCTGCCGGGCTCGCCCCGGCAGTGGACGTACGCCAGCGGCGTGGCCGAACTGGCGCTCGCCGCGGGAGTGGCCCTGCCCCGCACCCGGAAGGCGGCCGCCCTGGCCAGCGCCGCGCTCTTCGTCGGCGTCTTCCCCGCGAACGTCAAGATGGCATGGGACTGGCGCCACCGGCCCGCTCCGCTCAGGGCCGCCGCCATCGGCCGGCTCCCCCTCCAGGCGCCCCTCGTGCTGTGGGCCCGCAGCGTCGCCGCGGGCGCCGCCGGGACGACGGAGGGACGGGCATGACCAAGGCCCCGGAGATCGGCGACCTCGTCGACGACTTCGCCCTGCCGGACGAGACGGGCGCCGTGCGCACGCTGACCGGCCTGCTCGCCGACGGGCCCGTGGTCCTCTTCTTCTACCCGGCCGCCCTGACCCCGGGCTGCACCGCGGAGGCCTGCCACTTCCGCGACCTGGCCGCGGAGTTCGCCGCCGTCGGCGCACGGCCCGTCGGAGTCAGCGCGGACTCCGTCGAGCGCCAGCAGGAATTCGCCGACCGGCACACGCTCGGCATGCCGCTGCTGTCCGACGAGGACGGCGCGGTGCGGGAACGCTTCGGCGTCAAGCGCGGCTTCTCCCTCGCCCCCACCAAGCGTGTCACCTACGTGATCGGACGTGACCGCACCGTGCTGGAGGTCGTGCGCAGCGAGCTGCGCATGAACACCCACGCCGACCGCGCCCTGGCCGTGCTGCGCGACCGGCGTCCCTGACGGGCCGCGGGCGGCCGGGGCGGGCCGCGTGGCCCTCGGTCGCCCGGAGCCCGCGTCCCGGCCGCCCGGTCGTCGCGGTTGATGCACCGGGCCCGAGGGACCATTCTGGACGATATGGAGCAAGTCGTCGCCGCGGCGGTCATCGATGCGCACGGCATCGTGACGGGCTGGAGCGAGGGCGCCCGGCTGCTCACCGGCCACCCGGCCGAGGAGGCCGTGGGGCGGACCGCGACCGACCTGCTCGCGCAGGAGCTGCCCCGCCGCGGCGGAGGCGGGTGGACCGGCCCCGTCGTCGTACGGCATCGCGACGGCCGTCCCGTACCGCTCGTCGTGACGGCCTGCCCGGTGCTCGGCCCCGACGGGCGCCGCACCGGGTACACACTGAGCGCCCGGCGGGCCGACGACGGCGAGCCGACCCTCGCCGGGCGGGCCTTCCAGCAGGCCTCCATGTCCATGTCGGTCTTCGACGCCCAGCAGCACTACCTGCGGCTGAACGAGGTCGCCTGCAAGGTCATGGGCGTCCCCGAGGACGCCCTGCTCGGCCGGCACTTCCCGGAAACCGTTGCCGACGTCGGGCCGCACCGGGGCTTCAACTGGCACCTGCGCCAGGTCGCCGAGACCGGTCGCCCGCTGCGCTACGAGAGCTTCGCCGGGGCCCCCTCCCTCAACCGCGAGCACGCCTGGACCACGGAGATGTGGCCCGTGCGGGACGCCTCGGGCGAGGTCACCGGGGTCGCCCTCGCGGCGTTCGACAGCAGCGAGCAGTACCTGGCCCGCCAGCGTCTGACGCTGCTGAACGAGGCCGCGGCCTCCATCGGGACCACCCTCGACGTGGTGCGCACCACCGAGGAGGTCGTCGCGCTCCTCGTCCCGCGGTTCGCCGACTTCGTCAGCGTCGACCTCCTGGACTGGGTGCTCGGCGCCGACGAGCCGCCGCCCGTGCCGACCGGCGAGGTCGTGCTGCGCCGGGTCGCCCACGGCTCCGCCCACGAGGGCACTCCCGAGGCGGCCGTCCGGCTCGGCGAGACCGACGTCCATCCCCCCTTCAGCCCGCCCGCCCGCGCCCTGCGGGAGGGCCGGGCCGTCCGCATCCAGGCGGGCGAGCCCGACTTCATGCTGTGGCTCGCCGAACGCAACGCGCGCGCTCCCGAGGGCCACCGCTTCCGCAGCGGCGTCCACTCGGTGATCTCGGTGCCCCTGAAGGCCCGCGGCACCACGCTGGGCGTGCTGGTCGGCGTGCGCATCGCCCACCCGGACGACTACGAGAGCGACGACGCCGTCTTCGCCGAGGAACTCGCCAGCCGCGCCGCCGTCTGCATCGACAACGCCCGCCGCTTCGCCCGTGAGCGCACCACCGCCCTCGCCCTGCAGAACAGCCTGCTGCCGCGCGGTCTGTCCGGCCAGGCGGCCGTCGAGGTGGCCCACCGCTACCTGCCCAGCGTCTCCACGGCGGGGATCGGCGGCGACTGGTTCGACGTCATCCCGCTGTCCGGCAGCCGGGTCGCCCTGGTCGTCGGCGACGTCGTCGGACACGGCATCCCCTCCTCGGCGACCATGGGCCGGCTGTGCATGGCCGTGCGCACCCTCGCCGACGTCGACCTGCCGCCGGACGAACTGCTCACCCACCTCGACGACCTCGTCACCCACCTGGCGGCCTACGACGAGGGCGGCGAGGACGTCGCCGAACTCGGCGCCACCTGCCTCTACGCGGTCTACGACCCCGTCAGCCGCCGTCTGACGGCCGCCGCGGCGGGCCACCCCGCGCCGGCCCTGGTCCGGCCCGACGGCAGCGCGCAGCTGATCGGCATGACCCCCGGGCCCCCGCTGGGCGTCGGAGGGATGCCCTTCGAGGCCGTCGAGCTGGAACTGCCCGAGGAGTCGGTCCTCGCCCTCTTCACGGACGGACTGATCGAGGACCGCGACCGCGACGTCGACCGCGCCGTGGACGAACTGTGCAACGCCCTCACCGCACCCGCCGCCTCACTCGACGCCCTCTGCGACGGCGTCCTCAAGGCGGTCCTGCCGGAGGAGCCCGGGGACGACGTCGCCCTCCTGCTCGCCCGCACCCGCGCCCTCGGCGCGGACCGGGTCGCCACCTGGGACGTCGCCCCCGACCCCGCGCTCGTGGCCGCCACCCGTCAGGCGGCCACCGAGCAGCTCGCGGCCTGGGGTCTGGGGGAGGCCGCGTTCGTGACCGAACTCGTCGTCAGCGAGCTCGTCACCAACGCCATCCGCTACGGCGCGCCGCCCATCCAGCTGCGTCTGATCCGTGACCGCAACCTCATCTGCGAGGTCTCCGACGGCAGTTCCACCTCCCCCCATCTGCGCCGCGCCCACGCCTTCGACGAGGGAGGGCGCGGCCTGCTGCTCGTCGCGCAGCTCACCCAGCGCTGGGGAAGCAGGCAGACGGGCCGCGGCAAGACCATCTGGGCGGAGCAGGCGCTCGAACCCGGGTGATCACCGGCAGGGGCGGGCGGGCCCGGCGCGCCCGTCGCGGAACGCCCCTTCGCGCGGGAGCACCTGATGCACGTCCCGGCCGACCGGGGTGTCGCCAGGCCGCCGATCCGCTGTCACGATCTTCCTGTCGCGGCGCCCCCCCACGACCGCGGCGGTCAACACGCACGAAGACGAGCGGAGAACGCATGACGACGGACAGCCGGCCGGCCGGACCCGACGACACGGCGCCGGACACGGCGGCGGACACGGTGGGCGACACGGCCGCCGACGAGGCGGCGCGGGCGGCCGGAGTGCGGGTACGGCCCGTCGCCGGGCACATCGGCGCGGAGATCGACGGCGTCGACCTGGCCGCCGGCCTCGACGAGGCGCAGGTCGCCGCCATCAGGAGCGCGCTGCATCGCTGGAAGGTGGTGTTCTTCCGCGACCAGCGCCTCGACCACGCCGGACACGTGGCGTTCGCACGGCGGTTCGGCGAACCCGTCGTCCTGCACAGCCGCGGCGGCGCCTCGCCGCCCGACTTCCCCGAGATCGAGACGACGGCCGACCGGCTCGAACTGGGCGGCAGGTTCGGCATGGAGCACGACGAGTGGCTGCGCCGGCGCCGGCACACCCTGCTGCGCGGCTGGCACTGCGACCACGGCGCCCGCATCGACCCGCCGGCCGCGACCATCCTGCGCGCCGAGACCGTGCCGCCCTACGGCGGTGACACGACCTGGTCCAATCTGGTGGCCGCCCATGCCGGACTCTCCGCGCCGGTGCGGCGGTTCGTGGCGGGGCTGCGCGCCGAACACCGGCTGGGCGTGGGCTACCAGCCCCGCCCGGGGGAGGACGCCTACGTCCGCCATCTCCTCGACCGTCAGGTCGCCTCGGTGCATCCGCTGGTGCGCGTCCACCCCGAGACCGGCGAGCACGTGCTCTACGTCAACGGCTACTACGTCGAGCAGATCACCGAGCTGTCCCGCGCGGAGAGCCGGGCCGTCCTGGACATGCTGCTCGACGAGGCGACCCGCGCCGAGTACACCGTCCGCTTCCGCTGGGAACCCGGCAGCGTGGCCTTCTGGGACAACCGCGCCACCATCCACCTCGCGCCGGGTGACAACGCCCACCTGGGCTTCCCGCGCACCATGCACCGGGTGATGCTCGCCGGCGAGGTCCCGGTCGGGGTGGACGGCCGGCCGTCGGAGGCGGTGACGGGAACCGAGCCGGGCCGCTGGTGAGGAGCCTCAGGCTCCCGTGCCGGGCCGCCGGCCCAGCGCCGGGCCGAGTTTCGTCGCCATGTCGGTGAGGATCTGCACGTAGTCCTCGTGCTCGAAGGTGAACGGCAGCGCGAAGGCCACCTCGTCGATCTCGCGGAACGCGACGTGGGCGTGCAGGCGTTCGGCGATCTCGTCCGAGGAGCCGACCAGGTCCGGGGCGAAGAGCAGCCGGGCCGGTCCCTGCGGCGAGGTCGTGCGGGGCAGCCGCACGGCGGCGAACTCCTTGTACCTGGCGCGCTGTTCGGGCGACGCGGAGTCGGTGGGGATCACCACCAGGCCCTGGGAGACGCGCGCCGTCTCGCCGTCGGGGTGGGCGGCCCGGAAGGCGCGGATGTGGGAGAGCTGGATCTCGGCGAAGTCCCTGGTGTCGTCCGGGCCCTCGGCCTTGACGACGCTGCTGGTGAGGAAGTTCATGCCGTGCTCTCCCGCCCACCGCGCCGAGCCGGTGCTGCCGCCGCCGTACCACAGGCGTCGGCCCAGGCCGGGGGAGTGCGGCTGGACCCGTTCGGAGAAGACCTCGAACCCCTCGACCCCGCTGAAGTCGGTGGCGGCCTCCCCGCGTACCAGGTCCAGCAGCCGTCGCACCCGGTCGTAGCCGAAGTCCTCGGCGTCGGCCGTGTCCGGGTACAGGGCCTCCTTGACCTGGTCGTAGTGCATCGGCGGACCGACGCTCACGCCCGGGTTGAGCCGGCCCCCCGACAGGACGTCGACCGTCGCCAGGTCCTCCGCGAGGCGCAGCGGGTTCTCCCAGCCGAGCGGGATCACGGCGGTGCCGAGCTCGATGCGGCGGGTGCGCTGCGAGGCGGCCGCCAGGACGGCGACGGGCGAGGAGATGCCGTACTGCAAGTGCCGGTGGCGCACCCAGGCGCTGTCGAAGCCGAGCCGCTCGCCCAGCTCGATGATCTCCAGCGTGCTCTCGTGGCCCGGTCCCGGGTCGTCACCGTCGAAGAGCCCGATGGTGAGGAAGCCCAGCTTGCGCAGGGGGCGTGAGGTCGGGGGCACAGCTCCTCCGTCGTTCTCGGCGTGCACGCTCGTGCGGTGGTCCTGGCCGTATCGTCGCAGGCCGGCTCAGACCAGCGGGATGACGACCTCGTCCTCGACCGGCGGGTTCAGCTCCTGGGCCAGGTTGCCGGTGGCCGCGTGGCAGCGCAGCCGGACCGACTCCGGCGAGACGTCCAGGCGCAGGAAGCACTTGAAGAACGGCGGGCTGTACGTGGCCGAGCCGGGCGAGAAGAGCTGCGTGTAGATCTTGCGCACGGGCAGCCGGAAGCGGGCGCGGCGCTCCGGGCGGCTGCCGGCTCCGAGCAGGGAGGCGACCAGCCGGATCCGGCGCGTCACGCGCACCTGCGGGCCCGGCGTCCGGGTAGGCGCGATGCCCAGCCGCTCGGCGACGACCGCCTGCGCCTCCTCCTCGGTGAGGGAGAAGAAGCGGCGCAGCCGCAGGCGGCGCCCGTAGAGCCTGCTGTAGAACGCCAGGGAGTCGCCGCGCAGCGGATAACAGCGGAAGTCGCCCTCCGTGACGCCGGCGACCGACACCCGGGGGATGGTGTGCGTGGCGTGCATGAAGGCGCCCCCGCCGCCCGCTACGACGTACTGAAGCGTCCGGCCGTCCGCGAGGCGCACGGGGTAGCGCTGGTAGTTGTGGATGTCGCCGCCTATCGCCGCGACGAAGCGGTGGGCGGGCGCGCGGACGATGTCGTCGACGGTGCCGCCGCCCTCGATGGGGCACGGATGGTGTTCCCCGTCCACGTACAGGGGTGAGCCGGTGATCAGGATCTTCGGTCGCGGCCCCTGGGAGACCTCGCGCAGCCACGCGCCCTGTTCGGCGTCCAGGACGCCGAGGAGCCCGGTGTCGATCCCGATGATCCGGACCGGGCCGGCGTCGATCGCCCAGTACGGCCCGGGCTGGACGGCCTGTTGGCCCGCGGCGCCGCGCAACGCCCGCGCCCGGCCGAGGAGTCGGCCGTCGTCCGGGCGCGGCCGGTGCCACAGCAGGGAGCGCAGCCAGGCCCGGGTCGGGGGGCGCGGCGCGGGCTCGGCCGGCGGGGGCGGGGCGTCGCCGCAGAAGACCCGCATGAACGCGCCCAGGTCCTCGTACCAGTCGTGGTTGCCCGGTATCGCGTAGATGGGGGCCATGTAGTCGCGGTACGGCCGGAAGAACTTGGCCTCGTAGTCGTCGGCGCTGCCGACCGGGTAGATGACGTCACTGGCGAGTACGGCGAAGGACGTGCCCTGACTGACCCTCAGGAAACCTGGCACCACCGCGTATTGGGGGTCGTCGCCTTCCCCCGTGTCGCCGATGACCATGAAGGAGAAGTCGTCCGGGTCGGTGCGCCGGACGATCTTGTCGGCCGGTGCGCCGGCGGACGCCCGCTCGGCCACGAGGCGGGCGCGGGTGCGGCCGGTGGGGTCGCCGAACCAGGAGGCGAGCACTCCGTTGCGTGCGGCCCACAGGAGCCGGGGGTTCAGCCAGGAGATCTTCTCGACCCCGCCCGGCATCAGCTGTCGGTACGTGCCCCGGTCGGCGTCGCCCCAGCCGGCGCCCGCGGCGGTATCGCGTGAGGAGTCAGACACCGGTGCACCGTAGCAATGATCCACGGGGCGGCAGAAGGCGGGTGACCGGCGACGACGTGGTGCGCGCCGCGCGGGCGCGCCCCGTCGCGCGCCCCGGGTGCTCCTCCGGCGTCCCGGAGGTGACTGCCGTCGCACGGGGCGGAGTTGGCGACGGACCGCGCGGTGACGGGCGGCGCCCGCCGGACCCTCTACTCGGTGACTCGGTGACTCGGTGACTCGGTGACTCGGTGACTCGGTGACTCGGTGACTCGGTGACTCGGTGGTGCGCTGGTGCGGTTCGGTCCGCGGCCCGGGAGGCGGTGGCGGTGGCGGCGTACGGGAGGGGCCCGGGTGGCGGG
>NZ_JAHHIT010000248.1 GCF_024539675.1 Streptomyces hilarionis | reverse complement strand
CCCGTCCCCACCCTCGCCCACCACCCCACGACCCGGGCGATACGCGTGCGAAGGAGCCCGCGATGAGCGACATGATCACCGCGGACCTGGTCGATCTCGACCTGTCCGCCCCCACCAAGGAAGCGGCGGCGCGATCCCTCGCCGAGCGCATGGCGGCCCTGGGCCGGGTGACCGACCTCGACGGCTTCCTCGCCGACGTCGCCGCCCGCGAGGCCCAGATGCCCACCGGCCTCGACGGCGGCATCGGCATCCCGCACTGCCGGAGCGCGCACGTCACCGAGCCGACGCTCGCCTTCGGGCGCAGCGCCGCTGGCATCGACTTCGGCGCGGCGGACCGCCCGGCCGACCTGGTCTTCCTCATCGCCGCCCCCGCCGGCGCGGACGACGCCCATCTGACGATCCTGTCGTCGCTGGCCCGGCAGCTGATGAACGCCGACTTCACCGCCGCGCTGCGGTCGGCCGGCGACCCGGCCACGGCGGCGGCGCTGATCCGCGGCGACGAGCCCCCGGCCGCCGCCTCAGCCGCCTCAGCCGCCGCCTCGGCCTCCGACGCTCCGACGAGCTCCAGCGCCCCGGCCTCCACCTCCGCGGGCTCCGCCTCGGCGCACTCCGCTCCCGCGGAACCTGCCGCAGCGGCCTCGCCGGAATCCGAGGCCTCCGCGGCCTCCGAGGCCTCCGCGGCCTCCTCAGACTCCGTGTCCACCCCCGCACCGGGCGGGGCTGCCGGGTCGGATCCCGAGCCCGCGCGCCCCTTCCGGATCGTCGCCGTCACCTCCTGCCCGACCGGCATCGCGCACACCTACATGGCGGCCGAGTCCCTGGAACGGGCGGGCCGGGAGGCGGGCGTCGAGCTGGTCGTCGAGACGCAGGGGTCGGCCGGTTTCACCCGGCTCGACCCGGCGGTCATCGACGCGGCGGACGGCGTGATCTTCGCCCACGACGTCCCCGTGCGTGACAAGGACCGCTTCGCCGGCAAGCCCACCGTGGACGTCGGCGTGAAGGCGGGCATCAACCGGCCCGCCGAACTGATCGGCGAGGTGCGCGGGAAGGCGGAGCGCGGCGAGGTGACCTCGGGCGCCCCCTCGGGCGGCGGCACCCCCGTCGAGCGCGCCGGCGAGTCCGGCGAGGGCTACGGCACCAAGTTGCGCAAGTGGCTGATGTCGGGCGTGAGTTACATGGTCCCGTTCGTCGCGGCGGGCGGTCTGCTGATCGCCCTCGGTTTCGCGATCGGCGGTTACGAGATCAAGTCCGCGCCCTCGGTGATGGACCACTTCGTGTGGACCCAGACGGACAGCTGGGCCGCCCTGCTCTTCCAGATCGGCGCCGTGGCCTTCGGCTTCCTCGTGCCGGTCCTCGCCGGGTACATCGCCTACGGCATGGCGGACCGGCCGGGCCTGGTGCCCGGCTTCGTGGGCGGCATGATCGCGTCCACCATCAACGCGGGCTTCCTCGGCGGTCTCGTCGCCGGCCTGCTCGCCGGTGGCGTGGTGATGGCGATCCAGAAGGTGCGGATCCCGGCGCCGGTGCGCGGCATCATGCCCGTGGTGGTGATCCCGCTGATCTCCTCGGCGATCGTCGGCTTCCTGATGTTCGTCGTGGTCGGCAAGCCCATCGCCTCCGCGCAGAAGGGCATGACCGACTGGCTGAACGGCCTCTCCGGCTCCAACGCCGTCCTGCTCGGCGCCCTGCTCGGGCTGATGATGTGCTTCGACCTCGGCGGTCCCGTCAACAAGGTCGCGTACACCTTCGCCACGGCCGGCATCGCGGTCGCCAGCCCGAGCGACTCCGCCATGAAGATCATGGCCGCGGTCATGGCGGCCGGCATGGTCCCGCCGCTCGCCATGGCGCTGGCCACCACGGTCCGGGGCAAGCTGTTCACCCCGACCGAGCGCGAGAACGGCAAGGCCGCCTGGGTGCTGGGCGCCTCCTTCATCTCCGAGGGCGCGATCCCGTTTGCCGCGGGCGACCCGCTGCGCGTGATCCCCGCCTCGATGGCGGGCGGCGCGGTCACCGGCGCGCTGTCGATGGCCTTCGGCGCCACACTGCGGGCCCCGCACGGCGGCATCTTCGTGGTCCCGCTGATCGGCAACCCGTTCCTCTACCTGGTCGCCGTCGCGGCGGGCGTGTGCGTGACGACGGCCCTGGTGGTCGTCCTCAAGGGCATGCGCAAGCCGGCTCCCGGTGCGGCGGGGTCCGCGACGGCGGGAGACGCCGCCGGTACCGCGACCGCCCAGGAGACGAAGCAGCCGGTGGCCGCGTAAGCAGGCGGCCGGCACGGCCCCAGGCCGACCGTGCAGCAGGGAGCGTCGGCCCTCGGCCTGTCGGGCATCCGGCCGATGTGAAGGATCCAACCGATCCAACCGATCCAGGCGATGTGGCCGATCTGGTCGATGTGACCGTTCTGCGTGGCCTGCGAGATGCGTCACGGTCCGGGGCCAAAGTCCCGGACCGTGGTGTGTACTGGGCGGTATGCCCGTGCATCTCACGCCCGCCCAGCTGACGGCTCTGACCGTTCTCGCCGTGGCGTCCGTCGCCTGGCTGCTCGTCCTGACCCGGGTCCTGCGTCGGATGCGCGCACGCGCCGAGGCTCACGCGGCGCTCCGCGCCTTTCCCGTCGGCCCCGTGGCGCCGGTGCTCCCTGCTCTGTCCGGCCTCCCACGCCAGCAGCAAGCGGCCGCTCCCCACCGGGAGAGCGTCGAGCTGACGACGGCCGAGGAGGACGCCTTCGCGGGCCTGGTGCGCCGCCTCGGCGGCGACCGCTGACCCCGGCGGGCCGATGCGGAGTGCACTGACGCGGGGCGTGGCGAGGCGGCGGTTCTCAGCGCGGCGAGGCGAGGCGGGGAATGGCGTGGCGGCGGTCGGCTCCGCTCAGGAGACCTGTGCCGCCCGGCGTTCCATGGCGTCCCGGGCCGCGGCCTCGGACGCGTACACCTCGCACATGTGCCGCCCGTCGGGCGTCGCCGTGTGCTCGACCTCCCACAGGGAGATCTCCCGGCCGTCGCGCAGCAGGAACGCGTGCTCGTACAGCGAGTAGCCCAGGCCGATGCGGCCGGCGCGGCAGGGGCGCCCGAAGGCCTGCGTGATCTGGTGCGCGAACGCCGAGCCGAGCAGGGCCGTGGTGTCCGCGTCGGGCCGGTCGGGGTTCTCGGCGCGGCGCAGCAGACGCCGTGCGTGGTCCGCTGAGTCGTCCGGCACGTACACGTGGCGGGGCGCCGGGAACGGCGAGAGCTGGACCAGCACCGGCAGTTCGAAGTCCGGGGCCTCGGACGGCAGCGGCAGCCGGGCGGTGGCGGCGCGCAGCTCCTCCTCGTCCGCGTACACCTCGTGCTGGGGCTCGCTTCCCGGGGCGGTGTTGTGCACCAGTTCCCACAGGGTGAGCGCGCAGCCGTCGGCCAGCAGCCAGGTGTGCCGGTAGGTTTCCCGGTGCAGGCCCGCGCTGTGGTGCGCCGAGTGCAGGGAGCTGTCGTGGGCCAGCGCGCAGTCGAGCCGCCGCAGGGCCTCGTCGGGCAGCTCGAACGAGTTCAGGGCGCGACCGAGCAGTCGCGCGAGATGCTCCTCCGGAGACTCGGGCGACTCGGCTGGTTCGTACGCTGTCGTCTCGTACGGAACGCTCAAGGTTTCTCCCGGCGTTGCTGCATGTCACCTTGTGGGTGCATACCGTAGCCCCTCGGTCGGACATCATGTCCGGGAACCGAGAAAACGTATGTCGGGGAAAACGCGCGGGCCGTGCGGATTGTTCCCGCACGGCCCGACGATCGCTCAGAAACCGCCGGTCAGGTGGCTTTTCCCGCAGGCGTGGCGCTCCTGGCGCGCCCGTTTCGCGGGGCGCTCGCGGTGGCGGTCACGCGCCGCTGCCCGCGGTCCACTCCGCCCACGACATGTTCCAGCCGTTCAGTCCGTTGTCCGGGGACACCGTCTTGTCGGGGGAGTTCTTGACGATCACCACGTCGCCGATCAGCGAGTTGTCGTAGAACCACTTGGCGGGGGTGTCGCCCTGCGCGCCCTGCACGTCGGCGAGTCCGACGCAGCCGTGGCTGGTGCCGGTGCGGCCGAAGGGCGGGTTGCTCTTCTTGTACCAGTAGTTGCCGTGGAGGAAGGTGCCGGACGTGGTGAGCCGCATCGCGTGCGGCACGTCCGGGATGTCGTACTCGGCGCCCAGGTTGACCGTCCGGCTGTTCATGCGCGTCTGCGTGAACTTCTCGGAGATCACCATCTGTCCGTTGTACGTCGTGTGCTCGGGGTCGCCCGTGGAGACCGGGGTGGTCTTCAGGGTCCGTCCGTCCCGCACCACCGTCATGGTCTGCGTGTTCGCGTCGACCGTGGAGACCTGCGAGCGCCCGATGGTGAAGACGACCGTCTTCTTCTGCACCCCGTAGACGCCGTTCGCGCCCTGGACGCCGTCCAGGTCGATCTTCATCGTGACCTTGGAGCCGGCCTTCCAGTACTCCTGGGGCCGGAAGTCGAGCCGCTGCGCCCCGAACCAGTGCCCGGCCACCTGCTGGCCGCTGCTGGAGGTGACCGTGATGTGCGACTGCACGCCCTTCTTGTCGGCGATGGCCTTGTCGAAGGTGAACGACACCGGCATGCCGACGCCGACCGTGGTGCCGTTGTCCGGCGTGTACGTGCCGATGAAGCTGTTCGCCGAGGAGACCGTGGTGAAGATCGCGTTGGCTGCCGCGGTCTTGCCGCTCGCGTCCTTCGCGGTCGCCGATATCTGGTACTTCGTGCCCCGTTCCAGCTGCTCCTTCGGCTTCCAGTTGCTGCCGTCGGCCGACAGTACGCCCTCGACGGCCTGCCCCGACCCGGCCACCGTCATCTTCACCTCGGAGAGCCGGCCGTCGCTCACCTTCACCCCGGTCCGGTTGATCGACGCGCCCGTCGAGCCGTCCTTCGCCGAGATGACGATCTTGGCGGTGGACGTCTTCACGCCGGTCCCCGCGCTCTTGCCGCCCTTGGCGTCGCCGCCCTCGGCGTTCGCGCTGCCTCCGCAGGCGGTCAGGGTCAGGGCGCCGACCACCAGGACGGCACAGGCTCCCACCGCACGCCGCACTGTCTTGTCCGCCGTCGTCACGGGCTGCTCCGGTTTCGTTCGAGGTGACTGATCATCGAGTGACCAGTGAGTGGTCAGCGAATGATCCGCTTCCGTACGTGGGGGAGGAGGGGCGCGGCGACCGCCGAGGTTGCGAGGCGGGCGCCCTTGGCACGAGCGCGTGACAGAACCGGGACAATGCCCGCCCGCCCGGGCAGAACCCGGTCTCGCCCGGGCAGAACCCGGTCCCGGCCCCCTGCGCTCCCGTGGCCACCGCCCGGTGGTCGGCGGCCAGGGGTCACCGGCCGGTGGACCCCGGCCCGCGGTCAGCGGCCCGTGGTCACCAGTTGCGTGGTCACTTTCACTGTCACTGGAAACTGATCACTGATCACTGATCGCCTGGTCGCCTGGTGACGGGACCCGTGGTCACCGGGCGCCGTACAGCTCCTCGTACGACGGCCAGGCCCCGCCCGGTCCGTCGACGGGTTCGGCCGCGCGTACGGCTCGGACGATCGCGCGCGTCACCACGTCCGCGCCGGCCGCGAGGACGTCGTTCAGCGCGAGCGGGTTGCCGGGGGCGAGCAGCCGGGCGCCCGTCGCCAGCGAGAACACGGTGTCCCCGTCATTGAGCAGGTGCACCGGACGCACGGCGCGTGCGATCCCGTCGTGCGCCGTGCCCGCCAGCTTCTGCGCCTGCGCCTTGGACAGGTCGGCGTCGGTGGCGACCACGGCGAGCGTGGTGTTCAGCGGCGGCGGCGCGTTCCTCGCCGCGCTCCCGGCCAGGCGCCGGCGCGCCGCCTCGTGCACCCGGGCCTGCGGGTACGTCACGCGTCCCTGGAACGACTCCCCGTACAACGCCCCCGTCTCCGGGTCCAGCACGGACCCCACCGCGTTCGCCACCACCAGCGCGGCCACGGTGATCCCCGAGTCGAGGACGACCGCCGCTGTGCCCACACCGCCCTTCAGCGCCCCGACCACCGCGCCGGTCCCGGCGCCGACGCATCCCTGGGCCACGGGCGCCCCGGGCTCGCTCTCCGCGGCCGAGGTCACGGCCGCCCGCCCCGTGGCCGCGTCCGGCCGGGCCCGGAAGTCGCCGCCGCGTCCCAGGTCGAAGACACAGGCGGCCGGCACCACCGGCACGACGTGCGTCGGGTCCGGGCCGACACGGACCCCGCGCCCCCGTTCCTCCAGCCACGCCATCACCCCGGACGCGGCGTCGAGCCCGTACGCGCTGCCGCCCGTGAGCACGATCGCCTCGACCTTCTGCACCAGGTTGCGCGGATCGAGGGCGTCGGTCTCCTTGGTGCCGGGACCGCCGCCGCGTACGTCCACCGCGGCCACGGCGCCGCCCTCGGGCGCGAGGACGACCGTGGCGCCCGTGAGCCATCCGTCGCCGGTCCGCGTCGCGTGGCCCACCCGCACGCCGGCGACGTCCGTCAGAGCGTCAACTGTCATGGCAGCCAGTCTCACCCAGCCCGCACCGCGCGCGGAGCCGCGATCCCGTCGCGTCACACCGCGAAACGCGAACCCTCCGCCGAGTCGTCCCCCGAGCCGTCCTCCGGGTCCTCGGAGTCCGGGGCGTCGGGCGCGCTGGACGAACTCCCGGGCTCGGAGCCCTGTGAGCCCCGTGAGTCCCGGGCGGTGCGCGCGAGCATGCGGGCCGTCAGGGTCGAACCGGTGGCCACCGCCAGGGCCGACACCAGGCCGGCCGCGAGGACCGCCCACTCGCCGACGAAAGTGCAGCAGATCACCAGCAGCGCGGTGACCGGCAGCACCGCCTGCTGGGCCAGGCCCACCTTGAAGTGGCGTGAGTGCAGCACCCAGACGGTCAGCAGGTACAGCGCCGTCGGGAGCGTGACGGCGGCCGACGCGGCGAGCGTGGAGAGGTGCGCCTGCCCGACGGCCTGCTCGACCGCCACCTCCAGGCCCGCGCCGATCGCCGCGGCCGAGGCGAAGACGGCGTAGTGCCCGTAGCCCCACAGGAACGCCTGCCTGCTGGAGCGCAGATGACCGTGGATGGGGACCACGAAGTAGATCCACCAGGCGGCGAAGACGATCAGCAGACCGCCGATCGCGATCGGCAGCAGCTCGCCCAGGGCGTCGTTCTCGTCGATGCCGGTCTTCACCGCGACCGTGGCCGCCGCGATCGTCTCGCCCAGCACGATGATCGTGAACAGCCCGTAGCGCTCCGCGATGTGATGCGGGTGCCAGGACGTCGGGTGGCCCCGTTCCGCGAACGGCGGCACGCACATCTCCAGCGGCACCATCACCAGGAACAGCCAGGCGCGGCCGCCCTCGGGCAGGATCAGCAGCCCCAGCCAGCCGACCTGGCAGAGCAGCACGCCACCGGCGTAGCGCAGGGCCGTCCTGCGCTCCGCGCCCTCGGTCGACAGTGCCACACGCAGCCACTGCGACGACATCGCGACCCGCATGATGACGTAGCCCAGCCAGACGGCCAGGAACTCGTGGTCCTCGAAGGCCCGCGACACCCCGGCCGCGAGCACCAGGACCCCGGCGATCTGGACGAGCGTGACGACCCGGTAGAGGGCGTCGTCGTTGTCGTACGCCGAGGCGAACCAGGTGAAGTTCATCCAGGCCCACCAGATGGCGAAGAAGACCATGGCGTAGTTGAGGATGCCCTCGCCCGCGTGGGATTCCGCCACCGCGTGCACCAGTTGGACGCCCGCCTGGGCGATGGCCACGACGAAGCACAGGTCGAAGAAGAGCTCGAGCGGCGACGCGACCCGGTGTGCCTCGCCCTTCCCGCGCGCGGTCAGTTTGCGCAGCGGGTGTCTGCGGGCGGGGACGGGGGACGGGGAGGGGCCGC
>NZ_JAHHIT010000247.1 GCF_024539675.1 Streptomyces hilarionis | reverse complement strand
GGCCGGGGCGGGCCGGGCCGGGGCGGGCGGCTCCCCGCCCGTGCCCGTAGCCGCAGCCGTAGCCGTGGCCCCGCCCGCGCGGTCAGAACGGGAACGCGCTGCGCCCGTGCTGCACCGAGATCCACTTGGTGGTGGTGAAGGCCTCCACCGTCGACTCGCCGTTGAGGCGGCCGACCCCGGAGTTCTTCTCGCCGCCGAAGGGCACGATCGGCTCGTCGTGCACGGTGGCGTCGTTGACGTGGAACATGCCGGTGACGATCTGCCGGGCGAAGGCGACCCCGCGCTCGACGTCGGCGGTGTGCACGGCGCCGCTCAGCCCGTAGGGCGACTCGTTCACCAGCCGCACGGCCTCCTCCTCGCCGTCGAAGGTGTTCACGAACACCACGGGCCCGAAGACCTCCTGCTGGAGCAGCGCGGAGTCGGTGGGCAGACCGGCCAGGACGGACGGCTCCACCAGGTTGCCCACCGTCGTACCGTGCACCAGCGCGTGCGCGCCCTCGCCGATGGCCTGCTCGACGACGCCCGAGACGGCTTCCGCCTGCGAGGAGTTGATCACCGGGCCGATCGCGGTCTGCGGGTCGCGCGGGTCGCCGGCCTTCAGGGTGCGCACCTTGGCGACGAACTTCTCGGTGAACTCGTCGGCGACCGCGCGGTCGACCAAAATCCGGTTGGCGGCCATGCAGACCTGGCCCTGGTGGACGAAGCGGCTGAACACCGCCGCGTCGACGGCGTAGTCGACGTCGGCGTCGTCCAGCACCACGAACGCGCTGTTGCCGCCGAGTTCGATGACGGTCCGCTTGAAGTGCGAGGCGGCGACCGTCGCGACGTGGCGGCCGACCTTGTCGGAACCGGTGAAGGAGATCACCCGCGGGACCGGGTGCTCCAGGAAGGCGTCGCCGATCTCGGCGATGTCGGTCACGACGACGTTCAGCAGGCCCGGCGGCAGACCGGCGTCCTCGAAGAGCTTGGCGATCACCGTGCCCCCGGAGACGGGGGTGTTCTGGTGCGGCTTCAGCACCACGCCGTTGCCGAGGGCGAGCGCGGGGGCGACGGACTTCAGCGAGAGCAGGAACGGCACGTTGAACGGGCTGATCACACCGACCACGCCGACCGGCTCGCGGTAGACGCGGTTCTCCTTGCCGTCGATCGGCGAGGGCAGGATGCGGCCCTCGGCGCTCAGCGCCAGGTGGACGGACTCGCGCAGGAACTCCTTGGCGAGGTGGAGCTCGAAGGCCGCCTTGCCGAAGGTGCCGCCGGCCTCGTCGACGAGGAGGGCGCTGATCTCCGCCTCGCGCTCCTCGACCAGGCGCAGCACCTTCTCGAAGACCGCCCGGCGTGCGTAGGGGTTGGTCGCGGCCCACTGCTTCTGGGCGCGCGCGGCGGCCCGGTACGCCTCGTCGACCTCCTCGACCGTGGCTATGGTGATCGAGGCCAGCTTCTCGCCGTCATAGGGGTTGATGGTGATGATGTCCCAGGACCCGGTGCCCGCACGCCATGTGCCGTCGATGTACTGCTGGGCCAGGTCGGTGAAGTAAGGCGACATGTGATCCCTCAATCCCCTGCTGCGATCGGCTGCGATCGATCGGCATCACGATCTGATCACGCGTCATCGTACGGCTGATCCAGGGGAGTTGGCGGGGACTTCCGCGGGTCGACGGCCGCGGCGGGACGATCCCTACGACAGCTGGATCAGCCCGCGCAGCAGGTCCCGGCTCGCGTCCGGTCCGGGGCTGTCCCGCTGGAGTTCCACGAGGGCCTGCTCGTACTGGGCGACGTCCTCGCGTTTGTCCAGGTAGAGCGCGCTGGTGAGCTGCTCCAGGTAGACGACGTCCTGGAGGTCGGACTCCGGGAAGCTCAGGATCGTGAACGCCCCCGACTCTCCGGAGTGCCCGCCGAGGCTGAACGGCACCACCTGAAGACGCACGTTGGGGCGTTCCGAGATCTCGATCAGGTGCTGGAGCTGCCCGCGCATCACCTCGCGGTCGCCGTACGGCCGGCGCAGCGCCGCCTCGTCGAGCACGATGTGGACGTCGGGGGCGTTCTCGGCGACGAGGTACTTCTGCCGCTCCAGCCGCAGCGCCACGCGGCGGTCGATGTCGGCCGCGCCCGCCCCCTTCATGCCGCGGCTGACGACCGCGTGCGCGTACGCCTCGGTCTGCAGCAGGCCGTGCACGAACTGGACCTCGTACGCGCGGATCAGGGCGGCCGCGCCCTCCAGGCCGACGTAGGTGGGGAACCAGTTGGGCAGGACGTCCGAGTAACTGTGCCACCAGCCGGCCACGTTGGCCTCGCGGGCGAGTCCGACGAGCGCCTGGCGCTCCGTGTCGTCCGTGATGCCGTACAGCGTGAGCAGGTCCTCCACGTCCCGGGTCTTGAAGCTCACCCGGCCCAGTTCCATCCGGCTGATCTTCGACTCCGACGCCCTGATCGAGTACCCGGCCGCTTCGCGTGTGATGCCGCGCGTCTCGCGCAGCCGCCGTAGTTGCGAGCCGAGCAGCATCCGCCGCACCACCGATCCGGGCTCTCCCGCGCTCACGTTCGCCAGCCTCCCCAACCGTCCTAGGGGCCGCAGTCTGCCACTAAAACACTTCGAGCAGTACTCGTCCGATTACAGAGATGGAAAGAAACCAAAGGATACGCGCACGGCGACGCAAGGGAAGGGTGAGGAGAAAGCAAGGGAAGTGCCCGTGATGAGCGAGAAGTTGGCGGAAAAAATGGCCAAGAAGCGGTACGGGCGGGTCCATTTCGGTCACGTGCACGTGCATCTGCCCTTGCATCCACCGTGCGCATCCGAAACCATGGTCCCGCGCCACCGCTGCATCGCAACGACCGCGAATCCCGGGAGTGCCTCGCATGGGGACGAATGGATCGACCATGCTCGAGCCGTTACGGCAGGGCCTTCCGCCGCTTGATCCCGCGGCCGTGTCCAACGCCGCCTCCTGCGCTCTGCCGACCCGTTTCGAAGCGGTGCGCGAGGCACGGCAGTTCACCCGGAGGACCCTCGGCCAGTGGGACGTGGGCGACCGTCTCGACGACGTCTGTCTGGTCGTCTCGGAGCTGGTGACCAACGCGCTGAGACACGGGCTGTCCTCCGATGAGATCCCGACCGTGCAGGATCACCGGCATCCGCCCGTGCGTCTGCATTTGATGCGGTGGACCGAACGCCTCGTCTGCGCGGTGCGCGATCCCAGTCACGACAGCCCGCTGCCCCGGGAGGGCGAGGACTTCTCGGCCGAGTCCGGCCGCGGCCTCTTCCTCGTCGACTCCTTCGCCGAGAGCTGGGGCTGGCATCCGCTCTCCGGAAGCCTGCGCGGCAAGGTCGTCTGGGCGCTGTTCCGCTTGCACACCCCCGCGCGGTGACGAACCGCGGCGCGCCCTGACGCCGCGGTTCTACGCGCGTCGCGCCGGAACGCGGAGGCGGCGCCGCTTCGGATCCGGCGGGGCGGGGCCGGCCGCGGCCATCCCGAGCGCCGTCAGCTCGCGATCAGGTGGTCGAACTCGCCGTCCTTGATGCCCAGCAGCATCGCCTCGATCTCGGCGCGCGTGTAGACGAGCGCGGGGCCGTCGGGGAAACGCGAGTTGCGCACGGCCACGTCACCGCCCGGGAGCCGGGCGAACTCGACGCACGAGCCTTGCGAGTTGCTGTGCCGGCTCTTCTGCCAGGCAACCCCGTACAGCTGTGTGGCCGTCATGCCGTTGTACACGTCGTGCCCCCCGTCAACGTGGTGGTCCACAGGTCGCTCCCTGGTGGTGCACTGGCTTGTGTGGCCATGGGTGCCGTTGTCAACTGTCCCGGATCATAGCCCCGTTCACGTGCAGTCGCATGAGCAGATGCACGTGCACGCGGGGTGCCTGAGTGGTTACAGCTTTGACGCCTGCTTTACCCGGCTCGTTCCGCTTCGCGGGCCCGGCAGGAGGCCGCCCGCGGAAGTCGTCCGGATCGAACCATTCGCATATGAGGAACAGACGCTCAGCATGCCCGTCCTGTTCCGTCGCGGGGACACCGGATCCCCCGCGACGGACACGGCGCGTGTCGCGGGCACCGGTCCGGGGGCCTCCGTTCCGCCGGATTCCCGGCATCCGCTCGCACCCGCACGACTCCCACCGCCCGGCGCAGACGGCGGCCGCCGGTCCGGAGGGCCCCGCGGCCCCGGACCCCTCCTGTCCGCGACGTCACCGCCGCCGGCCGCGCCCACGCCGCCACGAGGGGGCGGGCGCCGGGACGATTCCTGGACGGCCCGACGCATGAGCGACCGATCGGCCGGTCGTCGGGCACGCGAGGAGACGCACGGCCCGATCGCGTGGACGTTCGGAGTGCATTCCCTCGTACGAACAAAGGAGACGGTCCACGCGGACGAGGGGCCGCCTCTGCGCAGAAAGGTGGTCTCCGGCAGCCCGGGAGCGGACGGGACGGGCGCGTACCGGACAGCGGACGCCCGAGCGCGGGCGGAGACGGCCCGGTTCCCGTTCGCGCCGGGCGCGCAGGGGGGATCGGCCCGGACCGGAACGCGGACGAGGTCACGGGCCACCCCGGGGCTCCGCGCGGGCCTGCTGGTAGCTTGCTGCGGACCTCGGCCCCCGCGGTCCACGCGGCCGGCGGCCCGGCCGGCCCGCTACAGCACAGCTTGGGAGCCAGCAGTGACTTCGGCGATCTTCTCGCGGGGCCCGTTCCGTCCGCCGGTGCGCGCGGCGGCCGCGGCCGCCGCGCTGGCGGGTGCGCTCACGCTGACCGCGTGCAGCGGCGACGGCGGGTCCGGCGGTTCCTCGGCCACTCCGTCCGCGCCGGCGACCGCGGACGCCGGCGCCACGAGCGGCACCGGCGGCGCGTCGGCCTCGGCGTCCGCCTCCCACGAACTGGAGGGGAGCTGGCTCGCCACGACGGACGGCAAGGCCGTCGCCCTGATCGTCACCGGTCGGCAGGCGGCCCTCTTCGTGACCGGCGGGGCCGTGTGCAGCGGAACGGCCGGCAAGGAGGCGGGCATGCGGATGATCCGCCTCAAGTGCAGCGTCGGCAAGGACGACCGCACGGCCGGGATGGTCGACTCCGTCGACGCGAAGACCCTCGAGGTGACCTGGTCGGGCGCGGCCGGCAAGGAGACGTTCACCAAGGCGCAGGGCGGCCAGTGGCCCTCGGGGCTGCCGACGCCGGGGCTCGGGTAGCCGGGCCGTCACGGAAACGGGGGGCGCGCGAAGGATCGCCGCGCGCGTGCGTGATGATCCATCGAGCACCGTCCCGAGACCCTAGGAATCACACATGCGCGCCGTTCCCCTCACCGTCACCGCCCTTGCCGCGGCCCTGCTCCTCACCGCCTGCGGAGGCGGGGACGACAGCGGCTCCGGCGGCGACGAGAGCAAGGCCGGCGGCTCGACCGGCCCCGCCGGCGGCGCCTGTGCCGCCGACGGCCTCGGACAGCAGGTCGGGCCCGTCGACGCCGCCCCCGCCGCCGGGGACACGGGCAACGTCACCGTCACGCTCACCAACAAGGGCGCGCAGTGCACCCTCAAGGGCTTCCCCAAGGTGGTCCTCCAGGCCGACGGCGACTCCGCGACCGTGGCCGAGGACGGCGCCGCCGCGGCGCAGACGCTGACCCTTCCCGCTCAGGGGACCGCCTCCTTCACGATCACCTACGTGCGCGGCGAGAGGGGCGGCGACAAGAGCCTCGCCGTCAAGAAGGCGCAGTACGGCCTGCCGGACGCCTCGGCCACGGTCGACTTCGACTGGTCGTACGGCGACGTCGCGCTGAAGAGCAAGGGCGTGCCGGACGCCACGGTCAGCGCCTTCACGCAGGCGGGCGACTGACCCACGCGCCCCCGGGGCCGCCGCGGCGGGCGGTGCGTCCCGGCACGCGGGGGCGACGCGCAGGAGCGGGACGTCACGGCAGGCGGGGCCGGGAGCGCATCCTGGCCCGGTCGGCGGCTTCGGCGCCCTCGGTCCAGCCCGTCTCGTCGGTGACCCCGCGCAGACGGGTCGACACCGTCTGCGGGAACATCCGGTCCGTCGCGGCGGTGACCGCGACCTCGCGCGTGGCGAGGACCGGCAGCAGGGCGTCGTCGACCGCGGTCCCGGCGGTCGCGGCGATCTCGCCGAGGCGGACGCCTATGCGGTGGGCGTAGGCGGCGAGGAAGGACTGCCGGAAGGTCTTCGTGCGTTTGCGCCCCCCGGCCCGCTGGGCCGCCTCCGCCTTCGCCATCGCGGACTGCGCCTGCACCAGCAGCGAGGTGTGGAGCAGCTCGACCGCCTCCAGGTCCGCCTCGAAGCCGACGACCGTGGAGAAGGCGAAGCGCTCGTTCCAGACCGCCCGGCAGTGGTTGGCCGCGGCGACCGCGTCCAGCAGCACCGCCTTGGCCTGCTCGTAGGGCGGCTCGACGCCGATCCGGCAGGCGCCGGGCGCGTCCGGGTCCGGCGCCTCGGCGTCGAGCAGCGCCTCGTCCAGGCTGTGCCGGGCCATCAGCTCCTGCGCCTTCGCGGTGAGCGCCTCCGCCTCCTGCGGGAACCCGGTCGCCTCGGCCTTGGCGAGCAGGGCGCGGATGCGGGTGAGCATGCGCGTGTGGGTCCCCGGGCGGAAGGAACGGTGCGGCTCGCGTTCCTGGAGGGGTTCGAGGGCGGGCAGACGCGTCAGCAGGCGGTAGAGCTCCAGGACCGCGACGGCGTGCGAGAAACGGTCGGCGGACCCCGGGGGGTCGGCCGGAAGCTCCGCCAGCTGCTCGGTCCAGCGCCGCCCGCGCGCCCGGTCGTCGCGCGCCTGGGCGCGGATCAGCGCCGCCGCCAGCCCCACATGGACGGCGTCCAGCTCGCGGCGCACGATCCGCACCGCGTCCGCGGGCTGCCACCCCCGACGCCAGAGCGCCGCGACGAACTCCACGCCCCTGCGCGTGACTTCCGCGTCCGTCGCGGGGTCGGCGGCCAGGAGCGACGCGCCCGTGTCGAGGGCGGCGTCGGCGCTGTCGTGGAGCGCGGCCCGGAAGGCGCGTTCGACGGTGTCGGACGGGGTGTCGTCGGTGCTGCTCACCGGTCGATCGTGTCACGGGAGCCGAACGCCTCCCGCCGCACGACTGACAACCTCGGGTTGACACCCTCCCTCTGTCAACCTACGGTTGACACATGACGAATCCACGCCCCGGCACCACGTCGTCCGTGCGTCTCGACGACCTCATCGACGCGATCAAGAAGGTCCACAACGAGCCGCTCGACCAGCTCCAGGACGCCGTCATCGCCGCCGACCACCTCGGCGACGTGGCGGACCACCTCATCGGTCACTTCGTCGACCAGGCCCGCCGCTCGGGCGCCTCCTGGACCGACATCGGCCGCAGCATGGGCGTCACCCGGCAGGCGGCCCAGAAGAGGTTCGTCCCGAAGGAGTCGGCCGACCTGGACGCCAACCAGAACTTCGCCCGCTACACCCCCCGCGCGCGCAACGTGGTCATGGCGGCCCACAACGAGTCCAGGGCGGCCGGCAACGCCGAGGGCCTGCCGGCGCACCTGGTCCTCGGTCTGCTGGCCGAACCGGAGGGTCTCGCCGCGAAGGCGATCGCCGCGCAGGGCGTCTCCCCGGACGCCGTCCGCGCGGCCGCGACCGCCGCGCTCCCGTCGCCGGTCGAGGAGCCGCCGGAGCTGGTCCCCTACGGCGCGGACGCCAAGAAGGTCCTCGAACTCACCTTCCGCGAGGCGCTCCGGCTCGGCCACAACTACGTGGGCACCGAACACCTTCTGCTGGCCCTGCTGGAGCACGAGAACGGCGAGGGCGTGCTCAGCGGCCTCGGCGTCGACAAGGCCCGGACCGAGAGGTTCGTGGCCGACACCCTGGCCGAGCTGGTCGGCACGGACCGGGGGGACGACGAGTAGAAACGGGCGACGGGGCCACAAGGCAGGCCGGGCGGACGAGGGCGAGGCCGACCGGACCGCCCGGACCCACCAGGTCAGAGGAACAGGGGACGGGGGCTGCGGGCCGGGGCCGCGG
>NZ_JAHHIT010000246.1 GCF_024539675.1 Streptomyces hilarionis | reverse complement strand
CGCCCCACCCTCCCCGGGTTCAGAACTCGTCGCTCTCCAGGAGCTCCGTGTCCTCGCCCTCTTCTTCCAACGCCTGGCGGACCACCCGCAGGGCCATGCCCTCGGGGTAGCCCTTGCGTGCGAGCATGCCGGCCAGGCGGCGCAGCCGTCTGTCGCGGTCGAGTCCGCGGGTCGATCGCAGTTTGCGGGCGACGAGCTCGCGCGCCGTCTCCTCCTCCTGCTCGGAGTCGAGCCGGCCGACGGCCTCGTCGATCAGCTCCGAGTCGACCCCCTTGGTCCGTAGCTCCCGGGCGAGGGCGCGCCGGGCCAGGCCCCTGCCGTGGTGGCGGGACTCCACCCAGGCGTCCGCGAAGGCGCTGTCGTTGATCAGCCCGACTTCCTCGAACCGCGAGAGCACCTCCTCCGCCACGTCGTCCGGGATCTCTCGTTTGCGCAGCGCGTCCGCGAGTTGCTTGCGCGTGCGCGGGGTCCCGGTGAGCAGGCGCAGACAGATCGCCCGTGCCCGCTCAGCCGGGTCCCCTGAAGACGCCCCCTGCTCGGCCCTCGACGAGGAAGAGTCGCCTTCGTTCTCGGCGGACGGTTCTCCGGAGCCACGCCGACGGCGTCCACGCCCGCCGCGTGGACCGCCTTCACCGCCGCGTCCCGCCCGGCCGCCCCGGGGCCGGGCGTCGCCGTCCGCCCCCTCGCTCCGGCTCCGGTCGCCCTGCGGCCGGTCGGCGCCGTCCTGGGCAAGGCCGCCGTCGACCCCGCTCTCCTCCTCACGGGGGATGCCGGGGTGGACGTACTCGGCCCAGTCGGTTCGTCGTGTCACGGATCAGCTCTTGGCAGCCGCGGCCTTGGTCTTGGCGGTCTTGGCGGCGGTGGCCGGCACCGCCTTGGCGGCGTCGTCCGACGTGCCGGCAGCCGCGGCGGCGTCCGGGCCCGGTTCGGCGGCGGGCTCTTCGGGACGCACGCCGACGCCCAGCTTCTCCTTGATCTTCTTCTCGATCTCGTTGGCGAGATCGGGGTTGTCCTTCAGGAAGTTACGGGCGTTCTCCTTGCCCTGGCCGAGCTGATCGCCCTCGTACGTGTACCAGGCGCCCGCCTTGCGGACGAAGCCGTTCTCCACGCCCATGTCGATCAGACCGCCCTCGCGGCTGATGCCCTGCCCGTAGAGGATGTCGAACTCGGCCTGCTTGAAGGGCGGCGCGACCTTGTTCTTGACGACCTTGACGCGGGTGCGGTTGCCGACCGCGTCCGTGCCGTCCTTCAGGGTCTCGATGCGGCGGATGTCGAGGCGCACCGAGGCGTAGAACTTCAGCGCCCGGCCACCGGTCGTGGTCTCCGGGGAGCCGAACATGACGCCGATCTTCTCGCGGAGCTGGTTGATGAAGATCGCGGTGGTCTTGGACTGGTTGAGCGCGCTGGTGATCTTCCGGAGCGCCTGGCTCATCAGACGGGCCTGGAGACCGACGTGGCTGTCGCCCATCTCGCCCTCGATCTCCGCACGCGGCACGAGTGCGGCGACGGAGTCGATGACGATCAGGTCGAGGGCGCCGGAGCGGACCAGCATGTCCACGATCTCGAGGGCCTGCTCGCCGTTGTCGGGCTGGGAGAGGATCAGGTTGTCGATGTCGACGCCGAGCTTCTTGGCGTACTCGGGGTCGAGGGCGTGCTCCGCGTCCACGAAGGCGACCTGGCCGCCGGCCTTCTGCGCGTTCGCCACGGCGTGCAGCGTCAGCGTCGTCTTACCGGAGGACTCCGGGCCGTACACCTCGACCACGCGGCCGCGCGGCAGGCCGCCGACGCCGAGGGCGACGTCGAGTGCGGTCGATCCGGTGGGGATGACCTCGATGGGCTCGTTCGGGCGCTCGCCGAGCCGCATCACGGCGCCCTTGCCGAATTGCCGTTCAATCTGTGCGAGTGCGGCATCCAGAGCCTTCTCGCGGTCGGTTCCTGCCATGGGTTCCACCCGATTTGCTTGAGTCGATCGCTTCACGTCAAAGACGCTAACGCCTGCCACTGACAATGCGCCTCGACGCCGGTTCGGCCTGTGGATAACTCATGCGCTTACCGTCCCAAACAGGGACAGAACACTCGCGTTGAGCCTTGCCGGAGCCTCCATCAGAATGGATGTTCGATTTTCGTGTCAAGCGCACCATGCGGCACCACCGAGGCTACGTTCCCCGGCAGCCGAAGCCCCGGACCCCCGGCTGGTCCCGCGCCGCCGGGACTCCGAGACCCCGGGCCCCCGGTGGTCCCGCGCCGCCGAAGACCCGGACCCGCCGGCTGCCACCTCAGGTTGCTCCCCCGGGCGTACCGCGGGTGTCTCCGCACGGACGACGACGGGATGGGGCGCTGCCGGGAGGCTCGGCACATGGACCTGGACGAGCAGAAGAGCAGGGCGTCCCTCGCCGAGAGCGGCCCGGCCGTCACGAACCCGCCGCCGGACCCCGTGCACGGGTACGAGCCCGCCGCCTACCGCCGCTACCGGGCGGTCGCGCTCTTGCTGATCCTCTCCGGCCTCTTCCACCTCGGGGTGTTCGCCGTCGACGGCGGTCCGTGGAACGGCCCCGTCTCCTGGCGCAAGCCCGTCACCTTCGGGTTGTCCTTCGGGGTGACGCTTCTGGCGGTCGTCCAGGTCACCTCGTACCTGTGGATGCGACGGCGGCTGCGCACCGCGCTGCTCGGGGTCCTCGCCGCCGACTGCGTGGTGGAGGTGGCGGGCATCACCCTCCAGGCCTGGCGCGGGGCGCCCTCGCACCTGGACATGGAGACGCCCTTCGACACGGCGGTGTCCATGACGCTCGCGGTCGGCGGCGGCGTCCTGGTGGTCCTGCTCGCCGTGTTCGCCGCGATCTCCTTCCGGCGCCGGCCCGCGGGGCCGGCCGGGATGGCGCTCGCCGTGCGCTCCGGCTTCGCGATCCTGCTCGTGGCGCTCGCCTCGGGCGCGGCGATGATCGCGCGCGGTGTCGTGCTCACCCGCACCGGCCACCAGGAGGCCGCCTACAGCTCGACGGCGCCGCTCAAGCCTCTGCACGGGGTCAGCCTGCACGCCGTCCTGGTGCTGCCCGCGCTGGCCTGGTTGCTGTCCCGCACGTCCTGGAGCGAGACGGCGCGCGTGCGGATCGTGGTCGCGGCGGTGGGCTGCTACGCGATCGCGGTCGCCGCGGCCGGGGTGTGGGCCGTCCGCACGTACTGAGCGCCGGCGCACTCGTGTGCGCGACCTCCTCGGCAAGGTCAGCTCCGGCAGGGACCTCCGGGGCCCGGGCCCCGCGTCACGGGTGGGCCCCTTCGCTCAGTTCGGCCCGCCGGATCCCCGCCGCGGGCTCCTCGTCCGGTCCCGGCCCCGCGCCCACAGGCCGCGCGCGCGGGTGAGCGCTCCCGGCGTCTCGCCGCGGTCCCGGTGGCCGTGGACCCGGGGATCGTCCATGACGGTGTAGCGCTTGACGTACGCGCCGAGGAACGCCTGGAGGGTGGCGACCGCCGGGATGGCGATCAGCGCCCCTATGGCGCCCAGGAGCGCGGTGCCGGCGATGACGGAGCCGAAGGCGACGGCGGGGTGGATGTCCACGGTCTTCGACGTCAGCTTGGGCTGCACCATGTAGTTCTCGAACTGCTGGTAGACCACGACGAAGATCAGCACCCACAGCGCGTACAGGGGCGAGACCGTGAAGGCGATCAGCATGGGCAGGGCGCCCGCGAGATAGGTGCCGATGGTGGGGATGAACTGCGAGACCACGCCCACCCACACGGCGAGCACGGGCGCGTACGGGATGCCGAGGGCTTGCAGCAGCACGTAGTGCGCGACGCCGGAGATCAGCGCCATCAGGCCGCGCGAGTAGAGGTAGCCGCCGGTCTTGTCGACGGCGATCTCCCAGGCGCGCAGCACCTCCGCCTGCTTGGCGGGCGGCAGGACGGAGCACAGGGCGCGGCGCAACCGGGGTCCGTCGGCGGCGAAGTAGAACGAGAACAGGGCGATCGTCAGCAACTGGAAGAGACCGCCGAGGACCTGGGTGGAGACGTCCAGGACGCCCGCGGCGCTGTTCTGGGCGTACTTCTTCAGCCAGTTGGAGTGGAGCAGGCCTTCTTGGATGTCCACGCGCCGGAGTTCGGTGTGGAACGTGGTGTTGACCCAGTTGATCACCGAGTCCAGGTACTCGGGGAAGCCCTCGATCATCTTGATGATCTGTCCGGCGAGCATCGAGCCGAGCAGGGCGAAGAAGCCCGCCACGACGATCAACAGGCCGAAGAAGACCAGGAAGGTGGCGAGCCCCCTGCGCATCCCCCGGGCGGCCATCCGGCTGACCGCCGGTTCTATCGCGAGTGCCAGGAAGAACGCGATGAGGACGTTGAGCAGCAGACCGACGAGCTGGTGGAAGGCCCAGGTGCCCAGCTGGAACGCGCCGATCAGCGCGAGAGCGAGCACCATGGCGCGCGGGAGCCAGCGCGGCATGCGCGCCGCGGGCCCGGCCTCGCCCTGGTTCGGGGGCGGTTGCGGGGGCGGCGTCGTGCCGGGCGGGGATGCGTTCCGGGCGGTGCGCCCGGTCTCGTCAGTGGGTGCCACGGTGCAAGTCTCGCCTACGCCACCGACAGCCGGGGAGCCGCATGGCGTCCTCGCCCGAGGTCAGCGCATCTCCTGGGGAACGTTCATCACCAGGCACACCACGCGCCACACGTCCTTGGCGTCCCAGCCGTCCGCCAGCGCCTGGTGCACCGTTCTACCGCCGAGCTCCGTCATCACGTGATCGCGCGCGAAGGTTTCGGCGTACCCCGTGCCGAAGTGCTCGTCCATTCGCTGCCAGAAGACCGTCAACCGCATGACACCAGTATCCCGCGCGTGGGGGTGGCCCTCGGCGGGACCGCCTGTCGAGACCGCTTTCCGCCCTACGGTCTGAGCATGGCCGAAACCGGAGCATCCCCACTCCCCCCGACGCCCCCGGCGCACTCCCCGCTCTTCCGCGCCGAGCACTTCGTCTGGCTGACCGCGCGCGTGCTGGAACAGCGCGTCTTCGCGCACGACTTCCTCAACGGCGCCGCCGATCCCGTCGAGGCCGCCCTCGACGCCTACCGCAACGAGGACGGCGGATACGGCCATGCGCTGGAACCCGATCTGCGCGGTCCCGTCAGCCAGCCGCTGCACACCGCGCGCGCCCTGGGGGTCCTGGACTCCATCGGACGACTGAACGGGCGGCGCGTGGAGCGCGTCTGCGCGTATCTCACGTCCGTCTCCACACGGGACGGCGCGCTGCCGGCGATCCATCCCAGTCAGCGCGGCTACCCGGCGGCGCCCTTCATCCCGATCGTGGACGACCCGCCCAGCGAGCTGTTGTCCACCGGGCCCGTGGTCGGTCTGCTGCACCGCAACGACGTGTGGCACGCCTGGCTGTTCAGGGCGACGGATTTCTGCTGGCAGGCGGTGGACTCCCTGGAGCGGTCCCATCCCTACGAGGTCGAGGCCGCCGTGGCCTTCCTGGACTCCGCTCCCGACCGCCCGCGCGCGCAGGCGGCCGCCGACCGGCTGGGCCGGCTGGTGCGCGACCACCGGCTCGTCGCGCTGGAGCCCGACCGCCTCGACAGGTATCCGGTCGCCCCCGGCTACGCCCCGGGAGAGCATCACTTCCCGTACGACTTCGCGCGCACTCCGCAGTCGCTCGCGCGCGCGTGGTTCACCGACGAGGAGATGGCCCGCTCCCTGGACCACCTCGCGGACGCGCAGCAGAAGGACGGCGGCTGGCCCGTCCGCTGGCGTCAATGGGCGCCCGGCACGGCGCTGGAGGCACGGCCCATGGTGACGATCGAGGCGCTTCGCACCCTGCGGGCGTACGGCCGCGCCGTCGACTGACCGCGGGCTCGCCGGGCTCCGTCCACCACGCCGGCATGCTGTCGCCGTTTCCCGCCGCTCACCCGCCCAGGGCCCGGACGCCCGCCGTGACCGCCATCGCGGCGGCGACCACCAGCAGGAAGGGTGCGCGCAGGACGAGGGCGACGACGGCTGCGGCCAGCCCCGCGGCCCGCGCGTCCAGGACGAGGGCGCGGCCGTCCGCGAAGGTCTGCTGGGCCGTGAGGGCGGCGAGCAGGGCGACGGGGAGCAGGGCCGCGAAGCGCCTGACGAGGGGCCGCTCCAGGAGCCCGGCGGGGACGAGCAGTCCGGCGAGCTTGACGGCGTAGCAGCCGAGCGCTGTCGCACCGATCGCGATCCAGGTGTTCAACGTTCCTCCTTCTGTGCCTGACCGGAGTCGTCCCGGCCGGACGGCTTCCGGCCGGAGCGGCCGGACGTCTCGCGGTCGGCCGCCTCGGACGCCTCTGGAGCGGGCGCCTTCCGGTCAGGCGTCTGTCGGCCGGCCGCGCGCCGTCCTTCGACGTAGAGCACGGCCGGCGCGGCGAACGCGGCCGCCAGCACGGGCACTCCGGCGGGCAGCACCGGCAGCAGGCCGAGTCCGAGGAGCACCGCGAGGCCGGCGACGGCCCGCTCGACGGCGGTCTTCAGCATGGGGGCGAGCAGCGCCACGAAGACGGCCGGGCCGGCGACGTCGAGTCCCCAGGCATCGGTGTCGCCCAGGGCCTCGGCGCCGAGCGCGCCGAGCAGGGTGGTGAGGTTCCACAGGACGTACAGGGTCAGTCCGGTGACGGCGAAGCCGAGGCGTGCGGCGCGGCGTCCCCGCTGGGCCAGCGAGACCGCCGCCGTCTCGTCGATCACCCAGTGGGCGGCGAAGGGGCGCACCGCGCGCGGGAGGGCCAGCGACTGTGACAGACGCAGCCCGTAGAACGTGTTGCGCACGCCCAGGAAGAAGGCGCCCGCGGCCGCCGTCAGCGGGTTGCCGCCCACGGCCAGCGCTCCGACCAGCGCGAACTGGGACGCGCCGGTGAACACCAGGAGGCTCAGCGCGCAGGTCTGCCACACGGTGAGCCCGCTGCCCGCCGAGGTCACCCCGAAGGCGAACCCGGAGAGTCCGACGGCGATGCCGACGGCGAGGGCGTCCCGTACGACGGCGCCGTCCGGTCTTCCCTCCGCGTCTGCTCGGATGTCCAGGGGCGCCGCGTCCGTGTGAGCCGCTTCGGTGTGGGCTGCGTCGGTGTGAGCTGTCTGTTCTGCCACGGCTCCGACGGTAGGGGGGTGGACCCCACCGGGTCTTGTACGTTCTTGCGCTCACGCTGGTAGGCGCCCGGGGGGACTCCCACGATGCGGGCGAAGTGACGGTTGAGGTGGGGCTGGTCGGTGAAGCCGACCGCGACGGCCGCCTCGGCGGGCGCTGTGCCCGCGTCCAGCAGCCGGCGTGCGCGCCGCACCCGCGCGTCGGTCAGCCAGGCGTGGGGCGGCAGCCCGTAGGCGTCCCGGAAGGCCCGCAGCAGGGCGAACGAGCCGGTGCCCAGGTCCTCGGCCAGCTGCTCCAGCGTCGGCGGATCGACCAGCCGGTCCTCGAGCGCGGCACGCGCGCGGGCGGCGATCCGGGCTCCGGCCGACCGGATCTCCCGCTGCGGCAGCGGTCCGCCGTTGAGACGCAGCAACCGTGTCACCGCCACCCGCAGCAGCGTGTCGGCGGCCAGCGCGTTGCCCTCCTCGGCGGCCCGGAGCACCTGATGGACGAGCGCGGCGGCACAGGGGTCGTCGAGCACGGGGCGGACGAAGCCCGGGGCTCCGCGCAGGGTCGTCGTCTCGGCCGCGATCTCGGCCACGACGTCGGGCGAGGGGTACACGGCCCCGTAGCGCCATCCCTCCGGCACGCCGGCCCGTCCGGTGTGCGGGGTGTCCGGGTTGACCAGCGCGAGCGCTCCCGGACCGGCGTACTGGTCGGCTCCGCGGTGGGCGAAGACCTCCACCCCTTCGGCGATGGCGGCGATCACGAAGTGCTCGTGGGTGTGCCGCACGAAGGTCTTGCGGACATAGCGGGCGCGCAGCAGGTCGACGTCGGGCAGCTCGGCATACCGCCAGTGCCGTGCCCGCTCGCCCGAATCCGCCATACCCCCATTCTCCGCGACGGCCCGGACATCCCCCCGCCGGCCTTCTTTCCCCCGACCTCGCTCCCGGCCCCTTCCCCCGCCCGCCTCCGCA
>NZ_JAHHIT010000245.1 GCF_024539675.1 Streptomyces hilarionis | reverse complement strand
GCCGGTGGCGTGGTGCACGGCGTTGCCGACGGCCGCCGCCGTGCCCACGATGCCGATCTCGCCGATCCCCTTGCCGCCCACGGGGTTGAGGTGCGGGTCGTGCTCGTCGATCCAGTGCGCCTCGATGTCGGGCACGTCGGCGTGCGCGGGCACGTGGTAGCCGGCGAGGTCGGACTCGGGGAAGTCGCCGAACGCGGCGTCCACGGTGCTGTTCTCGGTCAGCGCCATGCCCAGGCCCATGGTCATGCCGCCGACGAACTGGGAGCGGGCGGTGCGCGGGTTGAGGATCCGCCCCGCCGCGTACACCCCGAGCAGCCGGCGCACCCGCACCTCGCCCGTCACGCTGTCCACCGCGACCTCCGCGAAGTGCGCGCCGAACGCGTGCCGTGCGAAGGCGCTCTCGGCGTCGGCCTTCCCCTCGGTGTCGGCGCGCTCCCGCAGCCCTCGCGCGGGCAACGGGCCCCGGTGCGCGGCGAGTCGGGCCGCGAGCCGCAGGCAGGCCTCGTGGACGGCCCAGCCCCAGGAGGCGGTGCCCGAGGAGCCGCCCGCCAGCGGAGCCGACGGCAGGTCGCTGCTGCCCACCCGGATCCGCACCCGGTCCAGCGGCACGTCGAGGGCGTCCGCCGCGATCTGCGCCAGCACCGTGCGGGCGCCGGTGCCGATGTCGGCCGCGTTCACCTCGACGAGGAACGACCCGTCCGCAAGCGCCTGAGCCGCGGCGGTCGACGGATAGGCCTGTACGGGGTAGGTGGCGGCGGCGACGCCCGTCCCGAGCAGCCACGGTCCGTCCGTCCGGCCCCGGGGCCGGGGATCGCGGCCCGCCCAGCCGAACCGGCGGGCGCCCTCGCGCAGGCACTCGACGAGGTGACGGCTGCTGAACGGCTTGCCGCTGTCGGGTTCGGTCTCCGGCTCGTTGCGCACGCGCAGGTCGACGGGGTCCATGCCCAGCGCGCCGGCCAGTTCGTCCATGGCCGACTCCAGGGCGTACATGCCGGGCGCCTCGCCGGGGGCGCGCATCCACGACGGCGTCGGGACATCCAGCCGGACCACCCGGTGCACGGTGTGCCGGTGCGGGGCGGCGTACATGACGCCCGCCGGGACGGCCGCGTACTCGACGAACTCCTTGATCCGCGACGAGTGCGTGGTCACCTCGTGGGTGAGGGACGTCAGCCGGCCGTCGCGGTCCGCGCCCAGCCGCAACCGGTGCAGCGTGGGCGCCCGGTGGCCGACGGAGGTGGGCATCATCCGCCGGGGCAGCACCACGGTGACCGGGCGGCCCGTGTGCCACGAGGCCATCGTGGCGAGCACCACGTCCGGCCGGGGCGTGCCCTTGGAGCCGAAGCCGCCGCCGACGTGCTCGGCGACCACCGTGATCCGCTCCTCCTCGAGCCCGAACATCCGGGCGAGCGTGGCGCGCACGGCCGTGGTGCCCTGGCTGGAGGTGTGGACGGTGAGCCGTTCGCCGTCCCAGTGCGCGGTGCTGGCGTGCGGCTCCATGGGGTGGTTGTGCAGGGGCGGCACTCGGTAGCCGACGTCGACCCGGACGTCCGCGGCGGCGAAGGCGCCCTCGGCGTCGCCCTGCCGGCGCTCGCCCGGAAACGTGCCGTTGATCTCCTCGGGGACGTACGCCCGCGGGTGCCCGGCGCGGAGCGTGACGTCGTGGGCCTCCTGCGCGTAGTCGACGCGGACCGCGCCGGCCCCGGCCCGTGCCGCCTCCGGGCCGTCGGCCACCACCAGGGCGACGAACCAGCCCCGGTGCGGCACCTGGCGGTTCTGTAGGACGGCGAGGGTGGGGTCGTCGGGCTCGGCCAGGCGGGGCGCGTCGTCGGGCGTGAGGACGGCGACGACGCCGGGCAGCGCCAGGGCCGCCGAGACGTCGACGCCGGTCACCTCGCCGCGTGCCACCGTCGCCGGCACCGGGCGGGCGAACAGCCGCCCGGCCGGGTGCTGTTCGGCCGCGTAGCGGGCGGCCCCGCTGACCTTGTCCGGGCCCTCGCGCCGCTCGGCCGGGGCGCCCAGGGCGGTCATGCGTCCTCCTCGTCGGGCACCAGCCGCGCCAGGACGTCGACGGCCAGGTTGCGGGCCAGGGGCGGTTTGTAGGCGTTGTCGCGCAGCGGCCGGGCCGCTGCCAGCTCCAGGTCAGCGGCCCGTTCGAACGCGGCCCGGGTGGGCGCCGCGCCCCGCAGTGCCTCCTCGGCCAGCCGCGCCCGCCAGGGCCGGTGGGCCAGCGCCCCGAAGGCGATCCCCACCCGTGCGACGACGCCGTCCGCGACCTCCAGCACGGCGGCGACGGAGGCCAGCGCGAAGGCGTAGGAGGCCCGGTCGCGGGCCTTGCGGTACGCGGAGGGCACTCCGGCCGAGGCGGCCGGCAGGACGACGGCGGTGACCAGCTCGCCGGGCTCGACCACGGTGTCCCGCTCCGGATGCGCGCCGGGCAGGCGGTGGAAGTCCGCCGCCGCGACCCGGCGCACGCCCGCCGTGCCGTACAGCTCGACCTCGGCGTCCAGCGCGGCGAGGGCCACGGCCATGTCCGAGGGATGGGTGGCGATGCAGTGCTCGGAGTGCCCGAGCACCGCGTGGTCGCGGTGGACGCCTTCGCGGGCGCCGCAGCCGCTGCCCGGCCGCCGTTTGTTGCACGGCTTGGAGACGTCCTGGAAGTACGGGCAGCGGGTGCGCTGCAACAGATTGCCGCCGGTGGTGGCGGCGTTGCGCAACTGGCCCGACGCGCCTGCCAGCACCGCCTGCGACAGGGCCGGCCAGCGCTCACGGACACGCGGGTGGGCCGCCAGGTCGCTGTTGCGCACCAGGGCGCCGATCCGCAGCGAGCCGTCCGGCAGCTCGGTCACCCGGTCCAGCGGGAGCCGGGTGACGTCGACCAGCGCGGTCGGGCGTTCCACTCCGAGCTTCATCAGGTCGACGAGGTTGGTGCCGCCCCCGAGGTAGCGTGCGCCGGGGTGTGCGGCGAAGGCCTCGGCGGCCTCCGCGAGGCTGCCGGCCCGTACATAGGCGAAGGATTCCACCGGATCACGTCCTCGGGTGGTGGCCGGTCGCGATCACGTCCTCGACCGCGTCGACGATGCGCGGATACGCACCGCACCGGCACAGGTTGCCGCTGAGCCGCTCGCGGATCTCGTCCCGGTCCAGGGGGACCGGCCGCCCGCAGGGCGCCGACGGGTCCGTGACGTGGGAGGGGTGGCCCGCCTCCGCCTCGGCCAGCGCGCCCACCGCGGAGCAGAGCTGTCCGGGCGTGCAGTACCCGCACTGGAAGGCGTCGCGCTCCAGGAAGGCCCGTTGCAGCGGATGCGGGCCCTCGCCGTCCCCGGAGAGTCCCTCGACGGTCGTCACGTCACAGCCGTCCAGGGCGACGGCGAGCAGCAGACAGCTGTTGACGCGCCGGCCGTCGACGAGCACCGTGCAGGCGCCGCACTGTCCGTGGTCGCAGCCTTTCTTCGCCCCGGTGAGGTCGAGGTCCTCCCGCAGCAGGTCCAGCAGGACGCGCCGGTGGTCGACGGAGAGGGTGTGCGGCTTGCCGTTGACGCGCAGCGTGGTGTCGGAGCGGTGGGGCGACGACCGGGGGCCTTGCTCGGTGCCCATGTCCTGGTCCCTTCCCGGGCGGTGCGTGTGCCGTGGGGACCGCGTATCCACAGCGGCGCGCCTGACACGTCCGGGCGCGGGCCGGTTCACGGGCGCGCCCGGATCTGCCGCCGCTCCCCGACGGCCGCACCGGGGCCTGCCGCCGGCCCGCGCACCGCACCGGGGACTACCGCGGGCCGGGGCCGGAGCCGCCCTCCTCGTCCTCGGAGCGGGTCCCGACGGGCTCCGCCGGCTCCCCGGGGGCGGGGGAGGCCGTCGGCGCGGGGCGCAGGCCCTTGGTCGACTCCTTGAAGCGCTCCAGGGTGCGGCCCAGCTGCTGGAAGGGCGAGCCGGCGCGCCGGGCGGGCGCCTGCCGGGGCTCCCCGGCCTCCGCTGCCGCCTCGCGGTACGCGGCCAGCGCCTCGTGGGCGTGCTCGGCCGCCTCCCGGTACAGGTCGCGGGACTGGGTCATCGCCTCCAGCGCTTCCTTGTACATGGCGACCAGCCCGCGTTCCCGGGCGAGCTCCTCCTCCAGGGTCAGCAGCTGCCACTGCTCCCGCAGCGCCGTGAGGGCCGCCTCGGCCCCCTCCGGCAGCGGGCGGGGGAGTGCGGCGAAGCGCTGGATCGCGTCCAGCAGCTCGGTGGGGTGCGAGCCGTCCAGGAACACGGTGCGCACCGAGAAGCCGGCGGCGTCGTAGTCGGCAGGGGCCGGCGAGCCGGGCAGCACCAGCGCGCCGCCCCGCGGCACCTCCACCCCGGTCTCCTTGAGGGCCCAGTTCAGGGTGCGCAGCTGGTGCGGGGCCGCCCGGTGCTCGACGACCCGGTGCCGCAGACCGGTCGGGAGCAGGGGGACCAGCGAGCGCCGGCCCAGTTCGTCGGGCGTCATGGCCTCGTGGACGACGACGTGCACCGTCCACGTGTCCCGCAGGGCGTTGCGCAGGGTGCGCCGCAGGTCCTTCTCGTCCGAGGGCAGCGGGTTGACGTCGAGGTAGCGCTCGCTGGTGACCGTCTCGTGTCCCCACAGGGCGTCCTCCTCCCACGGCCAGAACATGGCGGCGGGCGACGGCCAGCGCAGGTCCCAGGGGCGCTCCGCCTCGGCCGTAAGCGTCCACTCCTGCCCTCGTCCCGACCACTCGGCGAGGGCGAGGCGGGCACGGACGGTCACCTCCTCGTCCACCAGCCATCGGGCCTCGAAGGCCAGCTCCCCCTCGGGGGTGCCGACGTCGGTGAGCTCCTTGAAGTCCTGGAGGGTCCCGGCGTCCTTGCCTGCCTGGAGGTTCTTGCGCAGGACGTCGGGCGCGGTGGGGCCGGTGTGGCGGCCACGGGACTGCCAGACCGTGGAGGGAGTGGTGGGCGGAAGGGTCGCGGAGATGTGCGTGACTCCATTCATGAGGGCGAAGCGACGACGTGGCTGCCGGGTGCGAAGGCCAGTATCGCGCGCCGCGGGCGATGCGCGATCAAGCGGGCGGGCCGGGCGGCGCGGGAGCCCGCGCCGCCCCCTGTCGGGGGAGCGCCTTCCCCACCGGCGGTCCCGTCACACGGGCGGATCCGGGCGATCGCGCGCGGGGTGTGCGGTGACCGGACGGGGTGTGCGGCCCGCACCAGGGCCGAGGGCCCCGCACCCGTGGGCGTGCGGGCCCCCCGTCCCGCACAATCGCCGTCTGTGGACAGGGCCCGCCCATCCATCCGCGTAGGGGCGAGCCCTGTCCGCGCGCCCCCTGGGCAGGCTGCGCGCCGGGGCGCACGGATCACGTGCGGGCGTGCACGCACACGCCCGGCTCACGGCCGGGACCGCACCTCCGCCGGAGCACGGCCCGGCCGGACCGCCCGCCCCCGTCTGCCGTTCCCTCACCCGGCGCGTGCGTCCGCCGTCCGGCATTCGCCGGCCGCCCGGGCCGCCCCAGGGGTCCGGCATCGCGGTTCGGCGGTGGGCATGCCAGGGGAAAATGCCGAAGCCGTCGCTTTCGGCCGCCGGTTTCCGTAGCCTCAGGAGAACCTGAACCACCTTGCGCCGCACCGCACTTGATCCGTTTGCGTCGACAACGCGCCGAAGGGACAACGGTCATGGCCGTCGAGACCGAGGTTCTGAACGAACTGCGTCGGCTGCGCGCCCGCGTGCCGCAGCTGACGGGGACACTGGCGGCGAGCACGGACGGCCTGGTGCTCGCCCAGGACCTGCCCGACGCGCAGCCCGAAGGGCTGGCCGCGCTCACCGCGGCGGCGCTCGGGGTCGGACGCCGCATGGTCGACCTCTCGGTCGGCGGCGAGTTCTGCGAACTGCTGGTGCGCGGTGCGGGGGGCTGTGTCGCGACCTACGCGGCCGGTCCGTCCGCCGTCCTGACGCTGCTCGCCGGCGACCGCGTCAACGTCGGACGCCTGCATCTGGAGGGGCGGCGCAGCGGTGCGCGCATCGGCGCGCTCATGGCGACCCGTACCACCGCCGAGCGCTCCCCGGGCGGCGGAGGGCCCACCGGACGTCCGGCCGGGGCGCCGCCGCCCGGCGCGCTGCCCGTTCGTGTCCCGCCGCAGTCCCGCCACCGCACCTGAGGCACGCCGCGGCGGCCGGCCGCGCCCGCCCGGCGGACCGGGAGCGGGCCTGTCGGGAAGGCGACGGCGGTGAAGGGGGGCGGCAGGAAGTGAGACGGCACGGGCGGAGGCGGGGCAGGGTCACACCCCGCCGCCCTCGGTCTCCCGGCGTCCACGCCGGTTGCCGGGGCCGCGCCGTCGGGCGCCGGCCCGTTCCGGCCCGCCACCCGACGCGGGCGCGCTGAACCCGCCGGGGACCAGCCGCGGCGACCCCGCGGTCGGGGCCACCGTCCCGGACGGCGCCGGACGGCCGAGGACCTCCCGGTTCGCGCCCGCCCCCTCGTAGGCGACGGCATCACGGCTCGCTCCCGCTTCCCGCCCGTCGTCCGCACGGGCGTCCGTCTCCGTCCCGCGGGCGCGGGGCGGCGGTGGCACAGCCCGGCTCAGCACGCGCGCGTGCGGCAGCAACGAGGCGCACGCGGCGCAGACTTCGGTGAGGGTCCACACCTGGCCGACCGCCGGGTCGTGCCGCAGCACGAGGACGACCGTGCCGGCACAGGCGACCCGGGTCTCCTCGTGCAGCGCGCACCGCTGTCGGCGGCACCAGCAGGCGGCGTCGTGGTGCACCGCCGCCGCCCTGGCGTGCGCGGCCGCGTGGGCCTCCGCGAAGCGCCGCAGCGCCGCGAGGTCCCGGGAGCGGGGCGGCATCGAGCACGGCGACGAGCAGGTGACCGACGCCGTGCGGTCGCGGTGTCCGACCACGCGGATCGTCCAGCAGCGGCCCGGGCGGCGGGACGACGGGGCGTCAGGGTGCAGGAGAGTCACGGCACATGTCCTTCATGGGGAGGGCGACGGCGGCGGACGCGAGCGGGGAGGAGGAGGCGGGCGCAGACCCGGTCGAAGGCGTGGACACGGTGACTGCGCGGACACGGTGGATGCGGTGGATCGAGAGAACGGGGGAACGGGGAACAAGGGAGGGATGCGGTCCCGGGGGCGGTTCCGGGGCGGTCCGGCACGGCTCGCCGGAGGTGACCTCGCTCACAGCATGCCCGTCGCTCCGCGGGTCATTCGCGCTGCGCCCCCTCCGGCCGACGCATCCCCTGTCGGCCGGTGCCCCTAAGCACCCCCCCATGAGCACTGGGGAACCCCACAGACGGGTCGTCGACGGCCGCTTCGAGCTGGTCGCGCGGCTCGGCGGCGGAGGCATGGGACTGGTGTGGCGCGCGCACGATCTGGCGCTGCACCGGGACGTGGCCGTCAAGGAGGTCCGGCCGCCCGACCCGGACCTGGCCGAGTACGACCCCGAGGGCGCGCGCACCCTGCGCGAACGCGTCCTGCGGGAGGCCCGCGCGCTGGCGCGCGTCCATCACCCCAACGTCGTGACCATCCATCACATCGTCGACGGCGGCGAGGGCACGTATCCGTGGATCGTGATGGAGCTCGTCGAGGGCGGCTCCCTCCAGGACCGCCTGCAACGGGGGCCGATGCCCCCGGCCGAGGCCGCGCGTCTGGGGCGCGAGGTGCTGGCCGCGCTGCGCGCCGCGCACGCCGTCGGCATCGAGCACCGTGACGTGAAGCCCGCCAACGTCCTGCTGCGGCCCGACGGGCGGCCGGTGCTCACCGACTTCGGCATCGCGGCCGTGCGGGAGTCCACCCGGCTCACCGCGACCGGCGCGGTCATCGGCTCGCCCGACTTCATGGCGCCGGAACGGGTCGGCGGCAAGGAGGGCGGGCCCGCCGCCGACCTCTGGTCGCTGGCCATGATGCTGTACGTGGCCGTGGAGGGCGCCCACCCGCTGCGCCGGGCGAACACGCTCGCCACCCTGGCCGCCGTGCTCGGCGAGGACGTGCCCGCGCCCCGCAGGGCGGGACCGCTCACCGCCGTCCTCGGCGCGCTGCTCGTCAGGGACCCGCGGCTCCGGCCCGACGCGGCGGAGGTCGACCGGATGCTCGCGGCGGCCGCCGGGCGGACGCCGTCCGCGCCCCCGCCACCCGCCGCGCCGACCTCCTACCCGCTCGCCCCGCCGGCCCTCGCGGACGCCCCGCCCGCCGGCC
>NZ_JAHHIT010000244.1 GCF_024539675.1 Streptomyces hilarionis | reverse complement strand
GGGGGGGGGGGGCGACCAGAACCGCCCGCGCCCCGGCTCCGGTCACGTGGACGGACCGGAGCCGGGGCCAGGGGCGGGGTGGGTCGTGACAGGGACCGGCGTCGGCGCCGGGTCAGTGCAGGATCTTCTCCTTCGCCCGCTGGAACTCCTCGTCGGAGATGTCGCCGCGGGCGCGGATGTCGGAGAGCTTGGCGAGCTGGTCCGCCTCGCTGGGGCGGCCGGCGGTCTCACGGATGTAGTCGTCGGTCGCCTTCCGTCGCGCTTGGGCGTGCTTCTGCTCGCGCTTGCCCATCGCGGAGCCGCGGGCGACGAGATAGACGAAGACGCCGAGGAAGGGGAGCACGATCACGAAGACGAGCCAGCCCGTCTTGCCCCACCCGCCCAGGTCGTCGTCGCGGAAGATGTCACCGATGACCCGGAAGAGCAGGATGAACCAGAGGATCCACAGAAAGACCCACATGACGGTCCAGAAGGCTCCCAGGACCGGGTAGTCGTAGGCGAGATTCAGACTGCCGCCCATGTGTTTTCTCCCATCGTCGCGGTCCCCCGGGATTGCGGATCCAGCGTTGAGTTCGAGGCGGCACCGCCGCCTCACCCGACGGGCCGGGCCCGGACGGCCCGCGCCTCCTCGCCGGGTGGTTCCGGTCCGAAGACCTGACCGATGCCACGGGCGACCGACACGACAGGCGCGCCGCCGTCCGTCGGAGCGTCGGCTCCGGCGGGTGCGCCGACGCCGCCTGCTCCTGCCTCGTCCGCAGCCATCCCGCAGTCCTTTCCCGAACGGTCCTGACCGCTTCGTACCGCTTCATGGAAGCGGTGGTCGGGCGCTGTCGGGATCACCCGGTACGGGTGATCCGGGTGCCGTTCAGAACTTTCCCCATGCCCGCTCGTCACCACGGACGGCCGGTTCCGGAGCCGCGAGCCCGAGGCGGTCACGCGCACCCGCGCACGGCGGCCCGATGTACTCGCCGACCGGTCCGGCCGCCTTGCGTCAGTCGTCGTCCGCCGACCGGTGCGCCTGCGGCGGCCGCCAGGACAGTTCGATCTCCAGGTCGATCTCGCCGTCCTCCAGCTCGACCTCGATCTCGGAGCGGAGCTCGTCCGGGATCCGCACGGTCAGCCGGCCAGGGCCGAGGTCCAGCTCCGCCTGGCCGCCGCGGCGGAGCGCGGCTGCCAGGGCCTCGAGCTGGTCGGCCGCCTCGACGCGCGACAGCGTCCGCTTCTGTTCGAACTCGAGATCGCTCACACAAGCCTCCCAGAACCAGCGGACATCCATTGTCACGCCGCTCTGCGGGGTCGGCCTGGCGAAGCGGCACCCTCGCCCCGAGACGGGCCCGGTCGTCACCTCGGGGCGGGCCCTCCCGGGTGGGTGTTCCCGGGCCACGGACCTTCCGGACGGCCCGGGGCCGCCTCCCCCGGCCGCGAGGGTCGGCTCATGCCCGCACCGGTCAGGGCCCCGGTCAGCGGTCCTGTGGGTATCGCACCTTCCGCCGCCTGCGTTCTGTCGGCGTCGACGTCGGCGTCGACCTCGACCGCGACCGCCTCGGGCCGGAACCTGATCGACGGACGCAGACCGAACCGGTCGACGGAGGCGTCGAAGTAGCGGGCTCTCACCGCGTGTCCCGGACAGACCGAGTACTCGCCCGACCTGGGGAGGCAGGCGTACCGCATGAACAACGGGGGAGTGTGCGGTCCAACAGCCTTGCCTGTCACCGTCGTTGACATCGACCGGCATCACCCTCACCATGACCGGGCGGTCACATGACCGCCCGGTCACGCAGAGGAGAGCCCATGCCCACGCCCACCTGGGACCGTCTGTCGCCGGCCCGCCGCGAGCGGGTGCTGGTCGCCGCGATGGACGAATTCGGCACCCACGGGTACTCCACGGGAAGCCTCAACGTCATCGCGCGAGAAGCCGGCGTCGCCAAGGGCTCACTGTTCCAGTACTTCTCGGGCAAACTCGATCTCTTCGCCTACGTCGCCGAGCAGACGTCCCTGCGCGTCTACGCCCACATGCGGCCTTGGCTCGACGGCTACGACGGGACCAGGGACTTCCGCGAACATCTCACCGACGCACTGGAGGCCTGGCTCGACTACTTCGCCCGGCAGCCCCTGGAGCGCGGCGTGACGGCCGCCAGCAACATGGAGATGGACCCCGCGGTCCGCGAGGCCGTCCGTGCCCCGGTGAACGCCCTCTACCTGGCAGGGCTGCGCCCCCTGCTCGAACGCGCCGTCACCGCCCAGCACCTGCGCAAGGACGCCGACCTGGACGCGCTGCTGTCGCTCCTGCTCGTCCTCCTGCCTCACCTCGCGCTCCTCCCGCACGTCCCCGGACCGGACCGCCCCCTGCCGCTCACCTCGGTCCCTCCGCAGGTCCGGCGCGAGAACCTCGAACGCCTCCTCACCCCGCTGCTGTCCGACTTCACCTCGAGACAGGGCCGATGAGCGGCTTCGACCAGGACATCCTCGTCACCGGTTCGGCGACGGCCGGCAGCGCCGGCGCCCGGCGCCGCACAGAGAAGGGCGTCCGGGTCGACCTCCTGGGCTGCGCCCACGGCCATCAAGGTCGGCAGCCGGGCCGCGCTGCGACGGGCACGCGCCGAGTGGGGACGGTACCGGCCGACAGTCGATCGCCCGTTCTCGCCCCCGGCGCCCCCGCGCCCCCGTGCTCGGCCTGACCTGCGAGACATGGGCCTTCGCTTCGGCGGCTGACCGTCGCGGGTGAGCGACGGCCGACATGTCGTACGACCCTGCCTGCCCGCCCACCTCGCCTCCGCCGCTTCCGTTCCTCCCGGCCGACGCGGCAACCGCTCGGCACGACCCCGTATCCACCGCCCGGGCTTCCAAGGGTGTGCCCACGGCGGTGCGTTCTCCCGGTTCCCCAGCCGGACAACACCCGGCTCGTCAAGGAGACACCACCGGACACCACTGCTCCCATCGACGGAAAAGGTGATCTCGTGTTCCGTACACTCCTGCGGCCCATGACCGCGCTGCTGCTGACCGCGGCTGCCGCCTTCACCCTCGCCCCAGCCGCCGAAGCCCACCCGGTCGGGCCGACGGCACAGGCGGTGGACCCCTCCGCCCCGGGCTCTTTCCCCATCGCCTACACCGACGTCTCGGTGTCGGCCGCCGGGCGTTCGTACAGCGCGCGCGTCTGGTACCCGGGCACGACGGCCGGGGCCAACGCGCCGGTCGCCGTCGGCGTCCACCCCGCTCTCGCCTTCGGCCACGGCTTCTTCCAGGCCGTCACCCAGTACGACAGCCTGCTCAGGCACTACGCCTCCTGGGGCGTCATCACTGTCGCTCCCAAGTCGCAGGGCGGTCTCTTCCCGAGCCACTCGGCCTTCGCCGACGACCTGAACGCTGCCCTGACCTGGCTCACCGCCCAGAACTCGACCAGCGCATCGCGCTTCGCCAACCGGGTCGACACCGGAAGGTTCGCCGTCTCCGGCCACTCCATGGGCGGCGGCGCGGCCCTCCTCGCCGCCGGACGCAACCCCGCCGTCAAGACCGTCACCACCCTGGCAGCCGCCGAGACCAACCCCTCCGCCGTCGCCGCGTCCGCCACCCTGGGCGTCCCCGTGCAATACGTCGGCGGGAGCGCCGACTCGATCGCCGGCGTCGCCGCGAACCAGCAGAAGATGTACGACGCCAAGGCGTCACGCACCCAACTGCGCGTCATCACCGGCGGGTTCCACTGCGGATTCGAGGACAGCTCCGGCCTCGGCTGCGACAGCGGAAGCATCACCCGCGCCGCTCAGCTGAAACTGACCTACGGCATGACCACTTCCTGGCTGCTGTACACGCTCGGCCTGGACACCTCGTTGTACGACCAGGTGTGGGGCCCCGCCGCCCAGAACCTGGCCGGCGTCACGTACGCCGCCAAGCCCTGACCGCGGCATCGGCCGGTGGCCGGGGCTGACCGCCGCTGACACAGCCGGTTCGACGGAGGCCGATCGGGCCGCCCGGACCGAGCATGCGCCCCGCATCGGGCGGGCGGCCACGAAAGGCGTGTGGCCGCCCGCTCACCACCGCTGCGGCGGCTCACCCCGAGACGGGAACGGTCTCGGGTCTCGTCCCGCGGGAGCAACCGCGGGCCTGGACGGCCCGAGGACCGGCCCGCAACATATGACGAAATGCTGACGCCGTCGTTCACCGTGTCCGCGTCCGGCCCTTCCCGGCCTAGCGTGCCGGTGTGAACCGCGATCTTCTCCGCGACCTGTACGCGGCCCTCGCCGCAGCGCTGCTCGTCACCACGGCGGCCGTGATCGGCACCCACCTGGAAAGCCGCTATGGAAACCTTCATGTCAACTGGCCGCCGCTGTACGGCCACTGGGAGCCGCACCTGGGCCCCGGCACCCCCGCCGCGATCATGGTCGCTGTCGCGGTCGTCGCGTACGGGCCGCTGCCGGCTGCCCGGCTGCCCTGGCGCGCGCTGCTGTGCACCGCGTGGGGCACCGCGATGGCGTGGACGTTCTCGCTCGCCCTGGTCGACGGATGGCAGCGCGGAATCGCCCGGCGCCTCACCACCAAGTACGAGTACCTCCAGGTCATCGGCCCCGTCAACCGCTTCGACGACGTCCCCGCCGCTCTGCGGGACTTCACCCGCCACATCCTGATCGACTCACCCGACGCCTGGCCCGCGCACGTCGCCGGACATCCCCCCGCGGCCACCCTCACCTTCGTCTTCCTCGACCGGATCGGCCTGGACGGTGGGGCCTGGGCCGGCGTCTGGTGCATCACCCTCGGGGCCACAGCCGCCGTGGCGGTGCTGGTCACCGTACGCACGCTGTGCGGAGAGGCACTCGCCCGACGCGCCGCGCCCTTCCTCGTGCTGGCCCCGGCAGCGGTGTGGATGGGCACCTCGGCGGACGGCTACTTCGCGGCGGTCGCCGCCTGGGCCGTCGCCCTCCTCGCCCTCGCCGTCGCGGGACACCGGCCCCGGTCGACGGGCCTGGCCTCCGGACTCCTCTTCGGCCTCACCGCGTATCTCTCGTACGGGCTGACACTGTTCGCGGTGATCGCCGCCGGAGTCCTGCTGCTGGGCTCGCGACGCCTGCGCCCCCTGCCTTACGTCCTCGCCGGATTCGTCGTCGTGCCGGCCGCGTTCACGCTCGCCGGCTTCAACTGGTGGGAGGCGTACCACCTGCTGGTGACCCGCTACTACCAAGGCGCCGGCGGTATCCGTCCGTACGGCTACTGGGTGTGGGCGAACCTCGCGTGCACGGCGCTCGTCGTGGGCCCGGCAACGGTGGCCGGACTGCGGCGGGCCGGCTCTGCTCCCCTCCGCCCACGCGTGCGCGCACGCCTGCGCCACTCCGCGCCCGAAACCCGCCTTGCCCTCCTCGTCCTCGCAGCCCTGCTCGCACTTCTCGCCGCAGACCTCTCCGGCATGAGCAAAGCGGAAACGGAACGCATCTGGCTGCCGTTCGCGATGTGGTTGCTCCCGGCCGGCGCGTTCCTGACCCGGCCCCGTGCCTGGCTCGCCGCCCAGGCCGCGCTCGCCCTGCTCCTCAACCACCTGCTGCTGACGGGATGGTGACCAGGGGGACGGCCCGACGGTTCCGCGGGGGAGTGTCACCGCTCACCGCCGCGCGCGGGCCGTCCGGTCACACGAGGACGGGCAGCGAGGCCGGCCCGCGCAGGAGACGGGTGCGCCGCCACCGCACCCGTTCCGGCGCCACCGCGAGCCGGATCGCGGGAAACCGGGTCAGGACTTGACGCAGGGCGATCTCCGCCTCGGCCTTGGCCAGGGAAGCGCCGACGCAGCGGTGGATGCCGTGACCGAAGCCGAGATGCGCGGCGGCGTCCCGGTCCAGGTCGAGCCGGTCCGGATCCGGGAACCGCTCCGGGTCGCGGTTGGCGGCGCCCAGCGCGATGAGCACCGGGACGCCCGCCGGGAGGTCGGCGCCGCCGAGGGTGACGTCCCGCGTGGTGAAGCGGAACGTGGCGGTGCTGACGGGGGAGTCGAACCGGAGCAGCTCGTCCAGCGCGGCCGGCACCTCGCCCGGATCGCCGCGCAGACGGTCCAGTTCGGCCGGGTGTCGCAGCAGTGCCAGTGCGGCACAGGCGAGGAAATCGGTGGTCGTCTCGTGTCCCGCGACGACCAACAGCACGGCCAGCGAGACCAGTTCGTCCTCGCTGAGCCGGTCGTCCGCGTCGCGAGCGCGGATGAGCCGGTCCAGGAGGGAGTCGCCGGGGTCCAGGCGCTTGGCGGCGATGAGGGCCGTCATGTAGTCGGCGACGGCATGCGAGGCAGCGTCGATGACGTCGGGCTCCCCGGCCGCGAACAGTTCGGCCGACCAGCGCCGGACGTCGGCCCGGTCCTCGTGCGGGACGCCCAGCAGTTCGCAGATCACGAGGACCGGCAGGGGCGCTGCCAGGCCGTCCACGAAGTCGAAGGGGACGCCTACCCGCCACCGGTCCAGCAGCGTGTCGGTGACCGCTTCGATGAACGGGCGCAGCCCCGTCACGGCCCCGGTCGTGAACGCCTTGGTCACCAGTGCGCGCAGGCGGGTGTGCCGGGGCGGGTCGCTGGCCAGCATGGTGTGCGCCACCGCGGGGTGCAGTCGTCGTCGGGACGCCTTGCCCGCGAAGAACGCGGCCGTGTCCTTCGAGAGCCGGGCGTCGCCGAGCGCCTCCCTGGCCTCCGCGTAACCGGTGACCAGGTAACTCACGCGTCCGTCGGGCCCGGGCACGGCCTGCACCGGGCAGGTGGAACGTATGGCCGCGTAGGCGGGATACGGGTCCTGGAGAAAGCCGGGATCGTGCATCGGGTCGGTCATGCCCTCAGCCTCCGACTCGATCCGGCCGCACGTCATCGGTGACACGCCCGACGGCGCGGCCCGGCTCGTCTCCTCGCCGGTCGGCGCGGCGAAGGGCGGGCGGCTGACAACGTTCGTTCCCGCGGCCGCCCCGCCTCCCCGCCCGCCTCGTCCTCGATCCGGTAGGACAACGTCGTACGACTCGGGCACCCACCGCGCCGACGCGGTGGCCGCTCGCGGTCTGACGCTGTGGAACCACCGGCGGACGACCTGATCTCCGCTGCGTATCCTCGCTTGCGTGTATGACGACTGGTTCGAGGACGACGAATCGAACAGCCGGCAGCAGACGGTCGTGCGCCTTGTGAGGGAGTCCGCCCGCTCCTGGCCGGAATGCCGACCTGCCGACACCGCTGTGCTCCTCTTCGGTCCGGACGAGGACGACGAGGAGGCCGTGCAGACCCCCGCGAGGCAGCCCAGGTGGGAACCTCCGGCCGAGCACACGGCCTACCACACGGCGTTGGACGAGGCGCTGGACCGGGGCGAGGACGTTCTCACGCTCATCGCGGATCTGGTCGATCGGCGTGAACGGGAGGAGGGTCTGATCTTCATGACGTTGGGGGCGACCGTCATAGGCGATCAGCTCTTCTGCAGCGAACGCCACAGCCAGAATTACCAGACCCCGGAACCCACCCACGACGTGGAGCCGCTTACCGCCACCGGCTCCCCGGAACATCTCGGGCGGACCGCTGCCGCCTGGTTCGAGGAGATCATGAACCGCCCCATCGTCTCCTTTCGCCCGGTCGTGGGCGGCGGATACCGATTCGTCCCTCCTGGCGCCGCACTTCCTCCGGGATATCGCTGGGTGCGCAACGGAGGCGAGTGATCGATTTCCCCGGCGAGGCCCGGTGAGTGATGGCGAGGCCGGGTCGCAAGGGGCGGCTCGGCCAACTGCCATTATTTATGGGGACAGTTCACTCGAACAGGGGCGTCCCGTACCCATGAAGAGCCAGCCTGGACGGTTCTGACCGCGGGGTGCGTCAGCCGCAGGCTGAACAGCAGTTCCTTCGCGGCATTCGCGGTCGGTCACGTCGGTCACCTCGGTCGCGGTGACCGTGGCCGACAGGGGTGGCGCCGTGGTGTCGACGGTCGCAGGCCCGCTCGCGCCCGTTGACCCCTTCTTCGCGCTGCCGTAGCCGCGCGAGTCACGCCCGACGGCATCGGGGGCCTCGGTGGGGCTGGGGGTCGATGACGAAGGTCATTTACCTGATGAGTCAGTTATTGTAGTCTCAAGTGAATCGCTCGTGCCGAGTGAGTCCCACCCCCTGCCGAGGTCTTCGCATGAAGCTCGTCCATGCCTTCGCCGCTGATCGCGACCGGCCGCATGGCCTCTCCCCGGTCCTGCGTGAGGTTGTCACCCGC
>NZ_JAHHIT010000243.1 GCF_024539675.1 Streptomyces hilarionis | reverse complement strand
CCCCCCTGAGGTGCCCCATGCACGCGTCCCGCCGTACCGTCCTCGCCGGCGCCGCAGCCGCCGCCGCGCTCACCGCCCTGCCCGCCGTGCAGGGCGGCGCCCAGGCCGCGCCGGGCGGCGGGAAGCCCGCCCCCGCCTACCGTTGGCGCGACGTCGTGATCGGCGGCGGCGGCTTCGTCACCGGCGTCCTCTTCCACCCGGCCGTCCGCGGTCTCGCCTACGCCCGCACGGACATCGGCGGCGCCTACCGCTGGGACGACGCGGCCGCGCGGTGGACGCCCCTGACCGACCACCTCGGCTGGGACGACTGGAACCTGCTCGGCGTCGAGTCCCTGGCCGTCGACCCCGCCCACCCGGACCGCCTCTACCTCGCCCTCGGCGCCTACACACAGCCCTGGGCCGGCTACGGCGCGATCCTGCGCTCCGAGGACCGCGGCGCCACCTGGTCGCGCACCGACCTGAGCGTGCGACTGGGCGGCAACGAGGATGGCCGCGGCGCCGGGGAGCGGCTGCTGGTCGACCCGCGCGACGGCGACACCCTGTGGCTGGGCACGCGGCACGACGGACTGCTCCGGTCGGCCGACCGCGGCGCCACCTGGTCCCGTGCCGACGGCTTCCCGCCGGCCCCCGTCGTGGGCGGACAGGGCGTCACGCTGCTGGTCGCCGCCGGACGCGCGCTGTACGCGGGCTGGGGCGACTCCGACGGGGCCTCGCCCCGCCTGTACCGCACGACCGACGGCAGCACCTGGCACGCCGTCCCCGGACAGCCCTCCGGCGCGTCGGCGAAGGTGCCGATCCGCGCCGCCCACGACGCCCACGCCCGCGAGCTGTACGTGACCTACGCCGACGCCCCCGGTCCCAACGGCCAGTCCACCGGCAGCGTGCACAAGCTGGCCACGGCGAGCGGCAGATGGACGGACGTCACCCCGGTGAAGCCGGGCGGGACGACGCCCGAGGGGGGCGTGGACGCCTTCGGCTACGGCGGTGTCGCCGTGGACGCCCGCCGCCCCGGCGTGGTCGTCGTGTCCACCAACGACCGCTGGGCCGCCGTCGACACCCTGTACCGGACCACGGACGGCGGCCGCACCTGGACCTCGCTCAAGGACACGGCGGTCCTCGACGTGTCCGAGACGCCGTTCCTGACCTTCGGCGCCGACGAGCCCAAGTTCGGCTGGTGGATCCAGGCCGTCGCCGTCGACCCCCACGACGCGCGCCACGTCCTCCACGGCACCGGCGCCACGCTGTACGGCACCCGGGACCTGAAGCACTGGGCCCCGCGCACCCGCGGCCTGGAGGAGACCTCCGTACGGCAGCTGATCTCGCCCCCGTCCGGCCCGGCCCACCTGATCAGCGGGCTGGGCGACCTCGGCGTGATGTACCACGAACGGCTGACCGCTTCGCCGTCGCGGGGCATGGCGGCGAACCCCGTGTTCGGGACGGCGACCGGACTCGCGCAGGCCGCGGCCGAGCCGTCGTACGTCGTGCGCACCGGGTTCGGCGACCACGGCAACGGCGCCCTGTCCCACGACGGCGGCCGCACCTGGGCCCCCTTCGCCGCCCAGCCCGCCCTCGCCAGGGACGCACCCGGACCGATCGCCGTCACCGCCGACGGCGGCGTGCTGCTGTGGACCCTCGTGCACGGGGACGGCACCGGGTACCCCGCCCAGCGCTCCACGGACGACGGGGCGACCTGGTCCGAGGTCCCCACCTTCCCCAAGGGCGCCACCCCGCTCGCCGACCCGGTCGACCCGAAGCGCCTCTACGCCTACGACACCGACACCGGAACCCTGTTCGCCAGCACCGACGGCGGGCTCACCTTCACCGGCCGGGCGACCGGACTGCCCTCCGGCGACCGCCAGTTCCAACTGGCCGCGGTCCCCGGGCGCTCCGGCGACCTGTGGCTGAGCGCCAAGGGGGACGGCCTGCACCGGTCCACCGACGGCGGCGCGAGCTTCACGAAGGTCGACAGCTGCCGGGCCGCGTACGCCGTCGCCTTCGGCCGGGGCGCCCGCGACGCCGGCCACCCGGCGGTCTACCTGGTGGGCGCCCCGCGGACGGTCACCGCCGTGTACCGCTCCGACGACGGCGCGCGGACCTGGACGCGGATCAACGACGACCGGCACCAGTGGGGCTGGACCGGCGCGACCCTCGCCGCCGACCCGCGCGTCCACGGCCGGGTCTACATCGCCACCAACGGCCGGGGCATCCAGTACGGGGAGCCGGTGCGATGACCGCCGCCGACCGGCCCGGCCTCGCCGACGTCACCCGCGGCCGCATCCTCTTCGGCGGCGACTACAACCCCGAGCAGTGGCCCGAGGAGACCTGGCACGAGGACGTCCGGCTCATGCGGGAGGCCGGCGTCAACTCCGTCACCCTCGGCGTCTTCTCCTGGGCCCGGCTCGAACCGGAGCCCGGCGCACGCGACTTCGGCTGGCTGGACACGCTGATGGACCTGATGCACGCCGGCGGCATCGGGGTCGTGCTCGCCACCCCGACCTCCGCGCCGCCCCCCTGGGTGGGCCGGCTGCACCCCGACACCCTGCCCCGCGACGAGAACGGCGACGTCGAGTGGTGGGGCGGCCGCCAGCACTTCTCGCACTCCAGCGCCACCTACCGGCGTCTCGCCGCCGCCATCACCGAGGACCTGGCCGCTCGCTACGCCGGCCATCCCGCCCTCACGATGTGGCACATCAACAACGAGTACTGCACCGCCGACCACGGCGACGAGGCGGCCGCCGCCTTCCGCCGCTGGCTGCGCGCCAGGTACGGCACCCTCGACGCCCTCAACACCGCCTGGGGCACGGCCTTCTGGAGCCAGGGCTACGACAGCTGGGAGGGCGTCCTGCCCGCCCGCCGCACCCACTACCTGAAGAACCCCGCCCAGGTGCTGGACTTCCGGCGCTTCACCTCCGACATGCTCCTGGAGTGCTTCCGCGCCGAGCGGGACATCGTCGCCCGGCACACCCCGCACCTTCCGGTCACCACCAACTTCATGCCGCTGTTCGCCGGCCAGGACGCCTGGCGCTGGGCCGAGGAGGAGGACGTCGTCTCCGTCGACCTCTACCCCGATCCCCGCGACCCGCTGGGCGCCCAGCACGCCGCCCTGGTCCAGGACCTGACCCGCTCCCAGGCCCGCGGCCCGTGGATGCTGATGGAGCAGGCGGCGGGACCGGTCAACTGGCGCGGGGTGAACCACCCCAAACCGCGCGGGCTCAACCGGCTGTGGTCCCTTCAGGCGGTGGCCCGCGGCGCGGACGCCGTCTGCTACTTCCAGTGGCGGCAGTCCCGGCAGGGCGCCGAGAAGTTCCACTCCGGGATGGTCGGCCACGCGGGGGAGCGGGGCCGCGCCTTCCAGGAGGTCAAACAGCTCGGCGCCGAACTGGCGAGCCTGACAGGCGAGGTGACGGGCAGTCATGTCGTGGCCGACGTCGCGATCCTGCACGACTGGCATGCCTGGTGGGCCGGGTCCCAGGACGGCCGCCCCTCCGCGCACGTCGACCACGCGGCGGTCCTGCACGCCTGGCACCGGGCCCTGTGGGAGGCCGGGATCGCCACCGACTTCGCCCACCCCGCACACGACCTCACCCGCTACCCGTTGATCGTCGTCCCGCAGCTCTACACGATGACCGACGCGGCGATCGACAACCTCGTCGCCCACGTGCGACGAGGCGGCCACGTGGTGGCCGGCTTCCTGACCGGGGTCGCCGACGAGGACGACCGGATCCGCGAGGGCGGCATGGACGCCCGGCTGCGCGAGCTGTTCGGCATCCGCACGCTGCACGAGTGGTGGCCGCTGGAGCCGGGGGAACACGTCACCACCGACGGGTTCGACGCCGCCCTGTGGTCCGAGGAGCTCGAGGCCGACGAGGACACGGTGGAGAGCGCCTACCGGGGCGGGGAACTCGACGGGCTGCCCGCCGTCCTGCGCAGGGGCCGAGCCTGGTACGTCTCCACGCTCCCCGAACCCGCGGCGCTGCGGGACCTGCTCGCGCGGGTCGCCGCCGGCGCGGGCGTGCGGCCCGTCCTGGACGGCCTCCCGCCGGGCGTCGAGGCCGTGCGCCGGGGCGACCTGCTCTTCCTCCTCCACCACGGCCGCGAACCGGTGACCGTCGCCCTGCCCGGCGTCCACCACGACCTGCTCACCGGGGCGACCGTCACCGACGCGATCACGCTGGGCCGCTACGGGGCGGCGGTGCTGCGCCCATGACCGACGCCGAAGTCCGGACTTCCCCCGGCGACGCCCACGGGCTCGACCTCGTCGCCGGAGAAGACCGCGTCCTCACCCCGGGGACGTGGTAACCCCACGAGATCCCGCAGTTTCCCCCCACCCATGGAAGGGACACCATGGCAACTCGCACGCTCCGCAGGATCATCATGGCGACCATGGCCCCGGCCCTCGCGCTCGGCGCGACCGTCGGCCTCGCCTCCGCCCCCGCCTCGGCCGCCGTCTGGAACTCCTGCGACCAGTGGGGCAACACCAGCCTCAACGGCTACACGCTCTACAACAACATCTGGGGCTCCGGCGCCGGCAGCCAGTGCGTCTGGGCCAACTCCGGCACGAACTGGGGCGTCTGGGCCAACCACCCCAACACCGGCGGCATCAAGTCCTACCCCGACTCCAAGAAGGTGATCAACAAGTCGATCACCTCGCTGGGCTCGCTCTCCAGCACCTACAACGTCACCGTCCCGTCGTCCGGCGCGTACAACACGTCGTACGACATCTGGGACACCGCGCACCGCTACGAGATCATGCTCTGGGTCAACAAGACCGGAGCCGTGGGCCCCCTCGGGACCTCGCAGGGCGGCGTCACGCTCGGCGGCCACTCCTGGACCGTCTACAAGGGCAGCAACGGCTCCAACGCGGTGTTCTCCTTCATCCGCACCTCCAACTCGACCTCCGGCACGGTGAACATCCTGCCGATCCTCAAGTGGATCAAGGACACCAAGGGCTGGTTCGGCAACGAGACCATCGGCGACCTCCAGTTCGGCTACGAGATCACCTCGTCCTCCGGTGGCCTGAACTTCACCACCAACAACCTGACCGTCAGCAGCAGCTGACGGGCGTCCAGGGCCGCCCCCGCGCACCCCGCGGGGGGCGGCCCGCCGTGCGTCAGCCCCGGTCGACCGCGGCGCGCAGCACGTCGTAGTCGGCGAACGCCGCGTCGACCTCGGCCCGGGTCAGGCCGTAACGGGCCAGGTCGTAGCTGTGCGGCCGGCTGCCCCTGGGGCGGGCGGCGACCCGGGGGAGCCGCGCCGCGTCGGCGTCGGTCCAGCGGGCGCCCACGGCGTCGTAGAGCTTCGGGGCGCCGGTGGCCGGGTCCGAGCCCAGCCAGGAGTACGGGACGTCCACCAGCGCCCCGCGCGGGACGGCGGCCCGGGCCGCGAGCCCGCGCCGCACGGAACGGCTCAGCAGGGCGAGCCAGGTGGCGCCCAGTTCGCGCAGGTCGAGCGGGCGCCGGGTGATCGCCATGCCGTGCTCGATCAGGCTGCAGAACGAGGCCACGACGGCGGCCGGATCCCGGTGCGTCCACACGAGGGTGGCGTCGGGGAAGACGGCGAGCAGCGCGTCGAGGTTGCCGGTGTGCAGCGGGGATTTCAGCACCCAGCGGCGGCGGGGGCGACCGTGCTGGAGCACCTGGTAGACCTGTTTGAGATAGGCGTAGTCGGGGACGAAGTCCCGCCCCTCCAGCGCCGTCCGGTAGGCGGGGATGCGGGCCTGGGACAGCGGCATCACGGTGTGCGGGAGGGCGAAGGTGCACTCCTCGGGCCCCTCGGCGACCAGGGGATGGATGTCGCGGTAGCGCGGGGCGAACAGATCGATGGCGCCGACCGTCAGGCGGGCCGCGGCGACCGCCTTGCGGCGCCGCTCGGGCGGGCCCGCCAGGTCCGGTGTCAGCAGTTCCCACAACAGGGGACATCGGTGCTGCTCGGACAGCGAGAGCACACCGTGGGTGAGCGTCGTCGCGGTGCGCGGCAGGCCCACCACGAACACCGGCCGCTCGACCGGCTCCCGCCCGATCGCGGGGTCCTCGGCGATCAGCCGCCGGACCCGGGCGCGGTTGGTCAGATGCCGGCGGACGTGCCCCTGCGCCGACCACCAGCCGACCGGCGTGAGGTTCTCGTCCCGGGCCCAGTCGCGCAGCAGACGCCGGAACTCCTCGGTGAACTCCTCGTCGCCGTCCGCCGGACGGGTTGCGGCCGAGAGCCGGTCGAAGACGCGGTCGGGGTGGCGACGGGAGGCGAAGGCGGGCCGCAGCAACAGGTCGGCCACAGTGAGGGCGAGCGGGGACGAGGACACGGGGAACACCCTTTCGCGGGGCGGGCGGCGGGGACGGCAGGGGTAGCGGACGCCAGCCCCCTACCCCACCAACCTCCTTTTGCCACAAGGGAGTTCAGTCGTACCGGCGTCACTCGGCCACCGGCAGCCGCGCCCCGTCCCGCAGGAACAGCGGGAGCCGGTGCAGCGGGGCGTCGACCGTCACGGCCGCGCCCCCCTCGTACGTCTCGCCCGTCCACGCGTCGGTCCACAGCGCTCCCGCCGGCAGGTACGCCGTGCGCGAGGTGGCTCCCGCCGTCAGCACCGGGGCGACGAGCAGGTCCGGGCCGAAGAGGTAGGAGTCGTCCACCGACCAGGCCGCCCCGTCGTCGGGGAACTCCAGGAACAGCGGCCGCATGGGCGGCAGCCCCTCCTCGTGAGCCTCCCGCATCACCCGCAGGACATACGGCTTGAGGCGCTCGCGCAGCCGCAGGTACTTCTCCAGGACCGCCCCGGCCTCCTCGCCGTAGGACCACACCTCGTTCGGGCCGCCGGTCATGTCCGGGCCCAGCGGCATGCCGGGGTCGCGGAAGCCGTGCAGCCGCATCAGCGGGGACAGCGCGCCGAACTGGAACCAGCGGACCATCACCTCCCGGTAGCGCGGATCGTCCGGGTCGCCGCCGTGGAAGCCGCCGATGTCGGTGTTCCACCACGGAATGCCCGACAGCGCGGTGTTCAGCCCGGCCGCGATCTGCCGGCGCAGGGTGGCGAAGTCGGTGCCGATGTCGCCCGACCACAGGGCGGCGCCGTAGCGCTGACTGCCCGCCCAGGCCGAACGGTTGAGGCTGACGATCTCCTCCTCCCCGGCCGCGCGCAGACCCTCGTGGAAGGTGCGGGCGTTCTCGGCCGGGTACATGTTGCCGACCTCCAGCCCCGGTCCCGCCCAGTACCGCAGGTTCTCCTGGAACCCCGGCTTCAGCTCGGGCTCGCAGGCGTCGAGCCAGAACGCCGTGATGCCGTACGGCGTCAGGTAGTTGTCGCGGATCCGCGACCACAGGAACTCCCGGGCCTCGGGGTTCGTCGCGTCGTAGAACGCCACCTGGACGGTCGAGGCGACGCCCTTGTCCGGCCAGTCGGCGTGGGCCGTCGGACCGTACTCGGTGCCGATGAAGTAGCCGCGCTGCTCCATCACCGGGTGGTTCTCCGACAGCGGGGACACCGACGGCCACACCGAGACCACCAGCTTCACCCCCAGCTCGTCCAGCTCACGGACCATCGCCGCCGGGTCGGGCCACTCGCCCGGGTCGAACCGCCACTCGCCGAGATGGGTCCAGTGGAAGAAGTCGCAGACGATCGCGTCCAGGGGCAGGCCCCGGCGCCTGTACTCCCGCGCCACCTCAAGGAGTTCCTCCTGGGTGCGGTAGCGCAGCTTGCACTGCCAGAACCCGGCCGCCCACTCCGGCAGCATCGGGGTGCGGCCCGTGACCGCGCTGTAGCGGCGCTGGGCGTCGGCCGGGGCGCCCGCCGTGATCCAGTAGTCGATCTGACGGGCCGAGTCCGCGACCCAGCGGGTGCCGTTGCCGGCCAGTTCGACGCGGCCGATCGCCGGGTTGTTCCACAGCAGCGTGTAACCCCGGCTGGAGGTGAGCACCGGGACGGAGACCTCGGCGTTGCGCTGGACCAGGTCGAGGACCAGGCCCTTCTGGTCGAGCCGCCCGTGCTGGTGCTGGCCCAGTCCGTACAGCTTCTCGTCGTCGTACGCGGCGAACCGCTGCTCCAGCCGGTGATGGCCATGGCCGACGGCCGTGTACAGCCGCGAGCCCGGCCACCAGAAGTGGGCGCGCTCCTCCGCGAGGATCTCCGTGCGGTCGTCCGTGCGCAGAAAGCGGACCAGGCCCTCGGCGTTCACCTCCACGGTGAGCGCGCCGACCGTCAGCTGCCCCTCGTGGTCGCCGATCTTGACCGTGCTCTCGGTGGCCGGCGGCACGTCGAGCAAGGCGCCCGGCAGCCCGCGCAGGATCGGTCCGCCGAGCCGGGCGCGCACCCGGACGGCGTCCGGACCCCAGGGTTCGACGCGCAGGGTCTCCTGACGGCCGCTCCACTCCAGCGCGCCGTCCCGCTCACGGAAGGTGCCGACGGTGGGGGAGGACTGCGCGAGGCTGACCTGGGGCTGGCTTGCGGCGGGCTGGTTCATGTGGAGTGCTCCTTGAAGGAGTGCAGACATGGCGGTGCCGGGGCGGGGGCACGACAGCGAGACAGCGGTGGGGGGA
>NZ_JAHHIT010000242.1 GCF_024539675.1 Streptomyces hilarionis | reverse complement strand
CCCCCCTGCTCCGCCGCCCCGACCCCCCTGCTCCGCGGCCCCTGTCGCCCGTCCCAGTAGGGTCGTCCCGTGAGTGACGAAGACATCACGCTGACCGCGGGTGACGCGGAGGTGACCGTGCAGCCGGGCAACGGCGGCCGGGTCGGTGGGCTGCGCGTCGGCGGCCTCGAACTGCTGCGCCAGGGCGAGCGGTTCGGCTGCTTCCCGATGGTCCCCTGGTGCGGCCGGATCCGCGACGGCCGTTTCCGGGACGGCGCCACCGTGCGCCAGATGCCGCTCAACGCTCCCCCGAACGCCATCCACGGCACCGCCCGCGACGGCGCCTGGAAGGTGGCGCGGCGCACGGCGGACGAGGTGGTGCTGACCTACGCGCTGGTGGCGCCCTGGCCCTACCCGGGCCTGGTCACCCAGGTGATCACGCTGGCCGGGGACGAGCTGCGGATCGCGATGTCGGTGGAGGCCCACGACTCGTCGTTCCCGGCGCAGATCGGCTGGCACCCGTGGTTCAACCGCACGCTCGCCGCGAGCGACGGCAGCCACGGGCGGGACGTGCGGGTGGCCTTCGAGCCCGCCTGGCAGGAGGAGCGCGGCGAGGACCACCTGCCGACCGGCCACCGCGTCGCCCCGAAGCCCGGCCCGTGGGACGACTGCTTCGGCATGCCCGGCGGCGTCGACGTCACCCTCACCTGGCCCGGGCAGCTGGAGCTGAAGGTGGCCAGCCGCGAGGAGTGGGTCGTCGTCTACGACGAGCAGGAGGCGGCCGTGTGCGTGGAGCCGCAGACCGGGCCGCCGGACGGGCTGAACTCGCTTCCGCGCCTGGTCACCCCCCTGGAGCCGCTGGAGGCGTCGACCACCTGGTCGTGGACCCGCCTGTGAGGGCCGCCTCTAAGCTGAGGGCATGACGGACACTCGCGGCGCGCTGCTGCAGCAGATCAAGGACAAGGCCGTGGTGCACGGCAAGGTGACCCTGTCGTCGGGTCTGGAGGCCGACTACTACGTCGACCTCCGCCGCGTCACCCTCGACGGGCAGGCCGCCCCGCTGGTCGGCCAGGTGCTGCTCGACCTGACGGCCGAGCTGGAGTTCGACGCCGTCGGCGGCCTCACCATGGGCGCCGACCCCGTCGCCGGCGCCATGCTGCACGCGGCCGCCGCGCGCGGGCGCACGCTGGACGCGTTCGTCGTGCGCAAGGCGGCGAAGGCGCACGGCCTCCAGCGCCGCGTGGAGGGACCGGAGATCAGGGGGCGCCGGGTCCTCGTCGTGGAGGACACCTCGACCACCGGCGGCTCGCCGCTGGCCGCCGTGGAGGCCGTGCGCGAGGCGGGCGCCGAGGTGGTGGCCGTGGCGACCATCGTGGACCGGGCCACCGGCGCCGACCGCAAGATCCGCGAGGGCGCGGGGGTGCCCTACCTGTTCGCCTTCTCGAAGGACGAGCTGGGCCTGGACTGACCGGCCCCCGGCCGCCCCGTCGGGCAGGCCGCGACCAGTACGCGGACCAGGCATGGACCATTCGCGCATCTCTGGAAAGATGGCCCCGACGACGACGTCGAATCCAAGGTTCAGGTCAGGGCCCCAGCACGCATATCGTCAACCCGCACAATCAAGGAGCGGACAGATGCCCATCGCAACCCCCGAGGTCTACAACGAGATGCTCGACCGGGCGAAGGCAGGCAAGTTCGCCTACCCGGCCATCAACGTCACCTCGACGCAGACCCTGCACGCGGCGCTGCGCGGCTTCGCCGAGGCGGAGAGCGACGGCATCATCCAGATCTCCACGGGCGGCGCCGAGTTCCTGGGCGGCCAGTACAGCAAGGACATGGTGACGGGCTCGGTCGCCCTCGCCGAGTTCGCGCACATCGTCGCCGAGAAGTACCCGGTCACCGTCGCCCTGCACACGGACCACTGCCCCAAGGACAAGCTGGACGGGTACGTGCGGCCGCTGCTCGCGGTCTCCGAGGAGCGCGTGAAGGCGGGCCGCAACCCGCTGTTCCAGTCGCACATGTGGGACGGCTCCGCCGAGACCCTCGCCGACAACCTGGAGATCGCGCAGGAGCTGCTCGCCCGCGCCGCCGCCGCGAAGATCATCCTCGAGGTGGAGATCACCCCGACCGGCGGCGAGGAGGACGGCGTCTCGCACGAGATCAACGACTCCCTGTACACGACGGTCGACGACGCGGTGCGCACCGTCGAGGCGCTCGGCCTGGGCGAGAAAGGCCGCTACCTGCTGGCCGCGTCCTTCGGCAACGTCCACGGCGTGTACAAGCCGGGCAACGTGGTGCTCCGTCCCGACCTGCTCAAGGAGCTGAACGAGGGCGTCGCCGCGAAGTACGGCAAGCCGGCCGGCTCGCAGCCGTTCGACTTCGTCTTCCACGGCGGCTCCGGCTCGACCGCGGAGGAGATCGCGACCGCGCTGGACAACGGCGTCGTCAAGATGAACCTCGACACGGACACGCAGTACGCGTTCACGCGGCCCGTCGCCGACCACATGTTCCGCAACTACGACGGCGTCCTCAAGGTCGACGGCGAGGTCGGCTCCAAGAAGACCTACGACCCGCGGACCTGGGGCAAGCTGGCCGAGGCGGGCATGGCGGCGCGCGTCGTCGAGGCCACGCAGCACCTGCGTTCGGCGGGCCAGAAGATCAAGTAGGCCGCTCGGGGGCTTCCGGCCCCCAGGGGTGTACACGGGTACGGGGCGAGCCCGGCGTCTGTCTACGACGCCGGGCTCGCTGTATACCTGGGACATGCCCGATGTCCGCCTGACCTCGTCCCAAGGCAAGTGGATCCTGTTCACCACCGTGCTCGGCTCCAGCATGGCCCTGTTGGACTCGACCGTCGTCAACGTGGCGCTGCCGCGCATCGGCCGCGACCTGGACGCCGACCTGGCCGTTCTGCAATGGACCGTCAACGCGTATCTGCTGACCCTGGCCGGGCTGATCCTGCTCGGCGGCTCCCTGGGCGACCACTACGGGCGGCGGAAGGTGTTCGTCGTCGGGGTGGTGTGGTTCGCGGCCGCCTCCCTGCTGTGCGGGCTCGCCCCGAACGCGGCCGTGCTGATCGCCGCCCGTGCCCTCCAGGGAGTGGGCGGCGCGCTCCTCACCCCGGGCTCGCTGGCGCTCATCCAGGCGTCCTTCCACGCCGAGGACCGGGGGCGCGCGGTGGGCCTGTGGTCGGGTTTCGGCGGCATCGGGGCGGCCGTGGGGCCGTTCCTGGGCGGCTGGCTGGTGGACGGTCCCGGCTGGCGGTGGGTGTTCTGGCTGAACGTGCCGCTGGCGCTGGTGTGCGTGCCGGTGGCGCTGCGTCACGTGCCCGAGTCCTCCCGCACCCGTACGGGGGACGGCCGTGTCGTGGGCGTCGGGAGCGTCGGGGAGGTCGGGGGCGCGCGCGGGAAGCGCCGCGCTGACGGCGGCTTCGACGCGCTGGGCGCTTTCCTCGGCGCGCTGGCGCTGGCCCTCGTCACGTACGCCCTGATCGAGGCCGCGAGCGGCTCCCCGGCGGTGGTCGCGGGGGCGGCGGTCGCGGGCGGGGCGGCCGGCGTGGCCTTCGTGGCGGTGGAGCGCCGCAGCCCGGACCCGATGCTGCCGCTGGACATCTTCGCGTCCCGCCAGTTCACGTCCGTCAACCTGGTCACCCTGTGCGTGTACGCGGCCTTCGGCGGCTTCTTCTTCCTGTGCGCGGTCCAGCTCCAGGTCGTGGTCGGCTGGTCGGCCCTCGGCGCGGGCACCGCGCTCCTGCCGACCACCGTGCTCATGCTGCTGCTGTCGGCCCGCTCCGGCGAGCTGGCCGAGCGGATCGGGCCGCGGATCCCGCTCACCGCCGGCCCCCTGCTGTGCGCCGCCGGGATGCTGCTGATGCTGCGGGTGGGGCCCGGCGCGTCCTACGCCGGTGACGTGCTGCCCGGCGTGCTGGTCCTCGGCGTCGGCATGGTCGCGCTGGTCGCCCCGCTCACCGCGACCGTCCTGGCCTCGGTGGACGTGAGCCGGGCGGGCATCGCCAGCGGCGTCAACAACGCGGCGGCGCGGGCGGCGGGGCTGGTCGCGGTGGCCGCGCTGCCCCTGCTCACCGGCATGGGCCCGGAGGCGTACCGCTCGGCCACGGCCTTCGACGACGCGTTCCGCAAGGCCATGGTGCTGTGCGCGGGGGTGCTGACGCTGGGGGCGGTGATCGCCTTCACGACGGTGCGCCGGCCGCCGCCGGACTGCCGCCGCCCGGAGTGCAGAACCCACGGCAGCGTCCTGGCCCCGCCCCTGGAGGGCGAACGCGCGAGGAAACGCCTGACGTAGGCGGGGCGGGGCGGGGCGGGACGGGCCGCGCCCCTGCGTCCCGTACGGGGTTCCCTACGGGGCCGTCCGGAACGTCCAGGCGCCCTACGGGACCGTCCGAACGTCCGGGCTCCGGCGCGCGGTGAGGCGCGGGCACGTGCCGGCGGGGGTGGGTCGGCCGTACCGGTCCTGGGCGGGCCCGCGGTGCGTGGTGCGGGTTCGTCCCGCCGGGCGGCTCGTCCGTGCGGGCGGCGGGTTTCGTGGGCGGCCGGCGACGGCGGGCGGCGGATGGAGCAGACTGGACGCATGTCCCTTCACGAAAACCTCCTCGGGGGCCCGCCCCCGACCCACCTCCCCGACGACCCCGAGCCGCGCGAGCTCCTCGCGAGCGGCACGGCGCCCGCCGACGTCGCCGCGAAGTACCCGACGTCCTCGCTGGCCTGGGCCCGGCTCGCCGACGACGCGTTCGAGCGGGGCAGCGTGGTGGAGTCGTACGCGTACGCCCGCACGGGGTACCACCGCGGTCTGGACAGCCTGCGCCGCAGCGGCTGGAAGGGCCACGGCCCGGTGCCCTGGGAGCACGAGCCCAACCGCGGCTTCCTGCGCGCCCTGCACGCCCTCGCCCGCGCCGCGCAGGCGATCGGCGAGCAGGAGGAGTACGAGCGCTGCTCGCAGTTCCTGAAGGACTCCTCCCCGACGGCGGCCCAGACCCTGGGCTAGTCGCGCCCCGAGCCGGGCGCGGTCGTGGTTCCGCGGCCGGTGCGCACGGCCCGTCCGGTCCCGGTGTGACCTGACGGGCCTTGCGTTTTCGGGCGGGTATTGCGCAGGATGCCGGTGGGGACCGGGGCGTCCTGTCGAAAACGGCAGGGGCGGACCGCTACCCGGAGCAACAACAGGAGACAGCGATGTCCCAGCAGGCTCAGCCCGACGAGGCTTCGGAGCCCGAGACCCCGCATCTCGACTTCGCCGGCACGACGCCGTACGAGGACTACGTCAAGGCGGACGTGCTCACCCACCTCCAGCACACCCTCTCCGACGATCCCGGAGAGATGGTCTTCCTGGTCACGACCCAGGTGATGGAGCTGTGGTTCACGGTCATCGTGCACGAGTGGGAGACCGCCGCGCGGGCCCTGCGCGAGGACCGGGTGCCGGTGGCGATCGACGCGCTCAAGCGGTCCGTCCGCGAGCTGGACGCGCTGAACGCGTCCTGGAAGCCCCTCGGGCAGCTCACGCCGGCCCAGTTCAACTCGTACCGCTCCGCGCTCGGCGAGGGCTCCGGCTTCCAGTCGGCGATGTACCGGCGCATGGAGTTCCTCCTCGGCGACAAGTCGGCGTCGATGCTGGTCCCGCACCGCGGCGCGCCCCGCGTGCACGCCGAGCTGGAGAAGGCGCTGCACGAGCCGAGCCTGTACGACGAGGTGCTGCGGCTGCTGGCCCGCCGCGGCCACGCGATCCCCTCGGCCGTCCTGGACCGGGACCTCGCGCGGCGCTACGAGCCCTCGGCGGAGGTCGAGGCGGTGTGGACGGCCGTGTACGCGGGCGACGAGTCCGACGAGGTGGCGCGCCTCGGCGAGGCGCTCACGGACGTCGCCGAACTGGTCTGGCGCTGGCGCAACGACCATCTGGTCGCCACCCGCAGGGCGATGGGCGCGAAGGCGGGCACGGGCGGCTCGGCCGGGGTCGCCTGGCTGGAGAAGCGCGCGCAGAAGAACGTCTTCCCGGAGCTGTGGACGGCGAGGTCCCATGTCTGACCTCGCCCGTGACGCGCAGCAGTACGACGCCGACGACCCGCTCGCCGGCCGGCGCGCCCTGTTCGTCCTCGACGACGGCGTCTACCTCGACGGCAACTCGCTGGGCGCACTCGCGCGTTCCGTCCCCGGCCGGGTGGAGGACGTCGTGCGCCGGCAGTGGGGCGCGCTGAAGATCCGTTCCTGGGACGAGAGCGGCTGGTGGACGGCGCCCGAGCGGATCGGCGACCGGATCGCCCCGCTGGTGGGTGCGGCGGCCGGACAGATCGTGGTCGGCGACTCCACGAGCGTCAACGTGTTCAAGGCCCTGGTGGGCGCGGTCCGCCTGGCGGACGATGACCGCGACGAGATCCTCGTCGACGCGACGACGTTCCCCACGGACGGGTACATAGCCGGGTCCGCGGCCCGTCTGACCGGCCGCACACTGCGCCCGGTGCGGCCGGACGAGGTGCCGGCGGCCCTGTCCGGGCGCACGGCGGCCGTGCTGCTCAACCACGTCGACTACCGGACCGGCCGGCTGTACGACCTGCCGTCGCTCACCGCGGCCGTGCACGCGGCCGGCGCGATCGCCGTCTGGGACCTGTGCCACAGCGCGGGCGCGCTGCCGGTGGGCCTCGACGAGCACGGCGTGGACCTGGCGGTCGGCTGCACGTACAAGTACCTCAACGGCGGCCCGGGTTCACCGGCCTACCTGTACGTGCGCGGCGAACTGCAGGACCGTTTCGACTCGCCGCTGCCCGGCTGGAACTCGCACGCCGAGCCCTTCGGCATGCGCGAGGCCTACGAGCCGGCGGCCGGCGCGCTGCGCGGCCGCGTCGGCACCCCGGACATCCTGTCGATGCTCGCCCTGGAAGCGGCCCTGGAGGTCTGGGACGGGGTGTCGGTCGACGAGGTGCGGACCAAGTCGCTGGCCCTGACGGACTTCTTCCTGGAGTGCGTGCGGGAGTACGTTCCCGAGGGGCGGGTGGAGTCGCTGACCCCGGTGCGTCACGAGGAGCGCGGCAGCCAGGTGGCGCTGCGCTGCGCGCCCGACGCCGGCGACGTGATGAAGCGGCTGATCGCGCGCGGGGTCGTCGGCGACTTCCGCCGTCCGGACGTGCTCCGGTTCGGCTTCACCCCGCTGTACGTCGGGTTCGCCGACGTGGAGCGGGCGGCTCGGGTGCTGGCGGAGGAACTGCGCTGATCCGGCGGGCGAGTTGATTGAACCGAACGACTCTCCTGGGCGTACTCGCAGGTGCGCCCGGGAGAGCGGGATCCCGCGGCGCGCGGTCCGGCCGGGGTGACGCGACAGCAGAACCGTTTACCTCTCACCGTGCGTGACATCCCCGTGTCCGCGCACGTCACGGGCCTGGTACCGTCCCGGCCAACGGCCGAGTCCCCTGGTCCGCCGCACCCTCCTCCAGCGCCGCAAGCAGGGGAGGTACCCCATCGCCGCTGAGAGGTTGGAGCATGCCGGACGACGTTGTCGCAGCCCGGGCCGTCGCCGAGGAGGAGTCGGCGTTCGCGCACCCGCCCGTCGACCCCGACGTCACCCTGACGTACGGCGACCACCCCGACCAGGTGATCGACTTCTACGTCCCCCGGTCGTCGGTGGGCCCGGGCGGTTCCGTGCCGCTCGTCGTCGTGCTGCACGGCGGGGCCTGGCGGGCGCCGTACGACCGGCGGCACATCACGCCGTTCGCGGACTTCCTGGCGCGGCGCGGGTTCGCGGTGGCCAACGTGGAGTACCGGCGCGGCGCCGCCGCCCCGGTTCCGGGTCAGGGCCCGGGTTCGAGTCCGGAGGGGACGTCCCCCGTCGCGGGCCGCTGGCCCGACACCTTCGACGACGTGGCCGCCGCCCTCGACGCCCTGCCGGACCTGGTCCGCGAGGCCGTGCCGCAGGCGGACGTCCGCCGCACGGTCCTCACCGGACACTCCGCGGGCGGCCACCTCGCGCTGTGGGCGGCGGCCCGGCACGTCCTGCCCGCCGACGCGCCCTGGCGCACCGGTCGCCCCGTCCCCCTGCGGGGCGTGGTGGCGCTCGCCCCGATCGCCGACTTCGCGGTCGCCGGGAAGCTGGACGTGTGCGGCGGCGCCGCTCTCCAACTCCTGGGCGGCGAGGAGCGGTTCGAGGAACGCCGACCGTACGCCGACCCCGCGACGCTGCTGCCGACCGGCATCGCGACCACCCTGGTCCAGGGCCGCGACGACCTCGTCGTCCCGGAGGCGGTCGCGGAGGCGTACGCGGACGCGGCGGCGAAGGCGGGCGAGGTCGTGGGCGTGACCCTGCTGGCGGAGGTCGGCCACTTCCCGCTGATCGACCCGACGGCGGACGCGTGCGCGGTGGTGGCGGAGGAGATCGCCCAACTGGCCTGGTGACAGGGCCGGTCGAGGCCTTCGGCGCGGGCGGCTTCGGCCGCTGTTCCCGGCGCCGGCCCGCCCCTGATCCCGGCCCCGAACCCCCCGTAGGTGTCGTACCCGTAGTACCTGAGAGCTACCTCGCAGGACAGCTCCCGGGCGGGACGCGGACGACGCCCTCCGATCCGTAACTTCCCCTCCGGAAAGGCCCGATGGCCGGGCGGACGGGTGGGGGAGGGGCGG
>NZ_JAHHIT010000241.1 GCF_024539675.1 Streptomyces hilarionis | reverse complement strand
GGTGGGGAGAGGGGTGGGAACGGGGCTGCGGGCAGGGCTTCTCGCGGGCCGAGCGGCGGGCGGCTTTCCCGCCCCGGGGGCCCGGTCCTCCGATGTCTGCTGAAGGATCCCTTCCGTTCGATGGGTGGACGGTGGCTGCTCGCGCAGGAGGCGTGCTCGCTTTTCGGGGCGGAGGGCGCGCGAAGTGCCGGGAGTGCCCCAAGGGGACGCCGGATGTTCACATCCGTGCATCAGGTTCACGCTGTGGGCTGGTGGCGTGGAACAGAGTCCCGGTCGAACCCGGCCGGGTCAATGGTCCGGACCGATGAGGTCGGATCCTTTTCCGGCCAAAGTCCCGAAGACGCAAGGGGCTTGACGACTCCGACGGGGAGGGGCCACCTTGTACGGCACCCGTAAGGAAAGTTTCCTAACAGAAGGGTCCCCCCACCGTGCGCTCTCGAACCCTGACCCTCGCGGCGGCCGTCGGCGCCGCCCTCCTCGCCGGCGCCGCCCTCCCCGCCAACGCCTCCGGACTCGCCGCCGGCTCAGGCCGGGGCGCCGCGGCCCCCGCCTCCGCGCAGGAGGGCTCGGTGAGCGCCGCGGACCTGCTCGCCAAGGTGACGTCCTGCTCGCAGATATCGAACGGGAAGTACAAGACCGACGACGAGACCTCGGCCACCGTGCCGGTGTGCGGCAAGAACGGCGCGGTCTTCTGGAAGGCCGACATGGACGTCGACTGCGACGGCCAGCGGACGTCCAAGTGCAGCGAGGACACCGACCCCTGGTACCAGGACGACACGGCCTTCCACCAGTCGAACGGCAAGCCGCTGCGCGCCGACACCCTCCCCTACGTGGTCGTTCCGAGCTCCAGCTCGATCTGGAACTACGGCTCGGCCGGCATCAAGGGCGGCGGTGTCGTCGCCGTCGTCTACCAGAACAAGGTCGAGTACGCCGTCGTCGGCGACACCGGGCCCACGAAGATCATCGGCGAGGCCTCGTACGCGACGGCCAAGGCCCTCGGCATCGACCCGGACCCGGAGAACGGCGGCACCGACTCCGGCGTCACCTACATCCTGTTCAAGAACTCCCAGGTGTCCCCCATCGAGAGTCACAGCGCGGCCGTGACCCTCGGCGACAGGCTGGCCCAGACGTTCCTGCGCAACAACTAGCGGGGCCCTGCGGGCGGGGGGCTCCGTCCGGGCGGACGACGGCCCGGGCCGGCTGGAGCCTCCGGGGCGGGCTCGGGTCGTGGGTGACGGTGCGTCAGCGGCTGCGGGGCGCGTACATGATCACGGCCATGCCGGCGAGGCAGACCAGAGCGCCGACCACGTCCCAGCGGTCCGGGCGGTAGCCGTCGGCGACCATGCCCCAGGCGATCGAGCCCGCGACGAAGATCCCGCCGTAGGCGGCGAGGATGCGTCCGAAGTCGTCGTCCGACTGGAGGGTGGCCACGGCTCCGTACAGGCCCAGCGCGACCACGCCGGCGCCGATCCACGCCCAGCCCCTGTGCTCGCGGATGCCCTGCCACATCAGCCAGGCGCCGCCGATCTCGAACAGGGCGGCGACGACGAACAGGGACACGGAACGCACGACGGTCATGGTCGTCGAGGCTACCGGCGGCCCCCGGAGGCGAAGAGGACCGGGGCGCCGCCGGGCGCCGCCCACGGCCGTGTCCCGTCGTGCGGGGTCGTGGAGCGTGTCGGCGGCGCGTGTGCGTCGTGCGGGTCAGCGGTGCGGGTGCGGGTCCGTCGGTGTGCCGGTGGCGCCGGTGTGCGGGGGTCAGCGGCACACCGGCGTCACCGGCCGGCGGCCGCCGTCACCGTCGTCGGGTCCACGCCGGTCAGTTCGACGACGCGGTGCGGCGACACACCGGCGGCCAGCGCCCGTCCGATCAGCTCGTCCCGGCCGTCGGCACTGTCCCGGTACGCGAGGAGTTCCTCCTCCACGTCCGCGAGCGCCGCCGGAGCCGCCTGCCGCCGCACCCGGGCCAGCTCCTCCTCGCTCAGCGGGACCGGCAGACGCTCCGCTCCCTCCGGGACGGCCCCCCGCTCCTCGGGCGGGAGCAGCCGCAGGAGCGGGGAGGCCGCCGAGCTGTCCTGCGCGGCCAGCCACGCCCGCACGGCGGGGGTGTCCATGCAGGCGAGGTCGCCGACGGCGGCCGGAGAGACGCCGAGCGTGATGGTCGCGTCGTCGAGCAGGAACAGGTAGGCGTCGTCGGTCATGCTCACTCCTTCTGCGGGGAGCGGCCGCGTGGGGGGCGGCCGGTCGACGTCCCTTTACCCCGCCGCGGCGGAATTACCGTCCCGACCGGGGGCCCGAACAGGTGACGTCCGCCGCCGGGAGTTCACCGGTGCGCAGGTAGGCGTTGACCGTGCGGTCGGCGCACTCGTCGCCGTAGGCCCCGTAGACGCCGTGCCGGTCGGAGCCGGTGACGGTGACCAGGCGCGAGCTGGGCCAGGCGTCGTGCATCGCGCTCGCCCCGGCGTAGACGGTGCGGGGGTCGCCCGTCGCGTTGACCATCAGTGCGGGGAAGTCGTGCCGCACGGCGGTGGGGCGTTCGCGGGGGCGGTCCCAGAACGCGCACGGGGTGATGTCGTGGGTGAACGGTCCCATCAGCGGGTGGAGTCGACGGCTGCGCCGCACGTCCCGCCAGTAGACGTCGGGGTCGCGCGGGGCGGCAGCGTCGCCGCAGAGGATCGCGGTCTGCACGCTGCCGTAGGCCGATCCGCCGTCGCCGCCCTTCAACAGGAAGTCCAGGCCGCTCGCGAAGTCGGCGTCCGGTTCGGCGTGCCGGCCCTGGGCGGCCCGGTGCAGGGTGCGGACGGCGGACGCGAACGACCGCCGGGCCTCGTCGGTGTCGTCCGACAGGCCGTTGAAGACGACGAACGGCACGGTGTGGACGTCGAGTCGGTAGGTCCCCGACGCCCCTCCGCCGACGACCAGGGGCCGCTCGGCGGCCGTGCGGACGATGCGGTCGACGGTGGCCAGGACGGCCTTCCGGGTCGTCCCCAGGCCGTACTCGGCGTCCCTGCCGGCGGCCCAGGCGGCCCAGTGGCCCAGCGCCCGCTCGTTGGCGTCCTCGGTGCCGACCAGCAGCCGGGGGCTGTAGCGGGCCGGGTCGATCACGCCGTCGAGGACCATGCGGTCGATGCGGCCGGGGAACATCGTGGCGTAGACCTCGCCGAGGTACGTGCCGTACGAGTAGCCCAGGTAGGAGATGCGGCGTTCGCCGAGGGCCGCGCGGACGACGTCCATGTCGCGTGCGGTGTTGCGGGTGGTGACGTACGGCAGCACGTCCGCGTGCGTCGTGCGGCACCGGTCGGCCAGGTCCCGGGCGAGGGCCGTCACGCGGGCGAAGCCGGCCCGGTCCTCGCCGGCCCAGCGGAAGGGACTGCCCGTGGGCCAGCCGCAGTCCAGCGCGGTGCTGCGGCCGACGAACCGGGGGTCCACCCCCACGATGTCGTAGCGACCGGCCACGTCCTTCATCGCGTCGTGCACCCACGGCGGGTCGGCGATGCCCTGTCCGCCGGGGCCGCCGGAGTTGAGCAGGAGCGCGCCGACCCGATGGGCCGTGTCGGCCGCCCTGATCCGCGAGAGGGCGACGGTGATCGTACGGCCGTCGGGACGGCTGTAGTCGAGGGGCACGGTGACGTCGGCGCAGCGGGCCCCTGCCTTCTCCAGGGCCTCGCCGGTGGCGTCGCCCGGGCCGAGGACGCAGCTCTTCCAGGTCAGCCGCTGGTGGTGGTAACGGGCCAGGGCATCGTCCGACGCCCGTGCGGGCGCGGTGGTCGACGCCTCGGCGGCCGTGCCGGTGGCCGTCGTCGCGCGCGTTGCGGCGACGGAGGCGACGGCCGGGGCCGGGGCGGAGCCCGTGGGTGAGGCCCCGGTGGGCAGGACGGCCAGACCCGCGGTGGCGGTCAGGGCGAGCGCCGTGGCACGCAGACTCATGCGGACTCCTTGGCGGTGCGGGGGTTGCGGGCGTCGGGCGCGCGCGGGGCGGGGGGCGCGGTGGCGTGGCCGCGCGGGGCGTGGGGCGAGGCGGGGGACCGCGACGGGCGGCCTTCGCACAGGGCCGCCTCGACCACCGCGCGGAAGTCGGCTTCGGCCTGCTCGGTGGAGGGGACCTCGTTGAGCGCGACGGCGACGCGGCGCCCGCCGGGACCCACCGCGCCGAGCGCGCGATGACCACCCGGCACGGTCCCCGCGTGGCCCCACCACACCCCGCCGCAGGGCAGCGGGCTGGAGATCAGTCCCAGGCCGTAGCGGGCGCCCGGCCACAGCCGGTCCGGGTCGGCGGCCACCGTGCGGCGCATCTGCGCCAGCTGCTCCGGGGGCAGCAGCCGGCCGTCGAGCAGGGCGCCGAAGAACCGTTCCAGGTCGCCCGGCGAGGAGACCAGTGCGCCGCCGACGCCGCCGAACGTCATGTTCCAGTCGGTGCCGTCCGTGCGCGCCGCGTCCGCGCCGGGCGCGTAGTAGCTGTGCGAGTGCGGGCCGCGCAGGCGCGGGTCGTCGCCGGGCCAGTAGGTGTCGCGCAGGCCCAGCGGCCGGATGATCCGGCGGGTGACCTCCGACTCGGCCGACCGGCCGGTGACCTGCTCGATGACCAGACCGGCGACCAGGTAGTTGGTGGTCGCGTAGTGGAAGCCGGAGCCGGCCGGCGGCCCGGGGGCCGGCAGGGTCAGGGCCCGGGCGATCAGTTCGCGCGGGGTGAAGTGGCGGTAGCGCAGCCTTTCCACGTGCTGCCACTCCGGGGCGTCGAGGTAGTCGGGGAGCCCGCTGGTGTGCCGGAGCAGCTGTCGCACGGTGATCTTCCGGCCGTCGTGGCCGTTGCCGGCGATCAGCCCCGGGAGCCGGCGGGCCACGGGCTCGTCCAGGTCGACGCGGTGTTCGGCGGCGAGCTGGAGGAGGACCGTCGCGGTGAACGTCTTGGTGACGCTCCCGGCCCGCAGCCGGTCCCGGGCGTTCATGGGCGGCCCGCGGCGAGGTCGGCCGTTCCGGTCGCGTCGTTCCAGCGGCCGCACACCGGATCGGTGACGCCGACGGCGGCCCCGGCGAGGCCGTCCGCCTCGGTCAGTCTGCGCAGGGTCCGATGCAGGGCGGTGTGCGGTCCGCAGCCGGGTAAGGAGGCGGTTTCGGCGGCGGACGGGTGCGCAGAGGCGGCGGGCCGGGCCGACGCGCCCGCGGAGGCGGAGGCCGGGGAGCCGGACGCCGCCAGCGCCAGGGCGGCGGCCAGGGCGGCCGTCGCCGTCGCCGCGCGTGGATGATGGAGAAGTCGCATGCGGTGTGACGTTAGGGTTCCCGGGCCCTCGAATCACTCCTGCCAGCGCCCGGCTGCGAGGGGTGCCAGCACCACCGATGCGCTTCGGGGTGGCCCCCGGCGCGGACGGACGGGTCCGCTGTGTCCTGGTTGGTCTGCGCCGGGCCGGGCACTTGGCAGGGGACCGATTCCCGGTGTCCTGGAGGTGTGGTGTGGCGGTACGGCATCGTCTGATCAAGGTGAGTCCGCGGACCGTGTGGGCCGTTCTCTCGGACGGCAGCCGCTACGCGGACTGGGTGGTGGGGACCGCGTCGTCCGAACCCGTGCGGGGCCGGTGGCCGCAGGTCGGTGCGGCGATCGCCTACGAGGTGCGCCTCGGCCCGCTCCGGCTGACCAACGAGACGGTCGTCCGGCACTGCGAGGAGGGCTCGGAGCTGGAGCTCGAGGCGCACGCGGGCGTGCTGGGCACCGCGCGGATCGCCATCGAGCTGCGTCCCTGGGGCGAGCACTGCCTGGTCATCGTCGACGAACACCCTTTGCAGGGCGCGGGCGGGCGGCTGCACAACGCCGGCGCCGAGGCGCTGATCCAGCTGCGGCACCGTGCGATGCTCGCCCGGCTCGCCGGGGTCTGCGAGGAGCAGGAGCGCTCCGAACGGTCGAAACGCTCCCGGGAGCGCAGCACGGCCGCCCGCTGATTCGACGGAGCGCGCCCCGAGCCGACACGACGCGACGCGATCTGATGATCGGCCCGGCGCTCCGCCGGCCGCCCGGAAGGGGACACGGGCCGTTCCGCCGACGCGGCCGGGGTGCGCCGGCAGGTCGCGCAGCGGCGGCCGGGCGGGCCTGGCGACCCGTACAGTTGAGGGTGCGGTTCATCCGTCTTCGGCCCGGTCAGACCCACCGCTACCCCACCGGAACGTTCATGCGACGCCCGTCCACCGGCACGGACCACGACCCCGACGCCCTGTTCGGACTCGACGCCCTCGGTCCCGGGCCCACGGTCCGCAACCCGGCCCGGCCGTCCTTCCGTGACTCCGACACCGCGCGCCGACTGCTGCCCGTGCGCGAGATCCACGCCGAACCGGCGGCCGCGGCCTCCCCACGCGGCCGGCAGATCATCGCCCGGTTCCCCGGGGCCCGGGTCGTCGAGGTCGCGTCCCACTGGGGCATCCCCGGACTGCACGGCAACGAGGGCAACGTCGCGCGCTGGGTGCGCGTCAAGGGCGAGACGCTCGTCCTCGGCGAGCGGAAGTCGCCGCGCACCCGCCCCAACGGCCGGTCGGCGGACTGGATCGCCCCGGGCGCCTCCAACGGCTGCGCGATGGCCTGCGCCTACTGCTACGTGCCGCGCCGCAAGGGGTACGCCAACCCCGTCACCGTCTTCACCAACATCGACCGGATCATCGCTCACATCGGCCGGCACATCGCCCGGCAGGGCCCCAAGCCCGAGCCCAACCAGTGCGACCCACAGGCCTGGGTGTACGACATCGGCGAGAACGGCGACTGTTCGGTGGACGCTCTGATCTGCGACAACACCGCGGATCTCGTGCACGCCTTCCGGCAGTGGCCGACCGCCAAGGCCTCCTTCGCCACCAAGTTCGTCAACCCCGACCTGCTGGCGCTGGACCCGGGCGGCCGCACCCGCGTCCGCTTCTCGGTCATGCCCCCGCAGGACTCCCGGCTGCTGGACCTGCGGACCTCGCCGGTCGCCGAGCGGATCGCCGCCGCCGCCGACTTCCTGGACGCGGGGTACGAGGTGCACTTCAACCTCTCCCCCGTCGTCGTCCGCCCCGGCTGGGAGGAGGCGTGGGCCGAACTCCTCGACCACCTCGACGACGTCCTGCCGGACCGGGTGAAGCGGCAGGCCGCCGCCGAGGTGATCATGCTGACGCACAACCAGGAGCTGCACGAGGTCAATCTGGGCTGGCACCCGCAGGCCGAGGAGGTCCTGTGGCGGCCGGACCTACAGGAGACCAAGCGCTCCGAGAACGGCGCCCTGAACGTCCGCTACGCAGCCGCCGGCAAGGCGCGGGCGGTGGAGCGGCTCCGTGCGCTGGTCGCCGACCGGGCGCCCTGGCTGCGCATCCGGTACGCGTTCTGAGCCCGGGCGTGACGCGACGGGGTCACGAGGCGCCCCTCCCCGTCGCGTCAGGCCGCCTGGACGAGTTCGGCGCGGCCGAACAACAGGGCGTAGCCGGCGGGCAGCCGGGCGAGGATCCGGCTGAGGAGGTCCTCACCGGCCAGCTGGGCCACGACCCGCAGGACGGTGCCCGCGTCCCACCGGGCGGTGGCGGGCGTGCCGCCGGTGCCCGAGGCCAGGTCCTTGACGAAGCCCCAGCCGGTGAGGCTCTCCGTGGCGGGGATCTCGGCGGTGAGGACGCGCGCCGCCTCCCGCGGCAGCCGGGCGGCGAGTTCCACGCGCTCGTCGCCGGTGACCTGACGGCCGAGGGCGGCCAGCACGGCGTGCACGGACTCCTCGGCACGGGCGCGGGTCGGGTACGCGCCTTCGTACCGCACTCTTTCCAGCATCTGCTCGAACGTCGTGCCGACGGTGGTCGGGCGTTCCTGCAGCGAAATCATCGGTGACGCGGATGCCTTTCTCGTCCGGGGCGCGCGCGTCGGCGGCCGGGGCTCGCCCGCCGGCCGCCGACGTCGCTCGCGGTCGGGGATGGGGGGGGTGGTGCGGCGCTGCGGGGAAGCGGGCTCAGCCGCGGATCTCCTTGTGGGCGGAGCCGCCGCCGATGGCGACCTTGCGGGGCTTGGCGCGCTCGGCGATCGGGATGCGCAGGGTGAGCACACCCGCGTCGTAGTCGGCCTTGATGCGCTCGGTGTCCAGGGTGTCGGCCAGCACGACCTGGCGGGAGAACACGCCCAGGGGCCGCTCGGAGAGTTCCATCTGCACGTCGTCCGCCTTGGCGACGGGCCGCCGCTCGGCCTTGACGGTCAGCATGTTCCGCTCGACGTCGACGTCGATCGCGTCCGGCGAGACGCCGGGCAGGTCGAGGGCGATGACGTACTCCTCGCCCTCGCGGTAGGCGTCCATCGGCATCGCCGACGGCCGCGACCAGGTGCCGGGCGTGTGCAGGAGCTGCTGGGTGAGTCGGTCGAGCTCGCGGAACGGGTCGGTGCGCATGAGCATCGGGGGACACCTCCAGTGAGTTCGGGTCGGCTTGTGACTGCCGATGCGGTTGACCTGCCATCGTTGTAACATGTCATCGAAGTGATGACAAGCCGAGTGTCGTCGACACGATGACAGTGCGCCAGGAGGCCCCATGACCACCGACGACAAGTCCGTCGCCCGCGCCCGCGACGTCACCCCCTCCTCCTTCCTGGCCGCCGCGGCGCTCCACACGATCCACGAGGCCCTGCGCACGGCCGGGACGACGCCGGACGACCGCTTCCCGGCCGGGGGGAAGGGTGCGGAGCCGGGCGGGGAGG
>NZ_JAHHIT010000240.1 GCF_024539675.1 Streptomyces hilarionis | reverse complement strand
GGGGCCGAGCCGCCCGGGGGGCGGCCGCGGCGGGGGAGCGGTCCGGTGTCGCCGGGCAGCCGTCCCGCCTCCTTGAGGGCCTTGCGCAGCAGGAACTCGATCTGCGCGTTGGCGGACCGCAGGTCCTCGCCGGCCCACCGGGCCAGCGCCTCGTACACCGCGGGGTCCAGCCGCAGCAGCACCTGCTTGCGCTGCGGCCGGCCCTGAGGGGCGGCGCCCCCGGAGGGAGCCGTCACTGGTAGAGGGTCCCGGTGTTCAGCACCGGCTGGGGCGCCCGGTCCCCGCACAGCACCACTATCAGGTTGGACACCATCGCCGCCTTCCGTTCCTCGTCCAGCTCGACGATGCCCTGTTCGGCGATCCGGCCGAGCGCCGCCTCCACCATGCCGACGGCCCCGTCCACGATCTCCCGCCGCGCGGCCACGACCGCGCCCGCCTGCTGGCGCTGGAGCATCGCCGAGGCGATCTCCGGAGCGTACGCGAGGTGGGTGAAGCGGGACTCGATGATCCGCACGCCGGCCGCCTCCACGCGCGCGTGGAGCTCCACGGCGAGCTTCTCGGTGATCTCCTCGGCGTTCCCGCGCAGGGAGAGCCCGTTCTCGTCGTGCGAGTCGTAGGGGTACTCGATGGCGATGTGCCGGACGGCCGCCTCGGTCTGGGTGGCGACGAACTCCAGGAAGTCGTCCACCTCGAAGGAGGCCTGCGCGGTGTCCTGCACGTTCCACACCACGACCGCGGCGAGCTCGATCGGGTTGCCGTAGGCGTCGTTGACCTTCAGGACGGCCGTCTCGTGGTTGCGGACCCGGGTGGAGATCTTCGTGCGGGAGGTGAAGGGGTTCACCCAGCGCAGGCCGTCCTCGCGGATGGTGCCCCGGTAGCGGCCGAAGAGCTGCACCACGCGCGCCTCGCCGGGCGCCACCGTGTTCAGCCCGCACATCGCGAGGAACGCGGCGAGGGCGACCAGGATGCCGACGACGATCAGCGCCGCCTTGACGCCGGCCGCCGTCACCGCGCCGGCCGCGACGATCGTCCCGGCGCCGGCCAGCAGTCCGGCGAGGCCGAGCAGCAGCGCCAGGCCGCCGCCCACGCTGTGCGCCGGGAACTCGGTCACGCGCGGGGCGGGCATCTCGGGGGCGTCGACGGATTCGGCGACGGCCCGGGCGGCCGAGGGGCGGGGCGCCGGGACGTCGTGGCCCGAGGGTTCGTGGGTCGGGCGGTCGTGTGCGGACATGGTGGGTCCCCCGTTTCTGGTCAGCAGCCTTTTTCAGCGATCGGCTGTCTAGCTAAGTGATATCACTTTATCGCGCGATGGCAACCCTGTGCCCCTCTCGAACGTCGAATCGGTGGGGAGGTCACGCCGGTTCCGCGGGGTGGGGTGCTGATTCTCACGCCCCTCGAAGGCCGGATCGACGGCCCCTCGCCCTAGGCAGCGGTGTTAGCTTTCTGAGCTGACCTGCCCCTGCCCCCGGGCACTGGTGTGACTGCCGAGTAGGAAGCGGAGCGAGCGGACTCATGGGACGAGCGGAAGAGAGACGAGCGCGACAGCGCGGTGGCCGCCGCGCGGCGCCCAGGAACCGCTCCACGCAGACGGAGTCGGCGGCTCCCGCCGGCCGCGAGGCCCCCGCCGGGCCCCCGGCCGCGACGGCCACGGCGACCGCACCCGCGACGGGCGGCCGCGCGGCGGCCCGCAAGGGCGCGAAGAAAGCGGGCAGGGGCCCGAAGGGCAAGGCGAGCAAAGCAGGCAAGGCGGACAAGAGCTTCATACGCCGGCTCTTCACCTGGAAGAAGGTCCTCGGCACGTTCCTCGGCCTCGCCGTCGCCGTCATCGGCGCGTTCGTCTGGCTGTACGTGAGCACGCCGATCCCCGCCGGGAACCCCGACGCCGACCTTCAGAGCAACGTCTACAAGTACGGCAACGGCGCGATGCTCGCCCGGGACGGCGACGTCAACCGGGAGAACGTCGACCTCGCGACGGTCCCCAAGGCCGTCCAGCACACGTTCGTCGCCGCCGAGAACAAGTCCTTCTACAACGACAACGGCGTCGACTTCCGGGGCACCGCCCGCGGTGTGCTCAACACCCTGATGGGCAAGGGCGCGCAGGGCGGCTCGACGATCACACAGCAGTACGTCAAGAACTACTACCTGTCCCAGGAACAGACCGTCACGCGCAAGCTGAAGGAACTGGTCATCTCCCTCAAGCTGGACCGGGAGAAGGACAAGGACTACATCCTCGCCGGATACATCAACACCAGCTACTACGGCCGCGGCGCCTACGGCATCCAGGCGGCCGCCCAGGCCTACTACCGCGTCGACGCCGACAAGCTCTCGGTCGCGCAGGGCGCCTACCTCGCCGCGCTGCTCCAGGCCCCCAGCCAGTACGACTGGGCCGCCGCCTCCGACACCGGCAAACGCCTGGTCCAGGCCCGCTGGAACTACGTCCTCGACAACATGGTCGGACAGGACTGGCTGGGCAAGTCCGAGCGCGAGGCGATGACGTTCCCGATCCCCAAGGACCCCAAGGCGGCGCCGGGCAAGGAGGGCCAGGTCGGCTACCTCGTCGACGCGGCCAACGCCGAGCTCGCCAACCAGCTCGTGGCCACGGGCGTCGCCGACGACTACGAGTCGGCCGCCGCCCTCGTCCGCAAGGGCGGCTGGACGATCGAGCTCAACATCGACAAGAAGAAGCAGAAGGCGCTGGAGGCCTCCGTCAAGGAGCAGCTCACCAGCAAGCTGGACAAGAAGAAGCGCCCGGTCGACGGCGACGTCCAGGCCGGCGCGGTGTCGGTGAACCCCAGGACCGGCGCGGTCGAGGCGATGTACGGCGGCACGAGCTACACCGAGCACTACCTCAACAACGCCACCCGCACCGACTACCAGCCCGCCTCCACCTTCAAGCCGGTGATCCTCGCCGCGGCCTTCGACGAGAACGCCGTGACGCAGGACGACCAGAAGATCACCGCCAACACCCTCTACGACGGCACCAGCAAGCGCCCCGTCGTCGGCAGCGACATCGGCTTCGCCCCGGAGAACGAGGACGACCAGGACTACGGTCCCGTCACCGTCCAGACGGCGCTGAACAAGTCCATCAACTCCGTCTTCGCGCAGATGGGCGTGGACGTCGGCATGGACAAGGTGCTCAAGGTCGCCGACGACCTCGGCATGCGCACCAAGGACCTGAAGGCCGTGCCGGCCCAGACCCTCGGCACCATGGGCGCGAGCCCCCTTCAGATGGCCGGCGTCTACGCCACCCTCGACAACCACGGCAAGAAGGTCACCCCGGCGCTCATCAAGTCGGCGGAGAACAGCGCCCACCCGTCCTTCAAGCACACGGCCCCCATCGGCGCGCAGGTCATCGACCGGGAGGCGGCCGACTCGGTCACCTCGGTGCTCACCGGCGTGGTCGACGACGGCACGGCGAAGATCTCCGTGCGGGACAACCCGCTGCGCAAGGGCCAGAAGGTCGCCGGCAAGACGGGCACCTCCGACAACAACAAGTCGGCCTGGTTCACCGGCTACACCCCCGATCTCGTCACCTCGGTCGGCCTGTTCGGCGAGTCCGCCAAGGCCCCGCACCCACAGGTCACGCTGACCGGCGCGACGACCGGCATCACCACGAACAAGGGCCGGATCAACGGCGGCGGCTTCCCGGCACAGATCTGGGCGGCCTACACCTTCGGGGTCTCCACCAAGGTCACCAAGTTCGACCTGGAGACCGACCAGGGCGCCGCGGTCCAGACCGCGCCCCCGTCGCCGTCCTCCTCGCCGTCGCCGAGTTCCTCGCCGTCCTCGTCGCCGTCGCCGTCCTCCTCGCCCTCGTCGTCGCCGTCGCCGAGTTCCTCGCCGTCGTCGTCGCCGAAGCCGAGCTCGTCGCCGTCGTCGTCGCCGAAGCCGTCCTCCTCGCCGTCCTCGTCGCCCTCAGGCGACACGTCGGCCGGCTCCGGGGGTCCCGACAACCCGCTCTTCGGCCAGTAGCGCCACGCCGGGGACGGCGGAACGACGAAGGGGGCGCCCGGAAGACTCCGGGCGCCCCCTTCTCGCGTCTGCGCGGGGCCGTCAGCTCCGGTTCAGCTCGAACCAGACCACCTTGCCGGTGCTGAGCCGCGTGGCCCCCCAGCGCCGGGCGAGCCGGTTCACCAGATACAGCCCGCGCCCGCCCTCGTCCGTCGCCCGGGCCTGCCGGAGCCGGGGCAGCTGCGGGACGTCGTCCCCCACCTCGCAGCGCAGCACGTCGGTCCGCAGCAGCCGCAGGGTCACCGGCCGCGTGGCGTACCGCACCGCGTTCGTGACGACCTCGCTCACCAGCAGCTCGACCGAGTCCGACATGTCCTCCATGCCCCAGCGCGACAGCGCCCGCCGGGCCAGCCGGCGGGCCCGCCCCGGCGCCGCGTCCTCCGGCTCCAGGAACCAGTACGCCACGTCGCTGGGCGCGATCCCGTCGAAGCGTGCGGCGAGCAGCGCGATGTCGTCGTCCCGGTCGCCCGGACCGAGCATGTCGAGCACCTCGTCGCACAGGGCCTCGAGCGGCGGCGGGTGGTCGGGCCCGGTCAGCTGGGCGGTCGCCGCGAGCTTCTCCCGCAGCTGTTCTATGCCCGTCGCCACGTCCCGCAGCCGGGACTCCACCAGGCCGTCGGTGTACAGCAGCAGCGTCGCCCCGGCGGGCGCGTCGAGCTCCACCGCCTCGAAGTCGACCCCGCCGACGCCGATCGGCGCGCCCGGCGGCACCCGCAGCACCTCGGCCCGGCCGCCCAGGTGCAGCAGGACGGGCGGGGGATGCCCCGCGTTGGCGATGGTGATGCGGTGCGCGACCGGGTCGTAGACGGCGTACAGGCACGTCGCCATGCGGTCGGTGCCCAGCCGCTGGGCCTGCTCGTCGAGATGGTGCAGGACCTCCTGCGGCGGCAGGTCCAGCCCGGCCAGGGTCTGGGCCGTCGTGCGCAGCTGTCCCATGATGGCCGCCGACGTCATCGAGTGGCCCATCACGTCCCCGACGACCAGGGCGACGCGGCTGCCGGGCAGCGGGATGGCGTCGTACCAGTCGCCGCCCACCCGCGCGGTCTCCGCCGCCGGCAGGTACCGCGACGCCAGCCGCACGCCCGTGGGGCGCGGCAGCGTCTCCGGCAGCATCGTGCGCTGAAGCTCGTCGGCGATGTACGCCTCACGGTCGTACAGCACGGCCTTGTCGATGCCCAGCGCGCTGTGCGTGGCGAGCTGGGCGGCCACCAGCAGGTCGTCGTTCTCGAACGGCAGGCGCTCGGGACGGCGCAGGAACACCGCGGCGCCGATCACCCGTCGCCGGCCGCGCAACGGGGCCAGGACGGCCCGCTGACCGCCCGGCACGACCAACGTGCTCTCCTCGCCCAGGAGTTCGGGCAGAGCGGCCCGGGCGGCCGGATTGTCCGCGAACACCGGACGCACCCCGCGCAGCACCTCCGCGAGCGCGCCGCCGGGCCGCACCTCGCACATGTCCCCGACCGACGCCGACAGCTCGGCGGTCAGCTCCCCGGGCTCCGGGGGCGGCAGGGCGAGCGCGGCGAAGCCCGTCTCGGTGTCGCGCTCCTCCGGGATGCGGTCGGTGCGGCGCAGCCGCAGCATGATGCGGTCCGCGGCGGGCCGTTCGTCGCCGACCGGCAGCGGATCGCGCAGATAGACCAGGATCGCGTCGGAGAAGGTCGGCACCGTGGCCCGGCACAGCCCCATCACGATCTCGTCCAGGTCCAGACCGCGGGCGATCCGCCGGGTCGCCGCGCCCACGAAGCGCAGCCGGTCCCCGTCCCGCCGCATCGGCGTGGGCCGGCCCGGCGTGACCGCCATCCCGGCGCGCCGCTCCTGCCCGCCGGGCCCCCGCTCGGGGCGCGGTTCGGCGCCCGGCTGGGCCGGGATGGACTCGGGCGCGGGCCGCGGCCGGTGCGTGTCCGGTTCGGTGGACGCGGACGGCTGGGAGTGCTCGGTCCCGGAGCCCGCCTCCGGACCGGCCGCCGCATCCTTTCCCGCAGCTCCCTGCCCGCCCATGGTGCCCTTTCCGCCCTTTCCGCAGGTCGTCGTACCCGAACCGTCGGGCGGTAACGCGGCCGCACCCGGCGCGGGCGCCGGGGTATGCAGGAGTGCCCCACGGGGGTCCGTGGGGTCGACGCCCTGGGGGCGTTCGTAGGAGATGGGCTGCTCCGTCACGCGTGTCGAATCCGTCCGTCCGGGGCTGCGCGCCGCGCGCGCAGTTGGTCCCGCAGGAAGTCCGATACCCGGAATACATGTCCCCGGAACGGAATTCCCGCGTGGTCAGGGGTTGTTCCTGTGTCGCCGGTGGACCTCGCGCGACCCTGGGAGCCTACGTGGAACGTCCCGCCGGTGTGTGCCTCGTGCCCCTCGCTCACGTCCTGCCGCCCCTCGGTGACGTTCGGTCAGACTCGTTCCGCACCCCGGGAGTTACCGCCTGCGGTGCCTTGCGGAGGACGATCCTACGTTTGCCGCCCGGGGGCGCATCAAGGGTCTCATGTGGACATGCGCGCGGGAGTGCGGTCCCAGTCCTCCGGCAGCAACGGTACGGCCCAGGACGGATCCGGGCGCCAGTGCTGCCAGCCCTCGTCGTACGGCGCCCCCCACGCGCGGATCCTCTCCACGGCCTCACGGCCCGCCTCACGGACCCGCCGGGCCACCGTCGCGTCCATCAGCCCGTCCTGCTGGGCCTGCGCGAACTCGTCCTCGTCGCGCCAGCCCCAACTGCGGTCGGGGTACACGCAGATGTCCAGGAAGTGGTCCTCGGAGTCCACCCCGCCGTCCCAACGGGCCAGCGGCTCCTCCAGGTTGACGTACCAGTTCTTGAACCGCCAGCCCGGCTCCCAGAACAGCCACACCGACCAGGGCTCGCCGGGCCGGGCCAGCTTGAGCACGCCGGTGCCGAACCAGCGGTCGCGCTGCACGGTCCGCGGCTTGGTGTAGCGGGTGCGCAGCGGCTCCCGGTGCAGCGGGGTGCCGTCCGCGAGCACGGGCTTGACGCACTCCGTGCCCGGGGCCATCCACACGGCGAGGACTTCCTCGTCGTCGCGCACGACGGTGACCGGGCGGGCGATGTGGAAGTGCGCCCCGCCGTTCTCCCGGTAGCGCCACAGGATCCGGTCCCCCGGCTCCCAGAAGGCCGCCGCACCGCCCGTTCCCCCGCGTCTCACCGCTCCGCCGTCTGCCATGGACAGATATTAGGTGCCATGGCCATACGACGCTGCGGCGCGCGTCACGGTTCTCGCGCCGGGGCGTGAAACGTCACGGGCGCGTCATCCGCAGGACATCCAGCGCCTCGTCGAGCTGCCGGAGCGTCAGGTCCCCGCGCTCCACGTAGCCGCCGTCCAGGACGACCTGCCGGATCGTGGCCCGCTCCGCGAGCGCCTTCTTGGCCACCTTGGCGGCCTCCTCGTACCCGATGTACTTGTTCAGCGGGGTGACCACGGACGGCGAGGACTCGGCGTACTCCCGGGCGCGTTCGCGGTGGGCGACGATCCCGTCGACGGTCCGGTCGGCGAGCAGCCGCGAGACGTTGGCCAGCAGCCGGATCGACTCCAGCACGTTCTTCGCGATGACCGGCAGCATGACGTTGAGCTCGAAGTTGCCCGCCGCGCCGGCCGTCGCCACGGTCGCGTCGTTGCCGACGACCTGCGCGGCGACCATCAGCACCGCCTCCGGGATCACCGGGTTCACCTTGCCGGGCATGATCGAGGAACCCGGCTGGAGGTCGGGCAGGCTGATCTCGGCCAGTCCCGTGCGCGGCCCCGAGGCCATCCACCGCAGATCGTTGGCGATCTTCGTCAGGCCCACCGCGACGGTCCGCAACTGCCCGCTCGTCTCGACGATCCCGTCGCGCGCGCCCTGCGCCTCGAAGTGGTCGCGCGCCTCCGTCAGCGGCAGCCCGGTGGCGCGGGCCACCTCCTCGATGACGGCCGCGGAGAACCCGGGGGGCGTGTTGATGCCGGTGCCGACGGCCGTGCCGCCCAGCGGCAGCTCGGCGAGCCGCGGCAGGGAGGCGTTGAGCCGCTCGACGCCGTAGCGCACCTGGGCGGCGTACCCCCCGAACTCCTGTCCCAGGGTGACGGGCGTGGCGTCCATGAGGTGGGTGCGCCCCGACTTCACGACGTCGGCGAACTCCTCGGACTTGCGGGCGAGCGAGGCGGCGAGGTGCTCCAGCGCGGGGATCAGGTCGCGGGTGACGGCGGCCGTGGCGGCGATGTGGAGCGAGGAGGGGAAGACGTCGTTGGAGGACTGGGAGGCGTTGACGTGGTCGTTGGGGTGCACGTCCCGGCCCAGGCGCTCGGTGGCGAGGGTGGCGACGACCTCGTTGGCGTTCATGTTGGACGACGTCCCCGACCCGGTCTGGAACACGTCGACGGGGAAGTGCTCGTCCCACCGGCCCTCGGCGACCTCGGCGGCCGCCTCCTGGATGGCGTCGGCGATGTCCTGGTCGACCACCCCGAGCCGCGCGTTCACCTTCGCCGCGGCCCCCTTGATGCGCGCCAGCGCCTCGATGTGGGCGCGCTCGATGCGCTGGCCGGAGACGGGGAAGTTCTCGACGGCGCGCTGCGTCTGGGCCCGCCACTTGGCGTGCGCCGGAACGTGGACCTCGCCCATGGAGTCGTGCTCGATGCGGTAGTCGCTCATGCCCGGTACAGCGATCGGCGCGCCCCGCTTGTTCCTGGCGAGGGCTCCCCGGGGCGGGCGACGGGGGCGGAGTGCGGGGG
>NZ_JAHHIT010000239.1 GCF_024539675.1 Streptomyces hilarionis | reverse complement strand
GCGTTTCCGACTCTATCAGATCTTTTTCCGATCCGATTTCCTCGGTGCTTTCCAGGTCTTCCGCTTTTGTTTCGCGGTTTTCCTTTCCGGCGGTTCCGACTTTATCAGAAGTTCCGGGCCGGTTTGACCGGCCATTCGTTTCCGATTTATCGGGGGCCTCGATGGAATCTGCGATTCGAGAGGCCGACTAGATACTAACCGCTGCCGACCGGACTCTGTCCAGTTCCAGGCAACTGTTCGAATCTACCTCCCCACGCGCTCCGTGTCAACGGCTTTTGTGGGGCGAAGAGGAGACTAGCAGTTGAACGGGGCCGGTCGCACATCAGGCGGCCGTCGGCACCGTGGCGCTGCGCTCGGCTTCCTCGACGTCGCCTGTGGCGCCGGCGCGGGCGGCCCGGCCGCCGAGGACGTAGACGTAGGCGAGGAAGGCGAGTTCGGCGGTGACGCCGATGGTGATGCGGGCCCAGGTGGGCAGGCCGGACGGGGTGACGAAGCCTTCGATGGCTCCCGAGACGAAGAGGACCAGGGCGAGTCCGATCGCCATGCCCACTGCGGCTCTGCCTTCCTCGGCCAGGGCGTTGCGGCGGGTGCGGGGGCCCGGGTCGATCACCGTCCAGCCCAGGCGGAGGCCGGTGCCGGCCGCGACGAAGACCGCCGTGAGCTCCAGCAGGCCGTGGGGCAGGACGAGTCCGAGGAAGGTGTCCAGCCGGCCGGCGGAGGACATGAGGCCGGCGCCGATGCCGAGGTTGAGCATGTTCTGGAAGAGGATCCACAGGACCGGCAGGCCCAGGAAGACGCCCAGGACGAGGCACATCGCGGCGGCCTGGGCGTTGTTCGTCCAGACCTGGGCGGCGAACGCCGCTGCCTGGTGGCTGGAGTAGTAGGTCTCGTAGAGGCCGCCGGGCCGGGTGAGCTCCCGCAGTTCGTCGGGGGCCGCGAGGGAGGACCGGACCTCCGGGTGGGTTCCGATCCACCACCCGAGGAGGAAGGCGACGGTGGTGGAGAGCAGCGCGGTCGGCACCCACCAGTGGCGTGACCGGTAGACCGCGGCCGGGAAGCCCTGTGCGAGGAAGCGCGTCACGTCGCGCCAGGAGGCTCGACGGGTTCCCGTCACCGCGCTGCGCGCGCGTGCCACGAGCTGGGTGAGCCGGCCGGTGAGCTGGGGGTCGGGGGCGCTGGACTGGACGAGGGACAGGTGGGTGGCGGCGCGCTGGTAGAGGGTGACGAGTTCGTCGGTCTCCGCGCCGGTGAGACGGCGTCGGCGGTGCAGAAGCGCGTCGAGGCGTTCCCACTCCGCTCGGTGGGCGGAGACGAAGACGTCGAGGTCCATCGGTGTGCCTGCTCCTCGGCTGTTCTTCAGCGGCCGGTGGTGATGTCAGCTTGTCCTACTGCGGCGCGATGTGCCTTCAGCTTGGCAGACTGGCTGTTCACGGGGCGGGTGGGACGGGGAAGGGACGGCGGGCGTGAGTGAGCTGGTGACGGGTGAGGCGGTGGCACTGGAGCTGCGGCCGGCCAGATTGCCCAGCCGGGGCTTGTCCACGCTGCTGGACCTGGTCGTGGCTCTGGTGGTCTACGTCGTCGTGAGTGTCGCGTTGCTGGCGGCGACGGCTTCGCTGGACGAGGCGGCCCGGATCGCGGTGTCGATCGCCGCGTTCCTGTTGGTGCTGGTGGGCGGGCCGATCGCGGTGGAGACGCTCAGCCACGGGCGCTCGCTCGGGAAGGCGGCGTGCGGGCTGCGGGTGGTGCGGGACGACGGCGGCCCGATCCGGTTCCGGCACGCTCTGGTGCGCGGGGCCGTCGGTGTGGTGGAGATTCTGCTGACGGCCGGGGTGGTGGCCTGCATCGCCTCGCTCGTGTCGGCGCGGGGGCGCCGGCTGGGCGATGTCTTCGCCGGGACGCTGGTGGTGCGTGAGCGGATTCCGGCGGCGCGGTCCGGGTTTCTGCCGCCGCCTCCGCCCTGGCTGGCGGGGCGCTTCCAGGGGCTCGACCTGTCCGCGGTGCCGGACGGGCTGTGGCTGGCGGTGCGCCAGTACCTGGGGCGGATGAACCAGCTGGATCCGCAGGTCGGCTGGTCGATGGCGCAGCGGCTGGCGGGTGATCTCGCGGCGCGTACGGGGGTTCCGGTTCCGCAGGGGGTGCCGCCGGCCGCCTTTCTGGCGGCGGTGCTGCAAGAACGGCAGGTGAGGGAGGCGCGGCGGGTGTTCGCCGGAGGACCGTACGGTTCGCCCGGACCGTACGGGCCGCCGACTGCGTACGAACCGCCCAGGATGTACGGGGCGCCCCCTTCTCCGTTCCCGTCGCCGTCCCCGTCGTCGTCGCCGCCCGTGGCCGGGCCGCCGGTGCCGTACGGGCCGCCCGCGGTCACCGGGCCGTCCGTGCCGGGGGAGATCGCTCCGCCGCGGGAGATCGGTGATCGGCCGGAGGGGGCCGGGACCGGGTTCGCGCCGCCCGCGTAGACCTGCCCGTCGGGAGGCCCGGCTGGACGGTGGTCCGCTGTGCGGCGGTCGGCTGTGCGGAGGCCGGGTCAGGTGAACGTGGAGGGGGGTGTCTCCAGGTCTTCCAGCTCGATTCCGGGGGCCGCGAGGACGACGTCGCCGGCGATGTGCACGGTGTGCTGTTCGCCGGTGTCCAGGGCTGTGACCTGGTAGGCGTCCACGGTCAGGGGGCCGTTGTCAGTGGCGTGTGCTTCTCTTTCCAGCAAGGCCCAGGACTGGTCCACGGTGCGTGGGGCGAGGACCGGGTCGGTGAACGCCACGAGGCGTACGCGGGTGGCCGAGGAGGAGGGGGTGAGACGCAGGAGCCGGGTGGTCGCGACGAGGAAGGCGGGGGATGTGCCGGTGAAGGCGTGGGCGGGGACGTTGCCTTCGGTGGCCTCGGCGCCGGTGGGGTCGGTGCGGACCCAGGTGACGCCGTCCAGGGCGGCGCCGCGTACCTGCCAGCTGCTCGCGTGGAGTTCGAGGCGCAGGGGGCGGCCCAGGTCGTCGAGGGTGAGGTCGACGGAACCGGTGTGCTCGCCGGTGGGGGCGGTCAGCTGGGAGACGTAGCGCCAGCCGGAGGGGCCGGGGGCGCAGTGGAAGTGCTCGTGGGCGAAGGGGGTGTGATCGTGCGGATCATGGAGCGAATAGCGGCCGCGGGGCATCGGGGTCCTGGGGTGTGACGGGCCGGCTGGTCCGGTTCGTGCCGTCGTCTCGGCGGGCGGGTCGGGTGGGCCGGCGGCCGGTTCCGGCCGTGGGCCGAAGGGGCAGGCCCCCGTCACGGGGGTGCGGGGGCCTGCCTCGGAGGACCTGTGAGGGCCCGGTGCCGAGGGGCGCGTCAGCGCGCGGACGCGCCCGTCGGCGAGTGGGGTGCGGACTCAGTAGCGGTACTGCTCCGACTTGTAGGGTCCGTCGACCTCGACGCCGATGTAGGCGGCCTGCTCCGGGCGCAGGGTGGTCAGCTTGACGCCGAGGGCGTCGAGGTGGAGGCGCGCGACCTTCTCGTCCAGATGCTTGGGCAGGGTGTAGACGCCGGTCGGGTACTCGTCGGGCTTGGTGAACAGCTCGATCTGGGCCAGGGTCTGGTCCGCGAAGGAGTTGGACATCACGAACGACGGGTGGCCGGTGGCGTTGCCCAGGTTCAGCAGGCGGCCCTCCGACAGCACGATGAGCACCTTGCCGTCGGGGAACGTCCAGGTGTGGACCTGCGGCTTGACCTCGTCCTTGACGATGCCGGAGATCTTCGCGAGGCCGGCCATGTCGATCTCGTTGTCGAAGTGGCCGATGTTGCCCACGATGGCCTGGTGCTTCATCTTGGCCATGTCCGAGGCCATGATGATGTCCTTGTTGCCGGTCGTGGTGATGAAGATGTCGGCCTTGTCGATGACCTCGTCGAGGGTCGTGACCTGGTAGCCGTCCATCGCCGCCTGCAGGGCGCAGATCGGGTCGATCTCGGTGACGATGACGCGGGCGCCCTGGCCGCGCAGCGACTCGGCGCAGCCCTTGCCGACGTCGCCGTAGCCGCAGACGACGGCGGTCTTGCCGCCGATGAGGACGTCGGTGGCGCGGTTGATGCCGTCGATCAGCGAGTGGCGGCAGCCGTACTTGTTGTCGAACTTCGACTTCGTCACCGCGTCGTTGACGTTGATGGCGGGGAAGAGGAGGACGCCGTCGCGCTGCATCTCGTACAGGCGGTGCACGCCCGTCGTGGTCTCCTCGGTCACGCCGCGGATCTCCGAGGCGAGCTGGGTCCACTTCTGGGAGCCGTCGGTGATGGTGCGGTTGAGGAGTTCGAGGATGACGCGGTGCTCGTCGTTCTCGGCGGTGTCGACCGAGGGGACCTTGCCGTCCTTCTCGTACTCCACGCCCTTGTGGACCAGGAGCGTGGCGTCGCCGCCGTCGTCGAGGATCATGTTGGGGCCGCCGGTGGGGCTGTCCGGCCAGGTCAGCGCCTGCTCGGTGCACCACCAGTACTCCTCCAGCGTCTCGCCCTTCCAGGCGAAGACGGGCACGCCCTGCGGGTCGTCCGCCGTGCCGTCGGGGCCCACGGCGATCGCGGCCGCGGCGTGGTCCTGGGTGGAGAAGATGTTGCAGGAGGCCCAGCGGACGCGGGCGCCCAGCGCGACCAGCGTCTCGATGAGGACGGCGGTCTGCACGGTCATGTGGAGGGAGCCGGTGACGCGGGCGCCGGCCAGCGGCTGCGCCTCGGCGTACTCCCGGCGGATCGCCATCAGGCCCGGCATCTCGTGCTCGGCGAGGGTGATCTCCTTGCGGCCGAAGGCGGCCAGGGAGAGATCGGCGACCTTGAAGTCCTGTCGGCTGTCGACAGTCGTCATGGTGAGCTGCTCCTAGGGGGTCGGATCGAGGGTGGGACACGGCTGGTCTGCGCGTCGGCGGACACAGGGGTACCCCGAGGGGCACAGGCATGCCTGCGTACGCGCAGCGCAGTCCGTCGGAGGCCCTCTCTCCCTCGGACGGTCCGCTGGGACCGCCCGACCGCCATCAGCAGCGACGTCTGGCTCCGTTCCAAGCTACACCGCCGACGCGGGCCGCCCCAGTCCGCGTCCGGCCGGATCGGGCGGTCGCCGGGCGGCCGGGAACGGCGACAGGGCCGGCCGGCGGTGTGCGGCGGGCCCTGTCGGGTGGTGCGGGGAGGGCCGGGCTCAGTGCTCGGCGGGGTGCTGGTCGGGGCCGCCCGGGGTGGCCTCGCGGTCGGGGCCCTTGGCGGCCTCGGCCTCGCTGTAGATGTCCGGTTCGAGGTAGATCACGCGGGCGATGGGGACGGCTTCGCGGATGCGGGCCTCGGCGGCGTCGATGGCGGTGGCGACCTGGGCCGCGCTGTCGTCGTGCTGGACGGCGATCTTGGCGGCGACCAGGAGTTCCTCGGGGCCGAGGTGGAGGGTGCGCATGTGGATGAGGCCGGTGACGGTGTGTCCGTCGACGACGGCGGCCTCGATCTTCCGCACGTCGTCCAGGCCGGCGGACTCGCCGAGGAGCAGGGACTTGGTCTCGCCGGCGAGGACGAGGGCGATCAGGACGAGGAGGACGCCGATGCAGACGGTGCCGATGCCGTCCCAGACGCCGTCGCCGGTGAGGAGGGCCAGGCCGACGCCGCCGAGGGCGAGGACGAGGCCGATCAGAGCGCCGAAGTCCTCCAGGAGGACGACGGGCAGTTCGGGGGCCTTGGCGCGGCGGATGAACTGCGACCAGGAGAGCTTGCCGCGCAGCTCGTTGGATTCCTTGATCGCGGTGCGGAAGGAGAAGCCCTCGGCGATGATCGCGAAGACGAGCACGCCGACCGGCCAGTACCAGTGCTCGATCTCGTGCGGGTGTCTGATCTTCTCGTAGCCCTCGTAGATGGCGAACATGCCGCCGACGGAGAAGAGGACGATGGAGACGAGGAAGGCGTAGATGTAGCGCTCGCGGCCGTAGCCGAAGGGGTGCTGGGGGGTCGCCTCGCGCTGGGCCTTCTTGCCTCCGATGAGGAGGAGGGCCTGGTTCCCGGAGTCGGCGAGGGAGTGCACGCCTTCGGCGAGCATGGACGACGAGCCGCTGAACGCGAACGCCACGAACTTGGATGCCGCGATCGCGAGGTTGGCGCCGAGTGCCGCCACGATCGCCCTACTGCCGCCTGACGCGCTCATGTGTTCGCGTTGTCCCTTCGCCTTCGTGCCTGCGGTTCGCCGTGCAGGCCTTTGCCCGCCCTTTGCCGGTGGGCCATTCTTGCAGCCCGTTCCGGCGACGGCTGTTCAGGTATCCACAAGCGCGGTCAGACAATCACCGTGGCGCGGAAGAGGGTGCCGGCGCCGGACGCTTCGGTCTTGTCGGAGGCGGGCACGAACACGGACCGGCCGGGGGTGAGCCGGTGTTCGCCGACCTGTACGGTCCCGGCGGTGCAGAGCAGGATCTGCGGGGTGTCGCGGGTGAGGTCGTGGGTGGCGCCGCCCTGCGGGAGGACGTGGCGGGAGAGGCGGAACTCGTCGATGGGGGTGTCGTAGAGCTCTTCGCCGTCGGGTGCGGCCTCGGGGCGCAGGATGCCGGGGTCGCCGGGTTCGAAGCGGACGACGCGCAGCAGTTCGGGGACGTCGACGTGTTTGGGGGTGAGGCCGCAGCGCAGCACGTTGTCGGAGTTGGCCATGATCTCGACGCCGAGGCCGTTGAGGTAGGCGTGCGGGATGCCCGCGCCGAGGAAGAGGGCTTCGCCGGGCTGGAGCCGGACGTGGTTGAGCAGCATGGCGGCGAGGACGCCGGGGTCGCCGGGGTAGTGGTGGGCGATGTCGGCGTAGGGGGCGTGGTCGCCGCCCAGGCGGTCGCAGGCGGCGGCCGCCTCGGCGACGGTGTGGGCGGTCTCCTCGCGGTCGGCGGTGAGGATGGCCGTGAGGACCTCGCGCAGGGCGGCGTCCTCGGGGTGGGCGCGCAGGAGGTCGACGTACGGCTTGAGGGAGTCGACGCCGAGGCCGTCGAGGAGGTCGGCGGTCTGTGCGGGGGGACGGAAGCCGCAGAGGCCGTCGAACTCGGTGAGGGCGCAGATGAGTTCGGGTTTGTGGTTGGCGTCCTTGTAGTTGCGGTGGGGGGCGTCGAGGGGGATGCCGCGGTGCTCCTCGTCCGCGAAGCCCTGCTCGGCCTGGGTGAGGTCGGGGTGGACCTGGAGGGAGAGGGGGGCGCCGGCGGCGAGGAGTTTGAGGAGGAAGGGGAGGCGGGGGCCGAACCTGGCGACGGTGCGGGCGCCGAGTTCGCGGTCCGGGTCGGCGGCGATCACCTCGGCGAGGGTGCCCCGGCCGGTGCGCGAGGGTGCGCCCGGGTGGGCGCCCATCCACATCTCGGCCTGCGGTTCGCCGGTCGGCCGGGTGCCGAGCAGGTGCGGGATCGCGGTGGGGGATCCCCAGGCGTAGGGGCGGATCGTGTTGTCGAGGCGGTCCATGCGGTTCTCTCTGCCTGTCCTGGGTGTCGCTGCCTGCTGGGGGCTGCCTGCCTTGGGTGTCGCCGCCTGTCCTCGGCGGCTCGGTCGTGGGGCGTCCGGTCGAGTCGGCGGACGGCCGGGACGGGCAGCCGGGGGGGCGGACTGTCGGGGTGGGTCAGGATCCGGAGGCGAGCGCCAGGTAGACGGCGGCGAAGTCCGTGGTGGCGATCAGCTCGGCGAGGGTGACGAGTTCGTCGCCCTCCTCGGGTTCGAGTTCGCTGATCGGCGTGTCGTGGCCGAGGGCCAGGTCGCGGGCGGCGGGGGCGGCGGTGAGGCCGCCGATGGGCCGGTCGCGCAGCAGCACCACGCGCGCGTGCAGGGCGGGTGCTTCTTCGACGCGGTCGCGGAAGAAGTCGTCCGGGTCGGCGCTGGCGGCGAGGGGGCCCGCGAGGAGGGCGCTGTGTTCGGCGAGGGCCTCGGGGAGTTCGGCGACGAGGGCGGGGCGGCCCGCGAGTTCGGCGAGGGCGGCGGCGAACCGGCGGCCGGCGGGGCCGGCGGAGGTGCCCTCGGTCCAGATCACGGGGAGGGTGTCGGCGAGTTCGCCGGCCAGGGTCTTGGCCGGGTTGCTGTAGGTCGCGACGGCGGGGCCGCAGCGTTCGGCGACCTGGTCGAGCCGGTCGGCGACCGCCTCCAGCGCCTCGGGTGGCGCGGAGAGCAGGGAGATGCGGTCCAGGAGGGCGAGCAGGGGCGTCAGGAGGGCCCACAGGACGCCGGGGGCGGAGGCGGCGACGGGGGCCGGTTCGTCCTGCTCGTAGGGCGCGACGGCCATGGGGACGAAGAGGCTGTGGCCCGTGGTGGCCGTCTCGGCGACGGGGGTGTTCGCGGGGGCGACGGCGACGACGGTGCAGCCGCGCCGGTAGGCCTGCTCGGCGAGGAGGGCGAGGCCGGGTTCGCCGCCGTCCGGGGTGGCGATCAGCAGGAGGTCGACGGAGCCGGCCCAGCCCGGGAGTTCCCAGCGCAGCGCGCCCGCTGCGGGGGCGACGCCGGTGGGCGACAGGCGGACGACGGGGCAGGCGGCGCCGGCGAGGGTGCCGAGGAGGTCGGCGACGGTGACGGCGGCGGCGCCGGGGCCAGCGATGAGGACGGCGCGGGGGCGGCCGTCCGGTTCGAGGGCGCGGACGCCGACCTCGGTCGCGTAGCGGGCGGCGGTGCGGACGCGGGCGCCGGCCTCGGCGGCGCCGCGCAGGAGCGCCCGGTGGTCGGCCGCGGCGAGGGCCTGCGGCGTGTCGAGCAGCGAGTCGTCGAGCATGGCGGCAGTCTCCGATCGCCCGGGGGCGTCGTCGGTGTGCGGGGCCGGGGGTGGGGCGCGTGGCGGGGAGGCGGCGGGGTGCGG
>NZ_JAHHIT010000238.1 GCF_024539675.1 Streptomyces hilarionis | reverse complement strand
GGAGCGGGGGTGTCCGGCGCGGGGGCGGGGCGACCGCGCCAAACCGGCGCACACCCGCCGTCCACCCGTACGACTCGGACAAGCGCTCCCTCGGCGTTCCGCCCCTACCGTGGAGCACGCACACCCCTTTGACACCCCCCAAGCGGAAGGGCCGGGACCCGCATATGACTTCCCTCCACGCCTTCTGGCTCGCCGGCCGCCAGGTCACCGGCGAGGACAGCTTCGACGTCACCTCCCCCTGGGACGGCCGCCTCGTCGCCCGGGTCGGCGTGCCGACGGACGCCCAGGTCGAGGAGGCCGTGGCCGCCGCGTACGCCGTGCGGGACGAGTTCGCCGCCACCCCCGCCCACGTGCGCGCCGCCGCCCTCGACCACGTCAGCAAGCGGCTCGCCGAGCGCACCGAGGAGATCGCCCGGCTGATCTCCGCGGAGAACGGCAAGCCCGTCAAGTGGGCGCGGGGCGAGGTCGGCCGGGCCGTGTCGGTCTTCCGGTTCGCGGCCGAGGAGGCCCGGCGCTTCAACGGCGGCGAGGCCCAGCGCCTGGACACCGACCTCGGCGGTCAGGGGCGGCTCGCCCTCACCCGGCGCTTCCCCAAGGGCGTCGTCCTCGGCATCGCGCCGTTCAACTTCCCGCTGAACCTGTGCGCCCACAAGATCGCCCCGGCCATCGCGGCCGGCGTGCCGATCATCCTCAAGCCCGCCCCGGCGACCCCGCTGTCCGGCCTGATCCTCGGCGACCTCCTCGCCGAGACGGAGCTGCCGGCCGGTTCCTGGTCGATCCTGCCGGTCGCCAACGACCGCATGCCCGCCCTCGTCCAGGACGAGCGCCTGCCGGTCATCTCGTTCACGGGCTCCGAGCAGGTCGGTTACGCGATCATGGACTCGGTGCCGCGCAAGCACTGCACGCTGGAGCTGGGCGGCAACGGGGCGGCCGTGGTCCTCGCCGACTACGCCTCCGACGCCGACCTCGACTGGGCCGCCGCCCGCATCGCGACCTTCTCCAACTACCAGGGCGGCCAGTCCTGCATCTCGGTGCAGCGGGTCATCGCCGACGCCTCCGTGTACGACCGGCTGCTGCCGCGCATCGTCAAGGCCGTCGAGTCCCAGGTCACGGGCGACCCCTCGGACGACGCCACCGACGTCGGCCCGCTGGTCAGCGAGGCCGCCGCGCAGCGTGTCGAGGCCTGGGTGGACGAGGCCGTCGCCGCGGGCGCCAAGCTCCTCACCGGCGGCACGCGCGAGGGCGCCTCCTACGCGCCGACCGTCCTCACCGAGGTGCCCTCGCACACCACGCTCGCCCGCGAGGAGGTCTTCGGGCCGGTGCTCACGGTGCAGCGGGTGGACGGCGAGGCCGAGGCCTTCGCGGCCGTCAACTCCTCCAAGTACGGCCTCCAGGCGGGCGTGTTCACCCACGACCTCCAGGTCGCCTTCCGCGCCCACCGGGCGCTGGAGGTCGGCGGCGTCGTGATCGGCGACGTGCCCTCCTACCGCGCCGACCAGATGCCGTACGGCGGCGCCAAGCAGTCCGGGGTGGGCCGCGAGGGCGTCAGGTTCGCCATGGACGACTACACCTACGAGCGGGTGCTGGTCCTGACGGGCCTCGCGCTCTAGGCGACCCGCCGCCTGGGAAGCATGTCCCACAGCCTGCCCGAAGGGGCCCGGCGCCGCCGCTTTCCGGCGCCGGGCCCCTTCGCGTCGGCGTCCGCGGACCCTCAGCCGCGGAAGCCGACGTGCGCGAGCCGCAGCGGGCCGCGCAGTCCGATGCGCAGGTCGCGCACGCCGTCGGCGACGAAGGCGGCCTCGAGGCCGACGTAGTCGTGAGGACCGGCCGTGGGCGTGCCGAGGGTGAGCACGGCCCGGGCGCCGCCCCCCGGCGACGACAGCTCGACCGTGCCCCGCCCGGCCACCGTGACCGTCACGCCCGTCGTGCCGGGCCCGAAGTCGCAGGCCCGGTAGACCAGTTCGCCCGTGCCGTCGGCGGCCGGCGTCATCGCGTCGCCGGACGTCCTGGTGACGTCGACGATCTCGCAGCCGCTCTGCTCGTCGAAGTCGACGGCCGCCAGACCGGCGCCCAGGACCTCGCGCGGGCTCGGCGGCTCGCCGTCGAGCGTGACGGTCCCGCGCAGCCGGACGTCCTCGCTGGACGCGCCGACCAGGAGGTCGTAGGGGCCGGACTCCAGCCGCCACCGGCCGTGCGCCACGTCCCAGAAGGCGAACGCGGACAGCGGGACCTCGAGGAACAGCCTGGTCCGCTCGCCGGGCGCGAGCCGCACCCGGCGATGGCCGAGCAGCTCGCGGCGCGGCCGGACCACCGAGGGGTCCACGGCGCGGCCGTAGAGCTGGGCGACCTCGTCGGCGGCCGTCGCCCCGGCGTTGGCGACCGTGAACGCCACGTGCACCGCCCCGTCCTCGACGCGCAGCGACAGGTCGGCGTAGGAGAACGACGCGTACGACAGGCCGTGCCCGAAGGGGAAGAGCGGCGTGCCCTCGAAGTACAGGTACGTCTGACGGGCGCCGATCACGTCGTAGTCGAGCAGGTCGGGCAGGTCGCCGTCGTCGGCGTACCAGGTCTGCGGGAGACGGCCGGCGGGGGAGACGTCGCCCGCAAGGACCCGCGCCAGGGCCGTGCCCGCGGCCTGGCCGCCGTGCGCCGTCCACAGCGCGGCGGACAGCTGCCCCGGCTCGAACGCGTACGGGTACGCCGACACCAGGGCCAGCACCGTGCGCCGGTTCGCCGTCCGGGCCGCCGTCAGCAGCCGCTCCTGGTGGGCCGGCAGCCGCAGCGTCGTACGGTCCTCGGTCTCGCGGCCGTTGATGTGCGGGTCGTTGCCCGCCACCACCACGACGACGTCGGCCGCGGCGGCCGCCCGCGCCACGGCGTCCTCGCCGCGCTGGACCAGGACGAGCTCGAAGACCTCGGGATCCGCCTCGGCGGTTTCCCCGCCCGCCCCGGCAACCCGCACGCCGTCGGCGGCGACACGGACATGGCGACCCGTGCCCACGTGCAGCAGGAGGTGACCGTTGCCATGCGGTTCGAGGCGGAACGTCTCCTGCACGATCCAGCCGCCGGGCTGGTCGGCGGAGGCGCGCAGCCGGCCGTCCTCGGCCACCGACAGATAGCGGCCGTCGGGGGCGCGCAGCGTCAGCAGGCCCTCGCCCCATTCGACGAGCGCGAGCTCCGTGCCGTCGACGTCCGCGGTGAGCGGCGGGAGGTCGGTGCGGCCGGCCAGGAGCGCCGGGTCCAGCGCGCCCTCGGCGCCCCGCGCCCCGGCCGTCGCCTCCGGGGCGTCGGGGACCTTCAGGAACGTTCCGGCGCTCGTGCGCAGCAGCACCCGGTCCACGCCCTCGGCGAACGTGACCCGCTCGGCCCCGAACCGCTCGTACAGCCCCTCCAGGGGGGTGGAGCGGTGGATCAGCGTGCCGCTGTACCAGTCGAGCTTGCACTCGTCGGCGAGCAGACCGACCACCGCGATCCGGGCGTCGGCGGCCAGCGGCAGCACGCCGTCGTTGCGCAGCAGGACGATCGCCCGCTCGGCGGCCTCCTGGGCGAGGGCGCGGTGGGCCGGGGTGTCGAACGCGCCGGTGTCCGCGTGCGGGTCGTGGCGCGGGTCGAACTCGCCCAGGCGGAACCGGACCGACAGCTGACGGCGTACGGCCGCGTCCACGTCCGCCTCCGTCAGCAGGCCGCGCTCCAGGGCGCCCGTGACCCGGGCCGTGATCGTCGTGCCGTCGGTGCCGTGGTCGGTGAAGCTGTCCACCCCGGCCACCAGCGCCGCCGCCGTCGCCTCCTCGTGGGTGTCGAAGTAGTGCTCGGAGTCGACCAGGTTGGAGGGGGCGCCCGCGTCCGAGCAGACCAGCAGGTCGTCGTCGGTCCAGGTGCGCAGGTGCTCGCGCAGGTAGGGCGACACGTGGTTGGGGCGCCCGTTGACCAGGTTGTACGCGGGCATCACGCCGGCCACTGCGCCCGCCCGGACGGTGTCGCGGAAGGCGCGCAGGTCGTACTCGTGCAGGACGCGCGGACGCACCGACGACGAGGTGACGTCCCGGCCCGTCTCGTTGTTGTGGGCCAGCCAGTGCTTGAGGACCGGAGCCGTGCGCCAGTACGTGGGGTGGTCGCCGCGCAGCCCGCGCGTGTAGGCGGTGGCGATGGCCGAGGTGAGCTTCGGGTCCTCGGAGTAGCCCTCCTCGTTGCGGCCCCACAGGGGGTGGCGCAGCAGGTTGACGGTGGGCGACCAGACGTTGAGGCCGACGCGCTCGTCGCGGGCGCGCATCGCCCGGACCTCCCGGGACACCGCCTCGCCCACCCGGCGCACGAGGTCGGGGTCCCAGGTCGCGGCCAGGCCGACGGCCTGCGGGAAGACGGTGGCCGGGCCCATCCACGCGACGCCGTGCAGGGCCTCCTGTCCGGTGCGGAACGCGGCGATGCCGAGCCGCTCGACGGCGGGCGCGAACTGGTGGAGGAAGGACACCTTCTCCTGCGGCGTCAGCCGGGACAGCAGGTCGTCGATGCGCTTCGCGAACGGCAGCTGCGGATCGCGGAAAGGCGGCGTGGGCGGCGGGTGTGCGGTCACGGTGGGCATCCCTTTGCGATGGGCCGGGCAGGCTCTTTCGAAGCGCTTCGATGCTCATTCGACGAGAGGGCGGGTGTCAAGAGAACCTCACGCTGATTTCAAGCAGGCCATACCCACATGTCACTCCTGACGCCTCGGAGGAATCTTGGGAACGACCCTTGTGCACCCCCGAGTGTTCACCTAGCCTCGCAGCAACATCGAAGCGCTTCGACTCGGTTCGACGCCGTGGGACGTTGCCGGTCGCTGTCGGTCGAAGGGTCGCTTCAGCTCAGCCAGTTCCACTCGAGACACCGCAGCCGACGGCCACCGCCGGGTGTCCTGGTGCGCCACGAAGGGTTGACGCAATGACGCCGAACGCCGCTTCCCCCTCTTCAGGTCCCTCCGGGCCCAGCCGGAGAAGCTTCCTCGCCTCCACGGCGGTCGCCACCGCAGCGGTGGCCGGAGGGATGCCGCTGCTCTCCGCCTGCGGCGGCTCGGACAGCGGCTCGCGCGAGGGCACCACGTCGGGCAAGGACGCGAAGAAGATCCTCCCGGCGTACGTGGCGAGCAACGTGGTGACGCCCGACATCCCGGCCAAGAACGGCTCGGCGATGGGCTTCACCGGCAAGCTGGACCTCACCACGCTCAAGACCTCGGTGCCCGAGAAACTCGGCAAGGGCGGCAAGGTCACCGTCATGTCGCCGTTCTGGGGATCCCCGCCCAAGGCCGGCAACCCCTACTACCAGGGGATGAACTCGCTCATCGGCGTCGACGTCGTCTGGCAGAACCAGGACGGCAACACCTACGACCAGAAGCTCGGCGCCGTCCTCGCCTCCAGCGACGTGCCGGACGTGGTGGTCGTCCCCGGCTGGAACATGACCGGCCGGATACCCAGCGCGATCATCAGCAAGTTCGCCGACCTCGGCCCCTACCTCTCCGGGGACGCCGTCAAGGAGTACCCGAACCTCGCCGCGATCCCCACCGACGCCTGGCAGCGGTCCATCTTCGGCGGGAAGCTGCTCGGCCTGCCGCAGCCTGCGCCGTACGTGACCGGCATCGTGCCGCTGTACCGCAAGGACATCTTCGACAAGCAGGGGTACACCGTCCCGCGCTCCGCGGACGAGTTCATGGCGCTGGCCAAGGAGATCACCGACGCCAAGGCCAAGCGGTGGGCCTGTCTGGACATGAAGTGGACCGCCTGGCAGATGTTCGGGGTGTTCTCCGGCAGCGAGAAGCCCCTCGGCTGGAACCTCGTCGACGGCAAGCTCGTCAACCGCGTCGAGACCGACGAGTACCTGGAAGCGCTGGAGTGGACCCGCAAGCTCTTCGCCGCCGGGGTCGTGCACCCCGACGCCAAGCTGGGCAAGACGGCCCCCGACCCCGGCCCCAAGTTCGCGGCCGGCGAGTTCCTGATCTACGCCAACAACATCAGCCAGTGGTGGGGCCGCACCGCCGAACAGGCCACGCAGAACCCCGAGTTCAAGATCTGGGGCATGGACGTCTTCGCACACGACGGCGGCGACCCCCATCTCTGGGCCGAACAGCCCGCCGGCATCTTCGCCTTCGTCAACAAGAAGGCGTCCGAGTCGGTCATCCGTGACGTGCTGGCCGTCGCCAACGTCACCGCCGCTCCGTACGGCACCAAGGAGTACATGATGACCAACTACGGTGTGGAGGGCACCGACTACACCGTCAAGGACGGCGTCCCGGTCAAGACCGACAAGGGCAACAACGAGGTGTCGAACGCGTACGTCATGGTCGCGAGCCCCGCCGCGACCATCGCGCACCCCGATTTCCCCGCGGTCGCCAAGGCCCAGGTCGAGTGGCAGCAGCACGCGGGCGCCTTCACCAAGAAGTCCTCCTTCTACGGCATGCAGATCACGGAGCCGGCCCGCTACACCAACCTCTCCGACGGCTTCGAGCAGCTCGAGGACGACATCACCCGGGGCCGCAAGAAGATCAGCGACATGCAGCAGGCCGTCTCCGACTGGAAGAGCAAGGGCGGCGACAAACTGCGCGACTGGTACCAGAAGCTGCTCGACGACAACGGCACGGCGGCGAGCTGACCGGCAGCGAGGCAAGGAGAACGCCGTGGCCCACAGCACGGTGCCTCGGAACGAGGCCGAGGCGGACGAGACGGCGGGCACACCGGCGGCGCCCGGTGGCGAAGCGGACGCCCCGCGACAACCCCCCTCGGGGAAACTGAGCCTGCGTCTGAGGTTCCGGCGCGACCGGGTCCTGCTCCTGATGACCCTGCCGGCCGTCCTCCTCGTCCTGGTCTTCAGCTACCTGCCGATCCTCGGCAACGTCGTCGCCTTCCAGGACTACGACCCCTACGTCAGCGACAACGGGATCGTCTCGATCCTGCACAGCCCCTGGGTCGGGTTCGACAACTTCCAGCGGATCTTCGCGGACTCGGCGTTCTGGGACGCGGTCCGCAACACCCTGGTGCTGTTCAGCCTCCAGCTGGTGCTGTACTTCCCCATCCCGATCATGCTCGCGCTGCTCATCAACAGCGTGGTCAGACCGAAGGTGCGGGCCCTCTCGCAGGCGATCCTCTACTTGCCCCACTTCTTCTCCTGGGTCCTGGTCATCGCCGTCTTCCAGCAGTTGTTCGGCGGCGCGGGCCTGCTCTCCCAACTGCTGCGACAGCACGGCTACGACGGCCTCGACATCATGACCGACCCGGGGACCTTCAAGTTCCTGATCACCGCGGAGAGCGTGTGGAAGGACGCGGGGTGGGGGATCATCGTCTTCCTCGCGGCCCTGGCCTCCGTCCCGACCGACCTGTACGAGGCCGCGGCGATGGACGGCGCCGGCCGCTGGCGCCGCATGTGGCACGTGACGCTCCCGGCCCTGCGCCCGGTGATCGCGCTGCTGCTGGTGCTGAGGGTCGGTGACGCGCTGACGGTGGGGTTCGAACAGATCCTGCTGCAACGCGACGCGGTGGGACCGGGCGCGTCCGAGGTCCTCGACACCTTCGTCTGGTGGAACGGTGTGCGCAACCAGGACTTCGGCTACGCGGCCGCCGCCGGTCTGGTCAAGGGCGTTGTCAGCCTCGGGCTGGTCCTCGCCGCGAACAAGGTGGCCCATCTCATGGGCGAGCAGGGGGTGTACACGAAGTGAGCGCGACTCTGGAGAAGCCGGCGCGCAAACCGGCCGGCGCGCGCGGGTTGTGGTCCGCCCCGCCCCGGCCGTCCTGGGAGGAGGAGCCCGGCGGGGCGGGCCTCGCGGGCAAGGCCCTCGTCCTGTCGCTGGCCTGTCTGGGGATCCTTTTCCCCATCTGGATCGTGGTCGTCACCAGCCTCTCCTCCCGCAAGACGATCGACGAGGCGGGCGGCCTGGTGATGATCCCCAGGGGCGTCACCTTCGTCGCCTACCGGGAGCTGCTGAGCGGCGGGCAGGTGACCCGGGCGGCGGTGATCAGCGTCCTGATCACGCTGGTCGGCACGCTGTTCTCGATGGCGGTGTCGGTGCTGTGCGCCTACGGACTGTCCCGGACCGGGTCGCTGGGCCATCGCTGGCTGCTCCTGGCCCTGCTCGCCACGATGTTCTTCAGCGCCGGCCTCATCCCGACGTACCTGCTGGTGCAGTCGCTCGGTCTGACGGACAGCTATCTCGCGCTGATCCTGCCGAGCGCGATCAGCGTCTTCAACATCCTGGTCCTGCGCGGCTTCTTCATGGGCATCTCGCAGGAACTCGTCGACAGCGCCCGCATCGACGGGGCCGGCGACTTCAGGATCCTGTGGCAGATCGTCATGCCGCTGTCGCGAGCGGTCCTCGCGGTGATCACCCTGTTCTACGCCGTCGGGTACTGGAGCGCGTGGTTCAACGCCTCGCTCTACCTGAACGACCAGGACATGATGCCGCTGCAGAACGTGATGATCCAGCTCGTCCAGAAGCAGGAGGCGCCGGTCGGCCTCGGCCAGGCCATCAAGACCGGTCAACTGTCCGGGCTGGCCGTTCAGATGGCGGTGATGGTGATGGCCCTGCTGCCGGTCGCGGTGCTGTCGCCGTTCGTCCAGAAGCACTTCAAGAAGGGCATGCTGACGGGGGCGGTCAAGGGGTAGGCCCCGGCCGGGGGTACGCCTTCGCCGGACGACGCCGTCGGCCCCCGAACCTTCCCCCGGACCGGCCCCCGATCCGGTCGCCCACCCGGTCGCCGAGCCGGCCGACGGCCGTCGGTCCGCGCCGGCGCCGCCCGAGCGCGCCCCGGCCCGCAGCGACAGGGCGCCCCCGCCCGCCCGCAAGGGCGGGGAGCCCCCGCCGCGGGC
>NZ_JAHHIT010000237.1 GCF_024539675.1 Streptomyces hilarionis | reverse complement strand
CCCCCGCCCCGCCCTCGGACGAACGGGACGGTCGGACCCGTGCCGGGCGCTTCCCCGACGTGCGTCCCCACCGCGCTGGACGAGCCGACCGGTGTCCCGATGCCCGGGCTGTCCGGGCTCCCCGTCGGCTGGTCCTCGATGGCGGCCCATGAGGCACGAGGGGGCGGCCGGGCGGCGCCCGCGGTGACCGGCGGGCACCCGGTGCGACCTCTCGCTCGGGCCAGGGGGCCTCCGGGCCCTTCGATCGCCGCGCGGTCGAGCCCTCACAGACTCGTCAGGATCTGCGGGGCGAGGTTCTTGATCATGGTGTTGGTCCAGCGCATCTGGCGCAGGGTCCGGGGATGGCACCGGGAGACCAGGGTCAGCAGGGGCTCGTCGCGGACCGCCCGCGCGGCCTGGGCGAGCATCTCCCAGTGCAGGGAGTTCTCCACCGCGCCCAGGTGCAGTTCGCGCAGGTCGCGCAGGAGCAGCAGGCCCGGCTCGGGCCGGTGGGCCATGGCCTCGGCCGTCTTCTCGCGCAGTGCGGACAGGACGCCGGCCGTGGACGCGCCCGCGGAACCGCTCAGGTGGACGCCCCGGCCGTCGGCGGCCTCGGACAGCCGGGCCACGTGCTCGCGCGACCACGCGGCCAGGTCGGTGGCGACATGGTGGATCTCGTGCTCGGTGCGATGGCGTTCGGCCGTCGCGATGAGCTGCCCGGCAAGGTGCCGCTCGCCGTGGTGCAGGGCGCGCAGGGTGAGGTTGACGCCGTTCACGACGCGCCCCTTCCGCCGGTGTCGGGGGACGCGTGGGCGGTCTCCGTGGCGAGGGCGGTCGCACCGCCGACGGTGGGCGGCGCGGCGTCGGCGCGGACGGGAGCCGACGCCGTGGTGGTCGGTGCGGGCGCGCGGTGTCCGTGCGCGTGCTCCACCAGGCGCAGCGAGGCGGCGGCGGTCTTGAACAGCGGCTGTTTGGAGACCGGGTCCCAGTCGGTGACGGTCGTCTCGTTCGCCGCGCGTCCCGGGGCGCCGGCGCCCGGGCCCTCGCCGGACGCGGTGTCCCAGTATCCGTAGTGGAAGGGCACGAACAGCAGGCCCGGCCGGATCCCGGTCACCCGCAGCCGGCCGCGCAGGGCCCCGCGGAGCGTGCCGACCTCGACCAGGTCCCCCTCGTCCAGCCCGAGCGCGGCCGCGTCGGAGGCGGAGGCCTCCACCCACACGTCGGGGGCGGCCGCGTTCAGTTGGGGCGCGCGCCCCGTCTTGGTCCGCGTGTGGAAGTGGTAGAGGGTGCGGCCGGTGGTCAGCTGGAAGGGGTGCTCCGCGTCGGGCGCCTCGTGCGGGGGCACGTAGGCCGCCGCCCGGATCACGGCCCTGCCGTCCGGGTTGAGGGAGCGGTACTCGACGGGCCCGTCCGAGGCGCCGGTCTCCAGGTCCTTGCCGTAGCTCTCGCAGACGTCGGGGTGCGCCCACGTGATGCCGTCGGTGTACAGGCGTGGCGTGCCGTCGGGGGCCTGCTCGTTGCACGGCCACTGGACGCCGCTCGCGTCGCGCAGCTTGGCGTACGTGATGCCGGTGTAGTCGCACGGGCGGCCGGCGCTACAGCGTTTCCACGCCTCGAAGGCCGACTCCGGGTCCTGCCAGGTGATGAGCGGGCCGCCGTCCTTGTCCCGGAAGCCCATGCGAGCGGCGTAGTCGAGGAAGATGTCGAGGTCCGGCCGGGCCTCGCCGGGCGGTTCGACGGCCTTGTCGGACAGGTGCACGGTGCGGTCGGCGTTGGTGGACACGCCGGTCTTCTCGCCCCAGGTCGCGGCGGGCAGCACCACGTCGGCGAGCTCGGCGGTCTCGGTGCGGTACAGGTCCTGCACGACGACGAACAGCCGCTCCTGGCGCAGGATCGAGCGGATACGGGAGAGTTCGGGCAGGGACACCGCCGGGTTGGTGCCGCTGATCCAGAGCATGCGGATCGAGCCCTGCTCGGCGTAGCGGAAGATCTGCATCGCGTGGGTGGGCGGGGCGTAGTGCGGGATGGTCTCCGGTTCGACGTTCCACACCTTCGCCAGGTCGGCGACATGGGCGTCGTTCTGCCAGTTGCGGAACCCCGGCAGGTCGCCGTCGGCGCCGCACTCGCGGGTGTTCTGGGCGGTGGGCTGCCCGTTCATCTGAAGCACCCCGGCGCCCGGCCGGCCCAGCATGCCGCGGATCAGGTGCAGGTTGTCGACCTGCACGGCGGCCGCGGTGGCCTGGTGGGACTGGTAGACGCCCTGGAGGACGGTGGACACCAGCCGGTCGGCGTCGCCGAGGAGGTCGGCGGCCTCGCCGATCGACGCGGCGGGCACGTCGCAGATGCCCGCGGCCCACCGCGGGGTGCACTCCTCCACGCGGGACGCCAGTTCCTCGAAGCCGACGGTGTGGGCGGCGATGTAGTCGTGGTCGACGCGGTCGGTGCGGATGATCTCGTGCAGAAGCGCGTTCAGCAGGGCCACGTTGGTTCCCGCGCGCGGGGCGAGGTGCACGGCCGCCCGCCGGGCCGCCCGGGTCGGGCGCGGGTCGACGCAGAGCAGGCGGGGCGGGTCGCCGCCCTCCAGGCGGTCGAGCAGCCGCATCCACTGCACGGGCTGGGTCTCGGCGATGTTGTGCCCGAACAGGGCGACCGCGTCGGCGTGGTCGAAGTCGTCGTAGCAGCCGGGCTGGCCGTCGCAGCCGAAGGACTCCTTCAGCGCCTCGCCGGCGGTGGCGGTGCACAGGCGGGTGTTGCCGTCCAGGTGGTTGGTCCCGATGCCCGCCCGGGCGAGGACCGCCAGCGTGTAGTACTCCTCCAGGTACAGCTGTCCGGAGGTGTAGAAGCCGAGCGATCCCGGCCCGCGGGCGTTCAGCAGCTCGCGCGAGCGGGTCACGATCCGGTGCATGGTGGTGTCCCAGTCGCACTCCACCAGACGGCCGCCCTCGCGGACCAGCGGCCGGGTCAGCCGGTCCTCCGACGCGTTGGCCTGCCAGCCGAAGAGGTCCTTGGGGCCGAGCCGGCCGCGGTTGACCCGGTCGTCCGCCCGGCCGCGCACGCCGACCATGCGGCCGTCCAGGACGGCGACGTCCATGGCGTCGCCGTCGGAGTGCAGGATCGAGGCCGCCTGCACCCACCGCTGCACCTGTTCGGGTGCGACACCGGCCGCGAGATGGGTGTCCATGCGCGGGGGCCAGGACCGGTGGCGGTCGTACGGGGTGCGTCCGCCCCACGGGTTCTCGATCCGGTCGACCGAGGCGCCCGGGCCGGCCGCGCCCCTGCCGTCCTCGTCCGTGCCAGCCTCGTCCGTGCCAGCCTCGTCCATGCCAGCCTCCTCGTGCCGCCGACGACGCCCTGCGCGTCGACCGTCCCCCGGTACCCCTGGGATCGATCACGTACCGCCGCCCCGAGCGGCGCGGGCCGCGGCTGCGCGGCACGGGCCGGGGCGAAGCCCGGTGACGCGGACCCGGTGGACCGCGGACCCGGTGGACGGCGGAGGCGCCGGGCCGGGACGGCCTCGGGCGGATCCGCCATCACAACCCATTGTTCCGGATATGGTGTTTTCGTGTGCAATCCTGCCCGTCCTCTGGGGAGGTCAGCGATGGGCGCTCCTCACCGGGCGGACCAGGCGGTTGAACAGCTCTCCGACGCTGTCGGCTACGCGGGTGTCCTGCGCGAGCTGCTTCCGATCGCGCTGTGGCGGGAGGACGCGCACGGGCGCATCGTCGAGTGGTCGCTGGCCGCGCAGGACCTGCTCGGCTTCCGGCCGCAGGACGTCCTAGACCGTCCGGCCTCCGCCCTGCTGGTGCCCGAGGGCAACCACGAGCTGGCCGACCAGCTCACCCATCGCGTCCAGGGCGGCGAGACGGTCGTCGGCACCCTGTCGGTGCGCCATCGCGACGGCCATCCGGTCACCATGGAGACGTGGATCGTGCCGGCGGCCGACGCCCAGGGGCGGCCCGGCGCCCTGCTGATCGCGGTGGAGACCTCCGAGGTCCTGCGCATGCGCGATTCCCTGGCGGCCCTGGAGAGCCTGTTCAGCCAGTCGCCCATCGGCCTGGCCACCCTCGGCACCGACCTGCGCTTCCTGCGCGTCAACGACGCACTCGCCCGGATGAACGGCGTCTCCGCCGCCGAGCACCTCGGCAAGCGGCTGACGGAGGTCGTGCCCGGCGTCAACGCCGTGGCCCTGGAGAAGACCATGCAGGAGGTGCTGGACCGCGGCACGGCCGTCGTCGACGTCCGCCGCACCGGCCGCACCCCGGCGGACCCCGGCCGGGAACGCACCTGGTCCTGCTCCTACGCCCCGCTGGTCGACGGCAGCGGCCGGACCCTGGGCGTGATCGCGTCGCTCATCGACATCACGGAGCGACAGCGGGCCGAGCACGACGCCGAGCGGGCCCGGCGCCGCTTCGCGCTGCTCGCGGAGGCCGGCGCCCGCATCGGGACCACCCTGGACCTGTGGGAGACCTGCGAGGAGATCGTGCGGATGCTGGTGCCCCAGCTCGCCGACTCCGCCGACGTGCAGCTCCTCGACGACGTAATGAGTCCCGACGAGTCCACGGAGGCCACGCGCGGGGTGATCCGCCGGATGGCCGCCCTCTTCCCCGACCCGGCCGCCCCGACGGCGCGGCTGGTGCCGGGGATGACCTCCCAGCTCGAGCGCGGCTCGCTCTACGAGCGGGTCATCGCCGACGGCCGTCCCACCAACCTGTACCGGTCCGACGTCCCGGCGCTGGTCCCCGACCCGCGCGCCGAGGAGCTGCGCGCCTACCTCAAGAGCCTGGGCTCCGCGCGGCTGGTCCCGCTGGTCGCGCGGGGCAAGGCGCTCGGCGCGGTCGTGGTGACCCGGCTGCGCAGCCGGGAGCCCTTCGACGACCAGGACTGCGTGCTGATCGACGAGCTCGCGGCGCGCGGCGCCCTCAACATCGACAACGCGCTGATGTACACCCGGCAACGGGCGGCGGCCCTCACCCTGCAACGCAGTCTGACCAACAGCGCGCTGCCCGCCGTCCCCGGCCTGGAGCTTACGGGTCGCTACCGGCCCGCCAGCGAACACGACGTCGGCGGGGACTGGTTCGACGTCATCGCGCTGCCCGAGGAGCGCACCGGACTCGTCATCGGAGACGTCATGGGGCACGGGATCCACGCCGCGGCGATCATGGGCCAGCTCCGTGCCGCCGTGCGCACCCTCGCCCGCCTGGGCATCGACCCCGCCGAGATGCTCCGCTCGCTGGACGCCCTGGTGGCCGACATGGGCGAGGACCAGCTCGCGACCTGCGTCTACGCCGTCCACGATCCCGCCACCGGCGGCTGTCTCGTGGCCCGGGCCGGCCACCCCCCGCCGGTCGTGGTGTCGCCCGGCGGGGCGATCGCCTTCCTCGACGGCTCGCCGGGGACTCCGCTGGGGACCGGCGGCGGCCAGTTCGGGACCGAGCGGGTCCCGCTGCCGCCGGGCGCGCTGCTCGTCCTGTACACCGACGGCCTGATCGAGACGCGGGGCGCGGACCTCGACCAGGGGCTGGCCCGGCTCGCGAAGGCCCTGCGCGGGCCCGGCCGGTCGCTGACGGCGCTCTGCGACGACGTCCTCGCGCACATGCTGCCCGCTCCGGTCCAGGACGACGTCGCCGTGCTGATGGCCCGGCCGCTGTGACGCCGCGGACCGCACGAGCGCCGGTCACCGGCATCGCGGCGGGGAAGGCGGGTACCCGGACGTCCGGGAGGTTCTCATGTTCGAAGCCGGTGACATCCGTGAATGGCGCGGTCACGACGTGGTCGATCCGCAGGGGCACAGGATCGGCGTGCTGGAGTCGGTCTACGTGGACACCGGCACGGACAGTCCCTCGTTCGCCACCGTGACCGTCGGACTGCCCACCCGGCGCCGCCTGGTGTTCGTCCCCCTCACGGGCGCCACGGTCGGCCCGGGCTATCTGCGCGTCGTGCACGACAAGAACGCCGTGAAGAAGGCACCGGCGATCGACGTCGACGGCGAACTGCCCGCCGAGGACGAACCGAAGGTGTTCGCGCACTACGAACTGGACTACATGCCGGGTGTCGGAGGCGAACGCCGCCTCGCCCGCCGCTGAGCCGACGAGACCGCCGGGAGAGCCGATGAGCCTGTTCCTGTTCCTGATCCTCGCCGCCCTCGTCCTCGGCATCATCGGATTCGCGGCCCACGGGCTGTTCTATCTGCTGATCATCGGCGCGGTCGTGCTGGTGGCCGATCTGGCGTACGCCGCCGTGCGGTTCCGGCGCGGCGGCCGCAGGCACCGACTGACCCGCTGACCCGGTGGACCGTCGGCGGCCCCGCACGTGAACCGGGGCCGCCTCCCTTCGCGTTGACGAAACGGAACAGCGTTCCGTAGATTAAACGGAGCGACGTTCCGCTTTGGCGTGGTGCCGGGCCGGACGCTCGCTCCTGCCCGTCTCCCCCGACCCCGGCCCCTCGGCCCGGCGGCCGGGGAGGCCACCGAAGGGAAACACCCACCATGAGCGAACCGGCCTTCTCCACCGACGTCCTCAGCCCGCCCCCCGCCGTCCTCTCGGTCGGCCCGGTCACACTGGAGATCCCCGGCCGGCCCGTGGACCTCCAGCTGCGGATCACCGCGCCCGTCACCGGGGACGACCTGCCGGTCGTCCTCCTCTCGCACGGCCAGGGCCACTCCCACCACCTCTCCTCCCTGGACGGCTACGCCCCGCTCGCCCAGTTCTGGGCGGCGCACGGCTTCGCCGTCATCCAGCCCACCCATCTGAGCTCCCGCACCCTGACCCTGGCCCCCGACACCCCCGGCGCTCCGATGTTCTGGCGTTCACGGGCGGAGGACATGCGGCACATCCTGGACCGGCTCGACGCGATCGAGGCCGCCGTGCCGCAGCTTCCGGGGCGTCTGGACCGCGGCCGGGTGGCGGTGGCCGGGCACTCGATGGGCGGCCACACCGCGAGCCTGCTGCTCGGCGCCCGCCTCACCGACCCCGAGGACGCCACGGAGGTGGACCTGGCCGACCCGCGGATCACGGCGGGCGTGCTGCTCGCCGCACCCGGCCGGGGCGGCGACGCCCTCACCGAGACCGTGGCGCGGAACTTCGGCTTCCTCCTGACCACGGACTTCTCCACCATGACGACGCCGGCGCTGGTCGTCGCGGGCGACAAGGACGACTCCGCCCATCTCACGGTCGACGGCCCGCGGTGGCACGCCGACCCCTATCTGCTGGCCCCCGCGCCCAAGACCCTGCTGACGCTGTTCGACGCGGAGCACGGCCTCGGCGGCGTCTCCGGGTACGACGTCGCCGAGACGACCGACGACAGCCCCGAACGGGTCGCCGCGGTCCAGCGGCTGACCTGGGCCTACCTGCGCAGCCGGCTCTACCCGGGCGACCCGGCCTGGCAGACGGCGTGCGACGCGCTCACCACCGGCCCGCACGCCCTCGGCCGGGTCGAGTCCCGGTAGCGCGGCCGACGCGGGCGCACAGGACGCCACGGGACGCGGCCGGCGACGCGGCCCGGCGCGGGACGAAGCCCGGCCGGTCCGGCGAGCGGCGGGCGTTCAGCCGTCCCGCGGGTCGAGCAGGACCGGCAGCGCGCGGTGACTGTTCATCAGGAAACTCGGCATCGGCCGCAGTTCCTCCGGGCGGCAGGCGAGCGTCATGCGGGGGAAGCGGGCGAACAGCGCGGCGAAGGCGCTCTCGGCCTCCACCCCGGCGAGCGGGGCGCCCATGCACCGGTGCGGTCCGTGGCCGAAGCCCAGGCTGTCGCGGTCCCTGCGCAGCAGGTCGAAGCGGTCGGCGTGCGGACCGTGACGCTCCGGGTCCCGGCCGCCGGCCGCGAAGTTCACGAGGACGGCCTCGCCCTTGCGGATCAGCACCCCGTCCAGGTCGATGTCCTCGACGGCGAACCGCATCGGCGAGTACGCCCCGGGGGTGTGCACCCGCATCGTCTCGGCGACCACGTCCTCCCAGCTCGCCCGGCCCTCCCGGACGTGCTCCAGCTGCTCGGGCGCGAGCAGCAGCGCGGCGATCGCGTTGGTGATCAGGGCGGCCGTGGTGTCCTGGCCGCCGGCGATCATGAGGAAGAGGGTGCCCAGCAGTTCCTCCTCGCTGAGCCGGTCGTCCTGGTCGCGCGCCTGGATCAGCAGGGACGTGAGATCGTCGCCGGGCTCGGCGCGCTTGGCCTCGACCAGTGCCGACAGCCGGACGAAGGCGTCCAGACGGGCCGCCTCGACCTCCTGGCCGCTGATCGTGGTGCCGAACACCGTGTGCAGCGCCCTGCACAGGGCGTCGGTCTCCGCGCCCTGCTCCACCCCGAACAGCTCGCAGATCACCCGCATCGGCAGCAGCTCCGCGAACCCGGACCGCAGGTCCACCGGCGCCCCCTGTCCGCCCGACCGCGCGAGCGAGTCGACGAGTTCGGCCGCGATCTGCTCGACCCGCGGCCGCATCGCCTCGGAGCGGCGCGCCGTGAACGCCCCGGCCACCAGGCGGCGCAGCCGGGTGTGCGAGGCCCCGTAGGCGAACAGCATGTTCTCGTTCGCCACCCACGGGTAGAGCGGCCACTCCTGCGTGATCCTCCCCTCGATGAAGTCGGGCCAGTGCTGCCGCGCGTCCTTCGAGACCCGGGGGTCGGTGAGCAGCCGCTCCACGTACCGCTGGCGCACCACCGCCCAGGCCACCACTCCCCCCGGCAGCTCCACGCGAACGGCCGGCCCCTGGGCCCTCAGCATCGCGGCCTCGCCCGCGAGGTCACGCCCCGTCACGTCGAGGGCGTAAGGGCACGCAGTCGCATCCATGGTCGTACTCCCCGGTTTCGTCTCGCACACGTCGGCATGGTCACGTGCCGGGAGCCCAGGGCCACCCCCCGCCCTCCCACCGGGACCGCGCGACGGCGTCCCGGACAACGCTTCCCCCCACCCCTCCCCGCGGCATGTACCGC
>NZ_JAHHIT010000236.1 GCF_024539675.1 Streptomyces hilarionis | reverse complement strand
GGGGGGGGGGGCTGGACGCCGACGACGCCCGGGCACGAGCGCGCCCGCCCGGGCACGAGCGGCGCCCGCCCAAGTCCGCCCCGCGGCCGTCACGGCCTCCATGGCGGCTGCCGGGGAAGATCCACGTCCTCCGCGGCGTTGGTAGAAACGTGAACGATGTGCGCGAGGTCGAGGTCGTCGTCATAGGCGCGGGTCAGGCGGGTCTGGCCGGCGCCTATCACCTGCGGCGCACCGGCTTCGAGCCGGAGCGCGACTTCGTGGTGCTCGACCGTGCGCCGGCCCCGGGCGGCGCCTGGCAGTTCCGCTGGCCCTCGCTGACGTACGGCAAGGTGCACGGGATGCACGCGCTGCCGGGGATGGAGCTGACGGACGCGGATCCCGACCGGCCGTCGTCCGAGGTGATCGGCGACTACTTCGCCGCGTACGAGCGCCGGTTCGATCTGCGCGTGCGGCGACCGGTGGACGTACGGGCGGTCCGGGAGGGCCCCGCCGGACGCCTGCTGGTGGAGACCCCGGACGCGACGTGGTCCGCGCGGGCCCTGATCAACGCCACCGGCACCTGGGGCCGGCCGTTCTGGCCGCGTTATCCCGGCCAGGAGACCTTTCGCGGACGGCAGCTGCACACCGCCCAGTACCCGGGCCCCGAGGCGTTCGCCGGGGCCCGGGTGGTCGTGGTGGGCGGCGGGGCGTCAGGCACCCAGCATCTTCTGGAGATCGCGCCGCACGCGGCCGCCACCACCTGGGTGACGCGCCGGCCGCCGGTCTTCAGGGAAGGGCCCTTCGACGAGGAGGCGGGCCGCGCGGCGGTCGCGCTCGTGGAGGAGCGCGTACGGCAGGGTCTGCCGCCCCGGAGCGTCGTCTCCGTGACGGGTCTGCCGCTCAACGACGCGATCCGCCGGGGGCTGGCCGACGGAGTGCTGGACCGGCTGCCCATGTTCGACCGGATCACCCCGGAGGGCGTGGAGTGGGCCGACGGCCGGCGGGTCGACGCCGACGTCATCCTGTGGGCCACCGGATTCCGGGCGGCGGTGGACCACCTCTCGCCGCTGCGGCTGCGTGAGCCGGGCGGCGGCATCCGGATCGAGGGCACGCGCGCGGCCGCCGACCCGCGCGTCCATCTCGTCGGCTACGGGCCGTCGGCCAGCACCGTCGGCGCCAACCGGGCCGGCCGCGCGGCCGTACGGGACATCAGGCGGCTGCTCGCGCAAGGGTCGGGCGTCGCCGCCTGACGTCCCGGCGCCTCACCGGGCCGCGACGGGCGGGCTCGCGGACGTCTTCTGGTTGCGGTTGAACTCCGCGACGTTGCGCTGGTGCTCCGGAAGGCTCGCGGTGAAGCGCGTGTCGCCGGGTTTCACGGTGACGAAGTACAGCCAGTCGCCCGGCGTGGGGTTGACGACGGCGCGCATCGCCTCCTCGCCGGGGTTGCCGATGGGCGTCGGGGGCAGGCCCATGCGCTGGTAGGAGTTGTAGGGGCTCTGGACACGGGTGTCGCTCTGCGTCGTCTTCAAGGTGGAGCGGTTCAGCGCGTAGTTGATGGTGGAGTCCATCTGCAAGGGCATCCCGCGCTCCAGACGGTTGAACACCACCCGGGCCACCTTGCCCATGTCCGCCTTGGTGGCGGCCTCGGCCTGGACGAGGCTGGCGACGGTGACCGCCTGGTACACGTTCATGGCGTTGCGCTGGGCGCCCGCGGTGACGGGTGCGCCGTTGAACCGCTTGTCGGCCGTGTCGACCATGTACGCCAGCAGGGTCCGCGGCGTGGCCTTCTCGTCCAACGGATACGTGGCCGGGAAGAGGTACCCCTCCGGGTTGCCCTTGGCGTCGGCCGGGAGCTTCAGGCCCGCTGTCGGCATCGCCTTCCTGGCGGTTCCGGACGGCAGGGCGAGGGCCTTGTCGATCGCCGCGTAGACCTGGCTCGCGCGCCAGCCCTCGGGGATGACCAGGGTCCTCGGTTTCGGCTCCCGCGCGGCACTGCCCAGGGTCAGCAGCGGCACCGCCACGGCGGCGCCGGCCACGACGGCTCCGGTCGCGATCAGGACAATACGGCCCCGGCGCGTCAGTCGAATCGTTCTCCGGGGCGGAGTGTTCATCTGCATGGGGGCACGGTAACCCTCAGATCATCGCAAAACCGGCATAGCCAGACATACTTTCATCTTGTCGGCTCCAGCCGGGCGTCCCGACGCACAAGGGCCGCGTACCGGCCGTCCTGCCGCAACAGCTCCTCGTGCGTGCCGCGTTCGGCCACCGTTCCGGCGTCCAGGACCACGATCTGGTCGGCGTCGCGGACCGTGGACAGCCGGTGGGCGATGGTGAGGGTGGTGCGGTTGGCCGACAGCGCGTCGATGGCGTCCTGGACGGCCTGCTCCGTACGGGTGTCCAGAGCGCTGGTGGCCTCGTCGAGGATGAGCACCGGCGGATCGCGCAGGATGGTGCGGGCGATGGCCAGGCGCTGCTTCTCCCCGCCCGAGAAGCGGTGCCCGCGCTCGCCGACCACCGTGTCGTAGCCGTCGGGCAGTGCGGCGATGTGGTCGTGGATCTGCGCCGCCCGGGCCGCCGCGTGCAGCTCCTCGTCGGTGGCGTCCGGCTTGGCGAAGCGCAGGTTGTCGGCGACCGTGGCGTGGAAGAGGTACGTCTCCTGCGAGACGACGCCGACCGCGCGGGCGAGAGTGTCGAAGTCGAGGTCGCGCACGTCGACGCCGTCGAGGGTGACACGGCCGCCCGTCACGTCGTACAGCCGCGGCACCAGGTGGCCCAGTGTGGACTTGCCCGCGCCGGTCGGACCGACGACGGCGAGGCTGCCGCCCGCGGGGACGGTGAGGTCGATGCCGTCGAGGATCGGCCCGACCGCCCGCGCGCCGCCGCCGTCACCCTTGCGTCCGTCGCCGCCGTCCTCGCCGTCACGGTCGTCGTAGCGGAAGACGACGTCCTCGAAACGCACCTCGCCCTTGATCTGGTCGAGGTGGACCGGGTTCTCGCGCTCGGTGATGTCGACGGGGAGGTCGAGGTACTCGAAGATGCGCTGGAAGAGCGCCAGCGAGGTCTGGATCTGCACGCCGGTCGACAGCAGGCTGACGGCCGGGCGGAACAGGCCCTGCTGGAGCGACACGAAGGCGACGATCGTCCCGAGGGAGACGTCGGGGCCGCCGAGCTGTAGCGCTATTCCGGCCGTCCAGTAGATGACGGCGGGCATGGCCGCCATGACGATCCCGATCACGGCCATGCGCCAGCGACCGGCCATGTTCGACCGGACCTCCAGGTCCACCAGCTGCTCGGACTCGTTCGAGAAGGCCTGCGTGAGGGAGTCGGCCCGGCCCATGGTGCGGCCGAGCAGGATGCCGCTGACCGAGAGCGACTCGGTGACCGTGGCGGCCATCGCGGCCATCTGCTTCTGACGCTGGGTGGTGATCTTCCTGCGCTCGTTGCCGACCCGGCGACTGATCCACACGAACACCGGCAGCAGCAGGAGCGAGACGACCGTCAGCCGCCAGTCGAGGGCGACCATCGCGATGATCGTGGCGACCACGCCCGTGAAGTTGGAGACCAACGAGGTCGCGGTGGAGGTGACGGTCGCCTGCATGCCTCCGATGTCGTTGGCGATGCGGGACTGCACCTCGCCGGTGCGCGTGCGCGTGAAGAAGGCCAGGGACATGCGTTGCAGACGCCCGTAGACGGCCGTTCGCAGGTCGTGCATGACGCGCTGGCCGACCGTGGTGGAGATGAGCGTCTGGAGGACGCCGAAGACTCCGCCGAGCACGGCGCTGAGGATCATGCCGAGGGCGAGCAGGCTCAGCAGGCCGGTGCGCCCCTGGGGGATCGCGACGTCCAGCGTCTCCTTGAGCAGGAAGGGCGTGGCCACGGTGACCAGCGACGACGCGGCGACCAGCAGGCCGACGACGGCGAGCCGGGCGCGGTAGGGCTTGAAGAGGGCGAGGATGCGGCGCACCTGACGGGGTTCGTCGGCCGACGCGCCGGGTGTGGGGGTCCAGTCGATGTGATCTCGGGGCATGGCTCCTACGGAGGGTGTGATGACGAGGACTGACGGAGCGTAGCTCATTGTTACCTATACTCACAATGAACGGCATCCTGATATTGTTCCCGCATGACCACCCCCGATTCCGACAGCCTGCTCGCCGAGCAACTGCTGCGGCTCACGCGCCGGGTGCACCGCATCCAGAAGCGCCATCTGCAACGGAGCGGGCTGGGTGTCACGCCGGCCCAGGCCCGGCTGCTGCGCACCCTCGCGCACTGCGACGGACCGCCGCGCATGGCCGACCTGGCCGCACGGCTCGAGGTGGTGCCCCGGGCCGTGACGACCCTGGTCGACGGGCTGGAGGCGAGCGGCCTTGCGCGCCGGGCCCCCGACCCCACCAACCGGCGGGTCATCCGGATCGAGCTCACGGAAGGCGGTCGCGGGGCCCTGCGCGAGCTGCGCGGCGCCCGCGTGTCTGCGGCGGAGGAGATCCTCGACCCGCTGACGACGCTGGAGCGCGAGGTGCTCAGCAGTCTGCTGGACGCGCTGGTGGGCGGCGAGTCGGTGGACCACGAGCCGGGGCGGGAACGACACGACGAGCGGGAGCACGCGGGCGAGGGCGAGCCGGACCGGCGGAGCGAGCCGGACCGGAAGGAGCAGCCGGGACGCACGCGCTGAACCGCGCGCGAACGGGCCGCGCCACCTCCCTCCCGGTGGTCAGGGAGGGAGGTGGCGCGGCCCGTCACGTCAAGGTCGCCTTCGTCATCGCCGTTGTCGTCGCCGTCGCCGTCGTCGTCATGGCCGTGGTGGGCGTCAACGGGGTCCGCTCGCCACGGCGACGCCGGCGGCGTTCGGTCAGGCGGGGTCGGACGCGGTCTCCTTGACGGGCTGAGGCGGCACCCCGCCCGCGGCGCCGGTCGTGGCGTCGGCCCCGAGGGGGTTCTCGGTCCCCGCCGACTCCTCCGGCACATCACCGTCCAGCACCTTCCTGGCCTGCTCCAGGTCGAGCGCACCCTCCCAGCGGGAGACGGCGAAGACCGCGACGCAGTTGCCGAGCAGGTTGGTGACGACCCGCATGGAGTCCATGATGCGGTCCACGCCCAGCAGCAGCGCGACGGCGCCGGCCGGAACGGCCCCGAGCGAGGAGGCGGTCGCCGACAGCGCGAGGAAGGCCGAGCCGGGGATGCCCGCCATGCCCTTACTGGTGAGCATCAGGACCAGGATCACCGTGATCTGCTCGCTCAGGCCGAGGTCCACGCCCACCGCCTGGGCGATGAACAGGGTGCCGATCGACAGGTAGAGCGAGGCCCCGTCGAGGTTGAACGAGTAGCCCGTCGGCAGCACCAGCCCCACGGCGTCGTCACGGGCCCCGGCCCTGCGCAGCTTCTGCATCACGCGGGGCATGACGGATTCGGTGGACGCCGTGCCGAGCGCGAGAAGCATCTCGGCACGGATGTAGCGCAGGAACTTCCACAGGCTCAACCCGGTGACCACCCGCAGCGCGACGGCGAGCAGCGCGATGAACAGGGCCGCCGCCGCATAGCACAGGGCGATCAGTTTGCCGTAGGTCTCGATCACACCGAGCCCGTAGTTGCCGATCAGGACGGCCGTCGCCCCGAACACCGCGATCGGCGCCAGTCGCATGACGAACCCGACGACGGCGAAGACGATCTCCTGGGCCTGCTCGATGGCGGGCAGCACCTTGGGCACCCTCGTGTGGCCGAGATGCAGGAGCGCCGCCCCCACCAGGCAGGCCAGGACGAGCACCTGGAGCAGTGAGTTCTCCGCGAAGGCGCCGACGAAGCTGGTGGGGAGCGCGTTCACGACGAACTCGGTGGTCGAGGGCAGCGAACCGCCGCCGGTCTTCGCGTCGACCGCCGAGGCGTCGAGCGTGGCGGGGTCGACGTTCATGCCCGAGCCCGGCTGGACGATGTTGGCGGCCAGCAATCCGATGACCAGGGCGAACGTACTCGCGACCTCGAACCAGACCAGGGCCTTGAGCCCGATCCGGCCGAAGGCCTTCAGGTCCCCGGCCTTGGCGATGCCCACGACGACCACGCAGAACACCAGGGGCGAGATGATCGTCTTGATGAGCCGGGTGAAGCCGTCGCCGAGCGGCTGGAGGTCCGCGGCCACGCCGGGCCAGAGTCGTCCGACGATCACGCCGAGGACCAGTGCGACAGCGACCTGGGCGAAGAGAGAGGTACGCAGTAGGCGTGCGACGCGTCGCGGGGGAGACGGGACGGACGGCTGCACGGGCGCTCCTAGGGGGACGGCGGCACGGGGCACGGTGGCACAGGGAAGCCACGGAGAAGCCGCAGGGACTTCTGCGATACGGAAAGCGGTTTCCGTGTGCATCACTGTGCAGCCGCCGTTGATCACGCGCGCAACCGCGGTGTTTCCGTCGCGTAAATCCCCTCCCGGGCGACGCGTCGCACGCGTTCGGGCTCAGCAGCCCCGGCGGTCCTCGGTCAGCACCCCCTGGACGGTGGTCAGCCGTCGGTCGTGGCAGCCGCCGGAGCCGTGGAGCCGGTAGCGCTCACTCGTCGTGCCGACGGCGTGGCGCTGGTCGCGGGGCACGTCCACGGTGTAGGAGGCGTCCCCGCGGTAGGTGTCGTCGAGCCGCGACCACGCGACGCGGCGATTCGCTCGGGTCGTCGTCGCGTCGGCCCGGTCGCCCAGGGTCAGCCGGGTGCGCAGCCGGGCGTCGGCGCCGAGGGTGGTGACGCCGTTCATGGTGTACGTCCGGTGCGTGCGGGTCGACCGGGCGGGCCCGCGGCCGTCGACGGTGACCGTCTCGTCGTCCGTCCAGCCGGCCTCCAGGCCGTCCACGGTCTCCCCGTCGTTCCAGCGGTGCACGGAGGTGTGGGCGACGGCGCGGCTGACGGTCGTGCGCACCCGGCCGTGCGAGGTGTCGAGGTAGCCGGAGACGGTCAGCCGGTGAGCGGCCCCGGTGTCGACCCGGTGCTCCGTGCCGGGTGTGTAGACGCTGGAGCCGGTGGGGCTCCCCGCGTCATGCGTGACGAGACGCCCGCCGACGACGGCCCTGCCCGGGTCCTGCCACACCAGGACGTTGACGGGGGTGCTCCAGCCGCTCTGCCCCGCGGGCACGCCCACGACCGACACCTCGATCCGGTGCGGGCGGCCGTCGTTGAGGATCCCGGCGAAGGGGGTCAGGTCGTATTCGATCGGCTTGACGTCGAAAGCGCGGGGCCCCGGGATCACGTACCAGAGGAAGGGGTTGGACCAGCCGCCCGTCCAGACGGTCGGGAAGGGCGTGGCGATTCCGGCCAGTCTCCCGTCGACCGCGACCTGCACCTCCCGATAGGGGCCGTCGTCGGTCCGGCAGGAGTACGGGGCCGCCGCGGGCACGGCCAGGTACCAGTACTCCTCGCATCCACCGCCCGAGCCGGTGGCGTACACCTCCGCCACGACGCGTTCGCTGTTGCGGGGCGTGGTGAGGGTCGCCCCGCCCGGGCCGTCGGCCGTGGTGAGGACGCGATCGGGGACGGCGGCGGCCGTCGGCCTTCCGGCGTAGAACGTGAGGGTCGCCTCGACGTCGATCACACCCGTGTAGGTGTCGTCGACGACGTTGCCGATGAGCATCTCCACGTCCTGGGCGGAGCGGAAGGTGTCGCTGTACCGGGTGACGTCCTTCTCGACGGACCACTCGATGCCGTCGGGGGACGGCTCGGGCGTCGAGGTGCGGAGGATCTCCACGCCTCCGACATGCAGATAGCCGAGCCGGTCGAACTGCCTCCCCTTGACCTTGCCGTCCAGCCGGAGCACCACGGTGCTCCAGTGGTCGCCGCAGCCTCGCGGGGGGAGGTAGGAGCCGCGGTACGGCGTGAAGTCGCGGAACCGCGCGTCGGCGAGGGTGACCCGGCACGACTTCGTATGCGGGCGGGCCACAGCCGGTGCGGCGGTGAGAGGGTCGTGCCAGTCGGTGCCGAACTCCGCGGGAGCCTCGGCCGTCAAGGGCGCGGGCGCGGCCGCACGGGCCGTTCCGCCGCCGATGAGGGCGCTCGCCAGGAGACTCGCCCCGGTGAGCATGGACATGATTATCCGACGTCTCATGGCCCGTGTTCTACGGGGTGTCCGCGACTCCCCGCAATGACGCGTCCGGGGCCTCCACCACTGCGCGCCGGCCCCGGCGGCGTGACACCGCGGCCCCTCATCCGCTCGCCCTCACGCCCGCAACGAGGCCCGGTCCCCCATGACCACCACAGGATGCTCGTGCGGGTCGAGCGTGCGCAACAGGTGTTCCATCGCCGCCCGGGACACGCTGACGCAGGCCGACGTACCGCTGCCGTGGTCCATGTGCAGCCAGATGCCGCCCCCCTTCTCCTGCCCGTCGGGCCGCGTCGGATCGTCGGGCGGCGCACCCTTGACGCGGTTGTAGTCGATGGCGATGACGTAGTCGAAGTCGTGCCAGTGCGATCTCGCCCACCAGCGCGGCGCCGCGAAGGACGCGGACCTCGTGTAGGGCAGCCTGGTCCCGGGGTCGGCGAGCACCCCACCGGCGTCGGTGAGGGTGAACACGCCCACCGGGCTGCGGTTGTCACCGGCACGGTGCCCGGCCGTCCACCCCCTCTTGCCGTTGTGGCCCGGCCAGGCGCGAACCCGCTCCCAGTGGCGGCCCCGTTCGGCGTAGAGCACCACGGTGGCCCGTGCGGAGTTCCTTCCGTCGCCGTACACCGCCACCACCTGGCGCGCGGCCACGGGAATCCGCCCTCGCAGCCGCTCGCCGACACCCGGGAGGCCGCTCGCCGCGGCCGCTCCGGGCGAGCGACCGCCGCTGTGCGGACCGGCCCCTGCCATGCCGTCACTTCCGCGTTCCGCGCCGGCCCCCACACAGGCGGCCAGCACCGCGGACAGAAGGGCGGAGGCCACTGCGGCGGCGCCCGCGCGCCGCCCTTCACCGAGTCGCATCGGCCCATGTTCGCATCGCTTTCCGGACTTCTTCGGAACATCCGGGACGTTCTGCTCGGGTTGGTCGTGCCCGGATCCCGCTGTCGCCACGGAAAACCGGTTGATTCCGACCGCGCCACGACGCGAACCTTGCACGGTTTGCTGCCGCACTCCGCGGACCTTCCCGTCCGCCCCTCCCCCCTCTCCTCTCCTCCCAGATCCCCCTTCCGC
>NZ_JAHHIT010000235.1 GCF_024539675.1 Streptomyces hilarionis | reverse complement strand
CTACCACCGCTTCTGGGCCCAGGCAGACATCGCCCTGGCCATGGGCTCGTACGCGGAGCTTCTCGAATAGTCCCCGCTGGGCACTCCGCGGTGCGGGCGGTGTCCGTCCGCGGGCCGGCTGACGCCGGCCGTGCGGATCCCCGCGCCCCCGGCCGTCTTCGGGACCCGGGCGCGCGGGGTGACACCGCCCCTCGGCGGAGCCGCTCGAAGGCTCCGCGTACGTGGCCCCGTCACCTGACGACGGGGCCCGGCCGGGCGGCCCCCACCCGCACAGGGGGCCGCCCGGCCATCGCACGTCCCGCACCGGACACTCCCGCACCGGACACGTCCCGCGCCGAACCCGGCCCGCCGCCCCCGCGTCCGGCGCCCGCACGTCCCCGCACCTCCCGCCGCACCGATCTCCTCCCCCCCATGGCGTTTCGCGAGGAAGGACCCCACCGTGCGAAGAACCCGCATCCTCACGGCCGTGCTGGCGCTCGCCGCCGGCCTGATCGCGGGCAGCCCGCCCGCGCTCGCGTCGGACGGCCCGCAGGCGACGCTCGCCGCCGAGTCGTACACCTGGAAGAACGCCCGGATCGACGGCGGCGGCTTCGTGCCGGGCATCGTCTTCAACCGCAAGGAGAAGAACCTCGCGTACGCCCGCACCGACATCGGCGGCGCCTACCGCTGGCAGGAGTCGAGCAAGAGCTGGACCCCGCTGCTGGACTCGGTCGGCTGGACGGACTGGGGGCACACCGGCGTGGTGAGCCTGGCCTCCGACTCCGTCGACCCGAACAAGGTGTACGCGGCCGTCGGCACGTACACCAACAGCTGGGACCCGGGGAACGGGGCGGTGCTGCGCTCCGCCGACCGGGGCGCGAGCTGGCGCAAGACGGACCTTCCCTTCAAGCTCGGCGGGAACATGCCCGGCCGGGGCATGGGCGAGCGGCTCGCGGTCGACCCGAACAAGAACAGCGTGCTGTACCTGGGCGCCCCGAGCGGCAAGGGGCTGTGGCGGTCGACCGACTCGGGCGTGACCTGGTCGCAGGTGACCGCCTTCCCCAACGTCGGCAACTACCAGCAGGACCCCTCCGACACGAGCGGGTACGCCTCCGACAACCAGGGCATCGTCTGGGTCACCTTCGACGAGTCCACCGGATCCTCCGGGACCGCCACGAAAACGGTCTACGTCGGGGTCGCGGACAAGGACAACGCCGTGTACCGGTCGACGGACGCGGGCGTGACCTGGACCAGGCTGGCCGGACAGCCGACGGGATACCTGGCGCACAAGGGCGTGCTGGACGCCGTCAACGGCTACCTGTACCTCGCCTACAGCGACAAGGGCGGCCCCTACGACGGCGGCAAGGGCCGGCTGTGGCGGTACGCGACGGCCACCGGGACGTGGACGGACATCAGCCCGGTCGCGGAGGCCGACACCTACTACGGCTTCAGCGGGCTGACGATCGACCGGCAGAGGCCCGGCACCGTCATGGCCACCGCCTACAGTTCCTGGTGGCCGGACACGCAGATCTTCCGGTCGACCAACAGCGGCGGCGCCTGGACGAAGGCCTGGGACTACACGTCGTACCCCGACCGCGCCAACCGGTACACGATGGACGTCTCGTCCGCTCCCTGGCTGACCTGGGGAGCGAACCCGTCGCCACCCGAGCAGACGCCCAAACTCGGCTGGATGACCGAGGCGTTGGAGATCGACCCGTTCAACTCCAGCCGCATGATGTACGGCACGGGCGCGACGATCTACGGGACGGAGAACCTCTCCCAGTGGGACAGCGGGGGCCGGTTCACCCTCAAGCCGATGGTGCAGGGGCTGGAGGAGACGGCCGTCAACGACCTGGCCTCTCCCCCGACCGGAGCCCCGCTGCTCAGCGCGCTCGGCGACGTCGGCGGCTTCCGCCACACGGACCTGACGAAGACGCCGTCGATGATGTACACCTCGCCGAACTTCACGACGACGACGAGCCTGGACTTCGCCGAGAAGAACCCCGCCACGGTGGTCCGGGTCGGCAACCTCGACTCCGGCCCGCACGTGGCGTTCTCCACGGACAACGGCGCCAACTGGTTCGCCGGCACCGACCCTTCGGGCGTCAGCGGCGGCGGAACGGTCGCCGCGGCGGCCGACGGCAGCCGGTTCGTGTGGAGCCCGGCGGGCGCGCCCGTGCAGTACACCACCGGTTTCGGCACCTCGTGGCAGGCCGCGAGCGGCATCCCCGCGGACGCGGTCGTCGAGTCGGACCGGGTCGATCCCAAGGTGTTCTACGGGTTCAAGTCCGGCAGGTTCTACGTGAGTTCGGACGGCGGCGCGACCTTCACCGCGTCCGCTGCGACCGGGCTGCCGAGCGGGGACAGCGTGCGCTTCAAGGCGCTGCCGGGCGGCCGGGGCGACGTGTGGCTGGCGGGCGGGGCGAGCGACGGCGCGTACGGACTGTGGCACTCCACCGACGCCGGCGCGACCTTCGCCAAGCTGTCCACCGTCGAGCAGGCGGACACGATCGGCTTCGGCAAGGCGGCGACGGGCGCCTCGTACCAGACCCTGTACACCAGCGCGAAGATCGCCGGCGTCCGCGGCATCTTCCGCTCGACGGACAAGGGGGCCACCTGGACCCGTGTCAACGACGACGCCCACCAGTGGGGCTGGACGGGCGGGGCCATCACCGGCGACCCGCGGGTGTACGGCCGGGTGTACGTGTCGACGAACGGCCGGGGCGTCGTCTACGGCGACACGTCCGACACCGGAGGCGGGGACGGCGGAGGCGGCGGCACGGACCCCACGCCCCCCACCCCGACCGGAGCCTGCGCGGTGACGTACACCATCACCAACCAGTGGTCGGGCGGCTTCCAGGCGGACGTGAAGCTCACCAACACCGGCACGAGCGCGTGGTCCGGATGGAGCCTGGGCTGGACGTTCGCCGACGGGCAGACGATCTCCCAGCTCTGGAACGCCGACCACACCCAGACGGGCGCGGCGGTCACCGCGAAGAACATCGCCTGGAACGGCAACGTGGCGGCCGGCTCGTCGGTCGGCTTCGGCTTCACCGGGAACTGGTCGGGCTCGAACACGAAGCCCGCCGCGTTCAAGCTCGGCGATCAGAGCTGCACGGTGGGCTGACCCCCGGCGGGGACGCCATGCGAGGGGACGGCGGGACGCCGTCCCCTCACCCGTGTCCGGACAGCGGCCGCTCGGCGTATCGCGCGGCCAGTTCGGTCGCCGTCCGCGCGATCCGCGCGCGCAGCTCGGCCGGCCGCAGGACCTCGACGTCCGCGCCCAGGCGCAGGAACTCGGCGTGAGCGTGCTCGACGGACTCGATCGGCACGGTGAGAGTCGTCCAGCCGTCCGCGTCCGGCGACGGGTCGGGACCCGTCGCCCGCGCCCGGGCGAGCGTCACCCCCGGTGCGAGCCGCACCACCGCCTCCGCCCTGCCCTGGTACAGGCGCTCATGGAACCCGCGCTGGTAGCGCGCCCAGTGGGCGGCCAGGTCGAAGTCCGGAGGGCGCGTGAACTCCTCGTCCGAGACGGCGAGTTCGAGGATCTTGTCGACTCGGTAGGTGCGCGGCCCGGGGCCGGCCACGACGTACCACCGCCCCGCCTTGAGAACCAGACCCCAGGGCTTGAGCCGGCGTTCGACGTCGGTGGGCTCCCGCCACCGCCGGTAGAGGACGTCCAGGACCCGGTCGTTCCACACCGCGTCGGCGACCGCGGTCAGGTGCGGCGCCTCGTGCGCGTCCGCCTCCGCGTACCAGCCGGGCGCGTCCAGGTGGAAGCGGCCGCTGATCCGGTCGGCGTGCGTGCGCAGCTCCGGCGGGAGCGCCGCCCGGACCTTGAGCCGCGCGGCGGCCAGCACCGAGCCGAGGCCGAGCTGGGCGGCCGCGCCGGGGGCGCCGGCCAGGAAGAGGGCCTGCGCCTCGTCGGCGTTCAGACCCGTCAGACGGGTCCGGTACCCGTCGAGCAGCCGGTAGCCGCCCGCGTGGCCGGCGTCGCCGTACAGCGGGACGCCCGCCGCGCCCAGCGCCTCGACATCCCGGTAGACGGTGCGGACCGACACCTCCAGTTCCTCGGCGAGCTGCGCGGCGGTCATCCGCCCCCGGGCCTGGAGCAGCAACAGGATCGAGACGAGTCGGCTGGACTTCACTGACACAGGATGTCAGTGAAGCCGTCCTAGCGTCCTGCCCATGACCTACTCCACGTCTTCGTCCCCGCCCCGCACGCCCCCGGCTCCCGCACCGGCGGCGCCCGCCGCGTCCGCAACGCCCTTCGCCGAGAAGCTGCTGACCGCGCTGCCCCCGCTGGAGGTGGCGGGGCGGTGGGTCAAGCGCTACCACGTCACCGCCGACCCGGCGGGCATCGCGCCCGAGGTCGAGAACGCGGCGTACGCGTTCCTCCCCGCGCTGCTGCCCGAGCCGGACGGCACGCCGCCGGCCACGTTCGTCGTCCTGCACCGGGGCGGCGACGACGGCGCCTACCTGAACGCGTACAGCTGGGTGTGGGACAACGTCCTGCACTTCGGGGGCGCCGCCGCGGGCCAGCCGGTGCTGGGCTGCCCGGACCACGACCCCACCCGTTTCACGGCCGTCGACCGGTCCTGGATCGGCTGCGTGTGGGAACTGCCGCCGATCCTGCACGAGCGGGACGCGTGGGTACGGCACATGCTCGACCGCCGGACCGGCGAGGCCCCGGACCTCCGTGCCTACCTGGCCGACTCCCTGACCGACCGGACGACGGGAGAGCGCGCGTGAGCGGCCCGCACGACTTCGACTTCCTCCACGGTGAGTGGGTGGTCCGCCACCGCCGGCGCACCGACTTCCTGGACGGCGACAGCCCCTGGGAGGAGTTCGCGTCCACGGCCGCCTGCCGGCCCCTGTTCGACGGGGCGGCGAACATCGACGAGATCGACATGCCGCACCTCGGGGCGAAGGGACTGACCCTGCGGCTCTTCGACCCGCGGACCCGGCAATGGTCGCTGCACTGGTCGTCCAGCCTCAGCGGCCGGCTCTTCCCACCCGTGATCGGCGGCTTCGGGGACGGCGACGAGCGTGGCGCGGCCGGCCGCGACCGCGGAGTGTTCTACGGCGACGACGTCCACGACGGGCAGGAGGTGCGGGCCCGCTTCGTGTGGTCGGGCGTCTCGGAGGCCGCGGCCCGCTGGGAACAGGCCTTCTCGCCGGACGGCGGCCGGACCTGGCTGACCAACTGGGTCATGGACTTCACGCGTCCGGGCGGCACGCCTCCCGGCGCGCCCGTGGAAGCGGCGCGGGAAGCGGTTTCCCGAACGCCCTGAGAGTGAACACGGGGTCCGGGCGGGGCCGGTCCTGGTCGGGCAGGGCCGCGAGGCGGGCGGCGAAGCCGTCGGCGAGCGGATGCCCGGGGGGCAGGGTGACGAACCAGCCGCGTCGCAGGTCCGCGACGGCCCGGCGCGGGCTGCGGCCCTGGCCCCGGCCGGGGAAGCGGGCCTCCCCGGCCGGGACCAGACCGCATCCGCGGGCGTACGCCTCCACGACCTCGGCCGTGTCCGAGGCCGGCCGGGGCGGACGGTCGGCCAGGACGACATCGATGTCGCTGCCCACGTTGTGCGAGGCGCCCTTGTCGACCGTGGTGACGTAGACGCCGCCGGGCCGCAGCACCCGAGCGCACTCGGCGACGATCCGTCGCGCGTGGGCGGGGTCCTCGACGAGATGGAGCAGCCACACACTGCTCACGGCGTCGAACTCCCCGTCCCGGAAGGGCAGTCGGCGGGCGTCGGCGAGGACGACGGCGCCGGGCAGCCGGGCGGCCGCGTGCCCGGCCATGGCGGGGGCCCGGTCCACCCCCGTCACACGCAGCCCCTCCCGGCCGGACGCGAGCCGCCGGGTCACGATGCCGGTGCCGCAGGCGACGTCCAGCAGCGTGCGCGCCCCGGCCGGCAGGAGGCCCAGCACGCCCTCCGCTGCCGCCGCCGCGCGGGGTTCGCCGCCGCGCGAGACGTCGTACCGCTCGGCTTCCTCGTCGTAGTCCAGCACGCGCGTTCCCCGTCCCGTCGCCGCCGTCGCCCGCCCTGCCAACCGACCGCCGTGCCGCCCGCCTCGTGCGTGCCCGCCGTTGTCGGCTGTCTGCGGACGTTCTCGCCGGCACGGCCGTGCCGTCCGTTCCCTCGCCGTTCCCGCCCTGCCGGCCGTGCATGCCCGCCCGCGCGGATCCTCCCGTCCGCGGGCCCTTGCGTCAGCGCGCGCCGTGCGCCGGGGCCGCCGCCTCCACCCGGCGGGCCAGTTCGACGTCCAGGCGGGTGACGGCGCCGCCCGCGCTGTGGGTGTGCACCGCGAGGGACACCGTGTCGTAGCCGAGGGTGAGCTCGGAGTGGTGATCGAGCTCGTCCTGGATCCGTGCGACATGGACGACCAGGGCGGTCGCGGCGAAGTGGGAGTCCAGCCGGTAGGAGCGGGTCAGGCGGCCGCCGTCCAGGGACCAGCCCGGCAGCTCGGACAGCCGCTCCTCGATCTCTTCCTGCGACAGCGGCTCCACGGCCATGCCCCGGCTCCCTTCCCGGACGCCCCCTGGACGTCGCGTACCTGTCCAGCGTGCCACAGGAACGCCGTCCCGGCCCTGGTCAGAGCCGCGTCCGTGGCAGCCCCCGCAGGCCCGCGCCGCACGACGTCCGCGGCCGCGCACCTCCCCGCGCTCCTCCACTACGGTCTTGAGCATGACCACAGCCGCGACCGGTACGAACGCCTCATCCGCCCTGCCCGCCGCCCCCGCCGACCGTGGTGTCGGCCCACTGCTGCGGGCCTGGCGGGAGCGTCGGCGGATGAGCCAGCTGGAACTGGCGCTCAGCGCCGACTCCTCGGCCCGGCACATCAGCTTCGTGGAGACGGGCCGCTCCCGGCCCAGCGAGGAGATGGTGCTGCGGCTCGCCGAGCGTCTGGACGTGCCCGTGCGCGAACGCAACGCGCTCCTCCTGGCCGCCGGTTACGCCCCGCACTACCCGCAGACCCCGCTGGACGACCCCGCCCTGGACGCCCTGCGCTCCGGGCTGGAGCGGCTGATCCGGGGCTACGAACCGTACCCGGCGCTGATCATGGACGCCCGGTACGACGTGGTGGCGGCCAACCGGGGCATCACGATGCTGCTGGACGGCGTGCCGGAGTCCCTGCTCGCTCCGCCGCTGAACGCGATGCGCCTCACGCTGCACCCCCAGGGTCTCGCGCCGCGCATCCGCAACCTGCGCGAGTGGCGCGGCCACCTGCTGGCGCAGATGGAGCGCCAGATCGCGCTGTACCGCTCGGCGCCGCTGCGCGAGCTGTACGACGAGGTCGCCGCGTATCCCGTCGCCGAGAGCCCCGGGCCGCCTTCGGCCGAACCGGCCGAGGAGGTGCCGTACTTCGCGCTGCCGATGCGCATCGAGCACGAGGGGCAGGTCCTCTCCTTCATCTCGTCCGTCTCCACCTTCAACACCCCCATGGACGTGACCGTCGCCGAGCTCGCCGTCGAGACGTTCCTCCCGGCCGATCCGGCGACGGTGAAGTACCTCCACACGACGACCGGTTGACGCATCGTCGTGCGCGGGCCGCGAGGAATGTTCGACTCCGTTCCCGTGAGCCGGGGGCCGGGGACGTGACACACTGACCGGTGTGCCCGAACGCTAGGAGAGACGTGGCGTGAGTGAACGACGGCCCGCGCCCACGGTGGGCCAGGTGGTGCTCGGCAGGCGGTTGCAGGAGCTGCGCGAGGCGGCCGGCCTCAGCCGTGAGGAGGCGGCCCGCGCGCTGCGCGTCGCTCCGGCGACCGTACGCCGCATGGAGACCGCCGACGTCGCGCTGAAGGTCCCGTACGTGCAGGTCCTGCTGGACGCCTACGGCGTCCCCGAGGCGGAGAGCGCGCTGTTCGTCTCGCTCACCGAGGAGGCCAACCGCCCCGGCTGGTGGCAGCGCTACCACGACGTGCTGCCCGAGTGGTTCAGCCTCTACGTGAGCCTGGAGGGCGCGGCGCGGCTGATCCGCTCGTACGAGCCGCACTTCGTCCCCGGCCTGTTGCAGACGGAGGCCTACGCGCGGGCCGTCCTGGAGGCGGGCACGGTCGGGCGCACCACTCCCCGGTCCCTCGAGCGTCACGTGTCGCTGCGCATGGCCCGTCAGCGCCTGCTGGAGAGCGCGGACCCGCCCCACCTGTGGGTGGTCATGGACGAGACGGTGCTGCGCCGCCCGGTGAGCGAGGACGCCACGGTGATGTCCGAACAGCTGGACAAGCTGGCGGAGTTCGCCGAGCGCGACCGGATCACGTTGCAGATCTCCGAGTTCGCGTCCGGTCCGCATCCGGGGACGTCCGCGCCGTTCTCGCTGTTCCGGTTCGCCGAGCCCGAACTGCCCGACATGGTCGTCACCGAGTATCTGACCGGCGCCTTGTACCTCGACGACCGCAAGGAGGTCTCCGCGCATCTGGAGGTCCTCGACCACATGACGACGCACGCCGCGTCCGCGCCGCGCACCAAGGAGATCCTGCGCGAGGTGCGCGCCGCTCCGTGACCGCGGCCCGCCCCGCGAGCCGCCGCCCCCATCGGCCCCCTCCAGGAGCAGACCAGGATGACCGGAACCGAGCCGGACCGCACCGCCGCCCGCGTCGACACCACCAGGCCGCACCCCGCGCGCGTCTACGACTGGTGGCTGGGCGGCAAGGACAACTACCCCGTGGACGAGGAACTGGCCCGGCGGATCCTCGCGGTGGACGACACGGTGCTGCGCGGGGCACGGGCCAACCGCCGGTTCATGCAACGGGCCGTCCGGGCGGCCGCCGAGGCCGGCATACGCCAGTTCCTGGACATCGGCACCGGCATCCCCACCGAGCCCAACCTGCACCAGGTGGCGCAGGGCGTGGCGCCCGCGGCGAGGGTCGTCTACGCGGACAACGACCCCATCGTGCTGCGGCACGCCGAGGCGCTGCTGCACGGTTCGGCCGAGGGCGCCACCCAGTACGTGCACGCCGACGTCCGCGACCGCGCCGCGCTGCTGGGCCGGGCCGCCGACACCCTGGATCTCGCACGGCCGGTCGCGCTGTCGCTGGTGGCGCTGACCCACTACCTGGGCAGCGACCCGGAGGGCGACGACGTCCACGGCCTGCTGAAGCAGTACACGGCCGCGCTCGCGCCGGGCAGTTGGCTGATCCTCTCGCAGGTGACCGCCGATCTGAACCCCGTGGCCGTCGGTAGGGCGGCCGAGAACTTCCGGCGCAGCGGCACCCCCTTCCATCCCCGGCCCCTCGCCGAGTTCGCGCGGTTCTTCGACGGCCTGGACCTGCTCGGCCCCGGCGTGATCCCGGTCTCCGGCTGGCGGCCCGACCCGGAGGACGTGGCGGCTCAGGCCGAGGGCATCGTGCCGGTCTACGCCGGGGTCGCCCGCAAGCCCTGAACCGGAGCGCCCGCCGGGCCCGGTGCACGGCGGCGGGGCGGCGGGACGGCGGCGGGGC
>NZ_JAHHIT010000234.1 GCF_024539675.1 Streptomyces hilarionis | reverse complement strand
CTCCCGCCTCACCCTCGACGACCTGTCCCTGCACCCGCACCCCGGACACCTCGCCGCCAACGACATCGGCCGGGTGAGGATCCGCACCGCGCAGCCGCTGCCGGCGGACTCCTACGCCGACTCCCGCCGCACCGGCTCCTTCATCCTGATCGACCCGTCCGACGGCACCACCCTCACCGCCGGCATGGTCGGCGAGTCCTTCGCACCCGCGAAACCCGCCGCCGACGACCCCGGCCACGGCTGACGGGACGCCGGACCGACCCGCGCGCACCCGCCCGCCGACCGTCCCCCGGCCGGGCCCGACCGGCGTGTCCCCGCGCCGGCGCGGCCGTGACCGCCGGGGCCACCGAGAGGACCCCTCCCGTGTCTGCCACCACCGCCTTGCGCCGCGCCCTCGCGGCCCTGACCGTGCTGCCGCTGCTGCTCCTGGCCGGCTGCGGCTACGGGTCCCGTGCCACGGACGAGAGCGCGGCGAAGATCGCCCCCCAGGCGCAGAAGACCGACGGCCTGGACTCCGTCAGGATCGGCTACTTCGGCAACGTCACCCACGCCACCGCGCTGGTGGCCCACCGCAAGGGCTTCTTCCAGAAGGAGCTGGGCGCCACCGAGGCGAAGTACGCGGTGTTCAACGCCGGTCCCTCGGAGATCGAGGCGCTGAACGCCGGTTCCCTCGACATCGGCTGGATCGGCCCGTCCCCGGCGATCAACGGTTACACCAAGTCCGACGGCAAGAGCCTGCGCATCATCGGCGGTTCGGCCTCCGGCGGGGTGCGACTGGTCGTCGACCCGGACCGGATCAGGTCCGTCAAGGACGTCAAGGGCAAGCGGATCGCCACCCCGCAGCTCGGCAACACCCAGGACGTGGCGTTCCTGCACTGGGCCGCCGAACAGGGCTGGACGATCGACCCCATGACCGGCAAGGGCGACGTCACCCTCGTCCGCAGCGACAACAAGGTCACCCCGAACGCCTTCAAGGCGGGCTCGATCGACGGCGCGTGGGTGCCGGAGCCGACCGCGTCGAAGCTGGTCGCCGAGGGCGGCAAGGTGCTGCTCGACGAGGCGTCGCTGTGGCCGCACGGACGGTTCGCCACCACGAACGTCATCGTGTCGCAGCGCTTCCTCACGGCGCACCCCAAGGCCGTCGAGGCCGTGCTGAGGGCGTCCGTGGAGACCAACCGGTGGATCAGGGCCCATCCCGCGCAGGCCCGGGCCGCCGCCAACGAGCAGATCGGCCTCGACACCGGCAAGGCGCTGCCCGCCGAGGTCATGGACCCGGCCTGGAAGTCGCTGGAGGTGACCGACGACCCGCTGGCCGCCACCCTCGCCGCGCAGGCGGACCACGCCGTCCGGGCCGGCCTGCTCGACCACCCCGACCTGCGGGGCATCTACGACCTCACGCTGCTCGACAAGGTCCTCGCGGCCGGGGGCGAGGCCCCCGTCGACGACGCCGGGCTCGGCGTCCGGCGGTGAGCCCGCACCACGACCGACCCACCAGGAGGTGACGACCATGACCACGACCCTCGCCGAGGCCGCCGCGACCACCGCGGCCGCCGCGACCACCCCGGCCCATTCGGGCGCCCCGGGCGCCGAGGCCGCCGGGAGTGCCGCGTGCGCCGCACGGATCTCGCACGTCTCGAAGTCGTTCCCGGGCCCCGCCGGGAGCCAGCTCGTCCTGGACGACATCAGCCTCGACATCGCGCCCGGCGAGTTCGTCACCCTGCTGGGGGCCTCCGGCTGCGGAAAGTCCACCCTGCTGAACCTGGTGGCCGGACTGGACGCACCCAGCCGCGGCCGCATCGACACCGACGGGCGTCCCGCCCTCATGTTCCAGGAACACGCCCTGTTCCCGTGGCTGACCGCGGGCAAGAACGTCGAACTCGCCCTGCGCCTGCGCGGCGTGCCGAGGTCCGAGCGCCGCGAGCGGGCCGAGGAGCTGCTGGAGCTGGTCCGGTTGAAGGACGCCCACGGCAAGCGGGTGCACGAGCTGTCCGGCGGCATGCGCCAGCGCGTGTCCATGGCCCGCGCGCTCGCGCAGGAGAGCCGGCTGCTGCTGATGGACGAGCCGTTCGCCGCCCTCGACGCGATCACCCGGGACGTCCTGCACGACGAGCTGACCCGCATCTGGCGCGAGACCCGCCTGTCGGTCCTGTTCGTCACGCACAACGTGCGCGAGGCCGTGCGCCTCGCCGAGCGCGTGGTGCTGCTGTCGTCGCGCCCGGGACGCATCGCCCGCGAGTGGACGGTGGACATCCCGCAGCCGCGCCGCATCGAGGACGCCGCCGTGGCGGAACTGTCCGTCGAGATCACCGGGGAACTGCGGGAGGAGATCCGCCGCCATGCCCGGCACTGACACCTTCGCCAGGGGGGACGGCAGCGACCTCGCCGGCCTGGAGGCGGGCCTGGACGCGCTGGAGACGACGCCCAGGGCGCGCAGGCCGATCCGGCGGACGCTCACCGAGAAGGTCCTGCCGCCCGTCATCGCCGTCGCGCTCGTGCTGTCCGTCTGGCAGGCACTGGTCTCCTTCGAGATCGTCGACGACCGGACCAAGCTGCCCGCCCCCGCCGACGTGTGGCACGTGCTGCGGGAGGCCTGGCTGAAGGGCGAACTGCTCGGTTACATCTCCACGTCCGTCTCCCGCGGCCTGCTCGGCTTCCTGCTCGCCCTCGCCGTCGGCACCCCGCTGGGACTGCTGGTGGCCCGCGTGCGGTTCGTGCGGGCGGCGATCAGCCCCCTGCTCTCGGGGTTGCAGTCGCTGCCGTCGGTGGCGTGGGTGCCGCCCGCGGTGATCTGGCTGGGCCTGAACAACCGGATGATGTACGCGGTCGTCCTGCTCGGCGCGGTCCCCTCCATCGCCAACGGACTGGTCTCCGGCGTCGACCAGGTGCCCCCGCTGTTCGAGCGCGCCGGACGCACCCTGGGCGCCACCGGCCTGCGGGGCACCTGGCACATCACCCTGCCCGCCGCCCTGCCCGGATACGTCGCGGGGCTCCAGCAGGGCTGGGCGTTCTCCTGGCGCTCGCTCATGGCCGCCGAGATCATCGCGTCCTTCCCCGACCTCGGCGTCGGCCTCGGCCAGCTGCTGGAGAACGGCCGCAACGCCAGCGACACCGCCATGGTCTTCGAGGCGATCCTGCTCATCCTCGTCGTCGGCATCACCATCGACCTGCTGATCTTCAGCCCGCTGGAACGCTGGGTCCTGCGCAGCCGCGGACTGCTCGTCAGGGACTGACTCCCGCCTCGAGCGGGGCTCGACCGATCGCCAGCCACTCCTTGAGAGGCGTCGCCCAAGGTGGCGGTGAAGGGTTGGCCGGCGAAACGGAGACCGACATGCGGGCACGGCGTTCATCCGCCCTCAGGGCGATCGGCAGGAGCCTCGGCGAGGGGGTCATGTGGATGGGACTCGGCTGGTACGCGACGCATCTGCCCGACCCCTGGCCGCAGTACGTGGTCCCGCCCGCCGAACTGCCCGGCCCGGCCCCGGTGTCGGAGGAGGAGTTCGTCCGGTGGGCCGCGCTGGTCGACGAGCTGTGAGAAGCGAGCACGGCCCCCGACGCGCGCCCCTCGTCCGGACTCGACCGAAGCCACCGAAGACAAGGAGACCAGGGTGACCACCACCAGGTCGGCCACTGCCCACGCTCCCGTGCAGAAGCGGCGCGTGCTCAAGCTGTTCCGCCCCTACCGCAGGAGCCTGCTGTCCGTCGCGCTCCTGGTCGCGGCCTCGTCGCTGGTCTCCCTCGTCAACCCCTTCCTGATCCGCGAGATCATCGACGTGGCGCTGCCGCAGGGCCGCACCGGACTGCTGTCCGCGCTGGCCCTGGGCATGATCGTCGTCGCGGCCGCGAACAGCTCGTTCAACGTGTGGCAGACGTACCTGTCCGCCCGCGTCGGCCAGCTGGTCATGCACGATCTGCGCACCGCCGTCTACTCCCACCTCCAGCGCATGTCGCTCGCCTTCTTCACGCGGACCCGGACCGGTGAGGTCCAGTCCCGCATCGCCAACGACATCGGCGGCATGCAGGTGACCGTGACGACCACCGCGACGGCGCTGGTGTCGGACGTGACGACGGTCGTGGCCACCGTCACCGCCATGGCCCTGCTCGACTGGCGGCTCACGCTGGCGTCGCTGATCGTCCTGCCGGGCTTCGTGTGGGTGAGCCGCCGCGTCGGCGACGAGCTGCGCGTCCTCACCCGGTCGCGGCAGCGCCAGTTCGCCGACCTGTCGTCCAACGTGCAGGAGTCGCTGTCGGTCAGCGGCATCATGCTCGGCCACACCATGGGCCGTTCGCGTTCGCTCAGCGACGCGTTCGCCGCCCAGTCCCGCAAGCTCACCGACACCGAGGTCCGCGCCAGCACGGCGGGCCTGTGGTACCAGTCCACCATCTGGGTCGTCATGGCGGCCATGCCCGCGGTGATCTACTGGGTGGCGGGGCTGACCGCGAGCGGCGGCCACATGGCCGTCTCCATCGGCGAGCTTGTCGCCTTCGCCACCCTCCAGCAGATCCTGTTCCGGCCGGCGCAGCGGCTGCTGACCATCGGCCTGGACATCCAGAGCTCGCTGGAGCTGTTCGGCCGCATCTTCGAGTACCTCGACCTGCCCGTCGACGTCGCCGAACCGGAGCGGCCGGTGACGCCGAAGAGCCTGCGGGGCGAGGTACGGCTGCGCGGCGTCGGCTTCCGGTACGCGGGCGCCGAACGGCCCACGCTGGACGGCATCGACGTGACGGTGCCCGTCGGGCGCAGCCTCGCCGTCGTCGGGGAGACCGGCTCGGGCAAGACGACGCTGAGCTACCTCATCCCGCGCCTGTACGACGCCACCGCCGGCTACGTCACCATCGACGGCGTCGACGTGCGCGACCTGTCCTTCGACACGCTGGCCACCGCGGTCGGCGTCGTCTCCCAGGAGTCGTACCTCTTCCACGCCTCGGTCGCCGACAACCTGCGCTTCGCCAAGCCCGACGCGACCGACGAGGAACTGGTCGCGGCGGCACGGGTGGCGCACATCCACGACTACCTGATGTCCCTGCCCGACGGCTACGACACGGTGGTCGGCGAGCGGGGGTACCGGTTCTCCGGCGGCGAGAAGCAGCGCCTGGCGATCGCCCGCGCCATCCTGCGCGACCCGCCGGTCCTGGTCCTCGACGAGGCCACCAGCGCCCTGGACACCCAGACCGAGCGGGCCGTCCAGCTGGCCATCGACGCGGCGAGCGCGGGCCGCACCACCATCACGGTCGCGCACCGGCTGTCGACGGTCCGCAACGCCGACGAGATCATCGTGCTGGAGCGGGGCCGCATCGCCGAGCGCGGCACCCACGACGAACTGCTCGCCCTCGGCGGCCACTACGCCACCCTCGTCCGCCGCGACACCGAGATGGCGGCCGTGTAGAGCACGGCGCCCCGGCGCAGGCCGGGCTTGCGGAATTCCCCACACCCCTTTCCTGGACGTGATGTCGAGCGGCTCTACAGCACCCATTGCCTACCATCCGGCGAATGGAGACTGCGTCTGCCGAAACACCGGAACCGCCCTTTCTCAAGCGGCGCACCCTGCTGCGCGGCGGTGCCGTAGCGGGCCTCGGTGCGCTCATGCCCGCGTACTCCGTCCTCGCCGCGCTGGACGCCTCGGAGGCCTCGGACGCCCCGGCCGCCGGTGGCGCCGGCGGCGCCGAGCCGTCGGCGGGCGGACTGCTGCTGACGAAGTTCAAGGACCCGCTGCGCACCCCGCCGGTGCTGCGGCCCGTCGCCCGCGGCGGTCACGACGAACTGACCGTGCGCATGCGCACCGCCGACGTCCGGCTGCACTCCGAACTGCCCCCGGTGCGGATGTGGACCTACGAGGGGAGCCACCCGGGCCCCACGATCGAGGTGGTGCGCGGCCGCCGGCTGCGGGTCGCCTGGGAGAACCACCTGACGGGGAGCATCCCGGTCACCGCCGTCGACTTCGGCGTGCCCGGCGGCCCCGCCCCCGACCCGCTGTCCAACTACCCCGGCACCCAGGGCTGCCGTGAGGTCCCCGGGGTCGCGGGCCTTCAGCCGTGGGCCGCGGTGCACCTGCACGGCATGCTGACCGGAGGCGGCAACGACGGCTGGATGGAGAACCTGGTCGGCCCCGGCGACGTGCAGCTGTCGGCCTACCCGAACGACCAGCCCGCCACGACGCTCTGGTACCACGACCACACCCACCACGTGAGCCGCTTCAGCGTGTACGCGGGCCTCTCCGGCCTGTTCGTCTGCCGCGACGAGGAGGAGCGGGCGCTGGGCCTGCCCCGGGGCAGACACGAGGTGCCGCTCGTCCTCGGCGACCGCAACTTCGCGCTGGACGACTCGGGCGCGCTCACCGGCCGACTGGTCCACAAGGTGGAGATGGTCGGCACCAAGCTCATGCGGGTCCACGCGGCCCCGTACACGCTGGTCAACGGCGTGATCTGGCCCTATCTCGACGTCGACCCGCGCTGGTACCGGTTCCGGATCGTCAACACGGCCAACGCCCGCATCTACCGGCTGATGCTGCTGGCCGACGGCCGTCCCGTCCCGGGCGCCTTCCAGGTCATCGGCACCGACCAGGGCCTCATCGACAAGCCGCTGCCGGTCGACGGCGCGCTCAACCTCTCCTCCGGCGAACGCGTCGACGTCCTGGTCGACTTCAGCGCGTTCCGCGGCCGGTCCCTGAAGCTGGTCAACACCATCGACGGCGTGCCGCCCGGCGAGTCCAGCCCCCGCAACGACCTGCTGGAGCCCGACGTCATGCAGTTCCGCGTCGCCGACCGCGGGTCCGCCGGCCGGTTCACGCCGCCCGCCGTCCTGTCGTCCACCTTCGAGCGGCCCACCCACCACGACCTGCCGCACGACAGCGCCCCCCGGTGGGTGGTGCTGGTGGGCCCGGGCGCGGCGAACATGCCCGAGTTGTGGGAGATGGAGGAGGTGCCCGCGGCCGACGCGGCGGGCCTCACGCTGCCCACCGCCGGGATCGTCCAGCTCAAGGACGCCGAGGGGACCGTCACCACGCTGCGCCGCACGGCCATGGGCTACGACGACGGGCGCGCGTTCACCGTGGCGCACGACAGCGTGGAGATCTGGAAGTACCTCAACCTCGCCGCCTCCCCGCACCCCATGCACATCCACCTGGCCCACTTCCACGTGCTGTCCCGCGAGAACTACGACGTCAGCGGGTTCGACCGCACGGTGCGCGGGTCGGCCAGGCCGGCCGCGTACCTGGGGGCGGCGCCGCTGGAGCCGCACGAGCGCGGGGTGAAGGACGTCGTCCGGGTGGGCACGGCGGGACAGATCCGGCCCGGCCCGACCGGCACCCCGGGTGAACTGGTCACCGTGGCGGCCCGCTTCCCGGTCGTCGGCCGGGGGGTCCACCACTGCCACATGCTGGAGCACGAGCAGCACATGGTGCGCCCCCTCGTGGTGGCTCCCGCCGCCCCCGGCCACATGGACGGCGACACGGGCGGCCATGCGGCCGGCCACCACTGACGGCCGCGGCCGTCAGTCACGGCCGGCAGCACGACGAGTGCCCGCGGCGGTGGTCGGCGCGGGCACTCGGGGGGCCTGACGGGGGCTGGACTGGGCTGGACGGGGCTGGACTGGACTGGGCTGGGCCGGGTGCCCGGCGGCGTCCGTGCGCGGCGAAAGCCTGGGTGTGCCGGCCGCCGGCGCGGTCAGGCGGCCTTGCGGACGATCTCCACGGCGCCGGCGTCCAGCAGCGTGCGGACGGAGGCGTCGCCGTCGGCGACGTCCAGGTCCATGTCGTGCAGACGGCCGATGACGTTCTGCACGACCTTCTCCGGCTGCGTCTTCTCGGTGCCCTCCCAGACCAGCTCCGGGAAAACGGTCAGATAGACCTTGTCGTTGCCCTGGCTGTAGATGTTCACTTCCATGACGTCACGGAGAGCCATCCGGGCTTCGTAGATCAGGCTGTTCATGTGCCACCGACTTTCGGTATCCGGTTTCTGAGGCTTCCTGGCCACACGTACGGACCTCATGATGGTCAGCGGCCGGAGCGTGCGCAACGAAGTCCGGAGAATACCGCGTTCAACTGCGGGAAATCCGCGATTGAACGGGGTTGCTAATTGCCGGTGTTTGACAGGGAAAGGCCGCGCTGCGGACCATCGGAACAGTTCGCAATTGCCGCAGGCCCGCATCCCACAAAAAGCATCCGGAGTGCCATGAAAATCCTGTTCATCACCACGGGCAGTCAGGCCACCTACTATGCCGCTGCCCCGCTGGCGACGGCCGCGCGCAACGCGGGCCACCAAGTCGTGCTGGCCGCCCACGAGCCGTGGGTGGAGACCGCGGAGGCCATCGGCCTTCCCACGTTCTGTTTCACCGTCGACCCGATCCGGCACTTCATGCGGATCAGCAACCCGGGCAAGGGGCTGCGCTTCCCCCGGGAACTGGGCGACGAGGAGATGTTCGGGCAGGGCCGCGGCTTCGCGCAGATGGGGCTGGCCGGGGTGAAGTCCCTGCTGGAGCTGGCCAAGGACTGGACCCCGGACGTGGTCGTGGGCAGCTCGCAGAGCTACGCCGCGATGCTGCTCGCCGCCCACCTGAAGGTCCCCTACGTGCGCCACATCGAGTACCTGGGCATCCCGCTCACGGGCATCGACCCGGGCGCCGAGGCGGAGCTGCGGCCGGAGATGGAGCGCCTGGGCGTGGACGGGCTGCTCAAGCCCGACCTGCTCCTGGACTCGACCCCGCCGTCGCTGCGGCCCTCGCACGACCCGGACGCGCAGGCGATGCGCTGGATCCCCAGCAACCCGCAGCGCCGGCTGGAGCGCTGGATGTACACCCGCCCCGAGGGGCGCAAGCGCGTGGTGATCACCTCCGGTTTCCGCAGCCTGATGTTCCGCGACCCGGGCTGGTCCATGCCGCTGCTGGTCAAGGAGCTGAACAAGCTGGGCGCCGAGGCGCTGATCGCGGCGAACCCGGGCGCGGTCGAGCGGTTCGGCGCCGAGCTGGGCGACGCGCGCGTCGGCTGGATCCCGATCGACGTCACCGCCGCCACCTGCGACCTGGCGGTCCACCACGGCGGCGCGACCACCGCCACCACGCTGATGGCCAACGGCGTGCCGCAGCTGGTCATCCCGGAGAACCCGCCGGAGTTCCCGCCGAACTACCACCGGGAGGCCATCGCCAAGGCCGTCACCGACTTCGGCGCCGGCCGGACGCTGTGGCCGCAGGCGCAGGAGCCCGACAAGGCGCCCGGCGAGGTCATCGCCGCGGCGTGCAAGGAACTGCTGGAGAACCCGAGCTACACGGAGCGCACGCAGTTCATCGCGAAGGAGATCTCGACGCTGCCCACGCCCGCCGAGATCGTGCCCAAGCTGGAGGCGCTGGTCTGACGGGCCGGCACGTCGGCCCCGGCAACGCCGGTCGCCCCGGCACCGCGGAGGAATCCTCCGTCGGTGCCGGGGCGACCGGCGTTGTGCGCGTGCTGCGTTGAGCGTCGTACGGCTCCTTGTGCGGTCGTACGCCTCGTGCGCGGGAGAGGAGGCGGGCACGTGCGCGGGGAGGGCGCCCACGCGGGGGAGGGG
>NZ_JAHHIT010000233.1 GCF_024539675.1 Streptomyces hilarionis | reverse complement strand
CCCGGCCCCGCCCCGATTCCTCCCCGAGTTCGACAACCTGCTCCTCTCCCACGCCGACCGCACGCGGGTCATCCCGCCCGAGCAGTGGGGCCGCAGCTGGCAGGGCAACCAGGCCCACCGCACCCTCCTCGTCGACGGCTTCCTGGCGGGCGTGTGGCGGCCGGAGCCGGACGCGCTGGTCGTCGAGCCGTTCACGCAGCTCACCTTGGCGCAGCGCCGGGAGGTCGTCGAGGAGGGCGAGCGGATGCTGTCCGTGCTGCACCCGGGACAGTCCATGGATATCCGCTTCGGCCGGGTGCGGACCGGCGAGGACTGACCGGCCCGGTGCCCGCCGGGCGGGGGCGGCACGCGCGAAGCCCCCACCGGAAGGGCCGGCGGGGGCGTTGGAGAGGGGGCGCTGCGGGCCGCTCGTGGAGGCTCGCAGCGCCCCCTGATCGTTCCCTGAGGATCCTCGGGGGTCGAGGGGCCCTCAGGCGTTCTTCGGGGTCAGCCGTGCACCGGCTACGAGGTGACCTGCGCGGTCACCAGGGCGGAGAAGGTGGTCAGCCGGGTGTACACACCCGGGTAACCGGCCTCCGCGCAGCCCTCGCCCCAAGAAGTGATCCCTGCCAGGACGCCCCCGATGAGCAGGGGACCGCCGCTGTCGCCCTGGCAGGTGTCTGTGCCGCCGGAGGTGAATCCGGCGCAAACCATGTCGGTCTGGACGAAGTCCGAACCGTAGGAGCTCTTGCAGCTGGAGTCGGACACGACCGGGACGGTCGCGGTCCGCAGCTGGTTGGAGGAGCCCCCGTTCTCCGAGGTGGTGCCCCAGCCCAGGATGCGGGCGCTCGTGCCGGCCGCGTACACCCCGGTCTGCGACGAGGAGACGTAGGACGCCGTGGTGTACGGCATCGACGTCGACAGGGTCAGCACGGCCACGTCGTCGCCGTTCGTGGCGTCCGTGTAGTCCGGGTCGATCCAGATCCTGCTGACCCGGCTCACCGTGCCGTTGGTGCCGTTCAGGTAGGTGCGTCCGCCGACGACGCGCACGCTGCTCGTGGTCTCGCCGACCATGCAGTGGGCGGCCGTGATCACCTTGGTCGCCGAGACCAGCGTCCCGCCGCAGAACTGGTTCTGGGAGGCGTCGGTGATCTGCATCATGAACGGGTACGCGGTGGTCGTGGTCGTGGTGCCGCCGACGATCGGCTGGGGCGCTGCGACGGCGGTGGGGGCGCCGAGCAGTGCGGTCGCGGCCGCGGCGGCGGTCGCCGCGACCACGGCTGCGGTCTTCTTCACGCGGTTGAGCCCGAGCATGGAACTCCTCGATGGAGACGGCCGGTGGGGGGTCGCGCGGGTGTGGGGGTGAGCACGGGGGCCGCGGGACCGACCCCCGTGTGCCCGGGCGAGCGGCACGTCCCTTACGCTAGGACTCGGCCACCGCTGCCCCCAATGAGGGAACCCCCTAAGGGAGTTGGGGCAGGGAAAACCCTCGGTCGGCCCGGGGAACGCGAGGCCGCGGCAGCGGCCGTCGCCCCGGGACCGCACGGTGCGCTCGCCGCGCGCGGCGCACAGGCCAGGAGAAACCCACTAGGGGTAGGTAGCCGCTGCGGGAGCGTTGTCCCGCCGATTCCTCACTTCGCGTGACGTCCCGCGGCCAGACGGACGATGTCCACCCGCGAACGGATCCCCAGCTTGCGGTAGACCCGCGTCAGCGTGGCCTCCACCGTCTTGACGCTGATGAACAGGCGCGCGGCGATCTCCCGGTTGGTCGCGCCCTCCATGACGAGCGCGGCCACCTGACGCTCCATCGCGGCCAGCCCCTCCAGCACGTCGGACGGCTCCTGCTGCGGACGCGCGACGGCGAGCCGCTGCGCCGCCGCGCCCTGCGCCGCGGCCTCGTCCACCTGACGCAGCCAGGGCAGCGCCCGGCACCGCCGGAACAGCCGGGCCGCCTCGTCGTACGACGTCGGCCCCGGCCCCGCCCCCGGCCGCAGCGTGCGCAGCCGGGCCAGCGCGAACGCCGCCCGCGCCTCCTCCAGGCCGTACCCCAGCTTGGCGAGCCGGTCCTGAACGGACGTCAGCCGGGACAGCGCCGCGTCGTGGTCGCCGAGCGCCGCCCGCACCATCGCCTCCGCGCGGTCCAGCACGGCCAGCACGCTCTCCCGGTCCAGCCGCAGCGCGTGCTCGCGCGTGACGTCGATGACGTCCTGGGCCTCGCCCGGCTCGCCCACCAGGACGAGCGCCTCCGCGAGGTCGCCCTGCCAGCGGCCGCGCGCCGGGTCCGTGATGCGCAGTCCGGCCTCCAGCTCCCGCACCCGGCGCAGCGAGCCGACCGCGCCCGCGGCGTCCCCGGCCACCAGCTGGGCGTGGCCCAGCGCGGCCAGGGCGCGCGAGAGGTACATCTGGTCGCCGTCCTCCTCGGCGCGCCCCGCCGCCTCCCGGGCCAGCTCCAGCGCCCGGTCGACGTCGCCGCCCGAGGCCTCGGCGAGGGAGGCCAGCATCGCGGAGGCCCCCAGGCCGATGCCGGAGTCGCGGGCCAGGCGCAGGCTCTCGCGGGCCAGGTCCAGGGCGCGTCCGCAGTGCCCGGAGCGCAGTTCCGTCTCGGCGAGGAAGCGCTGGAAGTGCACCTCGCTCTCGACCATGCCGCGCCGGCGCACCTCGCGCAGCAGGGCGGTGATGGTCGAGCGGGCCTCGGCCAGCTGGTCGCTCATCATCAGCCAGCGGAACCTGGCCGCGCCGACGCCGTTGTGGTGGCAGGCCACGTACGGGTCCTGCGGCTCCTTCATCGCCTGCTTGATGGTCGCGGGCGCGTTCGGGTGGCCCATCAGGGTCTCGGTGGACGACTGGAAGGACAGGGCCATGAGCTCGGTGCGCCGGTCGTCGCCGCGGGCGGCCAGCTCGGCCGCGTGCGCGGCCTCCTGCCGCGCCTCGGAGAAGTCGCCCTCGACGATCAGCTTGCGCCAGGCGAGGTGGTAGTGGACCAGCGCGAGCAGCCGGGGGTCGTCCCCCGCGTCGGCCAGAGCCTGCGGGAAGACGGCGTCGACGTCGCCGAGCGCCTGACCGGCGGCCTCGATGACCACCTCCCAGGCGCGGATCCGGTCGGCGGCCACGGTGGCCCGGGTCAGGACCTCGCGCGCGATGTCCCGGGCGAGGTCCACCTCGCCGGCCGTGATCGCGTCCTCGGCGGCCTGCAGCCGGTGCTGGTCGGGGGCGGGCGTGCCGTCCGGCGGGGTGTGCCGGGCGGCGAGCAGCCCGAGCGCGGCGGCGACCGAGGGGGCGCCCCGGTCGCGGGACAGCGCGGCGGCCTCGGCGAGCCGGGCGGCCACCTCGGGGTCGGTGCCGGTGGTGGCCAGGGCGAGGTTGCGGGCCCGCTCGATCGGGTCGGACGCGGCGGTGGACAGCGCGGCGTGCGCGGCCCGGCGCTCCTGCGCGGGGGCCTCCGCGTACAGCGCCGCCGAGATCAGCGGATGCGCGAAGCGCACGGCGGGCCCCTCGGGCTCGGTCGTCAGCAGCCCGAGTTCGGCGGCCCGGGCGGTCTCGGCCTCGGCGTTCTCCCGGCCGGCCGCGTGCAGCAGGGCCAGCGTGGGGCGGGCGCCGGCGCTGGCGACGAGCAGGGTGCGCCGGGCCTCGGCGGAGAGCATGTCGAGGCGGCTGAGGACCAGGGCGCGCAGCGAGGTCGGCACCGGAAGGGGCTCGCCCGGCCGGGGCGGCGTGGGGCTCTCGCCAAGGGCGCGGCCCAGCTCCAGGGCGAAGAGGGGGTTGCCGCCGCTGGTGCGGTGGATCTCCCGCATCGTGGAGCGGGGCAGGTCGGTGTAGCCGCGGTGGTCGAGGAGCGCGGAGACCTGGGCGCTGGAGAGCGGGTTGAGGCGGACGGCGAGGGTGTCGGGCGGAGACGCGCGTAGATGGCGGTCGTACTCCTGGCCCTCGGTCCGGACCGCGCAGAGCAGCTGCACCGGGGTGTCGCCGAGGCGGCGGGCGGCGAAGCCGAGGAGCTCGGCGCTGGCCGAGTCCAGCCACTGGAGGTCGTCGGCGACGAGCAGGACGGGGCCCGCCGCGGCCAGGGCGCGCAGCGCCGACAGGACGGCGAGCCGCAGCGCGAGGCCGTCGCGCTGGAGGGTCGACTCGCCCCGGCCGGTCAGCGCGGACTCCAGGGCGGTGCGCTGGGCGGCGGGCAGCTTGTCCGAGATCTCGTCGAGGACCAGACCGAAGAGGTCGGCCAAGGCCAGGAACGGCAGGTGCGATTCGGACTCGGTGGCCGAGCAGCGCAGCACGGTGCGCGCCGCGTCGCCGTAATCCGCGGCCAATGCCCGCAGCACGGTCGACTTTCCTATTCCGGCCGGGCCGTGCAGCAGCACACTGCCGCCGCGGGTCAGCTGCTCGCGGGCGGCCGCGTACAGCTCGTCCCTGCCGATGACCAGGTCGGGGCGGCATCGGGCAGGCTCCTTGAAGTCCCGTCGCACGGTCACCGCTCCCCTCCGAGTGTCGTGTCCGGGCCAAATTCTAGGCAACGACTCTTTGAAATTCGGAGGCATGGCGTGGTGAGGGATATAACAACGTGACGCATAGGGAAATTCATGGCGACGCTGAGTGAATAATCGCTTGTCGTGAGGGGGCTCCCTGGCTTGATGTGATCGCTCCTCGCCGACGCCCCGCGGGGCGTCGGCGACGGCCGCGCCGAGCCGCCTTGCGGCGGGGTGCGGCCCCGTCGCGCTACGGCAGCAGACCCGCCCTGCGGGCCGCGACCACCGCCTCTCCCCGGGTGCGCGCGCCCAGCCTGCGCATCGCCGACCTGAGATACCCCTTGACCGTCTCCGCGCCCAGCCCGAGCCGCTCGGCGGCCACGGCGTTCGTCGCCCCCGCCGCCACGCACGCCAGCACGTCCAGCTCGCGCGGAGCCAGGGCGACCGCGGGCCGCTCCGGCTCCCGCGGCGCCCCCGGGGCCAGCAGCCCGCAGGCGTCGAGGAGCTCCGCGCGCAGCACCGGGTCCGCGATCCGCGGGGCCAGCGCGCGCAGCGCGGCATGCGCCTCGCGCACCTGCTCCCAGCCGGCCGCCGTGCCCCCGCCCCGGCCCTTCCCGGCGGCCGCCGCACGCGCCTCGGCCGCGGCCAGCAGGTCGCGCGCCTCGTCCTGGACCACCAGCGCCTGCTCCACGTCGCGCGCCGCCTGCACCGCCGCGGTCAGCGTCCGCTCACCCAGCGGCTGCGCCGTGCGCAGCGCGCCGTAGAGCACCCCGCGCACCCGGCGGCGCACCACCACCGGGATCGCCAGCACCGAGCGCAGCCCCTCCTCGGCGACGGCCGCGTCGTACTCGTGACTGATCTGCCGGGACAGCGAGTAGTCGGTCACCGCGCACGGCCGGGCCAGTGCCACGGCCTTGCCGCCCAGCCCGTTCCCCGAGGTCACGGCCAGCCCGCGCAGCGCGAGCCCGGCCGCGCCGCTGAACTCGCTGATCCGCATGCGCTGGCGCCCCGGCTCCACCAGCCCGCCGAAGGCGACCGGCAGCCCGGTCGCCCGCCGCAGCCGCATCAGCGCCCCGCCGATCTGGGCCGTTCCGGCTGCCTCTGCTGCCACGTTGTCGCCCTTTCCGCGCGGCGTCGTGCCGCACACCCCCGTTCGGGGGTAGTGAGACCTGCATCACGGATTACACGATGGCAGAGAGCCGCCCGGCAATGGTCCGGCGCCACGGGAGTGTGCCGCAGGGGCGCGCCGCTGTCGAGCGCCGTCCCCGGGCCGACGAGCCGACGAACATGACAGCCAAGAGAGCGAGGAGCCGATGACGACGGCGACGGAGCGCTTCCGCGCAGCCCGCGACTTCCTGCTGGAGCACCGCGAGGACTACACGACCGCCTACGAGCGGTTCGAGTGGCCCCGGCCGGAGCGCTTCAACTGGGCCCTGGACTGGTTCGACGCCATCGCCGAGGGCAACGGGCGCACCGCCCTGCACATCGTCGAGGAGGACGGCAGCGAGACGCGGCTGAGCTTCGCCGAGCTGTCGCGGCGCTCGGACCGGGCCGCCAACTGGCTGCGCGCCCGCGGGGTCGCCGCTGAGGACCGGATCCTCGTCATGCTCGGCAACCAGGCGGAACTGTGGGAGACGGCGCTGGCCGCCATGAAGCTGCGCGCGGTCGTCATCCCCGCCACCCCGCTGCTGGGCCCCGCCGACCTGGCCGACCGCGTCGCACGCGGCCGGGTCCGGCACGTCCTCGTCCGCTCCGAGGACGCCGGCAAGTTCGACGAGGTCCCCGGCGACTACACCCGCATCGCCGTCGGCGGCGCCCCCGAGGGCTGGCACCCGTACGAGGACGCCTACGACGCGCCGGCCGACTTCACCCCCGACGGCCCCACCCTCGCCGACGACCCGCTCATGCTCTACTTCACGTCCGGCACGACCGCCCGCCCCAAGCTGGTGGAGCACACCCACACCTCGTACCCGGTCGGGCACCTGGCCACGATGTACTGGATCGGGCTCGAGCCCCACGACGTGCACCTCAACATCTCCTCGCCCGGCTGGGCCAAGCACGCCTGGTCCAACCTCTTCGCCCCGTGGAACGCCGAGGCGACCGTCTTCATCCACAACTACACCCGCTTCGACCCGGCCCGGCTCATGGCGGAGATGGACCGTGCGGGCGTGACGACGTTCTGCGCCCCGCCGACCGTCTGGCGCATGCTCATCCAGGCCGACCTCACCCAGCTGCGCACCCCGCCCCGCGAGGCCGTCGCCGCGGGCGAGCCCCTCAACCCCGAGGTCGTCGAACAGGTGCGACGCGCCTGGGGCGTCACGGTCCGGGACGGCTTCGGCCAGACCGAGACGGCCGTGCAGATCGCCAACAGCCCGGGCCAGGAGCTGAAGTCAGGCTCCATGGGCCGGCCGAGCCCGGGCTACCGGGTGGAACTCCTGGACCCCGTCTCCGGCGCGCCGGGCGCCCGGGAGGGCGAGATCGCGCTCGACCTGTCCGCCCGCCCGGTGGGACTGATGACCGGCTACCACGGCGATCCCGACCGCACGGCGGAGGCGATGGCCGGCGGCTACTACCGCACGGGGGACATCGGCAGCAGGGACGAGAACGGGTACCTCACCTACGTCGGCCGGGCCGACGACGTCTTCAAGGCCTCCGACTACAAGATCAGCCCCTTCGAGCTCGAGAGCGCGCTGCTGGAGCACGAGGCCGTCGCCGAGGCGGCCGTGGTCCCGGCCCCGGACGCCCTGCGCCTCGCCGTGCCCAAGGCGTACGTCGTCCTCGCCGAGGGCTGGGAGCCGGGCCCCGACACCGCGAAGGTGCTGTTCGAGCACTCCCGGGACGTCCTCGCCCCCTACAAGCGCCTGCGGCGGCTGGAGTTCGCCCCGCTGCCCAAGACGGTCAGCGGCAAGATCCGCCGGATCGAGCTGCGCGAGGCCACGGCGGCCGGCTCGGACGCCGAGTACCGCGATGAGGACTTCCGGTGACCGAGCGGCTGTCGTACACGCACGGGACGGGGACCACCGCCCTGCTCGGCGACACCATCGGGGCCAACCTCGACCGGACCGTGGCGAGATGGCCGGAGCGCGAGGCGCTGGTCGACGTGCCGTCCGGACGGCGCTGGACCTACGCCGCGTTCGCCGCCGACGTCGACGAGCTGGCGAGCGCCCTCGTGGCCGCCGGGGTCGACAAGGGCGACCGGGTCGGGATCTGGGCGGTCAACTGCCCGGAATGGGTGCTGGTCCAGTACGCCACCGCCCGCGTCGGCGCCGTCATGGTGAACATCAACCCGGCCTACCGGACCCACGAGGTCGAGTTCGTCCTCAACCAGTCCGGTGTCCGCCTCCTGTTCGCCTCGCTCAGCCACAAGAGCAGCGACTACCGGGCAATGGTCGAGCAGGTGCGGGGCAGGTGCCCGCGGCTGCGGGAGACGGTGTACATCGGCGACCCCGGCTGGGAGGCGTTCCTGCGGCGGGCGACCCCCGGCGCGCCGTACGCCGAACTGTCCTGCGACGACCCCATCAACATCCAGTACACCTCGGGCACGACCGGCTTCCCGAAGGGGGCCACCCTCTCCCACCACAACATCCTCAACAACGGCTACTTCGTGGGCGAGTCGATCGCCTACACCGAGCAGGACCGCATCTGCATCCCCGTGCCCTTCTACCACTGCTTCGGCATGGTGATGGGCAACCTCGCCGCCACCTCGCACGGCGCCTGCATGGTCATCCCCGCCCCCTCCTTCGACCCGCAGGCCACGCTGGAGGCGGTCCAGCAGGAGCGCTGCACCTCCCTGTACGGCGTCCCGACGATGTTCATCGCGGAGCTGAACCTCCCGGGCTTCGCGGGCTACGACCTCACCTCCCTGCGCACCGGCATCATGGCGGGTTCGCCCTGCCCGGTGGAGGTGATGAAGCGGGTGGTCGCCGAGATGCACATGGAGCAGGTCTCCATCTGCTACGGCATGACGGAGACGTCGCCGGTCTCGCTCCAGACCAGGATGGAGGACGACCTGGAGCACCGCACCGGCACCGTCGGCCGCGTCCTGCCGCACATCGAGGTGAAGATCGTCGATCCGGCGACCGGCGCGACCCTGCCCCGGGGCACGGCGGGCGAGCTGTGCACCCGCGGCTACAGCGTGATGCTCGGCTACTGGGACGAGCCGGAGAAGACCGCCGAGGCCGTCGACCCCGGCCGCTGGATGCACACCGGCGACCTGGCGACGATGCGCGAGGACGGCTACGTGGAGATCGTCGGCCGGATCAAGGACATGATCATCCGGGGCGGCGAGAACGTCTACCCGCGCGAGATCGAGGAGTTCCTGTACGGCCACCCGAAGATCAGGGACGTCCAGGTCGTCGGGGTCGCGCACGAGAAGTACGGCGAGGAGGTCCTCGCCTGTGTGATCCCGGGCGATCCGGCGGACCCCCCGACGCTGGAGGACCTGCGCGCGTTCTGCGAGGGCCGCCTCGCGCACTACAAGATCCCCAGCAGGCTCCGGATCCTGGACGCCTTCCCGATGACCGTGTCGGGGAAGGTGCGCAAGATCGAACTGCGCGAGACGTACGCGCGCTAGGACTCCCTCGGCGGCCTCCGCCGCCCTCGGCCCGGGACGCCCCGGCGGTCGCGTGCCTCGGGACCGCCGGGGGCGTCCCCGCCCTCGCGGGCTCCGGCGTCGGCGAGGGCGCCGGCCGTCGGGTTGACCGGCTGCGGAGCGCCGGTGAGGTCCAGCACGAACAGCGGCACGCCGAGCTGGTCGGCGCGGGCGCGGGCGTCGTCGGCGTAGCCGGCGAGGGAGAAGTACAGGCACTCGGCCGACTCCGTCATGGCCGTCAGCCACAGGCACTCCACGTCCCGCAGTGAGGCCGGGTGGACGCTGGGGTCCACCTGGGCGAGGAGTCCGCGGGCGGCGAGGCCGATGCCGGAGGTGGGCCGCTGGTCGGCCCGCCGGATGTCCCCGTGGCCCAGCCAGTTCAGATACAGCGCCGCCGCGGTCACCGCGTCCCGCGCGGTGCGGATCGCGACGGGCCGGAAGGCGCGCCGGGGCGAGCGGGGGACGGGCGCCGCCCCCGCCCGGGCGTCCGCCTCCGCCGCCCGCCGGAGGAACCCGGGGCGCAGAACGACGTCGGGTGCGGGGACGAGCCCGGA
>NZ_JAHHIT010000232.1 GCF_024539675.1 Streptomyces hilarionis | reverse complement strand
GCCCCGCCCGCCGCCGCCGTCCGCGAAGGAGGCCGAGATGCGCCGTACCGCCGCCCTGGTCCTGCTCGCCCTCGCCGTGTTCTTCGCGGCGCTCGCCCCCCTGCTGCGCTGGTACGCCTACCCACGCCTGGCCAAGATCCCGGCCGACGAGTACCAGACGATGGTCCTCGAGGCGAAGAACGCCACCCTCCTCGACTACGGCACCATGACCGCCCGCACCGTCCCCCACGTCACCATCGTGCAGACCCTCAAGGGCGACGTGCGGGCCGCCGAGAAGATCGAGGAGACCGCGGGCCGCGACGTCGTCGTCTGGGACGGCCTGTCCTACGTCCAGGGACCCGACGGCAAGATGGTCTCCAAGGTCCCCGAGCGCTACATCTTCGACGCCCACACACAGGAGCCCGTCCACGCCACCGGCGAGATGGTCGACGGCGACCCCGTCCGGCGCACGGGCATCGAGTTCAAGTGGCCCTTCCTCACCCAGAAACGGGACTACGAGTACTTCGACGCGCAGACCCGCACCACCGCCCCCATCCACTACCGCGGCACCCGCGACTTCCGAGGCCTGAAGGTCTACTACTTCGAACAGACCGTCCCGTGGACCCGGGTCCCCATGCCCAAGACGATGCCCGTCCAGGGCATCACCCCCCAGACCGTCGCCAGGACCGGCACCACCCGCTGGTACACCACCGTCCGCAGGTTCTGGGTCGAACCCGTCACCGGAGCGCCCGTCTACGGCGAGGAGATCCACCGGGAGGAACTGCGCGGCGGCACCCTCCTCGGCGGCCGCGCCAAGGTCACCGCGTTCGCCGGACACGTGAAGATGCGCGAGGACTACATCGAGCACACCGTGGACCTGGTCAGGTCCAACCGCACCCTCGTCCTGCTCCTGACCTCCTACCTCCCCTGGGGCTTCCTCCTGCTCGGCGTCGCGCTGACGGCCCTCTCTCTTCTCCTGGAGGCCCGCTCCCGCCGCCCACACCACCCGGCCCCCGCCGATCCCGCCGTGCCGGCCGCACCACGGCCCGTCACCGCCTGAGCCGCGCGTTGGTGTGGCGCGTCGCCTGCGCGCCCACCGGATCCTGAGGCCACGGATGCTTCGGATAACGGCCCCGCAGCTCCGCCCGCACCGCCCGGTAGCCGTCCCGCCAGAACGACGCGAGATCCGACGTGACGGCCGCCGGACGCCCGGCCGGAGACAGCAGATGCACCACCAGAGGAACCCCCGCCACCCGCGGCGACTCCTGCATCCCGAACATCTCCTGGAGCTTCACCGCCAGCACCGGACGCTGCGGATCGGCGTAGTCCACCCTGATCCTGGACCCGCTCGGCACCGTGAACCGCTCCGGCGCCAGCTCGTCCAGCCGTCCCGCCTCGCCGGACGCCCACGGCAACAGCCGTCCCAGCGCCTGCCCGGCGTCGATCCGCCCCAGATCCGCCCGCCGCCTGGCCCGGCTCAGCTCCGGCTCCAGCCAGTCGTCCACGCGCGCGTGCAGCGACGCGTCGCTCACGTCCGGCCACGGATCCCCCCGATGCAGCCGCACGAACGCGAGCCGCTGCCGCAGCGCGTCCGCCTCGGGCGACCACCGCAGCAACCGCAGCCCCTCCTGCCGCAGCCCCTCCACCAGCGCACCGCGTACCAGCGACGCGTCCGCGTCCCGCAGCGCACGCACGGCCAGCTCCACCGCCCCCAGCCGCTCGACCCGCCGCGCCACCACCTCGCCGTCCGCCCAGTGGACCTCGTCCCGCTCCCGCAGCAGCGCCCCCGCCGCCCGCCGGGCCACCTCCTCGTCCACCACCGCCGCGAGCCCCACACGCGCGTGCACCGCACCCACCGGCCGGTCGGCGACCGCCACCGCCAGCCAGGGCGCCCCCCGCAGCCCGGTGCCCCGACCGACCTCCGCCCGGGTCCCGGACACCATCAGATACGAGCCGCCGTCGGCCCTGGCGAGCCGCTCGGGGAACGCCAGGGCCACCACCAGCCCCACGAGCCCCTCCGCGCCGCCCTCCGCCTCCCCCTCGGCGGCGGACAGCGCGCCCGACGGCCCCGAGACGTCCCCTGCGACGGCCCGCAGCCGCCGCACCTCGGCCCGCCAGCGCCCGCCGTAGGCGTCACCCCCGCGCCGGGCGGCCCGCAACGCGGCGGCCAGATCGTCCCCGTACTCCCGCGGAGCCTCCTCGCTCAGCAACGCCACCACCTCGGCCGCCCGCTCCACCCCCACCGACGCCGCCCCGTCCAGCAGCGCCCGCCCCAGCCGCGGGTGCAGCCCCAGCCGCGCCAGCCGCACCCCCCGCTCGGTGGCCGCCCCGGCCGAGTCCACCGCGCCGATCGCCGTCAGCAACTCCCGGGCCGCCGCCATCGCCCCCGCCGGCGGCCGGTCCAGCAACGCCAGTCCCGACGCCCGCGGATCGCCCCAGCACGCCGCCTGAAGGGCGAACGAGGTCAGATCGGCCACCTTGATCTCCGGCGCCGGGAACAACGGCAGCCGCGCGTCCTCCGCCTCCGCCCAGCACCGGTACACCGCCCCCGGCGCCTCACGACCGGCCCGCCCCGCCCGCTGCCGGCCCGCCGCCCGCGAGGCCCGCACCGTCGCCAGCGCGCTCAGCCCCCGCGCGTGATCCACCCGCGGCTCCCGCGCCAGCCCCGAATCCACGACCACCCGCACCCCGGGCACCGTCAACGACGACTCCGCCACCGACGTCGCGAGCACCACCCGCCGCCGCGCCCCGGGCGCCAGCACCGCGTCCTGCACCGCCGCCGGCGCCCGCCCGTGCACCTGGAGCACCTCCACCCCGTCCAGCGCCCCGAGCAGCCCCGCGACCCGCGCGATCTCCCCGACGCCCGGCAGGAAACACAGCACGTCCCCCGAACGCTCCGCCAGCGCCCGCCGCACCACCGACGCCACATGCGACAGCAACGCCGGATCCACCCGCATCCCGTGCGGCGGCCGCACCGCCCCCGCCGGCGGCGCCCACACCACCTCGACGTCGAAGGCGGCGCCCTGGGCCTCCACCACCGGCGCCCCGCCCAGCAACCGCGCCCACCCCGCCGTGTCGGTCGTCGCCGAGGCCGCCACCAGCCGCAGCTCCGGCCGCAGGGCCTCGCGCACGTCCCACAGGAACGCCGCCGACGTGTCCGCGTCCAGATGCCGCTCATGGCACTCGTCCAGCACCACCACGTCCACGCCCGTCAGCTCCTGGTCCCGCTGAAGACGTTGCAGCAGCACACCGGTCGTGACGACCTCCACACGCGTGTGCCGGCCCACGACCCGCTCCCCGCGCACCGTGTACCCGACGGACTCGCCTGCGCGCTCGCCCAGCAGCCACGCCATCCGCCGGGCCGCCGCCCGCGCCGCGATCCGCCGCGGCTCGGCCACCACCACCCGCCGGGTCGGCCCCTCGCCCAGCAGCCCGGCCAGGGCGAGCGGCACCAGCGTCGTCTTGCCCGTGCCGGGCGGCGCGGCGAGCACGGCCGCCCCGTGCCCGTCCAGGGCGTCGGTCAGGGCGGGCAGGGCCGCCCGCACGGGCAGCGCGTCCAGAGCGTCGTCACGGAGGATCACGCCCCCAGTGTCATACGCGGCCGGACACGCCCCCACACGCGTGCGCCACCGGGCGCGGCCGCCCGGCCGTCCCCGCCCGCCCCGCGCTCAGTCCCGCTCGCACACGAAGACGGCCGTCCCCGGGATCAGGTTGCCGCGCAACGGCGACCAGCCGCCCCACTCCGACGAGTTCCAGGACGGCCACTGCGGCTCGACCAGGTCCACCAGCCGGAAACCGCCCGCCACGACGTCGCGCACGCGGTCGCCCAGCGTGCGGTGATGCTCCACGTACACCGCCCGGCCCTGCTCGTCCTGCTCCACGTACGGCGTGCGGTCGAAGTAGGACGACGACACCGTCAGCCCCTCCGGACCCGGCTCGTCCGGGAACGCCCACCGGATCGGATGCGTCACCGAGAACACGAAACGGCCGCCCGGCCGCAGCACCCGCCGCACCTCCTTCAGCACCAGCACCGGATCGGCGACGAAGGGCAGCGCCCCGTACGCCGAACACGCCAGGTCGAAGGACTCGTCCGCGAACGGCAGCGCGCCCGCGTCGGCGCACACCAGCGGGAACGGGCCGCCGATGCGCAGCGCGTGCTGGAGCTGCCGGTGCGAGATGTCCAGGGCCACCGGCAGCGCGCCCTGCGCGGCGAGCCACCGCGCGCACTGGGCCGCGCCGGCGCCGATCTCCAGCACCGCTCTGCCCTTCAGCTCCTCCGGCGGGCCGAGCAGCTCCGCCTCCACCTCGTCCAGGCCCTCCGGGCCCCACACGAAACGGTCGTCGCCCAGGAAAGTGCCGTGCTCGATCTGGTATTCGTCCGCGTTGCGGTCCCACCAGCCCCGGTTGGCCCGGGTGCTCTCGGCGACGTCGGCGTCACGTCGGGTGGCTTCCGGCTCGAAGGCCGTCTCGGACGATGCGGGCTCTTGGATGATCGGCTCCCTCGTCGTACTCTTCCGTGCAACCCGCCCGACGGTGGCACCCAGGTGTCGCCGAAGGGACTTCCTGCGGCCTGCGTGGCCTCGGGAGAAAGGTTGTGTGCCGGGTATGCGGCGATCTGCCCCGGGTGTGCGCCTTCGCGCATTGACCCTGCCCGGCTGCCCCCGTATGCTACAAGTTGCGCTGCGGGCCTGCGCACCTCAGACGTAGCAGGCTGCGCTCGCATCTGTCGTTGTCCCCTCGGTTCTCGAGGCGTCATCACCAGTTTTCTGGTGGGGCGCTTCCTTGGCTGTCCGGCTTCTTCAGAGCGATACGGGCTCCCGGCGTAGCAGTACCTACGACTTTCTGTCCGTAACCGGAGCCCTTTCCCACATGACGAGCAGCACCGAGACCACCGCCACCACCCCGCAGGTTGCGGTCAACGACATCGGTAACGAGGAAGCCTTCCTCGCCGCGATCGACGAAACGATCAAGTACTTCAACGACGGCGACATCGTCGACGGCGTCATCGTGAAGGTCGACCGGGACGAGGTCCTGCTCGACATCGGTTACAAGACCGAAGGCGTGATCCCGAGCCGCGAACTCTCCATCAAGCACGACGTCGACCCCAACGAGGTCGTCGCCGTCGGCGATGAGATCGAGGCCCTTGTCCTCCAGAAGGAGGACAAGGAAGGCCGCCTCATCCTGTCCAAGAAGCGCGCTCAGTACGAGCGTGCCTGGGGCACGATCGAGAAGATCAAGGAAGAAGACGGCATCGTCACCGGTACCGTCATCGAGGTCGTCAAGGGTGGTCTCATCCTCGACATCGGCCTCCGCGGCTTCCTTCCGGCCTCCCTCGTCGAGATGCGCCGCGTCCGCGACCTCCAGCCCTACGTGGGCAAGGAGCTCGAGGCGAAGATCATCGAGCTGGACAAGAACCGCAACAACGTGGTCCTGTCCCGCCGCGCCTGGCTGGAGCAGACCCAGTCCGAGGTCCGCCAGACCTTCCTCACGACCCTCCAGAAGGGTCAGGTCCGCTCCGGCGTGGTCTCCTCGATCGTCAACTTCGGTGCCTTCGTGGACCTGGGTGGCGTCGACGGTCTGGTCCACGTCTCCGAGCTGTCCTGGAAGCACATCGACCACCCCTCCGAGGTCGTCGAGGTCGGCCAGGAGGTCACGGTCGAGGTCCTCGACGTCGACATGGACCGCGAGCGCGTCTCCCTGTCGCTGAAGGCGACCCAGGAAGACCCGTGGCAGCAGTTCGCCCGCACGCACCAGATCGGCCAGGTCGTCCCCGGCAAGGTCACGAAGCTGGTTCCGTTCGGTGCGTTCGTCCGCGTCGACGAGGGCATCGAGGGCCTGGTCCACATCTCCGAGCTGGCCGAGCGCCACGTGGAGATCCCGGAGCAGGTCGTCCAGGTCAACGACGAGATCTTCGTCAAGGTCATCGACATCGACCTCGAGCGTCGCCGGATCTCGCTGTCCCTCAAGCAGGCCAACGAGTCCTTCGGCTCCGACCCGGCCTCGGTCGAGTTCGACCCGACGCTCTACGGCATGGCCGCGTCGTACGACGACCAGGGCAACTACATCTACCCCGAGGGCTTCGACCCCGAGACCAACGACTGGCTCGAGGGCTACGAGACCCAGCGCGAGGCGTGGGAGGGCCAGTACGCCGAGGCGCAGCAGCGCTTCGAGCAGCACCAGGCCCAGGTCATCAAGTCCCGCGAGGCCGACGAGGCCGCTGCCGCCGAAGGCGGCGAAGCCGCGGGTGCGGCTCCGGCCGCGAGCGGTGGCGGTTCGTACTCCTCCGAGGGCGCCGACACCTCTGGCGCGCTGGCCTCGGACGAGGCGCTCGCCGCGCTCCGCGAGAAGCTGGCCGGCGGCCAGAGCTGACCTCCCCCCGGGAGACCACGGGCTGCTGAGCCACGCAAGCGGCAAAGCAGTACGAGCGGTAGACGCAGGACCAGCAGTACAAGCAGGACAAGCAGTAGCCGAAGGCCCGCACCTCACGAGGTGCGGGCCTTCCGCGTCACCCGGGGATCGAGGCTCACGCGAAGGGACGACGGCGCAGGCACGGGGAGCAATCCCTCGGCCACCCGCCCCGGTGACCTGCCGCCCGGTTGGAGAGCCGCCGGCCGGGTACCGTCCCCCTGTACGCCCGACACCCGCGCTGAGCGACCACCGCCCGGATCGCGCCGGCGACGGTCGACCGAGACCCGCCACACAGCGCCCGTTGCCAGCCCCCTCACACAGGGCCCGTCACCACAGGGCCCGTCACAGTGCCTCGCCCCCCCCCTGGGCGCGACGAGCCACCACAGCGGACGGACAGGCCGGCCGGACAGCCGGAAGTTCCGCGACAGACCGCCGATCTTGATCGCCCGGCGGGAATGCCCACGCCGCCAAGCGCGTTGTCCTCTATGAACACGAGGAGGAGCGGTCCAAGTGCTTGATCCGCAGGGTTTGTACGCATGGGAGCCGAAAGGCCTGGCAGTCGTCGACATGGCACTGGCCCAGGAGTCGGCCGGACTTGTCATGCTCTACCACTTCGACGGATACATCGACGCGGGCGAGACCGGCGACCAGATCGTCGACCGGCTCCTCGACTCGCTGCCCCACCAGCTCGTCGCCCGCTTCGACCACGACCGGCTCGTCGACTACCGCGCCCGCCGCCCGCTGCTCACCTTCAAACGCGACCGGTGGACCGAGTACGAAGAGCCGACCATCGAAGTGCGCCTCGTCCAGGACGCCACCGGAGCACCCTTCCTGCTGCTCTCCGGCCCCGAGCCGGACGTCGAATGGGAACGCTTCGCCGTCGCCGTCAAGCAGATCGTCGAACGACTCGGCGTGCGCCTCTCGGTGAACTTCCACGGCATCCCCATGGGCGTCCCCCACACGCGGCCCGTGGGCATCACCCCGCACGGCAACCGCACCGACCTCATGCCCGGCCACCGCAGCCCCTTCGACGAGGCCCAGGTCCCCGGCAGCGCCGAGGCCCTCATCGAATACCGGCTCATGGAAGCCGGCCACGACATCCTCGGCGTCGCCGCGCACGTCCCCCACTACATCGCCCGCTCCACCTACCCGGACGCGGCCCTCACGGTCCTGGAAGCGATCACCGCGGCCACCGGCCTCGTGCTGCCCGGCATCGCCCACTCGCTGCGCACCGACGCCCACCGCACGCAGACCGAGATCGACCGCCAGATCCAGGAAGGCGACGAGGAACTCACCAGCCTCGTTCAAGGCCTGGAACACCAGTACGACGCAGCGGCCGGCGCCGAAAGCCGCGGCAACATGCTCGCCGAACCCGTCGACATCCCCTCCGCGGACGAGATCGGGCAGGAATTCGAGCGATTCCTCGCCGAACGCGAGGGCGAGGGCTGAGGCCCGCCGCCCACGACGGCACGGTCCACGGCCCCACCCGGACCCGCGAGCAGGCAGGGCCTGCCGAGTGCGATGTCACCGGCAGGCCCTAAGCTTCCCGTCATGCTGAAGGTGGGCCTGACCGGCGGGATCGGCGCCGGCAAAAGCGAAGTGTCCCGACTGCTCGTCGAACGCGGCGCCTTGCTGATCGACGCGGACCGCATCGCCCGCGAAGTCGTCGCCCCCGGCACCGAAGGCCTCGCGGCCGTCGTCGACGCCTTCGGCGCGGACATCCTCACCGAGGACGGCAGCCTCGACCGCCCCCGGCTCGGCTCCCTCGTCTTCGCCGACCCCGACAGACTCGCCCTCCTCAACGCGATCGTCCACCCCCTCGTCGGCGCCCGCTCCCGCCAACTGGAGACCTCCGCCCCCGAGGATGCCGTCGTCGTCCACGACGTCCCCCTCCTCACCGAGAACGGCCTCGCGCCCCTCTACGACCTCGTCATCGTCGTCGACGCCCACCCCGACACCCAGCTCGACCGCCTCGTACGCCTGCGCGGCATGACCGAGCAGGACGCCCGCGCCCGCATGGCCGCCCAGGCCACACGCGAACAACGCCGCGCGATCGCCGACATCGTGATCGACAACGACGTGCCCCTCCCCGAACTGCGACAGCGCGTCACGGACGTATGGAACGACCTCGTCCGCAGAGCCCACACCCACCACGACACCTCCCCGGAATAGGGCCCCCGGCTCCGCGCGTTGAACCCTCCCAGCAAGGGAAGGATTTTTCCGTGCCCGATACCGCAGGTTCGACCGGACGCACTCCGGAGACACACGTCATCGACTTCCGCGCCGCCGAGCAACTGCTCGCCGCCCGGGACCCGCGGGGCGCGGTGAAACTGCTCGACAAGGTCATCGCCGCGCACCCGGAGAACACCGCCGCCCGCCTGCTGCGCGCACGCGCCTTCTTCGCCGCCGCGCAACTACGGCCCGCCGAACTCGAGTTCACCGTGGTGCTGGAACGCGAACCCGACAACGCGTTCGCCCACTTCGCCCTCGCCCGCACCTACGAACGACAAGGCCGCGGCGACCAGGCCAAGCGCCACTTCCGACTGGCCGCGGCCCTCGACCCCAACCCGCAGTACCTCAAGGCGGCCCGCTTCGACACCTGACCACGCCCGCGCTCCCCGGCGACGCCACCCCTGCTCCCCGGGGGCCGCCCCCGTCGCGGACCACGCCCCCGTTCCCCCTCCCTTCCCCGTACGTCGCCCCGCGCCCGCGTGCCGCCGCACCACCTCGCAGGCGAGTGCGCCGGCCTCCCTCAGGGCCACCGCCGCTCCGGCGGCAGGTACGGCGGAATGTCGCGGCCCGGCTGATAGTGGGGGCCCTGCCGGATGTGCCGGATCACCATCGCCAGATCCACGGTGGTCACCACCCACAGCGCGCCGCACGCCGCCGCCCACCCCGGACGCCCCACGAGGGCGAACGCGGTCGTGCCGAACAGCGCCCACGCCAGGCCCCACAGGGCCAGCCCCAGACGCAGCCGCAGCGCACTGCGCGCGGTCGTCGGCTCACTGCCCGTACGCATCGTGAAAACACCGCTCCTCACTGCAACGTACTCCTCGCCCCGGACGTTCTCCACAGGGATCCACACCGACGATCACGTCGCCCACGACGGCCATACGACCACGACGGCCGAGACGAGCGAGACGACCAAGAGGGGGGCCGCCACACATGCTGCCGAACACCGACGAGCTGGCCGAAGTGCTTCTCGACCTCGCGGTTCCGCACCAGGACATCGAAGAGGCCGTCCGGCTCGGCCGACACGTCACGAACGACCCCGAGACGCTGCGGATCCTGGAGAAGGCCGTCACCGACCTCGTTCAGGACATGGGACGGATCCGCGGGACGACCGCCGTCATCCCCACCCTCCCCG
>NZ_JAHHIT010000231.1 GCF_024539675.1 Streptomyces hilarionis | reverse complement strand
GGCCGCGGCACCGGGCGGCCCGGCGGCGCCCCCGGGCCGATGCCGAGCCAAGCCCGGGCGGGACGTGAGGGCCGCGGGACGGACGAGGGGGCGGCGGGCCGAGTCGTGTTGCCACAGGTCCGCGCGCCTGGTCCGCCGGCTCTTCGGCGGGCCGCCGGTGACCGCAGCCCGTCGCGCCCCGCCCGGGCTTGGCTCGGCATCGGCCCGGGGGCGCCGCCGGGCCGCCCGGTGCCGCGGCCAAGCGTGCCGGTGACGACGTCGGGGAGCGGCCGTGCAGGGGCGCTGCCGGGGCCCGCGAGCGCGTCGCAGCGGCCCCCGGGCCGACGTCGGGACCGGTCAGCCGCGCAACCGGACCGGGATCTCCTGCCAGCCGCTCGCGATGAACGAGGGCACCTGCCGCAGCTCCCCGGCCGCGGGGTCCAGGCGCAGCCCGGGGAACCGCTCGAACAACGCGGGCAACGCCGTGAGCGCCTCCATACGGGCCAGGGGCGCCCCGATGCACCGGTGCACGCCGATGCCGAAGGCCAGGTGGTCCTCCGCACCGCGCGCCGCGTCGAACTCCTCCGCGCCCGGCCCGTAGTGCGCCGGGTCCGCGTTCGCGGCCGCGTAGGTCGTGATGATGGCGTCGCCCGCCGGGATCGTCACCTCGCCGACCTTCAGATCGCTGACGGCGAAGCGCAGCGGCAGCGTGGCGATCGACGGGTACAGCCGCAGGGTCTCGTCCACGACGGCGTCCCAGCCGATCTCGCCCCGGCGCACGGCCGCCAGCTGCTCGGGCCGGCGCAGCAGCGCCACCACCGCGTTCCCGACGAGGTTGACGGTCGTCTCGAACCCGGCCCCGATGACCAGCAGCAGTGTGTAGAGGAGTTCCTCGTCGCTCAGCCGGTCGCCCTCCTCGTCGCGCACCCGGATCAGCTCGGTCGTCAGGTCGTCGCCCGGCTGTTCGCTCTTGTGGGCGATCAGCGAGCCCAGCACGGTGCCGATCTGCTCCTGCACGAACGCGGCGTGCTCCGGCGTCGGATCGGAGGTGTCCATGATCGCCGCGATGAGCCGTCCGGTGGCCGGCCTCAACTCCTCCGGGACACCGAACAGTTCGCAGATGATGCGCATCGGCAGCGGGTGGGCGAACGCGGCCTTCAGATCCACCGGGGCCGCGCGGTCGGCGTCCTGGTCCAGGGCGTCGAGGAGCTCGACGGTGATCGCCTCCACACGGCCGCGCAGGGCCTCGGTGCGCCGGTGGGTGAAGCTCGGCGCCACCAGCCGGCGCAGCCGCGCGTGGTCGGGGCCGTAGGTGGAGAGCATGTTGACCACGCCGACCCAGCTCAGGATCCAGCCCCAGGAGGGGTGTTGGCCGAGCTCCGGCCAGAGCCGCCAGTGCCGCCGGGGGTCCTTGCTGACCTGCGGGTCCAGGATCAGCGTCTTGAGGGTGTCGTATCCGGTGGGGGCCCACGCCGGTATGCCGCCGGGCAGCTCGACGGGCACGATCGGGCCTAGGGCGCGCAGCCGGGCGCTCTCGGCGTGCACGTCGGCGCCGAACGGGTCGAGGGCGATGCGGTCGGTCACGGTCACGTACGGACTCCTTGCGAGGTGGAGGAGACGGCGGGGGCCGGGGAGCGGGGACTGAACCGGACGGGCAGCGCGCTCAGCGAGCGGTGGAAGGGGCCCGGCCGCCAGGTCAGCCGGTCCCGCGGCACCACGGGGTCCAGGTCGGGCAGCCACTGGGTGAGCTGCTCGATCGCCTCGGTGACCAGCAGCAGGGTGTGCTGCTTGACCGGGCAGGCGTGCGCCCCGGCGCCCCACGACAGGTGCGAGGCGTCGGCCGGGTGCCGGCCGCCGACGTCGTCCCGCTCGGCGAACCGCCCGAGCGCCCCGTACGAGACCACGACCGGCACCGCCTCGCGCAGCCACACCCCGTGGAAGGAGACGGGCCTGCGGACGTAGTAGACGCCGTAGTTCGCCAGCGGCGTCTCGTGGTGCAGCACCTCCACCACCGCGTCCATGACCGGACGGGCTCCGCTGGTGAGCGTGGAGTAGTACGCCGGGTTGCCCAGGATCCGGGACAGGGTGTTCGACAGGAGGTTGGCGGTCGGCTCATAACCGGCGCCGAGGGTGAGGAACACCTGCCAGGTGACCTCCTCGCGGGTCAGCCCGGCCGGGTGGTCCAGCAGATGACTGGGCAGGTCGTCGCCGCGCCGGCCGGCCTTCGCCGCGATGAGTTCGAGCACGTACTGGGCGTACTGCGCCTCGCCCTCGGCGGCCTGCGCGCCGCCCTCCATCATCTTGCCCAGGCCCTCGTTGAGCCGGTCGCCCTCGCTGTCGGGCAGCCCGAACAGGTCGTTGAGCACCAGGGCGATCAGCGGCCGGGCGAAGTCCGCGACCAGGTCGGCCTCGCCGCGCGGACCGATGCGTCCCGCCAGCAGCCGCACCGCCCGGTGCACGCGCCCGCGCAGGTCGTGCGGTTCGACCAGGTCGAAGACGTCGATGAGGGTGGTCCGGTAGCGCACGTGCTCCGCGCCGTCGGCGAACAGCGCGTTGGGCCGCCACCGCATCATGCCCAGCACCGGCGAGTCCACGGGCACGGTGGCCTCCCAGGCCCGTGGATCGTGCGAGAACGTCTCCGCGTCGTGCAGCACGTCCAGCGCGGCCCGCCGGTCGGTGACCATGTACGCGGGCACCCCGGGCGCCAACTCCGCCCAGCCGACGACTCCCTGGGAGCGCAGCGCCGAGTAGTAGCGGTCGGGGTCCGACGCGAACCCGTCCTCCCACAGCCGTACGGGCGCGGTGCGGGCGAAGTCCTGCCGGTCGGCGGGGTAGGCGTTCACCGGGCCTCCGCCGGGAAGCGTCCGACGAGGTGGTCCACGAGCGCGAGCAGCGCGTCGACCGACGAGTTCGGGTCACGGGCGTCGCACGTCACCATCGGCGTTCCCGGCTCCAGGTCGAGCGCCCGGCGCAGCCGGTCCTCGCCGTAGTGGCGCGGTGCGTCGGGGAAGGCGTTGAAGGCCACCGCGTAGGGCAGTCCGCTCTCCTCGACCAGCCCCAGCACGTCGAACGACGCGTCGAGCCGACGGCTGTCGACCAGGACGAGGGCCCCCAGCGCCCCGTGGGCGATGTCGTCCCACAGGCTTCTGAAGCGCTCCTGCCCGGGGGTGCCGAACAGGTACAGCACGACGCCGCCGGGCAGGCTGACGCGGCCGAAGTCGATGGCGACGGTGGTCGTGGCCTTCTCCCGCACGCCGGCCAGGTCGTCCACCCCCGCGGACGCCTCGGACAGGGGCTCCTCGGTGTGCAGCGGCCGGATCTCCGACACCGAGTCGATGAGGGTCGTCTTGCCCACCCCGAACGGCCCCGCGACCAGGATCTTCACCAGGTCGCGGTCGGTGTCGGGCACGTGGACGACGCCGGTGGCGCCGGCGCTACGGGCGGAGCTTGAGGGCGCGGAGGCCATCGGCCACTCTTTTCAGCAGGTCGGGGTCGTACCGTTCGGCGGGCGGAATCGGCGCGCGGGCGAGGACCAGGTCCCGGTCGACGAGATCGGCCGCCAGCACCCGCACGGCGGAGACCGGCAGCCGCAGCAGCGCCGCGGCCTCCACCACGGCCAGCGAGCCGTCCTCCAGGCTGTCCAGCAGGGCGAGTTCGGCGGCGGGAAGGCCGGCGGGCGGCGGCTCGCCGCTGCGGGCCAGCACCGACAGCCGCTCCAGGTGCGGGCGGCTGGGCCGGGCCACGCCGCCGGTCGACAGGTAGGCGGGGACCAGGGGCCGGCCGGCCGGGCGGTCGGTCATGCCGCAGGGTCGTCGTCGGCTCCTCGGGGCGCGGCCGCCATGGCCTTCTCGCCCAGTCGCGCCACCTGCGAGTGCAGCCGGTGCGCCAGCAGGTCCAGGCGCACCTCCGCGTCGCCGTACGCGGCCACGCAGGTGCCGTGGTCGGTCGGCACGATCAGCACGTAGCCGTGGTCGGACTCGATGACGATCTGCCGTACCTCGGCGCGCTCCCGGTCCGCGAACGCGGCAGCCGCCGTGCGGCAGGCGCCCTGGACGGTGCTGGTGATGGCGGCCACCCGCTCCGCCGAGGGCTGGGACAGGGCGTCGGTGTAGCCCGTCACGAGACCGTCCCGGGTCAGCATGACGGCGGCCAGCACGTGCGGCACTTGCAGGATCGGCTCCAGCACCCATGCCGTGTCGCCCGTGTTGCGGCTGGTCATCTGGCCGCGCCCCCTTCGTCGTCGGTCTGGTCGGTCCGGTCGGTCCGGTGGTCGTCGCCGGGCCGGTGGTTCTCGGCGGTGTCGTCGTGCGGGCGGGCGTCGCCGGAGCGCTCGGCCGCGGTGTCCACGGGCGCGCCGGCGCCGGGGCTCGCGGCCGCGGCGCGCGCTGCCGCGGTGCCGGACTGGAGGGCGCCGAGGGCGGCCGCGGCCTCCTCCGGACGGCGCTCGGCACGGTGCTCGGCCCGGCGCGTGGGGGCCGGCGCGGGCGCCGGGGGCGCGGTCCTGCTGCGGCGACGGCGCTGCGGCAGACCGTCGGCCTCGGAGGGCTCGGGCTCGTGGTGCCCGGGCGGCGCCTCCGCGGCCGCCGCCTCCGTTCCGTAGGCGTGGGCGGGGCCGGGGGCCGACGCGGACCGGTGCGCAGCCGCCGCCGGTGCCGAGGCGGCGGGGCGCTCGGCCGCGGTCCTGCGCGTGGTGCGGGTCGTGCGCGGCGCGCTCGCGGCCGGCGGCCGGTCGGCCGGGTCGAGATGGCTGAGGAGGTGGCTGTCGACGCGCAGCACCGCCCGCACGCCGCCGTAGGGCGAGGCCGAGGAGACGTCGACGCTCAGGTCGAACTGCCTGGTCAGCCGGCCGATCGCGGCGAGGCCCATGCGCGGCGGGTCGCCGAGGTCGGTGAGCAGGATGGGCTCGTCGCCCGCCACCAGACGCTGGGCGCGGTCCCGTTCGTCGCGGGTCATGCCGAGGCCCGCGTCGTCGATGGTGACGCACACCCCGTGATGGACGTGCTCCAGGCCGACCACGACGTCGGTGTCGGGCGCGGAGTGCCGCAGCGCGTTGTCGAGGAGTTCGGCCACGATGACGGCCACCGGCTCGACGGCGTGCGAGACCAGGGCCGTGCCGGGTTCGAGGTGGTTGTGGACCTGGACCCGGTGGTAGCCCGCGAGCCGGGCCTGCCCGCCGGTCACCGCGTCCACCAGATGCGACTCCTCGCGCGCCAGCCCGACCCAGGCGCCGCACACCACGGCCGCCACCTGGGCGCGGCGCAGCGACTGCTCGTTCTCGTGGTCGAGGCGGAACAGGGTCTGCGCCAGCTCCGGATCGTCGTAGCGTTGCTGGAGCCCGCGCAGCGCGTCCTGGAGCCGGTACAGCGCGGCCTGGATCTCCCGCACCGCGCCGCGCATGCCGGCCTGGGCCGCGGCGTCGACGCGGGTGCGCTGGGCGGCGGCCTCGGACTGAAGCGCCAGCACTACGTTCTCCAGGGCGATGCCCAGCGGGGTTCCGGCGGTGAGCGGCTGGAGGGGCCCCGGCACGGACAGGTGCGGGTGGGCCACCTGACGGGCGGCGGCGGGTACGCGCTGGGTCGCCAGATGCTCGACCTCGGCCGTGAACGCCCGCGCGGTGCCGTCGAGTCGGGTGCGCAGCGCGGCGATCTCCGCGAGCTGCCGGTGGTGCCGCCGCCGTGCCCGCACGAGCCCGCCGCCGAAGGCGAACGCGGACAGTGTGCCGGCGGCCAGGGCGCCGGCCACGAGGTCCGGTAATTCGATCATGGATGCGGTTCCAGTGAGGGGTCGGGCGGCGTCGCGGCGTTCAGGGCAGGGCCGGCCCGACGGGCTTGGACCGGGCACTCGCAGCACAGTACACACCGTCATCGATCGATCCCGCACGGTCGAGCGAGACTTCGCTCCGAAAGTGCCAGGTATCTGTTCACTTCTGCGTCGACTGTCGGAATTGCCTTACGCCGCAAGCGAATTGAACGACCGTCCCGATGCGTCGACCGGGCCGCGGGTTCGCCCGGGCCCGGTCACACCCCGAGCTTCGGCGCCAGCACGGCCAGCGTCCCGTTGGCCTGTCTCAACGCCAGTTCCAGCGTTCCGGGCGGGTGCAGGGCGCCCGTCCCGTCCGGCGGCACCAGCCACTCCACGAAGCGGGCGGCCCGGTAGGGCGGCGGCACCGCCACCCAGGAACCCCGGCCGGCGCGCCGCAGCCCCGCCCCGATCCACCGGCTGCCGGGGTCGGGCGGCAGGAAGAAGCCCACCCGGTGCGCCGCGGTGTCGACCAGGGTCGGACCCGGGGCGGGGCGCGAGGTCTGCCACAGCAGATCCAGGGCGAGCAGCCCCAGCCGGTCCGGCACGCTCAGCACGTCCCAGTAGCGGCCCGCCTCCAGCAGTGCCACCCCGTCGCCGTGATCCCAATCCCGCTTGCACAGCCGTGGGTCCGTCGCCGCCGCGGAGAGCCACTCCACACCGCGCACCCACCTCGCATCGCTCATCTCGGCTCCGTGTGACGTCCTCCGGTGGCCGCATGCCAACCGGGCATATGCATGTTGGTAGATATCTCTAAGTGGCGGAAGGGGTGGCGAACCCTGGCGTTTTGGTCTGTTTCGTTCGATACCCGTACCGGCGTTCGGCTCTGTCGGTGACACCCGCCCGGCCCGGCCCGGCGCACTGCGGTACGGGAGCCCGGCCCGGCGCGCGCCGCCGCGAGGGTGTCTCCACCGCCGCGTCCCACCGCCGCGTCCCACCGCCGCGTCCCACCGCGGCGTCTCCACGCCGCTCGGGCGGCGGCAGTCCGGAGGGCCCGGCGGTCGCACGATCACGACCGCCGGGCCCTCCGTGTGCCCGACCGTGCCGCCTGCGCCGGTCAGCGCGGCCCCGCGGTGCGTTGCGGTACCGGCAGGGGCGGTTCGGCCTGGCGCAGCTCGGCCAGCAACTCGTTCTGTCCCGCGAGGAGTTCGGTGAGGATCCGGCGGGCGGCGCGCAGCAGTTCGGCCACGTCACCGCCCGCCAGCGCGTAGCTGACCGTCGAGCCCTCCCGGATCGAGACCACGATCCCGGAGCGCCGGAGCACCGCCAACTGCTGGGACAGGCTGGACGGTTCGATCTCGATCTCGGTGAGCAGGTCCCGCACGGCGACGGGGCCGCCCTGAAGCAGTTCGAGGACCCTGATGCGCACCGGGTGCCCGAGCATGCGGAAGAACTCGGCCTTGGCCTGGTAAAGGGGAACCTGCATGGTCAATCGCTCGCTCCCTGCCGCGTTCGGTGCGTGGTCCTCGCTGGCACGGCGGTCCGCCCCGCCGGTCGTCCACCGCCGCGCGCGTGTGCTTCGTCCCGATCCTGACGGCTGCCGGCTCCGCACACCCGTGTGATGCGCTGATCTGGATGTGTCGAGATGAAGAAATCTTCAAATCAAAGGCGTGCGAAGTCCATGGCCGTCGGCGTCCCTACACCTCGAGCTCGGCCTCGATCCGCTTCAACTGGTGGCGGGCCATGGCCAGGTTGGAACGGCCGCGGTCCAGCACGAGGTAGATGAACAGCCCGCTGCCCGTCCGGCCCTTGAGCAGCCGGATCAGGTGGTACTGGGTCGCGAGCGTGATCAGGATGTCCTCGATCTCGCCCTTGAGGCCCAGGTGTTCCATGGTGCGGACCTTGGCGCGGATCACATCGGTGTTGCCGGCCGCCGCGATGTTCAGGTCGAGGTCCTTGCCGCCGCCGAGCGTGCCGAGGGCCATGCCGCTGGTGTAGTCCACGACGGCGACCCCCAACGCCCCCTCCACCGCCGTCATCGTCTCTTTCATGGAGATCTCCACATTCGCCATGGCGCTGCTCCCGCCGGTTGCACGGGCCCGGTCTGCCCCGGCCCCGCTGGTCCTCCGACCGTACGGAGACCGTCCCCCGGGAGGGTGACGTGCTCCGGGACTGGCGCAAGGAACTCCGAAACGACGGTAGTCGGGTCCTTTTCTGACCGAGTGCATCCGCAATCCGACCGGATCGACGCAAGCGTGGGGCGCTGGGGGCGACGGTGGAGCGGCGGCGACGGGTGGCCGGCCGGTCGTGCCGGTCAGTGCGGTGTCGAGCGGCCTTCGCGCGCCGGCGCGGCGGAGCTCCCTCAGCCGGCCGGGCCCGGGCGGCTCGGCGGGGGCGCGGTCGAGGCGCGGACGATCAGGTCGACCGGTGGCTCACTCGCCGGCAGCGGGGCGGCGTCCGGGTGCTCGATGGCGTGCACGAGTCGTGTGAGGCCCGCCCGCGCCACGGCGTCGAACCGTTGCGGCATCGTGGTCAGCGGGGGAGTCACATAGGCGGCCACCGGCACGTCGTCGAAACCGACGACGCTCACGTCGTGCGGCACCCGGCGTCCGGCCTCGGTCAGCGCGCGGATGAGACCGATCGCCATGTCGTCGTTGGCGGCGAACACCGCGGTGACGTCGTCGTCCGCGGCCAGTTCACGGCCGGCCGCGTAGCCGGACGCGGCCGACCAGTCGCCCTCGACGACCGGTGGAGCCTTCCGGCCGTGGGCGGCCAGCGCCGCCCGCCAGCCGTCCAGCCGGTCGCGGGCGGCGTACCAGGCCTGCGGCCCCGCGAGGTGGTGGACCGTGGCGTGGCCCAGGTCCAGCAGGTGTTCGGTGGCGGCCCGGGCCGCCAGGTCGACTCCGTGGCCGGCCGTGAGCACGGTGGGCGCGGCGACGGGCGACGGGGCGCCGAGGACCAGGACGGGGACGTCCACGCGCAGGGCGCCCTCGTCGCCGGCCGCCTGCTCGTCGATCGGCTCGGAGATGACGATGCCGTCCACGCCCTGGTCCAGGAGCGAGTTCACGGCGCCCGCGACGCCCGCGGGGTCGCCTTCCACCGTGTTGACCACGCGCAGGGCGTATCCCGTCTCCCGTACCACGCGCTCGACGCCCATCAGCAGGGAGGCGGGGCCGTACAGGGCGGTGCCGAGCGTCACGACGCCGATGGAGCGGGTGCGCCCGGAGGCCAGGGCCCGGGCGGCGTTGTTGCGCCGGTAGCCGAGTTCCTCCGCCGCGTCGAGGACGCGCCGGCGCACGTCGGCGGAGACGTACTGCTCGTCGTTGAAGACCCGCGACACCGTCTTCTGGGAGACGCCGGCCAGTCGGGCCACGTCGACACTGCGGGGCGTCGGGGAGGCCCCGCCGCGCGCTGTCCCTCGCGTCATGGAGTCTCCCGGTAGCCGTGCGTTCCCACATGGTGCCAGACGCCCTGAGCCGGCATACGACGCCCGTGGCGGACGCCCACGCCGGACGCCCGCCGCCGGACCGGCAGTCACGTCCGCGTCCTCCTGTCGACGAAGAGGCGGGGCGGTCGTCACGGGCGTGGGACGCCTGTGCCGCCCGGACGGTCCCGGGCGACGTGGGCCGGCTCGCGAGGTCAGCTTCCGGGCAGCCAGACCCGCAGGGCGTCGATGAGGCGCTTCATCGCGGGCCGGTCGGCGGTGCGGTCCGTGGTGACGGTGCGGCCGTCGAACTGGAGCGTGTACCGGAAGGTGTCGGCCGCGCCTCCGTCCAGCGAGAAGGCCGGGACGCCGGCGAGGGCGGGATCCGCGAGCAGCGTGCGCAGCCTGGTGAGCTGGGCCGCGCTCGCGCGGTGCACCGCGGACGCGCCCCGGTCGGTGGTGCGCACGACGCCGTCGCCCCGCACGACCACCGCGCGGTTCACCCCCGCGAAGCCCCCGGTGACCGTCATCGTGACCAGCTTCCGGCCCTGTCCGGTGGCGGGCCCCGAGGGACTCGCGTCCGCGGGAGCCGAGGCGGTGGGGGAGGCGGAGGGC
>NZ_JAHHIT010000230.1 GCF_024539675.1 Streptomyces hilarionis | reverse complement strand
GGGCGGGGGGGCGCCGTCGGGTCATCCGTGCTGGTAGGCCACCAGGGAGATGCCGACGTAGTGCACGACGAAGGCGGCGAGCGTGAGGGAGTGGAACACCTCGTGGAAGCCGAACCAGCGGGGGGAGGGGTTGGGGCGCTTGATCCCGTAGATCACGCCCCCCGCGCTGTAGAGGAGCCCGCCGACGATCACCAGGATCATCACCGCGACGCCGCCGGTGCGCATGAAGTCCGGCAGGAAGAAGACGGCCGCCCAGCCCATCGCGATGTAGCAGGGCGTGTAGAGCCAGCGCGGGGCGCCGACCCAGAAGACGCGGAAGGCGATCCCGGCGAGCGCGGCCGCCCAGATGCCCCACAGCAGCCACCGGCCGGTGGAGCTGGGCAGGAGCAGCAGGGCGAGCGGGGTGTAGGTGCCCGCGATGATCAGGAAGATGTTGGCGTGGTCGAGCCTGCGCAGGACGCGGTCCATGCGCGGGCTCCAGTCGCCGCGGTGGTACAGGGCGCTGACGCCGAACAGCAGGCAGGCGCTGAGGGCGTAGACGCCGCAGGCGACGCGGCCGCGGGTGGAGTCGGCGAAGGCCGTGAGCACCAGACCCGCGATGAGGGCGGCCGGGAACATTCCGAGGTGCAGCCAGCCGCGGAGCTTGGGCTTGACCGGATGCGGCAGGGAGAGCGCCACGGGGCCGCGGCCGGCGGCCGGGGCGTCCGTGGGCGCGTCGGGAACGGGCGCTGTCATGCACTCAATCGTACCTACGCGCCCGTAGGCCACGGCTCGTGGAAGCGCGGCGCGGGGCCGGGAGTGGCGGGCGTCTCAGGGGAGTTCGGTCAACGGACGCTCGGCTGAACGTCAAGTGGACGCAAAGTGACCGCTCTACACGTGGCCATCCTCACTCCGCTCACCTGTGAGGCCCTCTGGACATATGGGCGGTACCATCGGATGATCAAATGAGTGCGGTCGACACCGGATGAGCGCCCAAGGTCACCACCGAGAAGCATCCGGGTCGCAGCCCCCACGGGGCCTCCAACAAAAAATCCCTCTTTTAGGAGCAATCGTGGCGCGCGACATCGCGGCTCCCCCCGTCATCCCCACCGACCACCAGGAACTCGTCTCCTGGGTGAACGAGATCGCCGAACTGACCCAGCCGGACAACGTGGTCTGGTGTGACGGATCCGAGGCCGAGTACGAGCGCCTGTGCGGGGAGCTCGTCGAGAAGGGCACCTTCAAGAGGCTCGACCCGGTCAAGCGCCCCAACTCCTACTACGCCGCCTCCGACCCCACCGACGTCGCGCGCGTCGAGGACCGCACCTTCATCTGCTCCGAGAAGGAGGAGGACGCGGGCCCGACCAACCACTGGAAGGCCCCCGCCGAGATGCGGGAGATCTTCGCCGGCGAGAAGGGCCTGTTCCGCGGCTCGATGCGCGGGCGCACCATGTACGTGGTCCCGTTCTGCATGGGCCCGCTCGGCTCCGACCTCTCCGCCATCGGCGTCGAGATCACCGACTCCGCCTACGTCGCCGTCTCCATGCGCACCATGACCCGCATGGGACAGCCGGTGCTGGACGAACTCGGCTCCGACGGGTTCTTCGTGCGTGCCGTGCACACGCTCGGAGCGCCGCTGGCCGAGGGCGAGGCCGACGTTCCGTGGCCGTGCAACTCCACCAAGTACATCTCGCACTTCCCCGAGAGCCGCGAGATCTGGTCCTACGGCTCGGGCTACGGCGGCAACGCCCTGCTCGGCAAGAAGTGCTACGCCCTGCGCATCGCGTCCGTCATGGCGCGCGACGAGGGCTGGCTCGCCGAGCACATGCTGATCCTCAAGCTCACCCCGCCCACCGGTGAGTCCAAGTACGTGGCCGCCGCCTTCCCGAGCGCCTGCGGCAAGACCAACCTCGCCATGCTGGAGCCGACGATCTCCGGGTGGACCGTCGAGACCATCGGCGACGACATCGCCTGGATGCGCTTCGGCGAGGACGGCCGCCTGTACGCCATCAACCCCGAGGCCGGTTTCTTCGGCGTCGCGCCCGGCACCGGCGAGCACACCAACGCCAACGCGATGAAGACGCTGTGGGGCAACTCGGTCTTCACCAACGTCGCGCTCACCGACGACAACGACGTGTGGTGGGAGGGCATGACGGAGGAGACGCCGGCCCACCTCACCGACTGGAAGGGCAACGACTGGACGCCCGAGTCCGGCGTCCCGGCCGCGCACCCCAACGCCCGCTTCACCACCCCCGCCGCCCAGTGCCCGATCATCGCGCCCGAGTGGGAGAGCCCGCGGGGCGTGCCGATCTCCGCGATCCTCTTCGGCGGCCGGCGCGCGAGCGCGGTCCCGCTGGTGACGGAGTCCTTCGACTGGAACCACGGCGTCTTCCTCGGCGCCAACGTGGCCAGCGAGAAGACCGCCGCCGCCGAGGGCAAGGTCGGCGAGCTGCGCCGCGACCCCTTCGCCATGCTGCCGTTCTGCGGCTACAACATGGGCGACTACATGGGCCACTGGGTCGACGTCGCCAAGGACAAGGACCAGGCGAAGCTGCCGAAGATCTACTACGTCAACTGGTTCCGCAAGAACGACGCGGGCAAGTTCGTGTGGCCGGGCTTCGGCGAGAACAGCCGCGTCCTGAAGTGGATCGTGGAGCGCCTGGACGGCCGTGCCGAGGGCGTCGAGACCCCCATCGGGATCCTGCCGACGAAGGACGCCCTCGACACCAAGGGCCTCGACCTCGCCGACGAGGACCTCGACTTCCTCCTCACCGTCGACAAGGAGATCTGGCGCGAGGAGGCCGCCCTGGTGCCCGAGCACCTCAACACCTTTGGCGACCACACCCCGAAGGAGCTGTGGGACGAGTACCGCGCGCTGGTGCAGCGCCTGGGCTGAGTCCCGCCCCGAAGACTCCGCGGCCGGCACGGATGTGCCCTGACCAGTGATCGTCACGGCCGGCCGCGGTGCGAACCGGCGAGCCGCGTACAACGGCGTACGCGGCCATGGGCCCGTCCCTACCGGTTCCTGTCCTCCAGGTAGCGGGTGTGCGTCTCCTGCCGCCGCGCCCCGATCTCGCGGAGCCCGGCCGTCAGCTGCTCGGCCTCCTCCTGCAACAGCGTCAACTGGCGTTCCAGATGCCGCTCCGGCGGCTCCTGCCCGGGGGCCATCCGCGTCCACCAGCGCGCCCGCACGAAGCTGTCGACGGCCTCGGGCAGATCCTGGCGGACCGTGCGGGACAGGGCGTGGACGCCGTCCGGGTCGCGGGCGAGGAGCTCCCCGACCCAGCCGGGCTCCAGCAGCGCGGCCAGCAGCCCGGTGAGCTCGGTGAGGCGACCGGCGGCGGCCGGGGGCAGGTCGACCTCCGCGAGATAGCCGCCGAGCCGCTCGAAGTCCTCGCGCACCTCGTCCAGCTGGGCCGACGGGTCCGGGAAGGCGGGCAGCGGCGGCCGCTCCGGCGGGGCGAGCAGCGCGCCCACGCCGTACAGGCCGGCGACGACCGCGGGCCACAGCGGGCCGGCGAGCCCCGTGAACGTCAGCGCCAGGCCCACCAGACCGCAGGCGCTGCCCGCGATGTTCTTGCGGGACTCCAGATACCGGACGAACCTACTGGTAGCCACGGATCTCCTTGAAGGCGCCGTCCAGCGAGCCCTTCCTGGCGTCGAAGAGCCGGCCGCCGGTCAGGTCGGCGATGTGCTGCAACTGCGCGCGGTCGGAGTCGCCGAAGAGGACGGCGAAGACGGGGATGTCCCGCCGTTCGCCGGGGAGCCGCCGGTAGAAGGCGTCGAAGTCGTCGGCGTCGTCGCCCTCGGTGTTCTCGCCGTCCGTCATCAGCACGATGGAGGTGAAGGCGTCCCGGCCGGAGCCCAGGTGGTCGTAGGCCTTCTCCAACGAGGTGTAGATCGCGGTCCCGCCCTCGGCCCGGAGCCCGTCGGCGTCGGCGCGGATCGCGGCGAGCCCGGCGCGCGGGTCGGCGGGGCGGACGACATGGGTGGCGACGCTCTTCACGTCCGAGCCGAACGGCATCAGCGTCACCTCCTCGCGGTCGCGGAAGTCGCCGGTCAGGTCGGTGAGGGCGTTCTTCAGCCGGCTCAGCCGGTCGCCCTTCATCGAGCCGGAGGTGTCCAGGACGTACACCGTCCGCGAGGGGCGGCGCAGCTCGTTCTCGTAGGCGTCGAGGAGTCCGTCGGCGACGGAACGGCTGCCGGGGAAGGGCAGTTCGCGGCGGCGCGCGGTGTCCAGACCGGCCGCCGGGGCCACCGAGGCGACGACCGGGCGGCGGTGGGTGCGGGCCGTGATCAGGCGCTGGACGGCCGGCGTGCGCAGGGCCGTGGTGACCCGTTCGACGTTCGCGCGGGTCGTGGCGTCGGTGGCGGCGAGGGAGGCGAGCGGGTAGTCGGCCGTGACGACGCCGTCCGTCGGGCGGATCACCGTCATCCCCGGGAGGCCCTTCAGCACGGACTCGTAGGTGAGCAGCGCGTCGACGTCCGGGTGGCGCGCGTACGCGCTCGCCAGCCAGCCCGACGAACCCGAGGTCAGCCGCTGCCCCTTGAAGAACTTCCGGAGCCTGGGGGCGGCCTTCGCGACGTCGGCGTCGGTCAGCGCCGACTGGGCTCCCGAGAGCGCCGAGGCGACCGAGATCAGCGTCGCGAAACCGGAGTTCGAGCGGGCCGGGTCGGTCATGCCGTAGGTGAGCCGGCCGCCGCGGACCGCCTCCTCGACCTGCGTCCAGGTGACCTGGCCGGCCTTCCAGCCGAGGGCGTCCAGTGCCGTGGTCCGCACGCCGACGGCCACCGGGCTGGACATGATCGGGGTCTCCGAGACGACCTTCCTCGCCGCCTCGGGGCGCAGCCGCAGAGAGGCGCCCGAGGACAGCCACACCGCGTCGTACCTCGCGTCGGCGCGGCCGCTCGCCAGCAGGTTCACGGCGTCGAGGGTGCCCGTGTAGGTGGGCCGGACCGTGACGCCGGTGTCCGCGCGGACCTGTTCCAGCACGGGCGTCATGTCGGCGAGCTCGCTGGAGGCGAGGACCCGGAGCGTGCCGGGCCGGGGGGCGGTGGGGTCCTCGCCCCGGTCGTCCTCGGCCGAGCAGGCGGTCAGCAGCAGGGCGAGGGCCGTCAGCGCCAGAAGGCTCCGGCGGGGCCGGCGGGCGGGCTCGGTGCGGGCTCTCGTGCCGGGCCTCATGCGGGACCGCCTTCCAGGGCGCCCCGCGAGCGGCTGCGGTCCAGGTAGGAGCCGGCCTGCTGGAGCTCGGCCGTCAGGTTCTCCACGGTGAGCGCCATCGCCTCGGTCGCCTGCGCCTTGTAGACGTCGATGGCGTCGAGGGTGCGGTAGATCTGCTGGAACGCGGCGCGCAGGGTCTCCGCGCCGACGGCCGGGTCGGCGGCGATGCGCTGGATCTCCCCGCTCTGCGTCGCGAGCATCTCCGCGTTGCCCCGGATGAGGTCCTCCGTGGTTCCGCGCAAGGCGTCCACCTGCTCGATCACCTTCTTCTGGTGGTCGAGCGCGGCCGCCAGCATGACCGAGATGCGCAGCGCGGACACCGTGGTGGTGGCGGCCCGGTCGACGCCCTTGATCAGCTCCTCGTTGTTGCGGCGCACGACGTCCATGGCGAGGTAGCCCTGCGCGCACACCGCGAGCTGGGTGAGGAGGTCCTGGTGCTTCTGCCGGACCGGGAACAGGACGTCGGCCCGCAGCCCGTCGGCCCGCTCCGGGTCGGTGGCCCCGGCGTCGGCGACCTGCCGCTCGACGGCCGCGTCCAGGGCCTCGGTCAGCACCACGTACTCCTGGAGCTTGCCCATGGTCTCCCAGAGCCGCACCCGCTCGGTCTGCAACGCTGCGTTGTCGCGGCGCAGTTCGTCCTGCCCGCCGCGCAGCGAGCCCACGATCCTGTTCAAGGTGCCCTGGGCGGACGCGTACCTGGCGACGTGGTCGCGCAGCCTGTTCCCGCCGGGCAGCCGGGACAGGAACCTGCGCCCCCTGGACGCCGGCAGATCGCGCGGGTCCAGGTCCTCGACCACCCGCCGCAGTTCCACGAGCGAGCCGGCGACCTTCGACTGGGCGTCCCCGCCCTTGTCCGGCAGGCTCCTGACGGTGCGTTCCAGCATGCGGTTGGACTGTGCGGCGGCCGTGCGCATGTCACCGGCGCCCAGGGCGGTGATCTCGCCGACCTTGCCCGCGAACTCGGGCGAACGGGCGTCGAGCGCGGCGAGCCCCTCGACGTACGCGGCGGCCCTGGCGGCCATGTCGGCGCGGACGGACTCCTCCACGGGGACGAGTCCGCCGGCCTTCTCGCGCGGCACGGCGGCCACGGCCTCGGGCGGGGTGAGCGTGAGGGTGGAGCGGGAGGTGTCGTCGGACATGTGTGGTTCCCCCTATCCGCGCGCCCGTCGCGCCAGCTCGTGCAGCACCGCGGAGGTGGGCACGGGCGCCTGGCGGACGCCGGTCAGTCGCTGCTTCAGGTAGGTGGCGGCCGAGGCGAACTCGGCGGTGACGCCCTGCGGGCGGAAGCCGTGCCGGACCTCCAGCCCGCGCAGCGCCGGGTCCGTGGACAGGAGCCGGGCGAGCGCGGCGCCGTCCTCGGTGAGCGGCACGGCGGTGTGGTCGCTGTCGACGGTGGTGTCCGGGTAGAGCACCACCAGGTCGTCGGGCTGCCGGCCGTTCGCCAGGAGCGAGGCGACCTGCGACTCGTAGACCAGGACGAGCGGGTTGCCCGCGCCGCTGACGAAGTCCCGGAAGGCCGCGTCCGTGCTGGACTGCTGGGCGCCCTGGACGCTGACCAGCTTGTGCAGCAGGGGCGCGGTCCGCGCCACCTCGGCGTCGCTCGCGACCACCTTGCCGGCGTTCGCCACACAGGACGCGGCGGCCAGATACAGCGCGCCCGAGCTGGAGGTCTCCGGGTCGGTGCTGGACAGATAGAGCGTCCCGGTCAACTCCCCGTACCGGGAGGCGCCCTTGAGCTGCTGCCAGGTGCGGTCCGCGCGGGCCGCGGCCAGGTAGGCGGCCATCCTCAGCGTGCCGCGGTGCTCGGCGTCCAGGATGGCCAGACCGTTCCCCGCGAGCACGCCCGCGGCGTTCTTGTGCGCCACGACGACGAGCGGCGAGTAGAAGGGGCGCGGGAGGGTCCCCCGCACTGCGTACTTCGCGGCGAGTTCGGCGGCGGGCGCCTGGCTGGAGGGGAAGGCGAGGTCGTAGCCCTTGAGGTCCAGTCCCTCCATGGCCCAGGACCCGGAGGTCTCGGCGCTGACGGTGTAACCCTTGGCGGCCAGGGCCTTCACCACGTCCGGGTCGGCGAAGAACTCCGCCTTCTCCGACCCGATCACCATCCGCACGGTCTTCGTTGCCGTGCCCTTGTCCCCTTCGCTGCGGCCCGCGACGACGGCGACCACCACGCCCGTCATCAGCAGCACCGCGAGGACGATTCCTGCGATTCGTCTCACGGGGGGAGCGTGCTCGCGGAACCCCACGTTCCCGGGTGGACCGGGTGAACGGGGGGTGAAGGGGGTGCCCCGGAACTCAACGGGAGCCGGGGATTCCCCTTGCGCCCCGCGGCGGGGTCACTCCGTGCGGTCGCCCGCCCTCCCGTACCGCCGGACGTCGGCGGCCTCCACGGTCCACGGGTGGGGAGAAAAGTGGCGCCCGGTCCGCGCGTCGCTGCGGGTGCACGCGGACCGGGGCCGTTCAGGGACCCCGGGGGAGGGGTCAGCCGGTGGCGCTCAGTTCGCCGGTCCCGACCAGCGCGGCGGCGTGCGCGTCCATGCGCTGGGCCGCCAGGATCGCCGCAGAGGTGTCCGCGCGGGAGGCGGCGACCAGCAGGGCGCGGCCGGCGAGGGCGTGCGCCCGCTCGTGCGCGGCCGTGGGGCGCGGCTTGTCCGGGGGGGCGGCGGCGAGGGGCGCGCGGACCGGCGTCCGGCCGCCCCGCAGTCGGGCGACCTGCTGCGCGAGCCGTGCGGCCGCGGTGTCCAGGTCGGCCGAGGGAGCCGTCGCGCGCAGTTCGTCGGTGACGGCGAGCAGTGCCGCGAGATGACCCGCGAGCTGGATGTCCAGCTCTTCCTCGCGGGAACGGTGGGGGAAGTCCGCGGGCGTGTCGGCCGTCGTGGTGGGGACGGACCCACGGGAGGCGGGGGTGCGGATCGGCTCGTACATGAGGATGGCCTCCTGTGCTGTCAGGAAACCATCCTAGCTTGGATTTCGTCTAAAGTAGCGAATCTCTTGAAGTTGCCGCCGGAACGGGGTTTAGGGCTGGCTGTAGCCGTCCAGGAAGCGCGCGATCCGCCCCACCGCGTCCCGCAGGTCCGTCGCCGAGGGGAGGGTGACGACCCGGAAGTGGTCGGGCTCGGGCCAGTTGAAGCCGGTGCCCTGGACGACCATGATCTTCTCCCGGCGCAGCAGGTCCAGGACCATCCGCCGGTCGTCCTTGATCTTGAAGACGGCCGGGTCCAGGCGCGGGAACAGGTACAGCGCCCCCTTCGGCCGTACGCACGTCACGCCCGGGATCTGCGTCAGCAGCTCGTACGCCGTGTCCAGCTGCTCCTTCAGCCGCCCGCCCGGCAGCACCAGGTCGTCGATCGTCTGGCGTCCGCTGAGCGCGGCCACCACCCCGTGCTGGCCCGGCATGTTCGCGCACAGGCGCATGTTCGCCAGGATCGTCAGGCCCTCGATGTAGGAGTCGGCGTGCGCGCGCGGCCCGGAGATCGCCATCCAGCCCACCCGGTAGCCGGCCACCCGGTAGGCCTTCGACATGCCGTTGAAGGTGAGGGTGAGCAGGTCCGGGGCGACCTTGGCGGTCGGGGTGTGCACGGCGCCGTCGTAGAGGATCTTGTCGTAGATCTCGTCCGAGCAGACCAGGAGGTTGTGGCGGCGGGCGATGTCGGTCAGCCCCCGCACCATCGCCTCGTCGTACACCGCGCCCGTGGGGTTGTTCGGGTTGATGATGACGATCGCCTTGGTGCGGTCGGTGACCTTGCGCTCGACGTCGGCGAGGTCCGGCATCCAGTCCGCCTGCTCGTCGCACCGGTAGTGCACGGCGGTGCCGCCGGAGAGCGACACGGCGGCGGTCCACAGCGGGTAGTCCGGAGCGGGGACCAGGACCTCGTCGCCGTCGTCCAGCAGGCCCTGCATCGCCATGACGATCAGCTCGGAGACGCCGTTGCCGATGAAGACGTGCTCGACGTCCGTCTCGATGCCGAGCGTCTGGTTGTGCATCACGACGGCCCTGCGCGCGGCCAGCAGGCCCTTGGCGTCGCCGTAGCCGTGCGCCGTGGAGACGTTGCGGAGGATGTCCTCCAGGATCTCCGGCGGGCAGTCGAAGCCGAAGGCGGCCGGGTTGCCGGTGTTCAGCTTGAGGATGCGGTGGCCGGCCGCCTCCAGGCGCATCGCCTCCTCGAGAACCGGGCCCCGGATCTCGTAACAGACGTTGGCGAGCTTGGTCGACTGGATCACCTGCATGTCTGGGAGCTTACGGCCCGGTCACGCTCCGTGGGGCGTGTTTTCCGCCACGCGAGACGGGTGATTTGGTGCGTTATCGCCCCCGGTGCCACCGGCCGCTGTCCCAGGCGTCACGCCAGTCCCTAGAATCCCGGGTCATGTCCAGGCCAGGTGAAGAAGACGCGTCCCGGGTGAGGCCGAACGTGTACCACCCGTACGCGGCGACGGACCCGGCCCCGTACGAGCGGTACGCCGATCCGGCGGCGGCCCACGGGTGGGAGAGCGCCTACGACGAGACCCAGCGGCTGCCCCCGGTCGAGCCGCCCGCGGCGACGGGCGGACGGGCGGACCGCCGCCGCGCC
>NZ_JAHHIT010000229.1 GCF_024539675.1 Streptomyces hilarionis | reverse complement strand
GTCACTCCCAGCCCCCGCCCGAGGGCGGGGGCTGGGAGTGACGACGGGTCTCGCGGGGGGCGTGGGCGAGGGAGTCGGCCGGGGCGTCGGCGCCGGCGTCGTGGGGGCCGCCGCCGGCACGATCACCGCGGGCCGTGGCCCGGGTTCCGCGACGCGCGGGGGAGGGGGCGCCGGCGTCGGCGTCTCGGGCCGCGCGACCGGCGCGGGGGCGGAGGCCGGGGGCTTCGCCTCGGGCGGCCCGGCGCTCTGGTCGTGGCCGATCAGCGCGAGGGCGACCGCGGCCGCCGCCACCGTGACCACCCCGGCCGCGATGCCGGCCTTCACGGGCGCGCCCAGCCCTTCCGAGGCCGCCGCCCCGCTCCCGGCGCCGGTCCCGCCGGAGGAACCGCTCGCCGCGGCGGCCGCGCCCGCGACGCCCGTCGCGCCCGCGCCCGTGCCGCCGGCGAGGAGGGCGAGCGCCTTGGCGTACCCGGCGGCGCCGAACCAGCCGATGACCGCGACCGGCACGACGGCCGGGATGCTGCCGGCCACCTCCTCGATCTGTACGGCGGCCAGCCGGCACTTGGCGCACTCCTCCAGGTGCTTGCGCAGCCCCCGCTCGGCACGGGTGCGCAGACGACGGCGGGCGTAGGTGCCGAGCTGGTCGGCGTAGCGGGCGCACTCCTCGTCGCTGGTGAGGGTGGCGCTGACGTGAGCCTGGAGGTAGGCCTGCTTGAGTCCCTCGCGGGCCCGGCTGGCCAGCACGCGCGTGCCGTTGGCGTCGAGGCCGAAGAGCATGGCGACCTCGCTCGGCGACTCGTCCTCGACCTCGGTGTGCCACAGGACCGCCTGCCAGCGCTCGGGCAGCGAGCGGAAGGCCTGCATGGCCATCGACTGCTCGGCCTCGTGCATCGCGCGCACGTCGGCGGCCGGCTCGACCCCCGCCCCGAAGGCGCCGATGGGCACGGTGTCGTCGGCGGCGTCCGAGGAGCGGGCGGACCGCGCGGCGAACACCGCGAAGTCGTCGACGAGCTGCTCCCGCTTCGCCGAGCGGGTCCAGTCGGCTGCCACGCGCCGCACGCAGGTGAGGAGGTACGCGCGGACGGCGTACTCGGGTCCGGAGCCGCCGCGCACCGCTTGCAGCATGCGGGCGAAGACCTCGGCGGTGAGGTCGTCGGCGGTGTGCGCGTCCCGGCAGCAGGTGCGGGCGTAGCGGCGTACGGCGTCGGCGTGGCGCCGGTACAGCTCCTCGTACGCCGTGTCGTCGCCGGAGCGCATCCGGCCGATCAGGTCGGCGTCGGCGGGCGGCAGGTCGCGCGGCGGCGGCAGGATGCCCTCGCTCCGGCCCTCGCGCTGCGCCGGGACCGTCTCCTGCGGCGGCCCGACCTCCGGCGGGGCGACCGGTGGTCGGGCCACCGGAGGCGGGGTGACCGGCTCGCCGGCCGGGCCGCGTGCGCGGCCGCCCTGGCTCGGCACCTGTTCGTCCCGACCGTCAACGCTCATCGCGGAAAGCCCCCGCCCGCCCCACCAGTCCCGACCACCGGGTCAGAGTGCCATAGTGGCTTTTGTTCAGAACCCCGTGCGGCGGGCCGTCCACTCGTTTGTGGGGACCGGCCGCAATTCAGTACTGATGTTCACCCGTTCGGGGAACACTCAAGTGCCGCGTCGGCGAGCGGAGTTGAGGTCGAGGGGCGCGATGCCCGATATGTGCGGCGCGGCGGGGCGGGGACGGGAGCCGTCCGGCTCGCCGCCCCCGCTCACTCCTACGAGACCCACTCCCGCGCGCCTCTCCCCGAGGCCGCCCCGGACGAGACCCGCCTCTCTGTGCGAGCCCGCGCGGAACGACCCCGGCAGACCGTCCAGGCCGCTCCGAAGCCCAGGCCGCACAGGAGCCAGGAGCCGGGCCGCCCGGGACGCTCAGGAGGACCGCGAGCGCAGACCCTCCAGCAGGATGTCCAGCAGCCGTGCCGAGGCCGCCGCCTGCTGAGCGGGGTCCGGGAGCGAAGGCGCCGCCGTCGCGATGACCAGCAGCACGTCCGACACCGACACGTCGGCGCGCAGTTCGCCCGCTTCCCGTGCCCGCTCCACGAGCCGGCCCACGACGTCGAGCAGCGCCGCCGCCCCCGCGTCGTCGACGGCGGCCGTGGCGCCGTCCTCGGGGACGAGCCGCAGTTCTCCGCCGCCCGGCTGGGTGCGCTGCTGCGGCACCCGCGCCGCGTCGGCCTGCGCCACCGCGGCGTCGTCCTCGGCGACCCCGACGCGCAGCACCTGCGGCGGCAGCAGCCGCCCGGCGCCCGATGCCACGGACGTGCGCAGGAAGCGCGACAGCGCCGACCACGGCTCGTCCTCCTGGCCCAGCGCGGCCCGCGCCTGGTCGGTCAGCCGGGAGGTCTCCTCCTCGGCTATCCGGCGCACCAGGACGTCCTTGCTGGGAAAACGCCGGTACACGGTGCCGACGCCGACCCGCGCGCGCCGCGCCACGTCCTCCATCGGCGCGCCGTACCCCAGCTCGCCGAAGACCTCGCGCGCCGCTCGCAGCACGTGCTCCAGATTGCGCTGTGCGTCCACGCGCAGCGGTGCCGTCCGCGCGCCGTCTCCTCGTCCGCCGCCCACCGCCGCGCCGATCGCGCCACCCGGTGCCAGGGCCGACGCCGTCGACCAATGCGAGTTCTGAATGGTCATGATTGATCCCCCGGTAATGACGTCTCCCCCCGGAGACTCTCCCCGCAATCGAAGGCCGGGGCGTACAGCACAGGGGACGGTCTCCGTGGACCCGCCCGTCGCAGACCCGCGGAGCGCTTCCCCCTGACACCCCGTCGACACACGAACATAGTTGAGTGGGAGTCAATTCAGAAGGGGCACGTTCCGCACAGTGCGCCCCCCGATCGGAGTACGGGTCGCATACGTCCCGATTGCACCCCTTCCCGCACCCCGGCGTACGCCCTCTGAGCTGCGCGTCTGTCGCTCGCTCCGGAGATTCGGCCATCCCCGGGTCCACAGGACTCGCGGTCACACAAATTGTCGGGGCTGTGGACAAACTCCGTCGCCCGGTGCGTCATGGGATGGTGAAGGAACGTGCGCGCATTCTCGTTGTCGGCGGCGGCTACGTCGGGATGTACACGGCCCTGCGGCTCCAGCGGAAGCTCAAACAGGAACTCGGCCGGGGCGAGGCCGAGATCACGGTCGTCACTCCCGACCCGTACATGACCTACCAGCCCTTCCTCCCCGAGGCGGCCGCGGGCTCCATCTCGCCCCGTCACGTCGTCGTGCCCCTGCGCCGCGTCCTGCCCCACTGCCGGGTCGTCGTCGGCGAGGTCACCGCCGTCGACCACGCCAAACGCACCGCCACCCTCACCACCCTCGCCACCGAGGAGGAGGGGACCGGCCCCCGCCAGCTGACGTACGACGAACTCGTCCTCGCGCCCGGTTCGATCTCCCGCACGCTGCCCATCCCCGGTCTCGCCGACTTCGCCATCGGCTTCAAGACCGTCGAGGAGGCCATCGGGCTGCGCAACCACGTCATCGAGCAGATGGACATCGCCTCCTCCACGCGCGACCCCGCCATCCGCGACGCCGCCCTCACCTTCGTGTTCGTCGGCGGCGGCTACGCGGGCGTGGAGGCGCTCGGCGAACTGGAGGACATGGCCCGCTACACCACCCGCTACTACCACAACATCCAGCCCGACGACCTGAAGTGGATCCTCGTCGAAGCCTCCGACCGGATCCTGCCCGAGGTCGGCCCCGACCTGGGCCGCTACACCGTCAGCGAGCTGCGCCGCCGCAACATCGACGTACGCCTGGACACCCGCCTGGAGTCCTGCGCCGACCGCGTCGCCGTCCTCAGCGACGGCGCCCGCTTCCCCACCCGCACGGTCGTGTGGACCGCCGGCGTCAAACCCCACCCGCTCCTCGCCGCCACCGACCTTCCGCTCACCGACCGAGGGCGGCTGAAATGCACCCCCGAGCTGACCGTCGACGGCGCCACGCACGCGTGGGCGGCCGGAGACGCGGCGGCCGTCCCCGACGTCACCGCCGCCGAGCCCGGCAGCCAGACCGCCCCCAACGCCCAGCACGCCGTCCGCCAGGCCAAGGTCCTCGCCGACAACATCGCCCGCTCCCTGCGCGGCGAGCCCCTCCAGACGTACTCCCACAAGTACGTCGGCTCGGTCGCCTCACTCGGCCTGCACAAGGGCGTCGCCCACGTCTACGGCCGCAAGCTCAAGGGCTACCCCGCCTGGTTCATGCACCGCGCCTACCACCTCAGCCGCGTGCCCACCTTCAACCGCAAGGCGCGCGTGCTCGCCGAATGGACCCTCTCCGGGCTCTTCAAACGGGAGATCGTCTCCCTGGGATCACTCGAACATCCCCGCGCTGAGTTCGAACTCGCTGCCGGTGGAAAGCCTTCTGACGAGTCTTCCGGCGACCCGAAGGGGTCGTCCTGACCCGATCCAGGAACTCCACCGGCCGCCCCCACGTCTGACGAACGTCGGCCCGGACGGCGGCCGCACTGCCAGACTGCTCCCTGCTCACAGCCCCACCCGAGCCCCCTTCCGAGCCGGGGCGGACCACCACCCGCCCCCGCCAGACCCACCAGGCCGTCCCCACGTGCCCCGCACCCCGGGTGCTGTAACAATGTGCGGCCACCGCCGCGCGGCCCCCGGAGCCCAGGCCGGGCCCGGAGCCGGCCGACGACGACTACACGAGGCAAGGATTCGTGAACTTCACGCGCTGGAGCGCCCGGCTCCCCGGAACGCAGCGCCGCGCCGCGGCGCGGGCCGAGCACCCGGTCACCACCACCGACCGGCGGAGCGAGGGCTCCGTGCCGGCGGCCCGCGCCGAACGACTCGGCGACGAGCCGCCCCCGGTGTCCGCCGTCGACGAGCTCCCCGTCCGTGAGGTCCTCGACCGCGTCCCGGCCCTCGTCGCGCTCGTCCACGGCTGCGACCACCGCCTCGCCTACGTCAACGACGCCTACACGGCCGCCTTCGGCGCCCGCCCCTGCGGCGAGCCCGCCGCCGACGCCCTCCCCGAACTGCGCGACCTCGGCCTGCTGCCCCTCCTCGACCAGGCCCTGCGCAGCGGCAGGCCCCGCACCCTGAAGTCCCGCAAGGCCCCCGACGGCCGCCACTACACGTTCACCTGCACCCCGGCCGCCGAGGACAACGGCAAGGGCGCCGTCCTGATCTTCGCCACCGACGTCACCGACCACGCCGAAGCCGCCGAACGCCTCAGAACCAGCGAACGGCGCCAGCGCGAGACCGCCGTCACCCTCCAGCGCTCCCTGCTGCCCCAGGAACTCGAGGAACCCGACGACCTGCGCATCGCCGCGACCTACCAGCCCGGCGGCACCGAGGCCGCCGTCGGCGGCGACTGGTACGACGTCATCACCCTGGGCGGCGGCCGCACCGCCCTCGTCATCGGCGACGTCATGGGCCGAGGCGTCCGCGCCGCCGCCGTCATGGGCCAGCTCCGCACCGCCGTGCGGGCGTACGCCCGCCTCGACCTGCCCCCGCACGAGGTCCTCCAGCTCCTCGACGGCCTCGCCACGGAGATCGACGCCAACCAGATCGCCACCTGCGTGTACGCCATCCACGACCCCAACGAGGGCCGCCTCGTGTACGCGTCCGCGGGCCACCTGCCCATCCTCGTGCGCGACGACAACGGCACCGTCCTGCGCGCCGACGAGCCCACCGGCCCCCCGCTCGGCACCGGCGGCTGGATGCACGCCTCCGGCTCGATCCCCCTCGGCCCCGGCTCGACGGCCGTCCTCTACACCGACGGCCTGGTCGAACGCAGGAACGAAGACCTCGACGAAGGCATCGCCGCCCTCGAACGCGCCCTGGCCGGCGCGACCGGCACCCCCCAGGTCGTCTGCGACCGCCTGGTCCGCTCGGCCGGCGTCACCGCCGACCACGACGACGACGTCGCCGTCCTCGTCCTGCAACACCCGGCCCACACCGGGCCCGACGGCGAGCTGTTCCGCAACGCGGCCCTGGAGCTCCTCGGCGGGGTGGAAGCCGCCCCCCGCGCGCGTGCCTTCGCCTCCGGCGTCCTGACCAGCTGGCGCTTCCCGGCCGATCTGCACGACCTCGGCGTCCTGGCCGCCAGCGAACTCGTCGCCAACTCGCTCCAGCACGGCATCCCGCCGATGCGGCTGCGCCTGCGCCGCACCGACCGGCGCCTCATCATCGAGGTCACCGACGGCGACGACCACCTCCCGCGCCGCCGCCGGGCCGAGCCGGGCGACGAGTCCGGCCGGGGCATCGCCATCGTCGCCACCATCGCCTCGAACTGGGGCAGCAGACGCACTCCGGGCGGCGGCAAGGCCGTGTGGTGCGAGTTCGTCCTGTCGAAACCGACCGACCGACCCGCCACCGACTGAGAAGTCCACCGACTGACACGGCCACCGACCGAGAGACGGAAACCGGCCGGTAACAGCCCCGCACAACCGTTCCCCCGCGCGCGGCACCTAGGCGAACCGGCCCGCCGGTGCTAGTAGCTCCCCATGGCAGACGCAACGGGCTTTGACCTCAAGGGAAGCGCTCCCGAGCGCTACGAACACTACGTCGCGCCCCTCATGGCGCCCTTCGTCACCGCACTCGTGGACGCCGTGGACCTCTACCCCGGCGCCACCGTCCTCGACCTCGCCTGCGGCACGGGCTTCGCGGCACGCGCCGCCGCCGCACAGGCCGGCCCCGCCGGCCGGGTCGCCGGCACGGACCTCAACGAGGGCATGCTCAGGATCGCCGTGGCATGCCACCCACGCCTCTACCCGGACATCGAGTTCACCCCCGCCCCCGCCGACGACCTCCCCTACCCCGACGCCACCTTCGACGCCGTCCTGTGCCAGCAGGGCGTCCAGTTCTTCCCCGACCTCGACGCGGCCCTGGCGGAGACCGCACGCGTCACCCGCCCCGGCGGCCGCTTCGCCGCCACCCTCTGGGCCCGCCTGGACGACTCCCCCTACTTCCTCGCCCAGCTCCGCGCCCTCGAACAGTTCGACGGTCCGGAGGCGGCGGCGACCTTCCGGGCCGCCTTCGACGCCGCGGACCGCCTGACCGCCGCCCTCGACCGTGCCGGCTTCCACTCCACGACCCGCCGCGACCTCACCTTCGCCATCGACCTGCCTCCCCTGGAGGACTACGTCGCCGGCCACCTCTCCGCGATCCCCTGGGGCCGCTCCCTCGTCGACTCCGGAGGCGACCAGGCCCTCGACCGGGCGGCGGAGACGGTCCGCGCCCACCTCCCCGCCGCCACGACGACGTTCCCCTTCACCTCGACCCTGGTGACCGCGACGCGCTGAGACCGCACCACAGCAGGGGGGCCGGAAACAGCGAGGCGGCCGTCGTTCCCGAGAACGACGGCCGCCTCTCCACAGGCACAGCCCGGCGCGCGGCCGGGAGGACCTCAGACCTCGGCCGCCACGGGCTCCACGGCGGCCCCGCCCCGGGCCACGACCCGGTTGCGCACCAGCCACGGCTGATCCTGGACGGCGGTGAGCCGCCGCCCCAGCCGCAGCGCCAGGTAGGTGATCCCGAGCGAGAACAGCAGGAACGTCACGATGTACGGGGCGTGCAGGGAGGCCCCCATCGGCCCGCCCACCGCCGGCCCGACCGCCAGCGCCAGCTGCTTCACCAGGGCGAACGCCGAGTTGTACTGACCCGCCAGACCGTCCGGCGCGAGATCCGCCACCAGGGGCGCGACCGTCGGCGACAGCATCGCCTCACCGAGTCCGAACAGCGCGTACGTGGACACGAACGCGGCCGTCGCCATCGTCCGACTGCCGTGCCCGAGCCCGGCGTACCCGGCCACGACCCAGGCCACCGCCCAGATCAGCCCGACAGCCGCGATCACCCGCGACCGCTTCTGGCGCTCGACGAACTTCAGCACGGCGAACTGCGCGACCACGATCATCGCCGTGTTGGCGGCCAGCGCGGTCCCGAGGGCGGACGTCGAGATCCCGGCGGCCTCGACGCCGTACGCGCTCAGCCCCGACTCGAACTGCCCGTAACAGGCGAAGAACAGCACGAACCCGAGCACCGACAGCTGCACCATGGCCCGGTTGCGGAGCATCTGCCTCCAGCTGCCGCGGGCCGACTGCGGGACGTCCCCCACGCGCGGGGCGTGCGGCAGTCGCACCGTCGACATCACCACGGCCAGCAGCAGGAACATCGCCGCCTCGATGGCGAACAGCAGCGTGAAGGACGACACGCGCGTGGCGTCGACGAGATGCCCGCCGATCAACCCGCCCACGCCCAGCCCCAGGTTCTGGAGGAAGAACTGCGTGGCGAACGCCCGCGAGCGTGTCTCCGACGTGGAGCTGTCCACGATCATCGTCGCCAGCGCCGGCTGCATGACGGCCTGGCCGGCGCCGAGCGCGGCCGCGGCGGTCAGGACGGCGGTGGCGTTCCCGGCGAGGCCCAGGCCCAGCGAGCCGACGGCGGCGGTGACCAGGGCGGCGAGCAGGACCGGCAGGGGCCCGCGCCGCACGATCGCGCGGCCGGCGAACGGCAGCACGATCAGCGCGGCCACGGCGAAGACGGCAAGGACGAGTCCCGCCGTCATGGACCCCAGCCCCCGCACCTGCGCCACATAGACGTACAGGTAGGGGACGGTGAATCCCAGCCCGAACGCGCTGAGCGCGTTGCCCACGTGGATCCGGCGCATCGCTGCGCCCATCGCCCTGGTCACGTTCACCTCTCTCAGACAGTGCCGACCCACGATCAACGCGCGACACCACGGAAAGCTTCCACTGCCTCATTACTTAGTACCGAAGACTTCAAAGCTAAAGTTCGAAGGTGAACAGTACACCTCGAAGTACTTCAACGCGAATGGGTCCCGTGCGATACTTGCGCCCATGGGCGACACCCCCGGCACGATCGGCACCGGCCTCGGCGGCGAGCCGACCCTGGAAGAGCAGATCGCCGCCTACCAGCGCGAGTTCCAGGACCTCGACCCGCAGGTCGAGAAGATCGTCTCGGCGCTCTCCCGCCTCAACCGCCGCATGAACGTCGCGTACGGCCGCCAGACCGCCGACCTCGGCATCAGCAGCGCCGAGTGGGAGGTCCTGAAGGCCCTCGTCCTTTCGGGCGCCCCTTACCGGCTGGGCCCGAGCGACCTCGCCAAGCGCCTCGGCCTGACGCCGGCCGCGATGACGCACCGCATCGACCGCATGGTGGCCGAGGGACTGGTGACCCGTGAGCGGGACGAGTCCAACCGGGTCCGCGTGATCGTCGAGCTGACGACCGAGGGCCGCGAGAAGTGGTTGCAGGCGATGCGTATGGCGACGGTGTTCGAGGAGGATCTCCTCCAGGACCTCACCGCCGACGAGCGCGCGGCCCTCGGCGAGGTCCTCACCAGGCTCCTGCGACGGGTGGAGCACGCCCAGCCGGACGCCGGCGGCAGGCTCAGCGACCTCGACTGAGAGCCGCAGGAAAAGATCTTGACAGGGGGTGCTTGACACCGCCCTGCGAGGTCAGTAAAGTTCTTCGGGTTGCCACGGAGCCGTAACGGTTCTCCGGCAGCACCTCCGCCGCAGCAGCGGCACAACCAAACCACAGCGCGATCTCCCGACGGGGTTGAATTTCGGCGTGCCCGAATTCAATTCGAATAGGGGCCGGCAGCCCGATTAGGAACTGCCGAACGGATCCGCTAAGGTTTGAGACGTCGGAACGGCCCAACAGCCGGGAAGACAACCCGCTCTGACCGGGAATCAGCGCCGAAAGGATCTGATAGAGTCGGAACCGCCGGAAAGGAAAGCCGCGAAACAAAAGCGGAAGACCTGGAAAGCACCGAGGAAATCGGATCGGAAA
>NZ_JAHHIT010000228.1 GCF_024539675.1 Streptomyces hilarionis | reverse complement strand
GGGCAGGGGGGAACAGGGCGGCGGGAGCCGGTTCCGGGGCGCGCGCGGACGCGCGCCCCGGTCACGGCGTCCGGGCCAGGGCCGTCCCCCTCGCCCGGAGTTCTCGGGGCCCGCTCAGCCCTGCGCGGCGATCCGCGCCAGGCGCTGCGCCTGCGCGCGGGTCGAGCGGGCGATCGCGTCCTCGTCGACGTGCAACAGCCTTCCGTCCTCGACAATCTGACGGCCGTTCACAAAAGAGGCGGTGACCGGGGCGGCCGCGCCGAAGACCAGGGCGGTCACCGGGTCCGCGATGGAGGCGTGGGCGAGGGTGTCCATCCGCCACAGCACCAGATCGGCCAGCTTGCCCGGCTCCAGTGAGCCCGTCTCCCGGGACCGGCCGAGGACCTGGGCCCCGCCGAAGGTGCCCAGGCGCAGCGCCTGACGGGCGTTCAGGGCGGCTTCGCGGTGGGGGCCGAGGCGGTTGACCAGCAGGGCGTTGCGCAGCTCGGTGTGGAGTTCGCCGGACTCGTTGGACGCCGTGCCGTCGACGCCGAGGCCGACCGGGACGCCGGCCTTCAGCAGGTCGGGGACCCGCGCGATGCCGGCGGCCAGGCGGGCGTTGGACGACGGGCAGTGGGCGACGCCGGTCCCGGTGCGGGCGAACGCCTCGATGTCGGAGTCGTTCATGTGGACGCAGTGCGCCATCCACACGTCGTCGCCGAGCCAGCCGGTGGACTCGAAGTAGTCGGTCGGGCCCATGCCGAACAGCTCGTGGCAGAACTTCTCCTCCTCGACGGTCTCCGAGCCGTGCGTATGCAGCCGCACGCCGAGCCGGCGCGCCAACTCTGCTCCCTGGCGCAGCAGTTCGGTGGAGACCGAGAACGGCGAGCAGGGGGCGACGGCGACCTGGGTCATCGCGTCGAAGGAGGCGTCGTGATGCCGGTGGACGGTCTCCTCGGTGGCGGCGAGGGCGCCGTCGAGCGTCTCCACCGCGAAGTCCGGGGGCAGACCGCCGTCCTTCTCGCTGCGGTCCATGGAACCGCGGGCGAGGGTGAAGCGCACGCCCGTGGCGCGGGCGGCGCCGATGATCGCACCGGACAGGTCGCCGGAGCCCCGGGGGAAGACGTAGTGGTGGTCCATGGCCATGGTGACGCCGCCGCGGGCCATCATCGCCAGGGAGCCCTCGGCGGCGGCGCGGACCATCTCCTCGTCGATGCGCGCCCAGGTGGGGTAGAGGGCGACGAGCCAGTCGAAGAGGTTGTGGTCGGTGGCCAGACCCCGGGTGATCCACTGGTAGAAGTGGTGGTGGGTGTTGACCAGGCCGGGGGTGACCAGGTGCCCGGTGGCGTCGATGCGGCGCTCGACGTTCTCCAGGCCCTCGGGGGCCGGGCCCGGGCCGAGCGACTCGACGCGGTTGCCCGCGAGGACGAGGTGTCCGTTCGCGTGCTCGGTGTCCTCGGCGTCGACGGTCGCGATCGCGCAGTTCTCGATGACGATGCGCCGGTCTGCTGCCATGGTTTCGTCCTTATTCCCTCGGTGGGTCCTCGGCGGACCCGGATGGAGCGGGCACGGCATGACCCTGGAGGTGTTGAGTGCCGCGGCCGGGGACCCGGCCCCCGGCCGCGGGTGCCGAAGGGGAGAGAGGGGCGGGGGTGCGGTCGGGGCGTCAGAGGTTGGTGAGGTCCACCGGTATCCGCGCCTGGCAGCCGTCCCGCAGGACGGTGCCCTCGATGAGGCCGTAGGGCCGGTCGGCGGCGAAGTAGACGGCGCCGTCGGCGGTGTCGTTCTTCAGCCCGAACGGCTTCAGGTCGACCAGGAAGTGGTGCTTGTTGGGGAGCGAGAAGCGCACCTCGTCGATCTCGTCGCGGTGCTCGACGATCCGCGCGCCCATGGCGTAGAGGGTCTGCTGGAGGGAGAGCGAGTAGGTCTCGGCGAAGGCCAGCAGCAGGTGCCTCTTCACCTCGGCGTACGACGTGTCCCAGTCCGGAGCCGGCTGGGCGTCGTCCGTCCAGTTGTAGCGCCAGCGGGCGGCCACCTCGGTCGCCAGGATCCGGTCGTGGGTCTCGGGCAGGGTCGTGTAGGCGTCCTTGACGTAGCCCCAGAACTCGGAGTTCGTCGAGTTCATGACGGTGAGGTCCTTGAGCCCGGAGACGACCTCCCAGGCCGAGCCGTCGTAGGTGATCTGGGCCAGACGGGTCTCCTGGCCGCGGCGCACGAAGGAGTGCTCGTCGGCGCCGGGCGTCTCGATCCGCTCCCAGGCGTACTCCTCGACCCGGATGCGCGCGGTCCGGATCGGTTCCTGCGAGGTGACGAAGTGGCGGGCGAGGTGGATGCCGAACTGCTCGGCGGACTCGATGCCGTGTTCCTTGGCGAACGCGAACACCGTGTTCTTGGTGGTGTCGGTCGGCAGCACGTGGGCGTTGGAGCCGGAGTAGTGGACCTCGTCCATGTCGCCGCTCAGCGCGACGGACACGTTGAGGTCCTTGATGTGGTGGGTGGCGCCGTCCCGCGTGATCCTGACGACCCGGTTCTCGGCCTTGCCGTACTGGTTCTGTCCCAGCGTCACAGGGCGGGCGGGGCGTGAAGCGTCGGTCATGTGTCTGCTAGCTCCCTCGGTATACGGAGTAGCCGAACGGGTTGAGCAGCAGCGGTACGTGGTAGTGCTCGCCCGGCACGACGGCGAAGGTGATCGCCACCTCCGGGAAGAACACGCCGGCGGCACCGCTGTCCCGATTCGCGGGGGCGTCCTGCTGCGCATCGGCTCGCTGGTTGTCACGGTGCTCGAAGTACGCCTCCACGGCGAAGTCGAGCCGTACATGGGTGGTCCCCTCCGGCAGCGCCGGCAGGTCCTTGCACCGGCCGTCCGCGTCGGTCGCGGAGCCGCCGAGCGCCTGCCAGTCCGCCTCCCGGCCGCCGCGGGCCGCGAGCCGGACGGCGACGCCCGGGGCGGGGCGGCCGACGGAGGTGTCCAGGATGTGCGTGGACACCGATGCGGTGGTGCTGGTGCTCATGCGGGTCTCAGTCCTCTTCGACGAGTCGGGCGAGGCGGATACGGTTGATCTTGCCCAGCTCGGCGCGGACGATCTCCCGCTCCCGCTCCGGCGGGTTGCCGATCCGCTCCCCGAGCGCGTCGCGCATCTGCTCGCCGGTGCGGCCGGTGGCGCAGATCAGGAAGACATGGCCGAACTTCTCCTGGTAGGCCAGGTTCAGTTCGAGCATCTCCGCCCTGAGCCGGTCGGAGGCGCCGGCCATGCCGCGCTGCTCGCGCGCCGAGGTCGGGTCGCCGGGTTCAGGACGGCCGATCGGCGGATGTCCGGCCATCGCCTCCGCCAGGTCGGCGGCGGTCAGCTCGGCCAGGGCCGCGTCACCGGCCTCGTACAGGCCGTCGACGCTGGCGAAGGGGCGGGCTGCGAGCAGTCGGCTCGCCCATGCCGAGGAGGCGCACACCTCGTGGAGCGCGGCGCGGGCCGCGGACTCCTCGAGGCCGTTGAACCGGGCCAGGCCCGGAGGGGACGTCGAAGTCACGGGAGCCTCCGTGGCCGCCGGGGGCGGCCTTCGTGCGTGAGCGGGCTGCGGCCAGCTAACGCCCCCGTGCGACATCACGTCAACACTTTGTTGAAAATTCTCGCCGAGAGGAGCGGGGAGCGCTCGCCGGGCGGCGCGGGCCCTTCAGGCGCCCTTCTCCCGGTTGAGGTAGTTGTAGACCGTGAAGCGGCTCACGCCGAGCGCGCTCGCCACGGTCTCCACGCCGTGCCGCACGGAGAAGGCGCCGCGCGCCTCGAGTATCCGCACGACCTCCTGCTTCTCCTTGCGGTCCAGGTCGGCCAGGGGCCTGCCCTTCCTGCGCTCCATCGCGGCGAGGATGTGGTCGAGGGAGTCGGCGAGCTGGGGCAGGCGCACGGCCACGGACTCCACCCCCTCCCAGGTCAGGACGACGTCCTCGGCGCCGGCCTCGTCCGGCGGGAGCATCTCCGCGCCTATCGCGTCGACCAGCGGCTTCACCGCCGCGATGAAGGCCGCGTCGTCACCGGCGCTCACCGCTGCTCCCCGACGACGTTGACCTGGAGCGAGACACGGGTCGCGCCCGCCCCGAGGGACTTGCGCAGCAGGGCGTCCACGGCGGCCAGCACCGCGTCGGCGCCGCCCTCGACGGTGTTGCCGAAGGGCCCGACGTCCACCGCGTCCAGGTCGGCGTGCTCGATCACCTCACGGGCGGCCAGTGCGTGCGCGGGCGCCTCGTCGAGGTCGAAGGGCTCGGTGGTGAACTCCACTTTCAGTCGCATCGCGCCCCACACCTTCCTGAACGGGTCCCGGCCGTCGACGCCCGGACCCCGACCTTAACGGACCCGACCGGCGATCACCCGGGAGTCCGGATTCCCTCCCGGCCGCCCGGGCCCCGCCCGGCGGCGTGCGGGCGCGGCACCCCCTTGACAAGGCCCGACCCACGACGGCAGTCTTCCAACAAGCAGAAAATAACTTCCGCAATACGGAAATCATCGACACGGAAGGCAGCGCGGAACCCCATGGGCTTCGAAGACCAGCGCTTCAACGTCAACCTGTCGATCCTCTTCACGGAACTCCCGCTCCTGGAACGTCCCGCGGCCGCCGCGGCGGCCGGATTCGGCGCGGTCGAGCTGTGGTGGCCGTGGATCGACTCCCCCACCCCCGAGCAGTGCGAGCTCGACGCCCTGAAGCGGGCGATCGAGGACGCGGGCGTACGGCTCACCGGCCTCAACTTCTACGCGGGGCGGCTCCCCGGCCCGGACCGCGGCGCCCTGTCGCTGCCCGGCACCGAGTCGGAGCGCTTCCGCGCCAACGTCGAGGTGGCCGCGGGTTTCGCGCAGTCCCTGGGCTGTGGGGCGCTCAACGCCCTCTACGGCAACCGCGTCGAGGGCGTGGACCCCGCCGAGCAGGACGCGCTCGCCCTGGAGAACCTCGTCCTCGCGGCCCGCGCCGCCGACCGGATCGGCGCGACCCTGCTGATCGAGGCGCTGAACCGGCCCGAGTCGCCGCTGTACCCCCTGGTGAGCGCGGCCGCCGCGGTCGGGATCGTCGACAAGGTCAACGCGGCGACCGGTCTCGGCAACGCGCGGTTCCTCATGGACCTCTACCACCTGTCCATGAACGGCGAGGACCTGCCGTCGGTCATCGAGCGCCACGCCTCGCGGACCGGTCATGTGCAGATCGCCGACACCCCGGGCCGCGGCGCTCCGGGCACGGGCACGCTGCCCCTGGAGGAGCTGCTCGACCGACTGACCGAGGCGGGCTACGACGGCTGGGTCGGCCTGGAGTACAAGTCCGGCGACCGGCCCGGCGCCGAGGCCTTCGGGTGGCTGCCCCGCGAGGCGCGCGCCGCCCGCGGACCGCGTCGCCGGTGAGTCCCGCCGCCGTGCGGCCCGTAGCCGTGAAGCCCGTCGCACCCACCCCCGCACCGAGAGGCGTTTCGTCATGAGCAGTCTTCCCAAGATCGCCTGGATAGGCCTCGGCATCATGGGCTCCCCCATGTCCGAGAACCTCGTCAGGGCGGGCTACGACGTCACCGGCTTCACCCTGGAGCAGGACAAGCTGGACCGGCTCACCGCGGCCGGAGGCGCCGCGGCCGCTTCGATCGCGGACGCCGTGCGCGACGCCGACGTCGTGATCACCATGGTCCCGGCCTCTCCCCAGGTCGAGGCGATCGCCTACGGCCCGGACGGCGTCCTCGCGAACGCGAGGCCGGGCACCCTGCTCGTCGACATGTCCTCGATCACTCCGCAGACCTCCGTCGACCTGGCGAAGGCCGCGGCGGACAAGGGCATCCGGGTGCTCGACGCCCCGGTGTCCGGCGGCGAGGCGGGCGCGATCGAGGCCGTGCTGTCCATCATGGTCGGCGGCGACCAGGCGGACTTCGACCGTGCCGAGCCGATCTTCGACGTTCTGGGCAGGACCGTCGTCCTGTGCGGGCCGCACGGCTCGGGGCAGACCGTGAAGGCCGCCAACCAGCTGATCGTCGCCGTGAACATCCAGGCGTGCGCCGAGGCCGTGGTCTTCCTGGAGAAGTCCGGCGTGGACCTGAAGGCGGCGCTGGACGTCCTGAACGGGGGGCTCGCCGGCTCCACCGTGCTGACGCGCAAGAAGGACGCCTTCCTCGCCCGTGACTTCACGCCGGGCTTCCGGATCGACCTGCACCACAAGGACATGGGGATCGTCACGGACGCCGCGCGCGCCGTCGGCGCGGCCCTGCCGGTCGGCGCGGTGGTCGCCCAGCTGGTCGCGAGCCTGCGCGCGCAGGGCGACGGCGGACTCGACCACTCGGCGCTGCTGCGGTCCGTCGAGCGGCTCTCGGGCGCGCGGCTCTGAGCCCTGCCCCGACATGCTTCCGGGCGGCGGCGTCGCCGACATCTGTCCTGTCGCGCCCAGGCGACGGCGCCGCCCGGAAACCCCTGCGTCACCCCGCCGGGCCGGTGCACCGCACACGGTGACCGGCCGGCGGCGAACTCCACCGGACGAACCGGGCGGTTCCCGGTGGAGGAGGAGCCGGTCCCCGCGCCCGCGCGAGGACCGGCCGCACGAACGGCCCGCACCGCGGGGACGGCCCGGATGAGGGGTGGCCGACCCGGGGAGCGCGGGCCGGGCGAGGACCGCGGCGGCGTGTGAGCCAGTGCGGTGGTGAAGGAACCGAGCCGCCCTTCCCGACCAGAGGGAAGACGCGTCCGGTTCCGTCGCACCCGCCGCGGTCCCCGACCCGCCCAGCCCCGTCCGGCGGCGCGAACGTCCTGTCGCGCCCGGCCTCGCGCCGTCGGACGGCCATACGCGGCACCCACTCCCCCGCCGGCCCCGCCGACGGGGGAGCCGCACGCGTTCGCGCGGCGCGCGCAGGTTCTCCGACGTGCGGACCGGGCCCGCCCGCAGGAGGCTGGGGGCATGGGCGATCCGACGCAGCCTGCGCACATCGTGGTCCACTCCCCGGCCCTGGACGGCTCCCGCCGCGTCACCTCGGGTGACGCGGTGCTCGGCCTCGCCTCGCACCTCGACGACGTCGTGGAGATCCTTCGCCTGGCGGACCTGGACCGGATCGAGGTGGAGGAGAGCGACCTCATCGAATGGCAGGGCGGCGGCCCCGACGAGTGGCCGGGGCTGTCCGAGGAGCACGGCCGGCCACCGCAGGGCCGGTAGGGACACCGCGGGGAGCGGCAGGAGGACCGCCGGAGACGGCGGCGGAGGGCGCGAACCTCAAATCAAGCTCTGAACGTTGTTCAGTACGCTTCAACGGCCCCCGGAGTAGGGCACATTGTCCTCACGCGGGGCCCGCCGACACGGGGGCGGCGGACCCCGCGCGACGGGGAGGGCGACGGGATCGGGGGACTCGTCGCGCGTGCCTCCCCGGCACGGCGACACGGAAGGGGCGGCCCGCTCGGGCCGCCCCTTCCGTGTCGCCGTCAGGCCTTCGGGCCCGACCCCTCAGGTCGTCGCCTTCAGCGTCCTGATCGCCGTCGGCGCGTGTCCCGGCTCGGTGGCGAGCTCCTCGAACTCCACGACGGCGCCGATGTCGTTGGTGACGCTCATCGAGATGTCGGTGACGCGCTCCAGGATCGCCTCGACGACCACCGGCACCCGGAACTCGGCGGCGAGCTTCTTCGCCTCCTCGAAGGCCGCGCCCAGGTCGGCGGGGTCCGTCACCCTGATCGCCTTGCAGCCGAGGCCTTCGGCGACCTTGACGTGGTCGACGCCGTACACGCCCAGCTCGGGCGAGTTGACGTTCTCGAACTCCAGCTTGACCTGGAAGTCGATGTCGAACGCCCGCTGCGCCTGGCGGATCAGGCCGAGGTAGGCGTTGTTGACGAGGACGTGGACGTACGGGATCTTGTGCTGCGCCCCGACCGCCAGTTCCTCGATCATGAACTGGAAGTCGTAGTCACCGGAGAGGGCGACGACCTGCGCCTCGGGGTCGGCCGTGGCGACGCCGAGTGCCGCCGGGATCGTCCAGCCCAGCGGCCCCGCCTGGCCGCAGTTGATCCAGTGCCGCGGCCGGTGGACGTGCAGCATCTGGGCGCCGGCGATCTGCGAGAGGCCGATGGTGGTGACGTACCGCGTCTCGGGGCCGAAGGCCTTGTTCATCTCCTCGTAGACCCGCTGGGGCTTGATCGGGATGTCGTCGAAGTGCGTGCGCCGCTGGAGGGTGGCCTTCCTCTCCTGGGCGGCGGCGGCCCAGGCGGACCGGTCCGGCAGCGCGCCGGACGCCTTCGACTCCCGCGCCGCCTCGACGAGGAGGCGCAGCGCGGCCTTGGCGTCCGAGGCGATCCCGTAGTCCGGGGCGAAGATCCTGCCGATCTGCGTGGGCTCGACGTCGATGTGCACGAAGGTGCGGCCGGCCGTGTAGACGTCGACGCGGCCGGTGTGGCGGTTGGCCCAGCGGTTGCCGATGCCGAGGACGAAGTCGGACTCCAGGAACGTCGCGTTGCCGTAGCGGTGCGAGGTCTGGAGTCCGACCATGCCGGCGTTCAGCTCGTGGTCGTCGGGGACGACGCCCCAGCCCATCAGGGTCGGGACGACCGGAATTCCCGTCAACTCGGCGAACTCCCGCAGGAGTTCGCAGGCGTCGGCCGAGATGACGCCGCCGCCCGCGACGATCAGCGGCCGGTGTGCGGCGTTCAGCATGCGCAGCGCCTTCTCGATCTGCGCGCGGGTGGCGACCGGCCGGTAGGCGGACAGCGGTGCGTAGGTGTCCGGGTCGAACTCGATCTCCGTCTGCTGGACGTCGACGGGGAGGTCGATCAGCACGGGGCCGGGCCGGCCCGAACGCATCAGGTGGAAGGCGTGCTGGAACACGCCGGGGACCTGCGCCGCCTCCAGGACGGTGACCGCCGTCTTGGTCACCGGCCGGGCGATGGAGGCGATGTCGACGGCCTGGAAGTCCTCCTTGTGGATCACGGCGGTCGGCGCCTGGCCCGTGATGCACAGGATGGGGATCGAGTCGCCGATGGCGGAGTACAGCCCGGTGATCATGTCGGTGCCGGCCGGACCCGAGGTGCCGACGCACACGCCGATGTTCCCCGGGTGGGCGCGGGTGTAGCCCTCCGCCATGTGCGCGGCGCCCTCGACATGGCGGGCGAGGGTGTGGCGGACGCCGCCGGACTCCCTGAGCGCCGCGTAGAACGGGTTGATCGCCGCGCCGGGGACGCCGAACGCGTCGGTGACGCCTTCGCGCTTGAGGATCTCGACTGCCGCACGGGCAGCGGTCATACGAGCCATGGAGTACTCCTGCTTCGCCTGCTTCAGCTGCTTCAGCTGTCGGATTCGCTCTCCCGTCGCGCCCCGCGGTGAGCCCTTCCTGCGGTGTTGCCCTTTCGCTTTTCCGCATAACGGAAAAGTTTTTCTACTATCTGGAAGCAATGTAAGTGGGTGGGCAAAGGTCGTCAAGAGACGGACAGGAGGAGGCGGGAGGAGGACGATGGGGGCCATGTCCGAGAGCGTGCCGGTGCGCTGCCCGGCCTGCCGGCGCGAGCGCCTCTACACCGTGCCGTCCTACCCGTGTGCGTGCGGTTCCCCCGTCACGCCGGTGCTCGACCGGCGCTCGGCGCCGACGACCGTGGCCCACCGGGCGTGGGACGACGAGTGGATCGTCCTGGGCTGCCGCGCCTGCGGGCGGCGCGCCCAGTGGCCGCGGCCCGAACTGGGCTGCGCCTGCGGGACGGTGCTGCGCCTCCCGGTGGCCGACCGTGCGGCCGGGCCCGGCGCCGAGCCCGGGACCGCGGTGGAGCCGGAGCCGCAGGACGGCTCCGCACCGCCGGAGGAACCCGGGGCGCAGAACGACGTCGGGTGCGGGGACGAGCCCGGAAGCGGGCCGGGGGACGCGACCGGGCCGGGGGCGGGGTTCCG
>NZ_JAHHIT010000227.1 GCF_024539675.1 Streptomyces hilarionis | reverse complement strand
CCGCCCGCCCGCCCGGGCGACAATTCCCCCAGCGCGACGAAAGGATCGATGACGTGAGGCCCGCCGACAGCACAGCCGTGGAGCAGCCGGTCCGGGGCCGGCCCCGGAGCGAGGCCGTGGAACGGGCCATCGTCGAGGGCGTGATGAAGCTGCTCGAGGAGGGCGTCCCGCTCGCGGAGATCTCCATCGAGCGCATCGCCCGCACCGCCGGCGTCGGCAAGGCCGCCATCTACCGGCGCTGGAGCGGCAAGGAGGCACTCTTCGTCGACGTGCTGCGCACCGCCGAGCCCGACGACCTGGAACTCCCCGGCACCTCCATGCGCGAGGACCTCATCGTGCTGCTGGAATCGCTGCGCCGGCGGGGACTCGTCAACCGTTCCTCGGCCATCCTGCACAACGTGCAGGCGCAGATGAAGAGCAGCCCGAAGATCTGGGCCGCCTACCAGAACACCGTCATAGCACCCCGGCGCAGGCTGGGCATCGAAGTCCTGCGCCGGGGCCAGCGCAACGGCGAACTGCGTGCGGACGTCGACATCGACCTCGTCAACGACCTGTTCGTCGGCCCGATGCTGGTGCGCGCCGTCCTGCGGCCCGACACCGACCTGCCCGAGGACCTGCCCGAGCGTATCGTGGACACGCTGCTCACCGGACTACGCCCCGTCAGCCGGCCTCTCCCGTAACGCGCGTGTGCGCGTTTCGTCACAGACCGCGCCCTGTGCCCCGGGTCAGGAACCCCCGGGAGCGCCCCGTTCGTCCTCCTGCCCGTACGGCCGTCACGAGACGGCGAGAACGAAGCCGAACATCGCCTAGGGTCGTACCCGGGGGGACGTACGGTGTGCACGGCAGGCAGTGAGGCGACGGTATGGCGCAGCAGGCGTACATGACGGAGACGGACGACAACGGCGGCTCGGGACACGAGCCTCGGGGAGCCCGGCTCCGGCGCCTGATCGGACGCCTCGTCGGCCGGCTGTCGACGGGCTGGCGCGGTGATCCGCGCATCTGGCGGCGCGGTCTGGTCCTCACGGGCGTCGCGCTGGTGCTCGCCCTGGTGATGCTGCTGCACTCGCGCATCCCCAACCGGTTCGGCAACCTCGGCAGCCTCACGGAGACGTTCCTGCCCTGGATCGGCGTCCTCGTCCCGGTGCTGCTGGTGCTCGCGCTGGTGCGCAGGTCGGCGACCGCGCTGATCGCCGTCGTCCTCCCGGCCGTGGTCTGGGTGAACCTCTTCGGCGGACTCCTCGTCGACCGGACCGGCAGCGGCGGCGACCTGACCGTCGCCACCCACAACGTCAACGCGGACAACCCCGATCCGTCCGCCACCGCCCGGGACGTCGCCGCGTCGGAGGCGGACGTGGTGGCGCTCGAGGAACTGACCGCCACGGCGGCGCCCGTGTACGAGAAGGCGCTGGCGACGACGTATCCGTACCACTCGGTGCAGGGCACGGTCGGCATGTGGAGCAGGTACCCGCTGAGCGCCGTCAAGCCCGTCGACATCAAGCTGGGCTGGACGCGCGCGATGCGGGCGACCGTGGCGACGCCGCAGGGCGAGGTCGCCGTCTACGTCGCCCACCTGCCCTCGGTGCGGGTGAAGCTGCGGGCCGGGTTCACGGCCCGTCAGCGCGACACGAGCGCCGACGCGCTGGGCGAGGCGATCGCCGACGAGAAGCTGACCCGGGTGATCCTGCTGGGCGACCTCAACGGCACCATGAACGACCGCTCGCTCAACGCCGTGACCTCGCAGATGCGCTCCACGCAGGGCGCGGCGGGCAGCGGCTTCGGGTTCAGCTGGCCGGCGTCGTTCCCGATGGCCCGCATCGACCAGATCATGGTGAAGGGCGTGGAGCCGGTCACCTCCTGGACGCTGCCGCGGACCGCGAGCGACCATCTGCCGGTGGCGGCGCGTGTGAAGGTCACCACACCGTAACCGGGGCGTCGCCCGCCGGAATACCGGGCCGGGGAGACTTTGTTCCGTACTTGAACATACGAAACGTATGATGAACGGAATCCGCTCTCTCTGAAAGGCAAGTTCTTCATGCCCCTGGCCCTGCTCGCCCTGGCCGTGGGTGCCTTCGGCATCGGCACCACCGAGTTCGTGATGATGGGCCTGCTGCCCGAGGTCGCGGACGACCTGCACATCTCGATCCCGGCTGCCGGACACCTCGTCTCCGCGTACGCGCTGGGCGTCGTCATCGGTGCGCCGCTGCTGGCCGCGGCGACGGCGCGGATGTCGCGCCGCACGGTCCTGATGTCCCTGATGGGCCTCTTCGTCACGGGCAACGCGCTCTCCGCGCTCGCCCCCGACGACGGCTGGCTGCTGGCCGCCCGCTTCCTCAGCGGACTGCCGCACGGCGCCTTCTTCGGCGTGGGCGCGGTGGTGGCCACCAACCTGGTCGCGCCGGAGCGCAAGGCCCGCTCGGTGTCGCTGATGTTCCTCGGCCTGACGGTCGCCAACGTCGCGGGCGTTCCCGTCGCCACCCTCATGGGCCAGCACCTCGGCTGGCGCGCGACCTTCCTCGGCGTCAGCGTGATCGGCCTCGTCGCCATCGCCGCCCTGGCCCTGCTCATCCCGCGCGACCACGCCCAGGCGCCTGCCGTCGGCCTGCGCCGCGAGCTGGCGGCCCTGCGCTCGCTGCCCGTGTGGCTGGCGCTCGGCACCACCGTGGCCGGCTTCGGCGCGCTGTTCTCCGCGTACAGCTACATCACGCCGATGCTGACGGACTCCGCCGGCTTCGCCGACTCCAGCGTGACGCTGCTGCTCGCGCTGTTCGGCGTCGGCGCCACCGTCGGCAACCTGCTGGGCGGCCGCCTCGCCGACCGCGCGATGCGCCCGACCCTGTTCGCCGGCCTCACGTCGCTGGTCCTGGTCCTGGCCCTGTTCCCGCTGCTGATGACGACGGCGTGGGGCGGCGCGCTCGCCGTGGTCCTGCTCGGCGTGGCGGCGTTCGTCACGGGTTCCCCGCTGAACCTGATGGTGATGGAGAAGGCGGCCGACGGCCCCTCCCTCGCCTCCTCCGCCAACCAGGCGGCCTTCAACCTGGCCAACGCGGGCGGCGCCTGGCTCGGCGGCCTGGCCCTCACGGCCGGCTTCGGCGTCACCTCGCCCGCACTGGCGGGCGCGGTCCTGGCCGTCCTCGGCCTGCTCGTCGCGGGCATCGCGTACGCCGTGGACGCCCGCCGCACCCAGCGGCCCGCCTCCCGCGACCGCGTCGTCGCCACCCACCACCCCCGCCCGGCGACGGCGGAAGCGCACCACTGACAACCGGGCCCGGCCCCCTCAGGGGTCGGGCCTGTCCGGCGCCTGCCGGGTGGGGTGTGCGCGGCGGGACGGGGCGTGGCCCCGGCCTTCAGGGGCGCGGGGAACTGCGCGACCGGCCACAGCGGGCCCGCACGTTCCCAGCCCACCGGCCCACGGGCCCGCGCCTTCCACCGCCCCACCGGCCACGGTCTGCCGGGCACCGGTACCGGCCCACCGGTACCACCGACCGGTACCCGCCCGCCGGGCGGCAGCCCCGCTCACTCGTCGAAGCGTGCGAGGTCCCGCAGCCAGGCCGCCGCCGAACTGTCCGACGGCGCCCGCCAGTCACCCCGCGGCGACAGCGAACCGCCCGCCGACACCTTCGGCCCGTTGGGCATCGCCGACCGCTTGAACTGGGCGAACGCGAAGAAGCGGCGGCAGAAGACCTCCAGCCAGCGCCGGATCTCGGCCTGGTCGTAGGCCACCCGCTTGGCGTCGGGGAAGCCGGCAGGCCAGTCGCCGGCGTCCGCGTCGTGCCAGGCGTGCCAGGCCAGGAAGGCGATCTTCGAGGGCCGGAAGCCGTAGCGCAGCACGTGGAAGAGCGTGAAGTCGTGCAGCGCGTAGGGGCCGATGCGGGACTCGGTGGACTGCATCTCCTCGCCCGGCACGAGCTCCGGGCTGATCTCGGTGTCGAGGATCGCGGAGAGCGTCCGGCCGGTCTCCTCGTCGAACTGCCCGCTGCTGACGACCCAGCGGATCAGGTGCTGCATCAGCGTCTTGGGCACGCCCGCGTTGACGTTGTAGTGGCTCATCTGGTCGCCCACGCCGTACGTGGACCAGCCGAGCGCCAGCTCCGACAGGTCGCCGGTGCCCAGCACGATGCCCCCGCGCTGGTTGGCCAGCCGGAACAGGTAGTCGGTGCGCAGACCGGCCTGCACGTTCTCGAAGGTGACGTCGTACACCGGTTCGCCGGAGGCGAAGGGGTGGTCCATCTCCCGCAGCATCAGCCGTGCGGTGGGCGTGATGTCCAGCTCGGCGGCGGTGACGCCGAGCGAGTTCATCAGCTTGTGGGCGTTGCCCTTGGTGTGGTCGCTGGTGGCGAAGCCGGGCAGGGTCCAGGCCAGGATGTCGCTGCGCGGGCGGCCCGCCCGGTCCATCGCTCGGGCGGCGACGATCAGCGCGTGCGTGGAGTCGAGGCCGCCGGACACCCCGATGACCACCTTGGGGCCGCCGATCGCCGCCAGGCGCTGCTGGAGGCCCGCGACCTGGATGTTGTACGCCTCGTAGCAGTCCTGCGCGAGCCGGTCGGCGTCGGCCGGCACGAACGGGAAGCGCTCCAGACGGCGGCGCAGCCCCAGGTCCGTCGACGGCGGGTCCAGCTCGAACTCGACCGTGCGGAAGTCCGAGGTGCGGGCGCGGTGGGTGCGGCGGTTGTCGTCGAAGGTGCCCATCCGCAGCCGCTCCTGCCGCAGCAGGTCGAGGTCGACGTCGGCGACCGCGTACTCGTCGCCGGGCGGGAACCGTTCGGTCTCCGCCAGCAGCACGCCGTTCTCGTAGACCATGGCCTGGCCGTCCCAGGACAGGTCGGTGGTCGACTCGCCCAGTCCGGCCGCCGCGTAGACGTACGCGGCCAGACAGCGCGACGAGGCCGAGCGGCACAGCAGCTTGCGGTCCTCGGCCCGCCCGACCGTGATCGGGCTGCCCGACAGGTTGACGAGGACGGTCGCGCCGGCGAGGGCGGCCTCCGCGCTGGGCGGCACCGGCACCCACATGTCCTCGCAGATCTCCGCGTGCAGCACCAGGGCGGGGACGTCCCGCGCGGCGAACAGCAGGTCGACGCCGAACGGCACGGCCTCGCCGCCCAGACGGAGGGAGCCGCCGCGCTCGTCCGCGCCGTCGCCGATCTGCCGGCGCTCGTAGAACTCCCGGTAGTTCGGGGGGTACGACTTGGGGACGACGCCGAGGACCCGGCCGCGGTGCACGATCACCGCGCAGTTGTAGACCCGGTTGCGGTGCCGCAGCGGGGCGCCCACGACGAGGACCGGCAGCAGGCCGGCCGACCCGGCCACCACCTCCTGGAGCGCGGCCTCGACCTCGTCGAGCAGCGCGTCCTGCAACAGCAGGTCCTCGATGGAGTAGCCGCACAGCACCATCTCCGGGAAGACGGCGACGGCCACCCCCTCCTCGGCGCACCGGCGCGCGTGGCGCAGGACCGCTTCGGCGTTGGCCGGCGGGTCGGCGATGACGGTGTGACCCGTGCATGCGGCGACCCGCGCGAAACCGTGCTGGTAAAGGGACCAGAAGTTCGATTCAGGCACGGGCCCAGTGTAATCGTCAAAGCGACGCGATAGGGGGTGCGGGCAGCGTGTGCCGCCCCCGCGCGGGCCGGGCGTGCCGAAGGGGCGCGGGTGACCTGCACCCGCGCCCCCTCGAGAAGCCCGCCCGCCGCGCCTGGGCGCGGCCGCGTGCCTCAGTGCTTCTTGTACGAGTCCACGTAGCCGTTCGTGGGCGTGCCCACGCCGGTGACGTCGTCGTAGCCCTTCACCGCGGACAGCGAGCTGTCCTTGCCGAGGCTGCGCACGGAGGTCAGCAGACCGCCGCTCGCGTCGATGCTGTTGGCGAAGTCGACGCGCACGACCGCGAGTCCGGACCCGGTCGGGTTGTCCGTGACGTCGTGGTAGACCCGCGAGCCGAACTTGGAGTAGATCGACGGGTTGGCGAAGCCGATCGCCGTGCCGCCGCGCGCCTCCTGGGCCAGCGCCTGCACCGCCGCGATGACCGGCGCCGCCAGCGAGGTGCCGCCGATGCGGTACTCGCTGTACTGCTGGGTCCCGTCCGGGAAGGTCTGGGTCTGGCCGACCCGGAAGCCCGTGTTCGGGTCGGCGATCGCCGCGATGTCCGGGACGACGCGGTTGCCGGCGGCGTTGTTGGCCGTGGCGAGCGCGTTCGGGACGACGCCCTTCTGGTAGTACGGCTGGGCGACCGTCTTGCTGGTGCCGCCGCCCGCGCCCGAGGTGAACGCGCCCGGGAAGCCCGTCCAGCTCTTGCCGTCGGCCGACAGCGAGGCCTTCTCGGTGCCCCAGCCGGTCTCCCACAGGTACTTGTCGTTCTTGCCGACCGCCAGCGAGGTGCCGCCGACCGCCGTCACCCACGCCGAGTTGGCCGGAGTGTCGACCTGCTTCGTGCCGGTGTTGGCGACTTCGTCGCCGTTGTCGCCGGAGGAGAAGTAGAAGCCGATGCCCTCGACCGCGCCGAACTGGAAGACCTGGTCGTAGGCGGCCGCCAGGTCCGGCGTCTGGTTGGCCTCGATGTCGCCCCACGAGTTGGAGACGATGTCGGCCAGGTGGTTGTCGACGACCTTGCTGAGCGAGTCGAGCAGGTCGTCGTCGAAGCAGGACGCGGCGCCCACGTACGTGACGTTCGCGGCCGGAGCGACCGCGTGCACGGCCTCGACGTCGAGGGTCTCCTCGCCGTACCAGCCGGCCGCCCCGCACTCCTCGGTCTTCGTGTAGTTCGCCGGCAGGACCTGGCGCAGCTGGCCGGTCTTCCAGGACGCGTCGCCGTGCGCCTTCGCGTACGTCGCCGCGTCGAAGGCGATCGTCGGCGAGGCGTAGGCGTCGGTGATGGCGACGCGCACGCCCTTGCCGGTGTACTTCCCGGCCCCGTAGGCGGACCGCAGCTGCTTGCCGGTGTAGCCCTGCACGGCGTACGGGATCTTCTTGCCGTACGCCGACGGGAGACCGCTCGCGATGGTGGAGCCGTAGTACGAGGAGAACGGCCCGGAGTTCTTGAACACCGCGTCCGGCGGCGGCAGCTGGTCCTTGGAGGCGGCCTTGTGCGGCGCGTTGTCCAGACCGGTGACGGTCAGGACGGCGCCGTCCAGGCTCGCGGGAGCCGTCGCGCTCTTCGCGGGCGCGCGGTAGGTCCGGGACCCCTTGGCGAAGTTGTGCAGCTGGGTGCCGAACGCCTTCTCGGCGGCGGCGACGTCACCGCTGACGGAGACGTAGTGCCGACTGGTGCCGGTCACCTTCAGACCGGCCGCCGTCAGCCACGACTTGACCGCTGCCACCTGGGCGTCGGTGGCCCCGAAGCGGGCCTGCGCCTGCTCGGCGGAGAGGTACTTGCCGAAGGCGGCGGAGTGCGGGTCGGAGACCGACTTCGCGTACTGCGCGAGGCCGGCCGCGTCGCGTCCCGCGAGGTAGACGCGGGCGGAGACCTGGGCGCTGTCCGCGGTCGCGCCCTTGTCCGCCTTGGCCGTGGCCCATGCGGGCTTGGTCCCGGCCAGCGTGTCACGGGCCGGGCCGTCCGCGGCGTGCGCCGCGGGTATGCCGAGCGCCAGCGCGCCGGCGATCATGGGCAGTGTCGCCGCCATGCTCGCTCCGGCGCGCAGCGTGGCGCGATTGGATCTCATAGGACCCCCTGTATGTGGTTCGACGCGAGTGGATCACCCGACGTGCTGGCCACTCTTGCGACGAACGCTTCATGCCTGGGGAATGCGAACACCAAGAAGCGGCCAAGTGACCGCTTGCTGGGCGGATTTGGCGGATACGTCCGTGAAGTCGAGGGAAAACCCTATGAATTGACCGAGGGGTCGCACACGGCCCGCCCCTGTCCCGGTTCCTGTCCCTGCCCCCGCCCTTGGCGCGGCCGGTTCCGGGACCGCTCCCGCTACGGCTTGGCCCCGCGCGCCTTCAGCATGTCCGTCATCAGGCCGATCTCCGACTGCTGGGCCTCCACCATGCCCTGCGCGAGCCGCTTCTCGACGTCCACCGTGCACCGGTGCACGCAGCCCTCGGCCATGTGGATGCCGCCCTTGTGGTGCGCGGTCATCAGCCGCAGGTAGAACACCTCGGCCGCCTTGCCGTTCAGCGTCCCGAGCTTCTTCAGCTCGGCGTCGGTGGCCATCCCGGGCATCAGCGCGCCGTCCCCGCCCCCGCTCATGCCGGCCATGCCCATCCAGCCCATCGGCCCGTCCGACGACACCTTCGGCAGCTCCCACAGGTCGAGCCAGCCGAGCAGCATGCCGCGCTGGTTGGCCTGCGTCTGCGCGATGTCGTAGGCGAGTCGCCGCACCTCCACGTCGGTCGTGCGGTCGCGCACGATGTACGACATCTCGACGGCCTGCTGGTGATGCACGGCCATGTCGCGGGCGAACCCGGCGTCCGCCGACGCGGCGGCGGGGACCTCGGAGCCCGCGCCGTCCGCGCCGCCCTCGCCGGCCACCGAGTAGGTGACGGCCCCCGCGGCGACGAGCACCCCGGCCACGGCGACCGCCACGCCCGCGTACCTCACCGCGACAGACCGCCCGTGCACGCCGCGCCCGGCTCCGGCGTCTGCGCGCCCTGCACGAACTTCTCCAGGAACGTGTCCACGTTCGGGTCGCTCGCGCCGGTCACCGTGCGCTGGTGTCCCCACGCGGTGAGCATGATCGGGTCGGCCTGGTCGTCGTCGGGGCTCATCAGCGTGTACGGCGTCTTCTCGACCTTGGCGGCCAGGGCCGCCACGTCGGCCTTGGGGGCCTTGGCGTTGTACGTCACCCAGACCGCGCCGTGCTCCAGCGAGTGCACGGCGTTCATGTCGTCGACCGCCTTGGTGTAGACGTCGCCGTCGCAGTTCATCCACACCTGGTTGTGGTCGCCGCCGACCGGCGGCACCGTCGGGTAGTGGACCCTCTTGGTGACGTGCGTACGCCCGAGCTTGCCCTTCCAGGTCCTGACCCCGTCCGCGCCGGTGGCGAACTTCCCGTCGGCCGAGGACGCCTTGGCGTCGGCGCTCCCCTCGTCCTTGGACTGCGACTTCACGACGAACACCCCGCCGGCGACGAGGGCGGCGACGGCGACGACGCTGCCCGCGATCACGAGAAACCGGTTGCGCCGCTCACGGGCCAGCTCGGCCCGCCGCATCTCCTCTATGCGCGCCTTGCGCGTGGCGTTGGTGTTCTGGCTGGCGGAACCCATGAGGCCTGTCCTTCTGGGGAAAGGGGCGGGACGGTCGGGACGCTGCTGACGTACGGGTCAGCTGATCGTAAGGGCGGGAGGGGCCGCGTCGTAGACCGGTCGACGCCACGGATCGGATCCGCGCTTAATTTGAAGGCGAGATGCGCATTATCTACGCTTCGGTGCATGCGGCTGCTGCGATCCACCGACCTGGCACTGCGCGTCCTCATGCGGCTCGCGGTGACGGGCGACGACCCGGCCGCCACCCCCACCACCCGTGACGTGGCCGCCGCCATGGACGTCCCCTACACGCACACGGCCAAGGTCGTCGCCGAGCTCCAGCACCTCGGTCTGCTGGAGGCCCGCCGGGGCAGGGGCGGGGGCCTGGCGCTGACCGGGACGGGCCGTACCGCCTCCGTGGGCGCGGTCGTGCGCGCCTTCGAGGGCGACGGCGACGTCGTCGACTGCGAGGGGAGCGTCCCCTGCCCGCTGCGGTCGGCCTGCCGGCTGCGGGGCGCCCTGCGCCGGGCCCAGGAGGCGTTCTTCGCCTCCCTGGACCCCCTGACGCTCGCGGACCTCGTGGCCGACCCGACGGGCCCGCTGCTGCTCGGCGTCTCCCCGCCGCCCCGGGCAGACGGGACTTTCGAAACACGCCCTAGCTGTATTGACCCGCAGCGTTGTTGACGCGGCTGATGGGCGGGTGTCCGTCCAGCGCGGTGTGGCAGCGATGGTGGTTG
>NZ_JAHHIT010000226.1 GCF_024539675.1 Streptomyces hilarionis | reverse complement strand
CCCTTGTCCCCCGGTCGCACCGCCCCGTGGGGAACCCCGAGTCCCGTAGCTCTCAGGCATGGCATCCCCTACGTGCCCGTACATCTGAGGTCTGAGGCCAAGACGGCTCTGAGGTCTGATGATTTTCGTGGCGTGCGTCACTAATTTTGAGGACGTGACTGTGATCGCGACCGAAAGCCTGAGCAAGCGGTTCCCCCGGGTGACCGCTCTTGACCGGCTCTCCGTGGACGTCGGACCCGGTGTGACCGGGCTCGTCGGCGCCAACGGGGCCGGCAAGTCCACACTGATCAAGATCCTGCTGGGTCTGTCGCCCGCCACGGAGGGCCGCGCCGAGGTGCTCGGCCTCGACGTCGCGACCAAAGGCGCCGCCATCCGCGAGCGGGTCGGCTACATGCCGGAACACGACTGCCTGCCGCCCGACGTCTCGGCCACCGAGTTCGTCGTGCACATGGCCCGGATGTCGGGCCTGCCGCCCACCGCCGCGCGCGAGCGCACCGCGGACACCCTGCGGCACGTCGGTCTGTACGAGGAGCGCTACCGGCCCATCGGCGGCTACTCGACCGGCATGAAGCAGCGCGTGAAGCTCGCCCAGGCCCTCGTCCACGACCCCCAGCTGGTCTTCCTGGACGAGCCGACCAACGGCCTCGACCCGGTCGGCCGCGACGAGATGCTCGGCCTGATCCGCCGCATCCACACCGACTTCGGCATCTCGGTCCTGGTCACCTCGCACCTGCTGGGAGAACTGGAGCGCACCTGCGACCACGTGGTGGTCGTCGACGGCGGCAAGCTCCTGCGCTCCAGCTCCACCACCGACTTCACGCAGACCACGACCACCCTGGCGATCGAGGTCACCGACACCGACGCGCACCCCGACGGCACCCGCGCGGTGCGCGAGGCGCTCCGCGCGCGGGGGGTCGAGGTCCTCGACGCGAACAGCGCCCTGCCCGGCGCCGGTCACGTCCTGCTGCTGACCGCGCAGGGCGAGGAGACGTACGACGTCGTCCGCGACGCGGTCGCCGATCTGGGCCTCGGCCTGGTCCGCATGGAACAGCGCAGGCACCACATCTCCGAGGTCTTCACCGACAGCGACGCCGAGCACGACCAGCAGCGGAAGGAGGCCGTCGGCCATGGCAGTTGAGCACCCGGTCACCGCCCCCACGGGCGGACCCGACCAGACCCGCATCCACAACATCGGCTACCGCAGCTACGACGGCCCCCGGCTGGGCCGCGCCTACGCCCGCCGTTCCCTCTACTCGCAGTCCCTGCGCGGCGCCTACGGCCTCGGCCGCTCGGTGAAGTCCAAGGTGCTGCCGATGCTGCTCTTCGTGGTGATGTGCGTGCCGGCGGCCATCATGGTCGCCGTCGCGGTCGCCACCAAGGCCAAGGAACTGCCCGTCGACTACACGCGATACGCGATCATCATGCAGGCCGTCATCAGCCTGTACGTCGCCTCGCAGGCGCCCCAGTCGGTCTCGCGCGACCTGCGCTTCAAGACCGTGCCGCTGTACTTCTCGCGGCCCATCGAGACCGCCGACTACGTGCGCGCCAAGTTCGCCGCGCTGGCCTCCGCGCTCTTCGTGCTCACCGCGGCCCCGCTGCTGGTGCTGTACGTGGGCGCGCTGCTGGCCAAGCTCGACTTCGCCCACCAGACCAAGGGATTCGGTCAGGGACTGGTCTCCGTGGCACTGCTCTCCCTGCTCTTCGCCGGCATCGGCCTGGTCATCGCCTCGGTGACCCCGCGCCGGGGCTTCGGCATCGCCGCCGTCATCGCCGTGCTGACGATCTCCTACGGCGCGGTGTCCACGCTCCAGGCCATCGCCGAGGCGCAGGACAGCACCCGCTCCATCCCCTGGATCGGCCTGTTCTCCCCCGTCACGCTGATCGACGGCGTGCAGTCGGCGTTCCTGGGCGCCTCCTCCGCCTTCCCGGGCGGAGTCGGCCCCAGCGACGGACAGGGCGTCGTCTACGTCCTCGTCCTCCTCGGCCTGATCGCCGCCGGCTACGGCCTCCTGATCCGCCGCTACCGGAAGGTGGGCCTGTGACCACCCTGAGCATCGACCACGTCTCCCGCTGGTTCGGCAACGTGGTCGCCGTCAACGACATCACCATGACCATCGGCCCCGGCGTCACCGGCCTGCTCGGACCCAACGGCGCCGGGAAGTCCACCCTCATCAACATGATGGGCGGCTTCCTGGCCCCCTCCACGGGCACGGTCACCCTCGACGGACAGCCGGTCTGGCGCAACGAGGCGATCTACCGGCACATCGGCATCGTGCCCGAGCGCGAGGCCATGTACGACTTCCTCACCGGCCGCGAGTTCGTCGTCGCCAACGCCGAACTGCACGGCCTCGGCGCCAAGGCCGCCCAGAAGGCGCTGGCCACCGTCGAGATGGAGTACGCGCAGGACCGCAAGATCCAGACGTACTCCAAGGGCATGCGCCAGCGCGTCAAGATGGCCAGCGCGCTCGTCCATGACCCGTCGCTGCTGCTGCTCGACGAGCCCTTCAACGGCATGGACCCCCGCCAGCGCATGCAGCTCATGGACCTGCTGCGGCGCATGGGCGACGAAGGGCGCACCGTGCTGTTCTCGTCGCACATCCTCGAAGAGGTCGAGCAGCTCGCCTGGCACATCGAGGTCGTCGTCGCCGGCCGGCACGCGGCCAGCGGCGACTTCCGCAAGATCCGCCGCCTGATGACCGACCGCCCGCACCGCTACCTGGTGCGGTCCAGCGACGACCGCGCGCTCGCGGCCGCGCTGATCGCCGACCCGTCGACCGCGGGCATCGAGGTCGACCTCGCCGAGGGCGCGCTGCGCGTCCAGGCCGTCGACTTCGGCCGCTTCACGGCGCTGCTGCCGAGGGTCGCCAAGGACCACGGCATCCGGCTGCTCACGGTCTCGCCGTCGGACGAGTCCCTCGAGTCCGTCTTCTCGTATCTCGTCGCGGCGTAGGAGGCCCAAGATGTACGACCCCACAGTCGCCCGGCTCACCTACCGGGCCCTGCTCGGCCGTCGCCGGGCTCTCATCCTGGGCGCGCTGCCCCTGCTGCTGATCGCGATCTCCGTGGTCGTGCGCGGCCTCGCCGGGGCGGACGACCAGACGGCGTCCGACCTGCTCGGCGGCCTCGCACTGGCCACGATGGTGCCGATCATCGGCGTCATCGCGGGCACCGGCGCGATCGGACCCGAGATCGACGACGGCTCCGTGGTGTATCTGCTGTCCAAGCCGCTGAAGCGGCCGACGATCATCTTCACCAAGCTGATCATGGCGGTCGCGGTGACGATGGTGTTCTCCGCCCTGCCGACGCTGATCGCCGGGTTCATCCTCAACGGCAACGGCCAGCAGATCGCCGTCGCGTACACCGTGGCCGCGCTGGTCTCCTCCATCGCCTACGCGGCCGTCTTCCTGCTGCTGGGCACCGTCTCGCGGCACGCGGTGGTGTTCGGTCTGGTCTACGCCCTCGTCTGGGAAGCGCTGTTCGGCTCCCTGGTGCCGGGCGCGCGCACGCTGAGCGTCCAGCAGTGGTCGCTGGCGGTCGCCCACAAGGTCGCGGGCGGGGACCTCGTGACCTCGGACGTCGGGCTGACCACGGCGACGGTGCTGCTGGTCGTGGTGACCGTGCTGGCCACCTGGTACGCGGGACAGAAGCTGCGGTCACTGACGCTCGCCGGCGAGGAGTGAGCGCCCCTGTCGAGGGGCGGGGCGGCGGTCCTTGACGGCGGCTTCACCCGCGCCTCGGCAGACTGGGCGCGGCGCACGGCGCGGGGTCCGGAGGAAGGGGAGGACGGGGATGGCGGACGACGACACGGTGGACGGCGGCCGGCAGCGGCCCGAGGACGACGTGTGGGACGGCCTCGTCCTGGACGAGGGCTTCATACGGGCCGCCGAGGCGTCCGAGCCGTCCGCCCGCGCCCGGATGCTCGCCGCGCGGTGGCGGGCGGAGGCGCCCGAGCCGCAGCCCTGGCGTTCCGACGAGCCGCCGGCGGGCTGGTTCTTCAGCAAGGCCCGTCGCCGCAGGTGGCGCCGCCGGTAGCTTCGGCGTCCGACCCGAGCTTTCGCACGGGTGTTTTATTCGGTGGCGTCCCGCCCGCCCGACCGGCACAGTGGTCGTACCCCGCACGGCGCGGGTCGGCCGGAGGACATCCGGCGACACAGACTGGGTGAGGTGTTCGACGATGCCTCTGCACGGCATTGCGTCGAACTCCCTTCAGGGCAGCCTGTGGCGGGTTCCGGAGTAGTTACGGCTCCGTCGAATCCGCTCCTCACAGGGGAGCTGCCCGGGGCGGCCGCTTCGAGCACGCGATGTCGCTCTCGCGTGGGCCGCCTTCCCGGAGCATTGGCCGAGCGGCACGTGGTCACGCATCCGTGGCCCGGGTGCGGCCCGGGGAGCCTTCGAGCGCCCCCGGCCGCACCCGCGGAACGTGGTGCGGACCGGCCCCGGCCTGGCCCCGGTCCGGACCGGTCGCCGAGCCTGCCGTGTGCCGTGTGCCGTGTGCCGTGTGCCCGGTGGGCCGCGGGCTGCGCGCCGCGCGTGGAGCGTGGGCGCCGGTACGGATGAGGGTGCGCCTCCGCCGTGGCCCGCTCGGCGACCCCGCGCGTCAGGCCGGGCAGCCCCGCGCCTCTGATCGCCGTCCCCCGGCCCCGGCGCGGGCTTCATGAGCCGACGACCGCCCGCCGGACCGCCTGCCCGATCCCCCGCCGGACCGCCCGCCCGCCTGACCGACCGACTCCGGGGGGTCAGGCCGGCGGTCCGGCCGGGTGTCTAGCTCAGGAAGCGTTCCAGGATTTCGGCGATGCCGTCGTCCTCGTTGGAGGACGTCACCTCGTCGGCGACCGCGCGCAGGTCCGGGTGGGCGTTGGCCATGGCCACGCCGTGGGCGGCCCAGGCGAACATGGGGATGTCGTTGGGCATGTCGCCGAAGGCGATGGTCTCGGCGGCCTTCAGGCCCAGGCGGCGGGCGGCCAGCGAGAGGCCCGTGGCCTTGGACAGGCCCAGCGGGAGCAGTTCCACGATCCCCGCGCCGGCCATCGCGACCGTGACGAAGCCGCCCGCGGCCTGTCGTGCGGCCTCGGCCAGCTCGTCGTCCGACAGCTCGGGATGCTGTATGTAGATCTTGTTCAGCGGCGCCGACCAGAGGTCGGAGGCGTCCGTGAACGGCGTCGCCGGGAGCGTGCCGGTGACCGCGTAGCCCGGTCCCACCAGCACGTCCCCGTCGAGCCCGTCGCGGCTGGCCGCCAGGTGCAGCGGACCGACCTCCGACTCGATCTTGGCCAGGGCCACCCCGGCGAGCTGGCGGTCGAGGGTGACCGAGGTCAGCAGGCGGTGCGCGCCAGCGTCGTAGACCTGGGCGCCCTGGCCGCAGACCGCGAGGCCGTCGTAGCCGAGGTCGTCGAGGATGTGCCGGGTCCACGGGACCGCGCGGCCCGTGACGACGATGTGCGCGGCGCCCGCCGCGGTGGCCGCGGCGAGGGCGTCACGGGTGCGCCGCGAGACCGACTCGTCGGAGCGCAGCAGCGTCCCGTCGAGGTCGGTCGCGATCAGGCGGTAGGGGAACGCCCCGGCGGCAGGCACGGTGCTCACTTGGCGACCGGCTCCAGGACCTCCCGGCCGCCGAGGTACGGACGCAGCACCTCGGGGACGTACACGGAGCCGTCGGCCTGCTGGTGGTTCTCCAGGATGGCGACGATGGTGCGCGGGACGGCGCACAGCGTGCCGTTCAGCGTGGCCAGCGGGCGGACCTGCTTGCCCTCGCGGACGCGGATCGACAGCCGGCGGGACTGGAACTCGGTGCAGTCGGAGGTCGAGGTCAGCTCGCGGTACTTGCCCTGGGTGGGGATCCAGGCCTCGCAGTCGAACTTGCGGGCGGCCGAGGAGCCGAGGTCGCCGGAGGCGACGTCGATGACGCGGAACGGCAGCTCCAGCGACGACAGCCACTGCTTCTCCCAGGCGAGCAGGCGCTGGTGCTCGGCCTGCGAGTCCTCGGGCGTGACGTACGAGAACATCTCGACCTTGTCGAACTGGTGGACGCGGAAGATGCCCTTGGTGTCCTTGCCGTGCGAGCCGGCCTCCCTGCGGAAGCAGGGCGAGAAGCCGGCGTAGCGCAGCGGCAGCTTGTCCGCGTCGATGATCTCGTCCATGTGGTACGCGGCGAGGGGGACCTCGGAGGTGCCGACGAGGTAGAGGTCGTCCTTGTCGAGGTGGTAGACGTCCTGGGCCGCCTGGCCGAGGAAGCCGGTGCCGGCCATCGACTGCGGACGCACCAGCGCCGGGGTCAGCATCGGGGTGAAGCCGGCGGCCGTGGCCTGCGCGATCGCCGCGTTGACCAGGGCCAGCTCCAGCAGGGCGCCGACGCCGGTCAGGAAGTAGAAGCGGGAGCCGGAGACCTTGGCGCCGCGCTCGACGTCGATCGCGCCGAGGATCCGGCCGAGCTCCAGGTGGTCCTTGGGCTCGAAGCCCTCGGCGCCGAAGTCGCGGATCGTGCCGTGCGTCTCGAGGGTGACGAAGTCCTCCTCGCCGCCCACGGGCACGTCGGGGTGCACGAGGTTGCCGAGCCGCTGGAGCAGCTCCTGGGTCTCGGCGTCGGCGGCGTCGCGCTCGGCGTCGGCCGCCTTGACGTCGGCGGCGAGCTGGCTCGCCTTCTTCAGCAGCTCGGCCTTCTCGTCCGCGGTGGCCTTGGGGATGAGCTTGCCGAGCGCCTTCTGCTCGGCGCGCAGCTCGTCGAAGCGGACGCCGGACGACCTGCGCCGCTCGTCGGCAGACAGGAGGGAGTCGACGAGCGCGACGTCCTCTCCACGGGCACGCTGGGAGGCGCGCGCACGGTCGGGGTCCTCACGGAGCAGGCGAAGGTCAATCACGCGGCCAAGGCTACCCGTGCGGGGTTGCGGCTCACGACTCAGATTCCCGTGCCGCACGTCGCGTGTTCCGACGTCCCGGCCCAGCGTTCCGAATTGCTCGCTTACCGTGCGTTATGGGCCAATTGCCTTGTGTGTCAATAAAATGCGTCTCACTCCCTGGGACGGAGCAGGTGACGGGAGTCGCATTGACCCGACTTCCTTGCGGCGCACGGGATTTGGGGGCGCGGTTGTCCACAGGAATCCACACCCCGTGCGAGTTATCCACAGGGTGTGCGAAAGCTCTGTGGACATCGGAATGGATCATTCCGAGGCCCCTTCAGGCTCCGGAGAATTCCGTTCCCAAACCCGGCTCCAGCCCACTTTCGGGTGGAAATGGGTCGCCCTAAGGGATTGATCGAAGGAAACAGGTGGACGAGGGGTGACGTGCGGGTTGCCGGTCGCCCCGAGGGGCCGGAGACCGATTTGTCGACTGAATGGTGCTTCGTTGTCGACTTGTCCCCAGGTCGAGAAGCTGCCCTGTGGATAACTTCTGTGGATAACGAAGATATGCAGGTAGGACCAGTGCCGGACGCCCGGAGAGCCGTTCCCGGGCGGGCGCCGAACGAGTGCCGAACGGGTGCGGGTTTCGACGCAGGTTCCCCACCGGTTCGGCGCGGGCCCCGGGGCTCGGTCAGAAACGGCCGTCCTGGCAGCGCGCCACCCAGTCCCCGGCCGCCATGAACTCCCCGTCGGAGGTCCCGGGCAGCGGAGCCTCGACATCCGCCACGCCGACCTCCGCGCGCGGATACGAGCCGAGGAATCGCACCTCGCGGCAGATGCGCTTGAGTCCCATCAGCGCCTCGGCCATCCGGCGGTCGGAGATGTGCCCCTCGGCGTCGATGCAGAAGCAGTAGTTGCCGATGCCGGCGCCCGTAGGGCGGGACTGCAACAGCATGAGGTTGACGCCCCGGGTGGCGAACTCGCCCAGGAGGTCGCGCAGGCCGCCGGGATGGTCGTCGCGCTGCCACAGCACGACGGACGTCTTGTCCGCGCCGGTCGGGGCCGCAGGCCGGGCCGGGCGGCCGACCAGCACGAACCGGGTCTGCGCGTTCTCGGCGTCGTGGATCCCGGTCTCCAGGGCGGTCAGCCCGTAGCGGGCGGCGGCGAACTCACCGGCGAAGGCGGCGTCGTAGCGGCCCTCCTGGACCAGCCGGGCGGCGTCCGCGTTGGAGGCGGCCGACTCCCACAGCGCGTCCGGGAGGTTGGCCTTCAGCCAGTTGCGCACCTGGGGCTGCGCGGCCGGGTGGGCCGAGACCGTCTTGATGTCCGCCAGCTCGGTGCCGGGCCGCACCAGCAGGGCGAACGTGATGGACAGCAGCACCTCGCGGTAGATCATCAGCGGCGCGCCCGCGACCAGCTCGTCCAGCGTCGTCGTGATCCCGCCCTCGACCGAGTTCTCGATGGGCACGAACGCCGCCTCGGCCTCGCCGGAGCGGACCGCGTCGAGCGCGGACTGCACCGACACGTACGGCATGAGCTGCCGGGTGGCCGCCTCCGGAAGCGTGCGCAGGGCGACCTCCGTGAAGGTGCCCTCCGGGCCGAGATACGCATAGCTCGCTGGCATGACCTCACCCTAATAGCCCACGCGCGGCAGGGCGCACGCGTCTCACGAGGTGCCGCTCGCAGGAATGAATCCGCGCCGCGGGGCGTGACCTCCCGCGGTCCACCGCCCCGCCCGCGTCAGGCCTCCAGCAGCCGCTGCCCCACGTACTCCCCTTCCGCGGCTCCGCCGGGCACCGCGAACAGTCCGCTCGCTTCGTGGCGGATGTACGGGGACAACGCGTCACCGCGGTCCAGCTTGCGCTGCACGGTGACGAAGCCGCGCAGCGGGTCCGCCTGCCAGCAGACGAACAGCAGGCCCGCGTCGGGAGTGCCGTCCGGGTCGATGCCGTCGTGGTACGAGAAGGGCCGCCGCAGCATGGCCGCGCCGCCGTTCTGGTCGGGACGCGTGATGCGGGCGTGCGCGTTGATCGGGACGACGAGATCGCCGTTGGCGTCGGTCTTCTCCAGGTCCATCTCGGTGGTCTCCGTCCCGCCGGACAGTGCCGCCCCGTTCGTCTTGCGGCGCCCGATGACCTGCTCCTGCGCCGCGAGCGACAGTTTCTCCCAGTCGTCGAGGAGCATGCGGATACGGCGGACGACGGCATAGGAGCCGTTGGCCATCCACGCAGGGTCCTTGGCGCCGGAGGCCGGGACGAAGATGCGCTCGTCGAAGTCGGGTTCGGTCGTGCGGGGATTGCGGGTGCCGTCCAGCTGGCCCATCAGGTTGCGGGCCGTCATGGGGTGCGTGGTGGCGCCCGGCGTCCGGTTGAAGCCGTTCATCTGCCAGCGGACCTTCGCCGCGCTGCCCGCGTCCTTCTGGACGGCGCGCAGGGCGTGGAAGGCGACCAGGGCGTCGTCCGCACCGATCTGCACCCACAGGTCACCGTTGCTGCGGGCCTTGTCGAGGTGGTCGGACGAGAAGTCCGGGAGGGGGTCGAGAGCGACCGGCCGTTGTTTCTCCAGGCCGGTGCGGCCGAAGAAGCTGTTGCCGAAGCCGAAGGTGAGCGTCAGGGACGAGGGGCCGGCGTCCCGGGCCACGTCGGTGTCGTCGTGCGGGGCGGCTTCGCCTGCCATCAGCCGCCGGGCCGTCTCCGACCAGCGGCGCAGCAGTGCGGCGGCCTCCTTGCGGCCGGCTCCCGGCGCGAGGTCGAACGCGACGAGGTGGCCGCGTGCCTGGAGGCCCTGGGTGATCCCGGGCTGATGTTTCACGTGGAACATCGCCTGCCCGGACCCGATCGAGGAGAGCGGGGTCGCCTGCGCGGGGGCGGCGGCGTACCCGGCGGCCGCGCCCGCGGCGCCGAGGACGAGTCCGGTCGCTCCGGCCGTGCCGAGCAGCTTGCGCCGGGTCAATCCCTCGCCGGAGGCGGAGGCGGAGGCGGCGGCGGAGGTGGGCGAGGAGGCGGGGCTGGCGTCCGTGGGCGCGGCCCTGTCCCCGGAGGTGCGGGTCGCGCGGGCGGCGGGGGACCGGGGTGTACGGG
>NZ_JAHHIT010000225.1 GCF_024539675.1 Streptomyces hilarionis | reverse complement strand
CGGCCACCCCCGCCCCACCGCCGTCGTCTGCGACGACGACAAACTGGCCGCCGGCGCCTACAAGGCCGCGCGCCGCCTCGGCCTGCGCATCCCCGACGACATCTCCGTCACCGGCCTCGACGACCTCGCCCTCGCCACCGCCCTCGACCCCGAACTCACCACCGTCCGGCTCGACGCCGAACTCTTCGGCGAACGCGGCATGCAAGCCCTCCTCGACGTCCTGGAGGGCCGCACACCCGACGACACCGACATCCCCGTCCACCTCGTCGTACGAGCCTCCACAGCCCCGCCCGACGCCCCCTGAACGCCCTGTGCCCCGGCCGACGACCCGGCCGGGGCACACAAGGACGAGAACGAACGGGAACGCGGACGCCCCCGGAACGCGGACTACTCCTCCTCGGAGCTCTCCGCCTCCGTCGACGCGCCGTCCGTCTCCAGCAACCGGCCCAGCTGACGCCCGACGATCCGCTTGAACTTCCGCTGCTGCGGCCGCGTCCGATCCAGCACCGCCACCTCCAGCCGCTCCGCCGGAATCTCCCGCTGCGTGCCGTTGGTGTCCCGCGACAACGCCTGAACGGCCAGCTTCAACGCGTCCGCCAGACTCATCCCGTCCTGATGACGCTGATCCAGATAACTGCTGATCTGCTCCGCGTTGCCGCCCACCGCGACCGAACCGTGCTCGTCCACGATCGACCCGTCGTGCGGCAACCGGTAGATCTGGTCCCCGTCCGGAGTCTCACCGACCTCCGCCACGACCAGCTCCACCTCGTACGGCTTCTCACCCGCCGAGGAGAAGATCGTGCCCAGCGTCTGCGCGTACACGTTCGCCAGACCACGCGCCGTCACATCGTCACGGTCATAGGTGTAACCCCGCAGATCGGCATACCGCACACCGCCGATCCGCAGATTCTCGTACTCGTTGTACTTGCCGGCGGCCGCGAAACCGATCCGGTCATAGATCTCACTGAACTTGTGCAGCGCACGGGACGGGTTCTCGCCGACGAACACGATGCCGTCGGCATACTGCAGCACGACCAGGCTGCGGCCACGGGCGATGCCCTTGCGCGCATACTCCGCGCGGTCCGCCATCGCCTGCTGGGGAGAGACATAGAACGGCGTCGACACCGGTTAACCGTCCCTTTCTGTCGAAGTCACTGGATCACGCGGGACACACACGGGCCACCCCTACAACAGCGCGGCGCGCGGACCGTCCGGCTGCTCCAGACGGCGCTCGAGGATCGAGCGGGCGATACCCGACGACTCCTCGTCGGTGAGCCTGCGGAACCCGTCCTCGGTGATCACCGTGACGATCGGATAGATCCGCCGCGCGACGTCGGGACCACCCGTCGCCGAATCGTCGTCCGCCGCGTCGTACAGAGCCTGCACCACGAGCGTCGTGGCCTGCTCCTCCGTCAGATCGTCCCGGTACAGCTTCTTCATCGCCCCGCGCGCGAAGATCGAACCCGAACCCGTCGCCGCGAAGTGATGCTCCTCCGAACGACCGCCCGTGACGTCGTAGGAGAAGATCCGGCCCCGGTCCCGGTCCACGTCGAACCCGGCGAACAACGGCACCACCGCCAGACCCTGCATCGCCATGCCCAGATTCGACCGGATCATGGTCGACAGCCGGTTCGCCTTGCCCTCCAACGAGAGCTGCGCCCCCTCGACCTTCTCGAAGTGCTCCAGCTCCAGCTGGAACAGCTTCACCATCTCCACGGCCAGACCCGCCGTGCCGGCGATGCCCACGGCCGAGTACTCGTCGGCCGGGAACACCTTCTCGATGTCCCGCTGCGCGATGACGTTGCCCATCGTGGCCCGGCGGTCGCCCGCGAGCACCACGCCCCCGGGGAACGTGACGGCCACGATCGTCGTCCCGTGCGGAGCCTCGATCACCCCCTGCGTCGGGGGCAGCTGGCGCTTGCCGGGCAGCATCTCCGGCTGGTGCTCGGAGAGGAAGTCCATGAAGGACGAGGACCCAGGCGTCAGGAAGGCAGCTGGTAGACGCCCGGTGCTACGAGTGTTGGCTTCCACGAAGTTCCCTCCAGGTAGGCGGCTGCCCGACGAACAGCGTCGGGGTCGTCTCCCAACTTGCCGATGGCCGAATTGCAGTTGAAGCACAGTACGCCTCGGACCCTACCCGTCTCGTGGCAGTGATCCACATGCCGAGGCAGAGCGGTCAAACATATGCAACACACGCCCCCTTGAGAGGCGATCAACTCGTCCCGCTCGGCCTCGGTGAGGCCGTACTGGCGCTTTAGATGATCCTGTCTGCCCTGGACCGCCCGACACACCTTGCATCGAGTCGACAGGCCATCGGACGCGGTTGCGTTGCGATGCCACTTACCATGTGGCTTAACCTCGCCACACGTCCTGCAAAGCTTGTGTCCCGGCGGGACGACCACACTTTCCCTGACCGTCCTGCCCTTGGCCTCCTGACGCCGCCGGTAGTGCGCGGCGCTGTACTCCGCCACACACTCCCGGCAATGCGCCTGAAGGCCGTCGCTCCGGTTCCTGTCCCGCGCGAACGCGGCAAGCAGTAGGCGTCTGCCACATTTGCCGCACCGCTTCGTCGAGGTTGCCTCGTCAGCCACCCTCAACCCCCGCTACTTTCAATTCGAAGGCGAGTCCATCAGATGGCCTTCACTCGCCGCCCTTTTGCACGAAGGACCTCACGAAATCCTCGGCGTTCTCCTCGAGTACATCGTCGATCTCGTCAAGAACCGAGTCCACGTCGTCGCTCAGCTTCTCCTGGCGCTCCTTGAGGTCCTCGGAGCCCTGCGTCTCGACCGCCTGCTCCTCGACCTCCTCCGTGGAGTGCGTCGCCTTCTGCTGGCCGCCGCCGGTGTCCTTGGTCGCCATAACCCTCACCCCGCTCTTTCGCCCGACATGGTCGACAGGTCGGCATTCCTGCCGATCGGTGATGATCAGACCCTACAAGCCCGGTCCGACATCGGCCCCGCAGTTGCGTCAACGTACGAGGCCCACCTCGATGATTCCCGGACGGGGGGTGTTCCACCCGTCGAGCAGGTTCCGTCCGGGTCACGGTTCAGCCGCCCGACAACACCCTGACCAGGTCTTCTGCGGTGCGGCAGCGATCCAGGAGCTCCTTGACGTGATTTCGCGTTCCGCGAAGGGGTTCCAGGGTTGGGACGCGCTGGAGCGAGTCCCGGCCGGGCAGGTCGAAGATCACGGAGTCCCAGGAGGCCGCGGCGACGTCGTCGGCGTACTGCTCCAGGCAGCGGCCGCGGAAGTACGCGCGGGTGTCCTCCGGGGGCTTGGAGACGGCCCTGTCGACCTCGGACTCGTCCAGGAGGCGTTTGATGCGGCCGCGGGCCACGAGGCGGTTGTAGATGCCCTTCTCGGCCCTGACGTCGGCGTACTGGAGGTCGACGAGGTGGAGGCGGGCGGCGTCCCAGTCGAGGTCGTCGCGGCGCCGGTAGCCCTCCATGACCTCGCGCTTGGCGACCCAGTCCAGTTCGCCGGCGAGGCTCATGGGGTCGTTCTCCAGGCGGGTGAGGGTGTCCTCCCAGCGGGCCAGGACGTCCTTGGTCTGGTCGTCGGCGTCCGCGCCGAAGCGTTCCTCGACGTATTTGCGGGAGAGCTCGTAGTACTCCATCTGGAGCTGGACGGCGGTGAGCGTGCGGCCGCTGCGCAGGGTGACCAGACGCTTGAGGCTCGGGTCGTGCGAGACCTGGTGGAGGGTGCGCACGGGCTGGTCCACGGCGAGGTCGACGGCGATGAAGCCGTCCTCGATCATCGACAGGACGAGGGCCGTGGTGCCGAGCTTGAGGTAGGTCGAGATCTCCGAGAGGTTGGCGTCGCCGATGATCACATGGAGGCGGCGGTACTTCTCGGCGTCGGCGTGGGGCTCGTCGCGGGTGTTGATGATGGGGCGCTTGAGGGTCGTCTCCAGGCCGACCTCGACCTCGAAGTAGTCGGCGCGCTGGCTGAGCTGGAAGCCGTGTTCGTGGCCGTCCTGGCCGATGCCGACGCGGCCCGCGCCGGCGAAGACCTGGCGGGAGACGAAGAAGGGCGTGAGGTGGCGCACGATGTCGGAGAAGGCGGTCTCGCGCTTCATCAGGTAGTTCTCGTGCGTGCCGTAGGAGGCGCCCTTGTTGTCGGTGTTGTTCTTGTAGAGGTGGATGGGCTGGGCGCCGGGGAGCGCGGCGGCGCGTTCGGCGGCCTCGGCCATGATGCGTTCGCCGGCCTTGTCCCACAGGACGGCGTCGCGGGGGTTGGTGACCTCGGGTGCGCTGTATTCGGGGTGCGCGTGGTCGACGTAGAGGCGTGCGCCGTTGGTGAGGATGACGTTGGCGAGGCCGATGTCCTCGTCGGTGAGCTGGCTGGAGTCGGCGGTCTCGCGGGCGAGGTCGAAGCCACGCGCGTCCCGCAGCGGGTTCTCCTCCTCGAAGTCCCAGCGGGCCCGGCGGGCCCTGTGCATCGCCGCCGCGTAGGCGTTGACGATCTGGGACGAGGTGAGCATGGCATTGGCGTTGGGGTGGCCGGGGACGGAGATGCCGTACTCCGTCTCGATGCCCATTACTCGCCGTACGGTCATGCGGCCCTCCTTGCCCGGCGGCACCCTCGGTCGTGGGCGCCGCTCAGATACCGGTGGTGCTCCGGTGCGTGTGCGGTGCCCGTCCCCGCAACTAGCGACCCGGCGGTACGGAAGAGCCTAGAACGCCTCTGCGCTGGTGGGGAGATCATTTGCGTCATTGCCTTGCTCCAGCCGTGGCCCGGAAAGCAGTCGGCTGCGGGTACCCGTGGTGGGCACCCGCAGCCGCCCTGTTTTTACAGGTACTGTCCGGTGTTCGCCACCGTGTCGATGGAGCGTCCGGTGTCCGCGCCCTGCTTTCCGGTGATGAGGGTGCGGATGTAGACGATCCGTTCGCCCTTCTTTCCGGAGATGCGGGCCCAGTCGTCGGGGTTGGTGGTGTTGGGGAGGTCCTCGTTCTCCTTGAACTCGTCCACGCACGCCTGGAGGAGGTGGGAGACGCGCAGGCCCTTCTGGTTGTGGTCGAGGAAGTCCTTGATGGCCATTTTCTTGGCGCGGCCGACGATGTTCTCGATCATGGCGCCGGAGTTGAAGTCCTTGAAGTAGAGGACTTCCTTGTCACCGTTGGCGTAGGTGACTTCCAGGAAGCGGTTCTCCTCGGATTCGGCGTACATGTGTTCCACCGCCGTCTGGATCATGCTCTGGACGGTGGTGGTCTTGTCGCCGCCGTGTTCGCCGACGTCCTCGGAGTGCAGGGGAAGGCGTTCGGTGAGGTACTTCTGGAAGATGTCCTTGGCCGCTTCGGCGTCCGGGCGCTCGATCTTGATCTTCACGTCGAGGCGGCCGGGGCGCAGGATGGCGGGGTCGATCATGTCCTCGCGGTTGGAGGCGCCGATGACGACCACGTTCTGAAGGCCTTCGACGCCGTCGATCTCGGCGAGGAGCTGCGGGACGATGGTGTTCTCGACGTCGGAGCTGACGCCGGAGCCACGGGTGCGGAAGAGGGATTCCATCTCGTCGAAGAAGACGATGACGGGGGTGCCCTCGGAGGCCTTCTCCCTGGCTCGCTGGAAGACGAGGCGGATCTGGCGTTCGGTCTCGCCGACGTACTTGTTGAGGAGCTCGGGGCCCTTGATGTTGAGGAAGAAGCTCTTGCCGGTGGCCTGGCCGGTGACTTCGGCGACCTTCTTGGCCAGCGAGTTGGCGACGGCCTTGGCGATGAGCGTCTTGCCGCATCCGGGGGGTCCGTAGAGGAGGACGCCCTTGGGCGGGCGGAGCTCGTGCTCCTTGAAGAGGTCGGGGTAGAGGTAGGGCAGTTCGACGGCGTCGCGGATCATCTCGATCTGTCCGCCGAGGCCGCCGATCTGCTCGTAGCCGATGTCGGGGACCTCTTCGAGGACGAGTTCCTCGACCTCGCTCTTGGGGACGATCTCGTAGACGTACCCGGAGCGGGGTTCGAGCAGCAGGGCGTCGCCGGGCCGGATGGTGACGTCCAGCAGGGGCTCGGCGAGCCTGACCACTCGTTCTTCGTCGGTGTGTCCGAGCACCAGGGCTCGTTCGCCGTCCTCGAGGATCTCCTTGAGGGTGACGATGTCGCCGACGCGCTCGTACTCCATGGCCTCGACCACGTTGAGCGCCTCGTTGAGCATGACTTCCTGGCCGCGACGCAGTTCGTCGAGTTCGACGCCGGGGCTGACGTTGACGCGGAGTTTGCGGCCGCCGGTGAAGATGTCGGCGGTGCCGTCCTCGTTGGCCGTGAGGAAGACTCCGAAGCCGGCCGGCGGCTGGGCGAGCCGGTCGACTTCTTCCTTGAGGGCCACGATCTGGTCGCGGGCCTCGCGGAGCGTGTTGGCCAGTCGTTCGTTCTGGGCGGAGACGCCGGCCAGGTTGGTCTGCAGCTCGACGATCCGCTCTTCGAGAATCCTCGTGTGTCGCGGAGAGTCGGCGAGCTTGCGCCGCAGGACGGCGATCTCCTGCTCAAGGTAGGCAATCTGCCCGGACGGGTCGTCGGACCCTCGTCCCGGGCGGATGCCGCGGTTCATGTCGTCGTCGTGGGCTGCCACGGTCCTCACCTCCTCCAAGGGGAGCTGGACGCTTCCAGACCCTACCTGGGTGGGTGTCGATTGAAACCCCTAGATCACAAAGACTGTCGGGGTGTGTCCGATCTTCACCCTTGCGCTCTCCCTCACGCCAGGGGAATACCCACGGAACATGATTGGAAAGCGGCCGAGGGTAGGGTCGAAGTGTTCAACACCCGTCGGAGCCTGCATGGTTCCCCGGCGGGTCGACGGTAAACGGCAGGAGTTATGGGCGTGCAGCAGGAGGCCGGTGTCGGTGGCGAGGCCCTGGAGGTGTGGATCGATCAGGATCTCTGTACCGGTGACGGGATCTGTGCGCAGTACGCGCCGGAGGTCTTCGAGCTGGACATCGACGGGCTGGCGTACGTGAAGGACGGGCAGGACGAGCTGTTGCAGGCCAAGGGGGCCGTGACGCCGGTGCCGTTGCCGTTGCTGACGGACGTGGTGGACTCGGCGCGGGAGTGCCCGGGCGACTGCATTCATGTGCGTCGCGTTTCGGACGGGGTCGAGGTCTACGGTCCGGACGCGGAGTGAGCGTCGCGGTTCATGGCGTGACGGCGCTCCGGCGCGTTCGTGGTGTGAGGGCTGTCTGATTTCTCACAGGGCGAACGGCCGGCGTCAGACGTTGCGGGCGCCCGCGGGGGTCGTGCGGAGGAACTTGTGGTCCTTCCACTGCCACCTGGCGCTGTCCTTGACGTCGGGGCAGCAGCTGGGCACGTCGGCGGTGGAGTAGCCGAGGAGCGTGGCGAGGACGGCTCCGTCGCTGATGGTGAGGCTGGTGACGGTGTTGCGGGCCTTGGGGTCGAGCAGGGTGGCGACCACGCGCGCGTGCGTGTCGTCGCGGCCGTGGGTGAGGACGTAGACGCCGTCGGGCGGGGTGCCCATGGGGGCGTCGCAGTGGACGACGGCGACGGTCTCGGGGGCGCCGTCGCCGTCGAGGTCGCCGGTGGCCTTCTTCACGACGAGGGCGGTGACGGGGCCGCACTGGAGGGGGAAGTCGACGCCGGTGGTGGCGGGGGCGGCGACGGACCGGGCGGGTGGGCCGGCGCTCTGGGCGGCGGTGGCGTGCCCTGGTTGCAGGAGTGAGGAGAGGGCGACGACGCCGGCGACGGCGGTGGCGGTCGCGACCCAGTGGATGGGCCGGGTGTGGGTGTGTGCCAGTTCCGGGACGGCGGAGTGCTGCACTAGGAGTGTCTCCTGCGGGGGCTGTGCCGGTGGGGGTGGGATTGGCCAGCATCGTGCCACACGTCACAGGTCGGGGGAACGGCGGGGTGCGGGATTTCGGACGTGGGGTGTGGGGCGGGGTGTGCGCAGGGGTGGACCGGTTGGGGGGTGAACTGGCGAGGCGCCGTGGTGGAGTTCCCGGTGGGTGGGGGGAACTCGGCCACGGCGCCTTGTCGTTGTGGGTGGTGCGGGGGGCCGGTCAGCGGCCGCTGCCTCCGTCGGCGTTGGGGCCGGCGTAGTCCTCGCCGTAGGCGCCCTTGGCGGGGCGGCGGCGTCGCATGGGGGGCTCCACGCCGTCCGCGAGGCGGCGGGCGGTGAGGAGGAAGCCGGTGTGGCCGATCATGCGGTGGTCGGGGCGGACGGCGAGGCCTTCGATGTGCCAGTTGCGGATCATCGACTCCCAGGCGGTCGGCTCGTTGAAGGAGCCGATCTCGCGGATGGACTCGACGGTCCGGGCGAGCTGGGTGGTGGTGGCGACGTAGCAGCAGAGGATGCCGCCGGGGACGAGCGCCTTGGAGACGGCCTCGAGGCATTCCCAGGGGGCCAGCATGTCGAGGATGACGCGGTCGACGTCGGTGTCGCTCAGGTTGTCCTGGAGGTCGCCGACGGTGAGCTGCCAGGCGGGGTGCGGGCCGCCGAAGTAGCGCTCGACGTTGGCCTGCGCGATCTCGGCGAAGTCCTCGCGGCGCTCGTAGGAGTGCAGCATGCCCTGGTCGCCGATGGCGCGCAGCAGGAAGCTGCTGAGGGAGCCGGAGCCGACGCCGGCTTCGACGACGCGTGCGCCGGGGAAGATGTCGGCGAAGGCGAGGATCTGCCCCGCGTCCTTGGGATAGACGACGGCTGCCCCGCGGGGCATGGACAGGACGTAGTCGGGGAGCAGGGGGCGCAGCGCGAGATAGGCGACGTTCCCGGTGGTGCGGACGACGCTGCCCTCGGGTGAGCCGATCAGTTCGTCGTGCGGGAAGGAACCCTTGTGGGTGTGGAAGTTCTTCCCGGCTTCGAGCGTGAACGTGTAGTGGCGGCCCTTGGGGTCGGTCAGCTGAACCTGGTCCCCGACCTTGAAGGGCCCGCGCCTGCGGGCGGCACCGGTCGGTTCGGACATGTGACCAGCCTACCGGCGTTTGGCGGGGGCGCCGACCACGCCCGGGGGGAGGGGTGGTCAGGCGGGGCGGGCCATGGCCTTGACGAAGGCGCGCTCGACGTCGGCGGCGGACAGGACGCCGAAGATCTCCCCGGTCTCCTCGACGACGAGGTATTCGGTGGCGGGGGTGGCGCGCAGGACGTCGAGGAGGTCCTCGCCGGCGAGTTCGGCGGAGACGCGCATGCCGTCGGTGAGGTCCTGGGCGAGGCCGCTGACGGCGACCCAGGGGCGGCGGTGTTCGGGGACGCCGACGATGGCGGCCTCGCGGACGAGGGAGAGCGGTTCGCCGTGGGCGTCGACGACGACGAGGGCGCGGGCGCCGGCGTCGTTGGCGCGGCGGAGGGCTTCGGAGAGGGGGGTGTGGGTCTCGACGGGGACGGCGCGGCGGGTGAGGGTGCGGGCGCGCAGTTCGGGGAGGTGTTCGCGCAGGCGGGCCATGCGCAGGCTGTTGCCGGCGCCGGTCCAGATGATCGCGGCGAGGATCGCGGCGAGGAGGGCGTCGGTGACGGTGTCCATGCCGACGCTGTCCTCGGCGCTGGAGCCGAGGGCGCCGGACTGGGTGAGCAGGGGGAGGCCGATGAGGACGGAGACGGCGAGGGCGCGTCCGACCCAGGCGGCGGCGATGGTGCCGCTCATGGGCTTGCCGGTGATCTTCCAGACGACGGCGCGGAGCATGCGGCCGCCGTCGAGGGGGAGGCCGGGCAGCAGGTTGAAGATCGCGACGATGAGGTTGGAGATCATGAGGCCGGCGAGCAGGACGCCGGGGACGGTGCCGCGCTCGACGGGTTGCATGGCGAGGTAGAAGAGGCCGGAGAGGGCGAGGGAGAGGAGGGGGCCGACGAAGGCGAGCCAGAACTCGCGGCCGGGGGTCTCGGCTTCCTTCTCGATCTCGGAGACGCCGCCGAAGAACTGGAGCTGGATGCGGCGGACGGGGAGTTCGAAGCGGAGGGCGGCGACGGTGTGGGCGAGTTCGTGGATGAGGACGGAGGCGTAGAAGGCGACGGCGAAGAAGAGGGAGACGAGGTAGCGGGCGGCGCCGAGTTCGGGGAGCACGCGGTCGAGCTGGCCGCCGAAGACCCAGGTGATGAGGGCGGCGACGAGGAACCAGCTGGGGGCCACGTAGACGGGGACGCCGAAGGGGCGGCCCATGAGGAGGCCGCCGCGGGGCTGCTCCGGGGGGCGTGCGGGCG
>NZ_JAHHIT010000224.1 GCF_024539675.1 Streptomyces hilarionis | reverse complement strand
CCGACCGCCCGCCCCGACCACCCGCACGACCCACCCATCGGCGCACATCACCCGATCGGCCCCCTCGCGAATTCACCCATTCGAGAAAATGCTCATCAGAGCACCCCGCCGCACCATTTATGAGTTGTCAACAACCCTTCACGCAAAGGTTGTTGAGCAGCCATGTGCCACCAATTCCCTACCCGCCGGTAAGACATAAACTCGAAACATGCGCCGAGCGAAAATCGTCTGCACCCTGGGCCCCGCCACCGACACATACGACCAGCTCAAAGCCCTGGTCGACGCCGGAATGGACGTAGCCCGCTTCAACCTCAGCCACGGCACCCACGCCGAACACGAGGAGCGCTACCACCACGTACGCAAGGCCTCCGACGAGACCGGCCGCAGCGTCGGCGCCCTCGCCGACCTTCAAGGCCCGAAGATCCGCCTCGGCCACTTCGCAGAAGGCCCCGCACTCCTCGAACGCGACGACACCTTCACCATCACCGTCGAAGAAGGCATCGCAGGCGACGGCAGCCTCTGCGGCACCACCCACGCCGGCCTCGCCCAGGACGTCACCTCCGGCGAACGCATCCTCGTCGACGACGGCAAGGTCTGCCTCGAAGTCACCCACGTCGACGGCCCCCGCGTCCACACCCGCGTCATCGAAGGCGGCGTCGTCTCCGACCACAAGGGACTCAACCTCCCCGGCGTCGCCGTCTCCGTACCCGCCCTCTCCAAAAAAGACGAAGAAGACCTCCGCTGGGCCCTGCGCACCGGCTTCGACGTCATCGCCCTCTCCTTCGTCCGCACCGGCCGCGACATCCTCGACGTCCACCGCATCATGGACGAAGAAGGCCGCCGCCTCCCCGTCATCGCAAAGATCGAAAAACCCCAGGCCGTCGAGAACATCGACGACATCGTCGCCGCCTTCGACGGCATCATGATCGCCCGAGGCGACCTCGGCGTCGAAATGCCCCTCGAACAGGTCCCGATCGTCCAAAAACGCGCCATCAAACTCGCCAAGCGCAACGCCAAACCCGTCATCGTCGCCACCCAGATGCTCGACTCGATGATCGAGAACTCCCGCCCCACCAGAGCCGAAGCCAGCGACGTCGCCAACGCCGTCATCGACGGCACCGACGCCCTCATGCTCTCCGGCGAGACCAGCGTCGGCAAACACGCCGCCCAAACCGTCCGCACCATGGCCAAAATCGTCGAAGCAGCCGAAGAGGACCTCCTCGCCAAGGGACTCCCACCTCTCACCGACGCGAACAAACCCCGCACCCAGGGCGGCGCCGTCGCCCGCGCAGCCGCAGAGATCGGCGACTTCCTCGACGCCAAGTTCCTCGTCGCCTTCACCCAGAGCGGCGACACCGTCCGCCGCCTCTCCCGCTACCGCTCCCCGATCCCCCTCCTCGCCTTCACCCCCGAACCCGCCACCCGCTCCCAGCTGAACCTCACCTGGGGCGTCGAGACCTTCCTCGGCCCGGCCGTCGCCACCACGGACGCCATGGTCGACCAGGTCGACGAACTGCTGCTGCGCTACGGCCGCTGCGCCAAGGGCGACGTCGTCGTGATCACCGCGGGCTCCCCGCCCGGCGTCTCCGGCTCGACGAACCTGGTCAGGGTCCACCACGTGGGCGAGGACGACAGCCCTCGGTAGGGGTCAGTACTTGGGGCCGATGTGGGCATCCATGAGCGCGACGGAGGCCTTCTTGGCGATGGACACGTTTCTGGTGTTCTGCATTCTCCATTCCACTCCGACGCGGTCGAGGGCGTCGGTGAACAGGCCGATGATGTCGCCCGACAGATTCGTGAAGAAGTAGCGCGGGTACGTGTAGCGCCTGCGTTCACCGCCGACGGTCCGCTCGGTCCAGTTGGCGATCCGGCAGCCGTCCGAATGGATGAGGCCGCGAACGAACTGCCAGGGATGGTCCTCGACTATGGCCTGCTGCCAGGGTTCGAGGGTGATCCGCCGCTCGTGCTTCTTGCCGGGACCGTGCTGCGGGAACAGGTGCGGCCAGTGGGCGTAATAGCCGACCACGGCCACACACCCCGGAGCCTTCACACGGTACGCGGTGTGCGCGGGGCTGATGGTTCGGACGGCGGCCTCACAGGCGTCGATGAGGCCCGGCCAGGCGTTCGCGCAGGCGATGCGCAGGTAATGGCCGGCTCCGCGCGGATGGGGGCTGATGCACCCGTCACCCAGGTAGAGCCCCAGCAGATACGCATAGGTGTTCCGATCACTCGGTGGTCCGGGGAGGGGTGGCATCATTCGGGGCAGCGGTTCAAGTCGGGCCTGCCAGGATCGAATTGCTGCCCGGGAGATACCCGTCTGGCGGCTCACCGAGTTGAGGCTGTGCCCTTCCGAGACCAGGGCGAGTGCCCGCTTGCGTGTGCTGACGTCGTACATGTGGCCACTCTGTGAGAGTGATCGCGGCGACACGCAGCAAAAAGCGGATGTTCACGAGAACGGGAACATCCGCTTTCCAGGCTCGACCTTGGAATCGAAGGAAAAGTGCCCCAGGTGGGATTCGAACCCACACTGTCCGCTGTTTGAGAGCGGCCTCTCTGACCAGTTGGAGTACTGGGGCCTTAGAAAGGAAGGAGAAGTGCAACCCCTCGCGCACCCACCTTACCGCAGCTAGGTAGGCTCTTGTCAGCAGTACCCGCCCCTGAACGAGGAGCCCCCGTGACCGCCCCCGAGTCGCCCCAGCCCGTGGACGCGCCCGACGACGACAAGTCGCACGTGCCTCCGCTGACGACCCGTGTCGTCATCGCCGAGGACGAGGCGCTGATCCGCCTCGACCTCAAGGAGATGCTGGAGGAGGAGGGCTACAGCGTCGTCGGCGAGGCCGGTGACGGTGAGCAGGCCGTCGAGCTCGCCCGTGAGCACAAGCCGGACCTGGTGATCCTGGACGTGAAGATGCCGAAGCTGGACGGCATCTCGGCCGCGGAGAAGATCGCCGAGGAGCGGATCGCGCCGGTGCTGATGCTGACGGCGTTCTCGCAGCGCGATCTGGTGGAGCGGGCGCGGGACGCGGGTGCGATGGCGTACCTGGTGAAGCCGTTCAGCAAGAGTGATGTCGTCCCGGCGATCGAGATGGCGGTCTCGCGTTTCACGGAGCTGCGGGAGCTGGAGAACGAGGTCGCGGATCTGACGCTGCGGCTCGAGACGCGCAAGCTGGTGGACCGGGCGAAGTCGATTCTTCAGACGGAGTACGGGCTGACGGAGCCGGCGGCGTTCCGGTGGATCCAGAAGACGTCGATGGATCGTCGGATGTCGATGCAGCAGGTGGCCGAGGCGGTCATTCAGGATGCGGACGAGAAGAAGGCGAACAAGGGGTAGTTCGTGTGGCGCCTGGTGCGCATGACGAGGCCCGCGCCCGGAGAAGGGGCGCGGGCCTCGTCGTGTGTGAGGGGGGTGGGTCAGTCCTCGCCGAGGTAGGCCTTGCGGACGGACTCGTCGTGGAGGAGGTTCTGGCCGGTGCCGGACAGGACGATCTTGCCGATCTCCATGACGTGGCCGTGGTCGGCGAGCGAGAGGGCGGCCTGGGCGTTCTGCTCGATGAGCAGGATGGTCATGCCCTGGGACTTCAGCTCGGCGATGGTGGCCATGATCTTCTGCATCATGATGGGGGAGAGGCCCATGGAGGGCTCGTCCAGCATGAGGAGTTTGGGCTGGGACATGAGGGCGCGGCCCATGGCGAGCATCTGCTGTTCGCCGCCGGAGAGGGTTCCGGCTGCCTGCTTGCGGCGTTCCCCGAGGATGGGGAAGAGGTCGTAGGCGCGCTGGATGTCCTTCTCGATGCCTGCCTTGTCGCTGCGGAGGAAGGCGCCGAGGCGGAGGTTGTCCTCGATCGTCATGCGCGGGAAGATGTGCCGCCCCTCGGGGGAGTGGGCGAGGCCGAGCGAGACGATGTCGTGGGCGGGGGTCTTCTTGAGGGACTTGCCGTTGAACTTGATCTGGCCGCCGACGGGCTTGAGGAGCCCGGAGAGGGTGCGCAGGGTGGTGGTCTTGCCGGCGCCGTTGGTGCCGATCAGGGTGACGACCTCGCCGGCCTCGACGCTGAACGAGATGCCTTTGACGGCCTCGATCTTGCCGTAGGCGACCCGGAGGTCCTCGACTTCGAGCAGTGCGGTCATCGGTCGTTCTCCTTGCCGGGCGCGGCGTCCGTGGTGGTGTCGGCGCTGTCGGCGTGTGCTTCGGCGGCCTCGACTTCGGCGATCTCTTCGTCGCCGGGGGCGTTCTCGAAGGGTTCGCCGAGGTAGGCGGCGACGACGCGTTCGTCGCCCTGGACGGTGGCGCTGTCGCCTTCGACGAGTTTTTCGCCTTGGACGAGGACGGCGACGCGGTCGCAGAGGTTGAAGATGAAGCGCATGTCGTGCTCGATGACGAGGACGGCGATGCCCTTGTCGCGGATGGCGAAGACGAGTTCTTCGGTGGCGCGGGTTTCCTGGGGGTTCATGCCGGCGGTGGGCTCGTCGAGGAGCAGGAGGCCGGGTTCGCTGGCGAGGGCGCGGGCGATTTCGAGCTTGCGCTGTTCGCCGTAGGGGAGGTTGCGTGCGAGGTGGTCGGCCTTGTTCTCGAGGCCGATGAACTCCAGGAGTTCCATGGCGCGTTCGCGGGAGGCGGCTTCGGCTTTGTGGAAGCCGGGTCCGCGCAGGACGGCGGACCAGAAGCCTTCCTTGGTGCGGGTGTGGCGGCCGACGAGGACGTTTTCCAGGACGGTCATGTTGCCGAAGAGGCGGATGTTCTGGAAGGTGCGGGCGATGCCGGCGGCGGTGACTTTGAAGGACTTGGGCGGCAGGACCTTGTCCTTGTAGCGGACTTCGCCTTCGGTGGGGATGTAGAGGCCGGTGAGGCAGTTGAAGAAGGTGGTCTTGCCGGCGCCGTTGGGGCCGATGAGGCCGACGATCTCTCCGGCGTTGACGTGGAGGTCGACGTCGCGGACGGCGGTGAGGCCGCCGAAGCGCATGGTGACGCCGCGGGCGTCGAGGACCCTTTCGCCGGTGGGGGCGACCGTGGTGGTGGTGTCGGTGGTCATGGTGGTCAGGCCCCTGCCTTCGTCAGGACGGTGGGAGCTTCCGCGTCCTCGTGGAACTCGAGCTGGCGGCGCCGGTTGGGGATGAGGCCCTCGGGGCGGAACCGCATGAGCAGGATGAGCGCGAGGCCGAAGGCGAGGAGCTGGTAGTCGCCGAGGAACTGGAGCTTGTTGGGGATGAGGAAGAGGAGTGCGGCGCCGATGAGGGGTCCGCTGATGGTGCCCATGCCGCCGAGGACGACTGCGGCGAGGAGGAAGGCGGAGTTGGGCGGGATGGGTCCGGCGAAGAGGTACTGCTCGGGGGTCACGGTGTAGGTGACGTGTGCCTGGACGGTGCCGGCGAGGCCGGCGAGGGAGGCGCCGACGGCGAAGGCGATGAGTTTGACGCGGAAGCCGTTGATGCCCATGGCGAGGGCTGCGGTCTCGTCTTCGCGGATGGCGACCCAGGCGCGGCCGATGCGGGAGTCGCCGCTGCGTCGGAAGACGAGGACGACGACGGCCGTGATGATGAGCATGAGGAAGAAGTAGTTGGCGAAGCGGCCGATGGTGAATCCGGCGATGGCGTGTTCGGCTCCGAAGTCGAACCCGAGGATGTTGAGGTTCGGGATGGAGGAGATGCCGTTGGAGCCGTTGGTGATGTCGGGGCCGGAGGTGCCGTCGAGGTTGTTGGCGGTGATGCGGAAGATCTCTCCGAAGCCGAGGGTGACGATGGCGAGGTAGTCGCCGCGCAGCCTCAGGGTGGGGGCGCCGATGAGGACGCCGAAGATCAGGGAGGCTGCGGCGCCCACGAGGACCGCAGCCCAGAAGGGGAAGTGCACGTCGAAGGGGGAGCTGGGGGATCCGGAGACCATGGCGGCCGCGTAGGCGCCGACGCCGAGGAAGGCGACGTAGCCGAGGTCGAGGAGGCCGGCGAGGCCGACGACGATGTTGAGGCCGAGGGCGACGGTGCCGAAGATCAGGATGTAGACGCCGACGGTGGCGTACTGGTCGTCGGTCTGGGTGAAGGGGAACATCGCGGCGGCGACGAAGGCGCCGCAGATGGTGATGTTCTGGTGGCGTGCGGTGATCTGGGAGGCCTGGTTGACGAGGCCGGACTTGTTGAGTGCGGCGAAGCCGAAGGCGGCCGTGATGAGGAAGCCGATGAAGAGTTCGTCGTATTCGGTGCCGATGCCGTAGGTGAAGACGGTGAGGCCGAGGCCGAGGATGGCGACGATGATGAGGATCTCGGCGTAGGAGGGGAGGGTGCCGAGGGGGCGGGTGGTGCCGCCGGCGAAGGCTGCCTTGGTGGTGTCCCGGCCGTCGCGCAGGCGGTGGCGGAACAGGTCCCAGCCGGTGTCGTCGGGGTCGTGGGGTTCGGGTTCGGGGCGCTCGAAGGGGAGGGCGAGGGCGCCGAGGAGTGCGGCGAGTGAGGCGATGGCGGCGATGAAGCCGCCTGCTTCGAGGTTGACGATGCCGCCGAGGTCGGAGCTGATCGCGATGACCGTGTACCAGACGGTGGCGAAGGCGGCGAGGGCGGCGAATTTGAGTGCGCCGTCGGCGCCGGCGGGGGTGAGCCAGCGCAGGCCCTTGACTCCGTAGGAGGAGAGGCCGAAGAGGGTGGTGAGGGCGCCGCCGATGAGGGCGAGGACCTGGAGGCCGCCGGGGTAGCCGTAGACGGTGAGGTCGCCGGGGAAGGCGGCTGTCCAGGTCCAGGCGAGGAAGGTGGAGACGACGGTGAGGGCGCCTCCGCCGGTGGCGAGGGCGCGGCCTGCCTGGGCGGGGATGCCGATGAGGCCGGTGGCGGTCCCGCTGGTGGGGGTGCTGGGGGTCTCGGCGGTGGTGGTCTGTGTGGTCATCGGTGTCACGCCCTGTCCGCGACGCGCTCGCCGAGCAGGCCTTGTGGCCTGAACAGCAGTACGAGGATGAGAAGTACGAAGGCCCAGACGTCGGCCCAGGACTGGCTGCCGAACTTGTCCATGCCGGGGATGTCGGCGATGTAGGCGGTGGCGAGGGTTTCGGCGATGCCGAGGACGACGCCGCCGATCATGGCGCCGTAGATGTTGCCGATGCCGCCGAGGACGGCCGCGGTGAAGGCCTTGAGTCCGAGGATGAAGCCCATGCGGTAGTCGATCTGGCCGTACTTGAGGCCGTAGGCGACGCCGCCGATGGCGGCGAAGGCGGCGCCGAGGGCGAAGGCGACCACGATGATGCGGTCGGTGTTGACGCCCATGAGCTTGGCGGTGTCGGGGTCCTGGGCGGTGGCCTGCATGCCGCGTCCGGTGCGGGTCTTCATGACGAAGTAGGCGAGGACGGCCATGCTGATGGGGGCGGCGACGAGGAGGAAGATGTCGCCGGTCTGGATGGTGACGTCACCGATGTGGAAGGGGCCGCCGTCGATCTGGGGGAAGGTGCGGGCGGACTTGGCTTCGGGGTACCAGGCCCAGACGGCCTGCTGGAGGGCGAGGGAGAGGCCGATGGCGGTGATGAGGGGGGCGAGGCGGGGTGCGCCGCGCAGGGGGCGGTAGGCGAACCGTTCCGCTCCGATGGCGACGAGGACGGCGACCAGGATGGCGCCGATGAGCATGAGCGGCAGGGCTATCCACATGGTTGTGCCGCTCGGCACTACCCAGAGGTAGACGGAGAGTGCCCCGAAGGCGCCTGTCATGAAGATCTCGCCGTGGGCGAAGTTGATGAGCTGGACGATGCCGTAGACCATTGTGTAGCCAATGGCGACGAGCCCGTACATGGATCCCAGTAGCAGGCCGTTGACCAGCTGCTGCGGCAGTTCGTTCACCGCATGTCCTCCGAGACGTTCGGATGTTTTCGACGGATGTGTCCGGATGTGGGTCCGCGCGGGGCGCCAGTGGAACAGCGCCCCGCGCGGCTCGTGATGCGGGTTGGTCAGCCGGAGTAGGTGCCGGACTTGACCGGCTTCCAGGCGCCGTTCTCGACGGCGTACACGGTGAGCTGCTTGTTGGTGGCGTCACCGAACTCGTCGAAGGAGACCTTGCCGGTCACACCGTCGAAGGAGACGTTCTGCATGGCGGCGGTGACCTTGGCGCGGGCGTCGTCGGGGAGCTTGCCGCCGTTGTCGTCGACGACCTTCTTCACGGCTTCGATGATCGCCCAGGCCGAGTCGTAGGAGTAGCCGCCGTAGGCCTCGTAGGCCTCCTTGTAGCCGCCGTTCTTGTAGTTGGCCACGAACTCCTTGGCGGAGGGCAGCTGCTCGACGGGCGCGCCGACCGAGGTGGCGAGGTCGCCGGTGGCGGTGGCGCCGGCCAGCTTGATGAAGTCGGCGCTGTAGATGCCGTCGCCGCCGACCACGGGGATCTTGGCGCCGGCGGCCTTGATCTGCTTGCTGAGCGGGCCGGCCTGGGGGTATTCGCCGCCGTAGTAGACGACGTCGGCGCCGGAGTTCTTGACCTTCGTGGCGATGGCCGAGAAGTCCTTGCTGTCGGGGTTGATGTGCTCGGTGCCGGCGACCGCGCCGCCGAGCTTCTTGAACTCCGCGGTGAAGGTTCCGGCGAGGCCGGCGCCGTAGGTCTTCTTGTCGTCGATGACGAAGACCTTCTTCTTCTTGGCGTCGTTGATCAGGTACTGGGCGGCGAACGGGCCCTGGATGGCGTCCGTGGTCGCGGTGCGGAAGTACGACTTGTAGACGCGCTTCTTGGAGTTGGCCCAGTCGGTGCCCTGGGTGAGCGCCGGGTTGGTGTTGGCCGGGGAGACCTCGACCAGCTTGGCGTCGTCGAAGACCTTCTGCATCGACTCGGCGACGGAGGAGTTCAGCGGGCCGACCACGCCGAGGACGGACTTGTCGGCGACGAGCTTGGTGGCGTTCTGCTGGCCCGAGGACGGCTGGGCCTGGTCGTCGAGCGCCTCGATCTTGAAGGTGACGCCGTCGACGAGCTTCTGCTTGTTGGCCGTCTTGGCGGCGAGGTCGACGGAGTTCTTGATGCCGAGGCCCAGCGCGGACAGGTCGCCGGTCAGCGGGGCGTCGACGCCGATGGTGACGGTGGTGCCGCCGCCGCTGTCGGAGCCCTTGTCGTCGCTGTCGCGCGAGCCGCAGGCGGTGAGGGTGAGTGCTCCCGCGGACAGCGCGGCGGTGATGGCGATGAGCGAACGTTGACGCACGTTCCAGTCCTTTCCCTGGGCGGCTCTCCCCGCTGGAAGAGGCCGAGTCGAGCGCTGACCTGGAGGGGTATTCCAGCCGCGCGGTGACTGGGCGTGACTCTAAGCGGGTGAAGGGAACGTGGAGGAGGGTCTGACGAAGGCTGTGACTCTCTTGTTATGACACGAGGTAATGCAGAGCGGTACTTGGTGGGTGGAACAGCGGAATTCAGGCCGATTCGCCCTGTCCGCATGGTGAGAATGTGCAGGACGACCTCGGGTGTGGTCAGGCGTCTCGGTCATTTTGGTGATTACGCGAAATCGTTGCTGCAGGCGACCTGTAGGGCGTGGGAGAGGTCGCGGGCATAGCGCGGACCCAGGATGAAACTCTGCACCTGTATTGCGCGCGCATTACGTAGCGTTACGTCGAGGAAAGGAAGCCCGGCATCCTTCGGCACTTTTCCGCATTCCGTCACGTGCATGGTGACGACGACCTTGCGGGCCGCGCCCGGTGTCGTCCGGAAGGGCGGGGGCGGGGTGGAGGCCACGGACAGTCCGTCGTACGGCTGGGTCACCCGGGTCACGGTGACCGCGGGCCCGGACTCGACGCCGAGCAGTACTTCGAAGGCGAACGAGTGCGGCCGGGCGCCGGGCGGCACGGCGGCCTCGCCGAGGTAGCTGACGTCCACCGTCTGTGCGGGGAAGGGGAGTTCGGCCCGGACGGGGTGGACGGCGGGCGGCCTGCTCGCGTACAGGTAGCCGCCGGCGGCGAGGAGGAGGGCCGCGGCGAGGGCGCCGTGCGCGGCGCGGCGGTGGGCGCGGTAGAAGAGGACGAGCGGCCGGGCGGCGGATCCCCCGGTCGCCTCGGTGTGGAGCGGTTGGTCCCGGGTGCCCTCGCCGGGCTCGACGGGACCGATGGCGTTCACCGCCAGGGGCTTTCGCCGGGGCCGTCGGACCGGTACCGGTCGGCGCAGTCCGCACGTGCCTGACGGTCGATCAACTTCTGTGCGGCCGCGGCTCCTTGCTCCTTCTTCTCGGTGCGTGCGGCGTCCAGGACGGACCGCAGGACGTCGTACTGCCTGTTGGAGAGCCCCATGGACTGGTAGTCGCCGTAGGTGTGGCTGTCGAGCATGACGCGCGACCAGTGGGCGACGATCCGCGCGCACAGCTCTTCGGGGGACCGGGGCGGGGGTGTGG
>NZ_JAHHIT010000223.1 GCF_024539675.1 Streptomyces hilarionis | reverse complement strand
TCCTGCCGGGCGCCGGCCCGGCCCGCCCGGGGCGGCGGGAGTGCCGGCGGGGTCTGAGAGAGTGGGGGACATGAGCGCAACGGGTACGGTCGCCGGGCAGCACGTCGTCGTCGTCGGAGCCGGGATCGCCGGGCTGGCCGCCGCCCACCGGCTGCTGCGGCGCGGCGCGCGGGTGACCGTGCTGGAGGCGTCCGACCGGGTCGGCGGCAAGCTGCTGCCGGGCGAGATCGCCGGGGTGCGGGTGGACCTCGGCGCGGAGTCGATGCTGGCCCGCCGCCCCGAGGCGGTCGCCCTCGCACGCGAGGCGGGGCTCGGCGACCGCCTGGAGCCGCCGGCCACCGCAGCGGCCTCGATCTGGACCCGCGGCGTGCTGCGCCCCATGCCCAAGGGCCACGTCATGGGCGTCCCCGGCACCGCGGCGGCCCTCTCCGGCGTCCTGTCCGACGAGGGCCTCGCGCGCGTCGAACGCGACGCCGACCTGCCCCGCACCGAACTCGGTGACGACGTGGCGGTCGGCGCGTACGTGGCGGCGCGCGTGGGCCGCGAAGTCGTCGACCGCCTCGTCGAGCCCCTGCTGGGCGGTGTCTACGCGGGCGACGCCTACCGCATCTCGATGCGCTCGGCCGTCCCGCAGCTGTTCCGGGCCGCGCGTGCGCACGCCTCGCTCACCGAGGCCGTGCGCGAGATCCAGCGCGAGGCGGCGACCGCCCCGCAGGCCGGTCCCGTCTTCATGGGCATCCGGGGCGGGGTGGGCTCCCTGCCGCTCGCGGTCGCCGCGTCCGTCGAGGCGGGCGGCGGCGAGATCCGCACGCGCGTGCCGGTCACCGCGCTGCGCCGCGACCCCGCGGGCGGCTGGCACGTCACGGCGGGGGAGCGCGAGCTGCGGGCCGACGCCGTGGTCGTCGCCGTCCCCGCGCCGGCCGCGGCCGCCCTGCTCGCGACGGTGTCCCCCGGGGCCGCCGCCGAACTGCGCACCGTGGAGTACGCCTCCATGGCCCTGGTCACCCTCGCCTACCGGCGCGCCGACGCCGCCCTGCCCGACGGCAGCGGCTTCCTCGTCCCGCCGGTCGACGGACACACCATCAAGGCCTCCACCTTCGCCTCCCAGAAGTGGGGCTGGATCGCCGACGAGGACCCCGGCACGGTCGTGCTGCGCACCTCCGTGGGCCGCCACGGCGAGAGCGGGATCCTCGACAAGGACGACGCCGACCTCGTCGCCGTCTCCCGGCACGACCTGCGCGAGGCCACCGGTTTGACCGCGTCCCCCCTGGAGACCCGGGTGACCCGCTGGACGGACGGCCTGCCGCAGTACCCCGTCGGCCACCACGCGCGCGTGGCCCGCGTCCGCGAGCAGCTGGCCCTGCTCCCCGGCATCGCGGTGTGCGGCGCCGCCTACGACGGCGTGGGCATCCCCGCGTGCGTCGCGAGCGCCGACGCGGCGGTGGACCGGCTGGGCGGCGACCCGGGCGCCGCGGCGCGGCTCGCGGCCGACCCGGTGCAGAGTCTGCACGGCGGAGCGGGAGAATGAGAGCCATGAGTGACGACGCCTCCACCACCGAGCCCGGCAGGATCCCGAACAAGGGCAAGCTGGCCAAGGACCTCAACGAGGTCATCCGCTACACCCTGTGGTCCGTCTTCAGGCTGAAGGACGTGCTCCCCGACGACCGCGCGGGCTACGCCGACGAGGTCCAGGAGCTGTTCGACCAGCTCGCCGCGAAGGACGTGACGATCCGCGGCACCTACGACCTGTCCGGACTGCGCGCCGACGCCGACGTGATGATCTGGTGGCACGCGGAGACCAGCGACCAGTTGCAGGAGGCGTACAGCCTCTTCCGCCGCACCCGGCTGGGCCGCGCCCTGGAGCCGGTCTGGTCGAACATGGCGCTGCACCGCCCCGCCGAGTTCAACCGCTCGCACATCCCGGCGTTCCTCGCCGACGAGACGCCCCGCGACTACGTGAGCGTCTACCCCTTCGTCCGCTCCTACGACTGGTACCTGCTGCCCGACGAGGACCGCCGCCGCATGCTCGCCGACCACGGCAAGATGGCCCGCGGCTACCCCGACGTCCGGGCCAACACGGTGGCGTCGTTCTCGCTGGGCGACTACGAGTGGATCCTGGCCTTCGAGGCCGACGAGCTGCACCGCATCGTCGACCTCATGCGTCACCTGCGCGCCTCCGAGGCCCGTATGCACGTCCGCGAGGAAGTGCCGTTCTACACCGGCCGGCGCAGGTCGGTGGCCGACCTGGTGGCCGGTCTGGCCTGACGGGCGGACCCGGTCGTCGGGGCTCGCCCCGTGACCCCGACGCCCTGACGCCCGACGCCCCGACGCCCGGCGTCATCGCCCGTGCTCAGCGCCCGGCGTCGGGCCTCGGCTTCGGTTCCGGCTCCGCGCGCCCCGCGCAGGCGGCGCGCCGGGCCGGGAGCCGGCCCTCCAGCAGATACGCGTCGAGATGCCCGTTGACGCACCGGTTGGGACCGCCCGCGATGCCGTGGGTGCCCGCGTCCCGCTCGGTCACCAGGACCGAGCCCGACAGCCGCCGGTGCATCTCCAGGGCGCCCGCGTACGGCGCGGCCGCGTCCCGCTCGGCGGCCAGGATCAGCGTCGGCGGCAGCTCGCCCGGCCCGGTCCGCACGTCGAGCGGCCGCTGCCGGGGCGCCGGCCAGTAGGCGCACGGCAGGTTCGCCCACACGTTGTCCCAGGTCTCGAACGGGGCGATCCGCGCGAGCCGCGTGTTGTCGCGGTCCCACACCCTCCAGTCCGTCGGCCACGGCGCGTCGTTGCACTCGACGGCCGTGTACACGGCGTTGGCGTTCTCCGCCTCGGCGGCCGCCGTCCGCGCCGGAGCGGCCTGCGCGATCAGCTGCTTCGGGTCGCCCTTCAGGTACTCCGACAGCGCCTGCGCGCGGCCGGGCCAGTAGTCGTCGTAGTACGCGGCCTGAAGGAACGCGCCCTGTAGCTGACCGGGCCCCACCTTCCCGCCGGCCGGCGCCGCGGCCAGCCGGGCACGGGCCCGTTCGTAGCTGTCCAGCACCTCGTCGGCCGTGGCGCCGAGGCCGTACACGTCGTCGTGCGCGGCGATCCACTCCCGCAGGTCCGTCCAGCGGCTCTCGAACGCCGCCGACTGGCCGAGGTTGTTGCGGTACCAGATCTGCGCGGGGTCCGGGTCCACGGCCGCGTCGAACACCATCCGCCGCACGTGCGAGGGGAACAGCGTCGCGTACAGCGCCCCGAAGTAGGTGCCGTACGACGCCCCCATGAACGTCAGCCGGTCCTCGCCCAGGGCCGCCCGCAGCACGTCCAGGTCGCGGGCGTTGTTGAGCGAGTTGTAGTGCCGCAGGGCGCTGCCCGCCCGCTGCGCGCAGCCCCGCGCGTACGCCTTCGCCTGCGCGATGCGCTCCTTCTTGTACGACTCCGAGGGGTGGACCGGGGCGGGGGAGGGGCCCTTGAAGAAGCGCTTGGGGTCCTGGCAGGACAGGGGCGCCGACCGGCCGACCCCGCGCGGGTCGTAGCCGACGAGGTCGTAGGCGGCGCCGATGCGCTTCCACTCCGGCAGCAGCCCGATCAGCGGGAAGTACCGTCCGGAGCCGCCGGGACCGCCCGGGTTGAAGACGAGCGCGCCCTGCCCGGGCACCCGCCGCTTGCTGTTGTGCGGATCCCGGTGGGTCGCCTGCACGCGGCTGACGGCCAGCGTGATCTGCCGGCCGTCGGGGTGCGCGTAGTCGAGGGGGACGGAGACGGTGCCGCACTGCATGGCGCCGGGCAGGTCCTGCGCGTCGGAGCACTTCCCGAAGTCGACGCCCTCCGCGGCGGCCCGCGCGGCGGCGAGCGCCACGCCGGGGACGAGCGCCCGGCCCGCGGTGAGCGGCCTGCCGGGGGCGAGGGCCGGGCCCGCGGCGAAGGTGTCCGGGGCGATCGGGACGCCGGGGGCGCCGGCGTGGGGGAGCCCGTTCGCCGGGACGGCGGCGAGGGCGGTCAGGAGCAGGGCTCCTGCGGCCGAATGGAGGGCGGCGGCTCGCATCGGGTGTCCCTTCGGTGCACGGGGGCGACAAAAGGGATGGTTGGTTCGGCCCAGGGGGAAGGCAAGCACCAACGGCGGGTGTCGGCGCCAATGCCCCCTGTGCGCCCCCCGGCGACGGGGCGCGCCCCGCCACGTCCCCGTCGTGCCCGCGGACGGGCCGCCGGTCCGGACGTCCGACGGGGGTTCAGGAGCCGGGCGGCGGGCTCGCGGCGGCCGGCGGAAGCGGGTAGGTGGGCGAGGGGGACGCCGGGAGCGGCACGACCGGCCCGGGACCGGTCGAGGCGGTCGACGGTCCGGGGGAGCCGGGGGCCGACGGGGTGCTGCCGGCGGCCAGGTCCTGGGCGAGCGCGTCGAAGTCGACGTAGCCGGTGGCCTCGAGGATCTTGATGTGGTCCAGCACGGTGGTGTTGGCGTCGTCGGCGAGGGCGCGCACCAGCGAGTTGCGGGTGCCGGCCCGCACCTGGGCGACGAGGGCGAACACCCGGCCGTGCGCGAGGCGCAGCACGTTGGCGAACGTGCGGTCGTACTCCACGCCCTGCGCCGCGTCCAGCTCCGCCAGCCAGCCCTGCTGCTGTTCGCTGGGCTCGTCGGGCAGTGTGAGGCCGAGCTGCGCGGCGACGGTGCGCACCCGCTGGTCCAGGAAGGCGTGCCCCTCGACGAGGTGCCGGCCCGCCGTCCGCACCGCCTCGGTCGTGCCCTTCGTCTGCGCCTGCCGGCCGGCGGGCAGCTCCCACAGCCCGGCCAGCCGGACCTTGGTGACGAACTCCTGGTCCAGGGCGGACAGCGGCCCGTACTGGGTGGCCACCGCCTCTTCCTTCAGCGTGTTCGCGTCGGCGGCGGTCGGCCCGCCGGAGTACGACCAGACGGGGAAGATCAGCGCCGCGAGGGTCGCCGCCAGGCCGGTGATGATGAGCCCGGTGCCACTGAAGATGCCTCTGCCCTGGATCGGGGGACGCGGGCGCATGGTGCCTCCTGCTCGCGGCACTGCACACTAGTGCGCTTCGGTTGCGGGAACTGGCATGTTACTGCGCCGTTCCCGTCAACTGCCGTACAGGGGCGAAGCGTTGCATCACCACCATATCGGTCGAAAACGGCGAGGTGGCGGGAGGGGTGAATCGGGGTGAAACGCCGGTAAACGGCTGTCGCGGCGGGTGCGGGCTCGTGACTCCGGGGCGGTGTTAACCCGGGCACATTCCGGGCGCGGCGACACCGGACGCTCGTCAGTGCCGGGTCAGGGCTCGTCCCCTCCGGCCCAGGCGGGATGTCCTCCGGGGTGCGGGACCGGAGCGGTCCAGCCACCAGCGGCGCAGCTCGCGCCGTGGCCGGCCCGGCGCGCAGCGGCCGCTCAGCAGCGTCTCCTCGGCGAAGTCGAGGGCGTCCTGCCGGTAGCCGCCGCGCATCGGGCGCCCCTGGGCGTACGTGAGGAAGGCGGCCCGGTAGCCGTCGCCGAGGATCAGCGGCAGCTCCGGCGCGACCTTCGCCACCACGTCCGCCCGCTTCGCCGCCAGCGCGCGCGCCTGCACGCCGAGCCGCACCCGGTCGAAGCCCTCGGGGACCGGTGTCCCGGCGACCAGGGCGGAGAGCAGCGCGGCCTGGGCGAGCCCCAGCCGCTGACGGGCGGCCCCGGCGGGGGCGACGGGCTCCTGCCTCGGGGCGACGCGCTCGGCGCGAGCGACGGGCGCGGCAGGTGCTGCGGGCGGGAGGGAGGCTGCGGGCGCGGCCAGGGTGGAGGCAGGAACGGCGGTGGCGCCGACGGCTGCGGCGACGGTTGCGCCGACGGCCGAAACGGCGAGGCGGGCCGCAGGAGCGCACGCGTCGCGCGTCACGCCCCGCGGTCCCGTGCGCGCGGAGGGCCGTGCGGCGAGGCTCCGGGCCGCCCCTGTCCGGACGGCCTCCCGGATGCCCGCCAACTCCCTTTCGAGCTCGGCCGGTTCGGGGAAGCGGTCGTCCCGCTCCAGCAGCACTCCCGGCGGCGACACACGGGACGCGAGGTCGGTCAGGATGTCGAGGACCGGTCGGGGCACCGGATGGGCGTGGCTGTCGTGCCAGACGCCGTCCCGCTCGAAGCCCCCCGCCACATGGACGTAGGCGATGGCCTCCAGAGGCAGCTCGGCGAGCGCCTCGGCGGGATCCTCGCCCCGGTTGACGTGGTTGGTGTGCAGGTTGGCGACGTCGACGAGCAGCCGCACGCCCGTGCGGTCGGCCAGCTCGTACAGGAACTGCCCCTCGGTCATCTCCTCGCCCGGCCAGGCCACGAGCGCGGCGATGTTCTCGACGGCGAGCGGCACGGGCAGCGCGTCCTGCGCGATGCGCACGTTCTCGCACAGCACGTCCAGGGCGTCCCGGGTGCGCGGCACGGGCAGCAGGTGTCCGGCCTCCAGCCGGGGGGACGCCGTCAGCGGGCCGCCCGCCCGCACGAACGCGATGTGCTCGGTCACCAGCGGCGCGCCCAGCGCCTCGGCCCGCTCGGCCAGAGCGGCCAGCCGCCCCGGGTCGGGCCGCTCCGCGTCACCGAGCCCGAGCGAGACGCCGTGCGGGACCACGGTGACCCCGCGCTCGCGCAGCCGCAGCAGGGAGTCGGGCAGATGGCCGGGACACACGTTCTCGGCGACGGCCTCGACCCAGTCGATGCCCGGCATCCGCTCCACGGCGTCCGCGATCTCCGGCCGCCAGCCGATCCCCGTCCCCAGTCGCACCATGGCCCCCGCCTCCTTCGTTCCCCCTGCGTGGTGACGGAGGTATGGCCCCGCCCCCGTCCGCCGAACCGCCCGGGACCCCCCTTCAGAGCAACATTTGAGGTTCGGGCGCGAGGGGGGCGGTCGACGGGCGCGGGGCTCAGCGCGCGAGCAGCGCGGGATGCTCCGCGACGACGGTGCAGCTGCCCGGGGCGATCTCGGTGAAGCCCGCGTCGCGCACCAGCGGCAGCCCGCCGGCCGTCAGTTCACGCCACCGCCGGTCGGCGGTCCGTACGGCGAGCGGGAACCCCGCCTCGCGCCAGGCGGCCCGCTCGTCGTCCGACAGCTCCCACCAGGCGAGCTGTGCGCCGTGCCCGGCCTGCGCCATCGCCTTGCCCGCCGACATCTCGACGTCCGGACTCATCCACAGCACGGCCGTCCCCGGCGCGACGTCCGCGGGCGGCTCCGGGTCGTCGAGCTCGGTGCCGGAGACCTGCAACTTGGCGAGTTCCTTCGGCCAGCCGTCCAACGGCACGGGCGGGAAGACCCGCACCTCCGCCGACTTCCCGGTGACCGTGATGCCCGGCAGCTCCCCGGCCCGCCGCCACTCGGCGCCCCGGGCCCGGCGGACCACCTTGCGGATGCGGGCGTCCTGCCAGTCGCGCATGACCTGGGCCCACTCGCCGTCCCCGACGGACCGCTCGTCGCCGAGCATCACGAGAACGGCCCGGGCCGCGGCCTCCAGGGCGTCGGTACGGGCCGGGGGCGCGGACTTCTCCAACCGCACGACCAGCGGCAGCACGAACTGCGGAGCCTCGTCGCGGGGGGTCGGCTCGGTCTGAAAGGGGCTTTCACTCACAGCCGCAGGCTACTTGACCCGGTCTCGCGCGCAGCGGGGCGGCCGCGCCCGCGGTGACCGCGCGCGGCCGTTCCACCGCGGCCGGGACCGGACGCGGCCCTTCTGCGCCAGGATGGACGCCATGGAACGCGATCTCCGCCTGGACGACGTGGGCCGCCGCTACGGCTTACGCGGCCCGTGGGTGCTGCGCAACGTGTCCGTGACGCTGACCCCCGGCAGCCTCACGCGCGTCGAGGGCCCCAACGGCAGCGGCAAGTCCACCCTGCTCCGGCTCCTCGCCGGGACCGACGCCCCCACGGAGGGCCGGGTCACCGGCCGCCCCCGCACCGCGTACGTCCCCGAACGCTTCCCCGCTGCGCTCCCCTTCACGGCCCTCGGCTATCTGACTCACCTCGCCGCCGTGCACGGCCTGCCGCGGGCGTCGGCCGAGCGCACCGCGCGGGAGTGGCTGGACCGCTTCGGCGCGGCAGCCCACGCCCGCACGCCCATGACCCGTCTGTCGAAGGGCAGCAGCCAGAAGGTCGCCGTCGCACAGGCCCTCCTCGCGGAGCCCGGGCTGCTGATCCTGGACGAGGCCTGGACCGGCCTGGACGCGCAGGCGCGGGCCGAACTGGAACGGGCCGTCGCCGAGCGGACGGCCGCCGGCGGGGCCGTGGTCTTCGTCGACCACGACCCGCGCCGCCTGGCCGGGGCGGCGGACACCGTCTACACGGTGCGCGACGGCGGTCTTCGGCGCCGTGCCGTCGACGAGCGGCCCGCGGCGCCCGACGGCCCGTACATGATCGTCGAGGTGCGCGGCGCGTCCTCGCCGCTTCCCGCCGAGGCGCTCCGCCTGGCCGTCCGCACGCAGGAGACGGCTCGGGGGACGCACCGGCTCACGGTCCCCGCCTCCCACTCCGACGTCGTGCTGCGCGCTCTGCTGGCCGCCCGGCCGCCCTGGCACGTGGCGGACGTCCGCCGGGACGAGGGGCGCCGATGACCGCCCTCCTGCGCTACCAGGCCGCCCTGTTGGTGCGCTCGCAGCGCTGGCTGCCCCCGTTCCTGCTGTACGCCGTGTTCCTCGGCGTCGGCGTGCAGGGCGGCCAGCCGCTGCTGGACTCGCTCGGCTACGCCGCCGCCTTCCTGCTGCCCGTCGCCGCCTGGCTGGTGCGGATCTGCGTCGCCGGCGAACCCCCGGCCGCCCGCGCCGTGGTCGCCGCGGCGGTCGGTCCGGCCCGGGCGCACCTGGCGTGCGTGCTGGTCGCCCTGGCGTCGGCCGTGGTGCTCGGCGCGCTCGCGACAGCGGTCGTCACCCTGATCAGCGACCCCGTCGGCAGCGACCACCAACGCCGTGTGCCCGTCCCCGAGGCCGCGGGCGCGGGCCTGCTCGCCGTGCTGACCTGCGCCCTGCTCGGCGCCGCCGTCGGCGCGCTCACCGCCTGGCCCGTGCTGCGCTCGACCGGTCGCGCGGTGCCCGCGCTGCTGCTCGCGGCCCTGCTGTCGCTCGTGGTGAGCGGTTCCCCCGCGCACGCGGCCGTCAGCGGGCTGGTCGGCGGCTCCCACACGGCGACGGTCCACATGCCGGTGCTGCCGCTCGCCGCGGCGGCCGCTCTGAGCGCCGCCGCCGTCGCCGCGGCCTGCGCGCTGACGTCCCGGCGGTCGCCGTGAGAGGGCGCGAGAGGGGCGGGCCGCCGAGCGCCGGGCGGCGGCCCGCCCCGCGCGGGCGTCCGGGCCGGAGGCTGGTCGTCGAGCCGCGCGGGCCGTTCGGTCCGGTGGCGCTCGCCGACTGGGCGGAGTCCGGGTTCACCTGCTCGTAGCCGCGCGGGGGCGGGGCGGGTCCGGGTGGACGCGCACCGCTTCCGTGAGCTCGTGCAGCGCGTCCGCCACCGTCGGGGCCGGGACCCGGGCGCGTCCTTCCGCGTGGCGCCCGCTCGCCGAGGGCGGTGCGGTCGGTGGCCCCGGCCCCGCTCGGGCCGGCCGCGCCGGGGGGCGGGCCGGGGGTCAGCCGGAGCAGGCGGTCCGCTGCGCCTCCTGCCACTCGCACACCGGGCACAGCGTGATCCCCTTGTACGACTCGGGGTGTTCGGTGGGTTTCCGGCACAGCACGCACTCGGCGAAGGGGGGCCCGTCCGCGGCGGGCGGGACGGTCGCGTCGATCCGGCAGTGGTCCCGGTCGGTGTCGTCGCTCATGCCTCCCAGCGTACGAAAGCGCCCCGGCCCGCGAGCCGGACGGGCCGTGCGGGTCAGCGCCGTGCGCTCGCCGTCCCGATCAGCTCCGACACCCTGACGAACCGGTAGCCCCGGCGGCGCAGCTCCGGCACGACCGTGCGCACCACCCGCTCGGTCGTGGGGGCGGCGCTGCGGGTGCAGTGCATGACGACCACCGAGCCGGGTTTCACGCCCTGCATCACCTGCCGCGCCACGGCGTCGGCGTCCGTGGCGAACGCGTCGCCGCTCACCACGTCCCACTGCACGGCGGTCACGCCGGCGCCGCTCACCGCGCGCAGCGCCCGCCGGTCGTAGCAGCCGCCGGGGAAGCGGAAGTAGGGCATCGCGTCCGGCACGCCCGCCTTGCGGAACGCGGTGTACGCGCGTTCCACGTCCGCGAGCATCCGGTCCTCGGGGACGGTCGGCAGGCCGTAGCAGTCGTCGGTGAAGGCGTAGTGGCTGTAGGAGTGGTTGGCGACCTCGAACAGGGGGTCGTGGCCGAGGGAGCGGGCCTGGTCCGGGTACTGCTCCGCCCAGCGGCCCGTCATGAACACGGTGGCCGGCACCTTCAGCGTCCGCAGGGCCGCGATCAGCGCGGGGTTGTCGAAGTGTTCGCCCGCGGCCGCCCGGCCGCCCTGGTCGGCGGTCATGTCGGCGTCGAAGGTGAGGGCGACCACCTTGCCGGCGGCGCGGGGCGCGTTGCGGAAGACCGGGGTGAGGCCGGCCGGTCCGGGGGCGAGCGTCGGGGGTCCGGAAGGGCCGGCGGGGGTGTGGGG
>NZ_JAHHIT010000222.1 GCF_024539675.1 Streptomyces hilarionis | reverse complement strand
CGTGCGGGGGCGGTGCCGGACCGGGGGACGGGGGCGGGCCCGTCGGCGTCCGGCCCGGTGGAGTTCAGCAGCCCGGCGGTGGCAGCGGGCGCGCCCGGGGCGGGCGGCGGATCGCCGGCGTCCCTGGGGGAGTTCGGGCCGCCGCCGGTCATGGACCGGATCCCCGCCGCTCCGGGCGACGCGCCGGCCGCCGTGCCCCCGCCGCGGGACGCCGAGCCGGCCGCGGACGGGGACGGACGTCCCGGCCGGATGTCCGTCACCGTGGCCGCCGCCGCGACGCCGGGTGAGGGCGGCCGCGGGCGACGGCTGAGCTGCACCGTCGCGCTCGCGGTCGCGGGAGCGCTGGCGGCGGTGACGGTCGGCTCGGTGTTCCTGTTCGACCTGCTCCCGGGCGACGGCCACGGCGACCGCGACTCCGCCGCGGGCAGCGACGCCCACTCCCCCCAGCCGACGGCCACCGGAACCCCGCCCTCCACCGGGGCGCCGACCGACGGCGGGAGCCCCACCGGCGGCGGGACGGCCACCGCGCTCCCGGCCCGCTACGTCGGCGTCTGGGAGGGCCAGGGCTCCGGCCTCGACGGCTCCCTCCCGATGGGCACGTTCCGGGTGACGGTCCAACGGGCCGACGTCGGCGGGAAGCTGGGCGAGCTGCGGCAGACGGACGTGCTCGGCGGGGTCTGCGTCGACGTGCTGACGCTGAAGCAGGTGACGGCGAAAGCGGTCGTCGCCACGTCGGTCGGCGCGAAGAGCAACCACGGCGGCTGCAATCCGACGGCCCACACCGTCCGGCTCACTCCCACCGGCGACGACCTGACGTACGCCTCGGACAGCGCGGCCGAGGGCAATCCGGTGGCCCGCATGTCCCGGGTCGGCGGGTAGCCGTTCGGGGCCGACGCGGGGGCGGCTTCCGGGCGGCATCGGGCCGGACCCGTGGCCGCGCCACCGGGTGACTCCCTACGATCGCCGACGATGAGCACACCTCCCGACGACCTGACGCTGGCCGTTGTCGCCGCGCTGTGGGGCGCCGCGACCGGCGCGCTGCTGCCGCGCGCGGCCTACCGCTTCGCCACGCCCTGGGAGGAGGCGGACGGCGCCTGGCGCACGGACTGCCCGGCGGGCCACCCGCTCCGCGGCTGGCTCGGACGCGCGCGGTGCGCGCGCTGCGCCGGGCCCGCCGAGCCGGGCTTCCCGGCGCGCTACGCCCCCGGCGGCGTCCGGCTGCCCGTCGTCACCGCCGCCGTGTGCGCGGCGCTCGCCCTCGCCACCGGCCTGCGGCCCGAACTGGCCGTGTGGCTGGTGCTCGCGCCGGTCGGAGTGCTGCTCGCGGCCGTCGACCTGCGGGTGCACCGGCTGCCGGATCCGCTCACCCTCCCGCTCGCGGCCGTCGCCCCGGCCCTGCTGGGCTGCGCCGCGCTGCTGCCCGAGCACGCGGGCCGCTGGACGACGGCTCTGCTGGGCGCGCCCGCCCTCGGCGCCTGCTACCTCGTCCTGCACCTGGTGAACCCCGGCGGCATGGCCTTCGGCGACGTGAAGCTGGCGCTCGGGGCGGGCGCCGTCCTCGGCTGGTACGGCCGGTCCACGGTCGTGCTGGGCACGTTCGCGGCGTTCCTGTCCGGCGCGCTGTACGCGGGCGTGCTGGTCGTCGCGGGGCGGGCGGGACGCAAGACGGCGGTCCCGTTCGGGCCGTTCATGCTCGCCGGAACCCTCGCGGGTCTGCTGATGGGCGCGTACGCGGCCTGAGGTCCGGGCGTCGAAACGTCTGGCGTAGGCTGGCTTGGTCTGTCCACAACCCTTGACGAAAGGGACGCTCCCGGTGACCGAGAAGGCCGACCTTCAGTCCGTCCTCGACCGTGCCGCCGCCGGTGGGCGGATCACGCCGGAGGAGGCGCTCGACCTCTACCGCGACGCGCCCCTGCACGCGCTCGGCGCCGCCGCCGACGCCGTGCGCCGCCGGCTGTACGCGGGCACCGAGCACATCGCCACGTACATCATCGAGCGGAACATCAACTACACGAACGTGTGCGTCACGGCGTGCAAGTTCTGCGCGTTCTACGCGGCCCCCAAGGACACCGCCAAGGGCTGGTCGCGCGACCTCGACGACATCCTGCGCCGCTGCGCCGAGACCGTCGAACTGGGCGGCACGCAGATCATGTTCCAGGGCGGCCACCACCCGGACTACGGCGTCGAGTACTACGAGAAGCACTTCGCGGCCATCAAGCAGGCGTTCCCCCAGCTGGTGATCCACTCGCTGGGCGCGTCCGAGGTCGAGCACATGGCGCGGATCTCGAAGGTGACGGTCGAGGAGGCCATCACCCGCATCCACGCCGCCGGCCTGGACTCGTTCGCGGGCGCGGGCGCGGAACTGCTCCCCGCGCGCCCGCGCAAGGCCATCGCCCCGCTCAAGGAGTCCGGCGAGCGCTGGCTGGAGATCATGGAGATCGCGCACGGGCTGGGCGTCGAGTCGACGTCCACGATGCTCATGGGCACCGGCGAGACCAACGCCGAGCGCATCGAGCACCTGCGGATGATCCGTGACGTGCAGGACCGCACCGGCGGCTTCCGCGCCTTCATCCCGTACACGTACCAGCCCGAGAACAACCACCTGAAGGGCCGCACCCAGGCGACCCTGTTCGAGTACCTGCGGATGATCGCGATCGCCCGCCTGTTCCTCGACAACGTCCGTCACATCCAGGGCTCCTGGCTGACGACGGGCAAGGAGGTCGGCCAGCTCTCCCTGCACTACGGCGCGGACGACCTCGGCTCGATCATGCTGGAGGAGAACGTCGTCTCCTCGGCCGGGGCCAAGCACCGCTCCAACCGCATGGAGATCATCGACCTGATCCGCAAGGCGGGCCGTGTGCCGGCGCAGCGCGCGACGACGTACGAGCACCTCGTCGTCCACGACGACCCGGCGAACGACCCGGTCGACGAGCGGGTCGCGTCGCACATCTCGTCGACGGCGATCGCGGGCGGCACGGCGCACCCCGAGCTCAAGCTCCTCGCGTCCAACTAGCCTGCACATGCTGACCGTTCACGCCGACTCCCGGGGCCGGGCGCTCGCCGTCCAGGGCGCGTGGATCGCCGACGCCGGGTCGCGGGACCGGCTCCTCGCCGCTCATCCGGGCGCGCGGGTGCGGACGTGGCCCGGCATCCTGACGCCGGGCCTGGTCAACCCGCACGGCAACGAACTGCTGGAGGAGGCGTACCACCCGGACCCGCGTGAGGCCGACGAACTGGGCGCCGGACCGGTGACCGGGGACGCGCTGGCGGCGCTCGCCATGGACGACGCCCGCTGGGGCGCGAGCGTGCGGCGCGGGGTGCAGCGCATGCTGGCGCACGGCACGGTCCGGGCGGCCTGCGAGGAACTGCGCAACCCCGCGGTGCGGGCGGCCCTGAACCGCTCCGCGATGGCGGGCACGGGACGCGTCGGCCGCCCCGGCGGGACGCCCTCGCTCGACCCGTACGCCTGCGGACTCCCGGTGGAGTTCGCCCCGCCGCGGGAGCGGCATTCCGCGGCCCGCTTCGCGGTGTTCGACGTACGGGACGAGGCCGAACTCGCCGAGCGCGGCGCGGGCAGCTGCGTCGCCACGGTGGTGGACGGCCGTCTCGTGTACAGACGGCGGTAGCCCCCGGGGCCGTCCTCCGCGGCGGCCGGCCGGGCGGCTATTTCGAGAAGGCCTCGGCGAACGCGCCCGAACTCTGCCGCACCCCGCTGCAGTTCGTCAGGGCGTCCCTCTTCGCCGCGTCGGCCGCCGAGCACTGCTGGTCGCGGAAGGCCGACCACAGGGAGACCCAGGCGATCCCCTTCTCCACCGCGAACGCCCGCACTTGTGCGGCGTCCGCCAGGGAGAACGTCTCGCCGGCGACGTCGTTGGTCCCGATCATCGACGTGAGCGCCATGCCCTTCCACGCGCCGGCGTCCGTCGAGCCGAACACCTTCCTCAGCTGGGCCTGGGCCGCCGTCGCCGAGGTGATCGCGTACCCGCCCATGTCCGCCGCGTACGACTCGCCGTAGTTCATCGTCATGAGGTTGACGGTGGAGACCTGGACGTCGTACGTGTTCGCGGACGCCAGCAGCGCCAGGCTGTCGGCGTCGAGTCCGGTGGGCATCACGGGGAGCGTGAAGGAGACCTCCAGGCCGGGGCGTTCCTTCTGTAGCGCGGCGATCGCCTGTGAGCGCAGCGCCACCGAGTCGGCGTCGGTCAGCTCGTCGCCCTCGACGTCGAAGTCGGCCTGGGTGGAGCCGACCGCGTCGAGCGCCTCTCCGTACGCCCGCGCCAGTGCGGAGGCGCTGTCGCAGGAGGCCGCGAGCTCGGTGCCGGAGGCGCCGCCGAAGGAGACGCGCGCCGTGGCGCCGGACGCCGTCAGTTTCGAGACGCGGGACTTCACGGCCGGGTCGCCGATGGCGTTCGCGCCGTTCCACGTCGGGGTGCAGGCGCTGTCGCCGTTGATGACGAACGCCAGGTTGTACGCCGTCGGCGAGCCCGCCGAGTCGTTGGCCGAGGCCTCCACGGCGCTCACGTAGGGCGCGTACGACGTGCCGGCCGCGCCGGCGCCCGGCGAGGCGGAGCCGTCCGGGGGAGCGGGACTGCCGCCACCGGTCCGCGCGGCGGCCCCGGGCGCCGCGGCCGACGTGCCGCCGGATCCCGCGGAGCATCCCGTGACGGCCAGGGCGAACAGACAGGCCACCCCGGCCGTCGGCGTCAGGAAACTCCTCATCGCGTATGCACCCGCTCTCATGATTTCTGTGCCGGCCCCTGCATCGGGCCCTGTCCCGGACGGGAAACAATGCGTGCTCCCGAAAGGGAAATGTCTCACAAGCGGGCCGGCCGCGCGGGAGCAGCGGACGCCGGGTCGGTTCGTGGAGGAAAGTAGGCAAAGGATGACAACTGCCCGCCCGAAAAAGGGCATTCAGCCCGCCCATGACGAACGGGAGTGGCGCGGGATTTCCCCGGAACTCTCAGGCGAGGGACAGGTTCGCGCGTTTCTCATCGGCCTCTCACAAGCAGCGCAGAGTTTGCGCCACATAAAGGCTCCCTAATATCCGGGGAATGCAATCCGAGCCTGTCATCGAAAGCCGAGCCGCCGCTCGCGGCAGCCGTCGCGGCCGCACACGTGACGACGCCTGTGCCGAGGGGCCCGTGTTCGTCGACACCTCCGGCCGCAGATCGAGGCTGCTGCGCCGGATCGGTCTCCTGCTGGGCGTCGGCTGTCTGGCGTACGCGACCGTCCTGGGCGCCGCGTTCATGGGCTGGGGCACCTCGCTGACCCCGTCCTCGCTGCTGCCGTTCGGCGGCGGGGGCCCGCGCGACGCACGCAACGCCGGGCCCGGCGTTGCGTGCGTCGCGCGGGCCCCCGCCGCCGAACGGCAGCAGCGAGGACGGGGTCAGCGAGGTGCCCCAGCCCATGAACGCGGCGCCCAGGACGGTCGCGTACGCCAGACAGCCGACGCCCAGCAGGAGACCGATCCGGCGCAGCAGCCTCGATCTGCGGCCGGAGGTGTCGACGAACACGGGCCCCTCGGCACAGGCGTCGTCACGTGTGCGGCCGCGACGGCTGCCGCGAGCGGCGGCTCGGCTTTCGATGACAGGCTCGGATTGCATTCCCCGGATATTAGGGAGCCTTTATGTGGCGCAAACTCTGCGCTGCTTGTGAGAGGCCGATGAGAAACGCGCGAACCTGTCCCTCGCCTGAGAGTTCCGGGGAAATCCCGCGCCACTCCCGTTCGTCATGGGCGGGCTGAATGCCCTTTTTCGGGCGGGCAGTTGTCATCCTTTGCCTACTTTCCTCCACGAACCGACCCGGCGTCCGCTGCTCCCGCGCGGCCGGCCCGCTTGTGAGACATTTCCCTTTCGGGAGCACGCATTGTTTCCCGTCCGGGACAGGGCCCGATGCAGGGGCCGGCACAGAAATCATGAGAGCGGGTGCATACGCGATGAGGAGTTTCCTGACGCCGACGGCCGGGGTGGCCTGTCTGTTCGCCCTGGCCGTCACGGGATGCTCCGCGGGATCCGGCGGCACGTCGGCCGCGGCGCCCGGGGCCGCCGCGCGGACCGGTGGCGGCAGTCCCGCTCCCCCGGACGGCTCCGCCTCGCCGGGCGCCGGCGCGGCCGGCACGTCGTACGCGCCCTACGTGAGCGCCGTGGAGGCCTCGGCCAACGACTCGGCGGGCTCGCCGACGGCGTACAACCTGGCGTTCGTCATCAACGGCGACAGCGCCTGCACCCCGACGTGGAACGGCGCGAACGCCATCGGCGACCCGGCCGTGAAGTCCCGCGTCTCGAAACTGACGGCGTCCGGCGCCACGGCGCGCGTCTCCTTCGGCGGCGCCTCCGGCACCGAGCTCGCGGCCTCCTGCGACAGCGCCTCCGCACTGGCGCGGGCGTACGGAGAGGCGCTCGACGCGGTCGGCTCCACCCAGGCCGACTTCGACGTCGAGGGCGACGAGCTGACCGACGCCGACTCGGTGGCGCTGCGCTCACAGGCGATCGCCGCGCTACAGAAGGAACGCCCCGGCCTGGAGGTCTCCTTCACGCTCCCCGTGATGCCCACCGGACTCGACGCCGACAGCCTGGCGCTGCTGGCGTCCGCGAACACGTACGACGTCCAGGTCTCCACCGTCAACCTCATGACGATGAACTACGGCGAGTCGTACGCGGCGGACATGGGCGGGTACGCGATCACCTCGGCGACGGCGGCCCAGGCCCAGCTGAGGAAGGTGTTCGGCTCGACGGACGCCGGCGCGTGGAAGGGCATGGCGCTCACGTCGATGATCGGGACCAACGACGTCGCCGGCGAGACGTTCTCCCTGGCGGACGCCGCACAAGTGCGGGCGTTCGCGGTGGAGAAGGGGATCGCCTGGGTCTCCCTGTGGTCGGCCTTCCGCGACCAGCAGTGCTCGGCGGCCGACGCGGCGAAGAGGGACGCCCTGACGAACTGCAGCGGGGTGCGGCAGAGTTCGGGCGCGTTCGCCGAGGCCTTCTCGAAATAGCCGCCCGGCCGGCCGCCGCGGAGGACGGCCCCGGGGGCTACCGCCGTCTGTACACGAGACGGCCGTCCACCACCGTGGCGACGCAGCTGCCCGCGCCGCGCTCGGCGAGTTCGGCCTCGTCCCGTACGTCGAACACCGCGAAGCGGGCCGCGGAATGCCGCTCCCGCGGCGGGGCGAACTCCACCGGGAGTCCGCAGGCGTACGGGTCGAGCGAGGGCGTCCCGCCGGGGCGGCCGACGCGTCCCGTGCCCGCCATCGCGGAGCGGTTCAGGGCCGCCCGCACCGCGGGGTTGCGCAGTTCCTCGCAGGCCGCCCGGACCGTGCCGTGCGCCAGCATGCGCTGCACCCCGCGCCGCACGCTCGCGCCCCAGCGGGCGTCGTCCATGGCGAGCGCCGCCAGCGCGTCCCCGGTCACCGGTCCGGCGCCCAGTTCGTCGGCCTCACGCGGGTCCGGGTGGTACGCCTCCTCCAGCAGTTCGTTGCCGTGCGGGTTGACCAGGCCCGGCGTCAGGATGCCGGGCCACGTCCGCACCCGCGCGCCCGGATGAGCGGCGAGGAGCCGGTCCCGCGACCCGGCGTCGGCGATCCACGCGCCCTGGACGGCGAGCGCCCGGCCCCGGGAGTCGGCGTGAACGGTCAGCATGTGCAGGCTAGTTGGACGCGAGGAGCTTGAGCTCGGGGTGCGCCGTGCCGCCCGCGATCGCCGTCGACGAGATGTGCGACGCGACCCGCTCGTCGACCGGGTCGTTCGCCGGGTCGTCGTGGACGACGAGGTGCTCGTACGTCGTCGCGCGCTGCGCCGGCACACGGCCCGCCTTGCGGATCAGGTCGATGATCTCCATGCGGTTGGAGCGGTGCTTGGCCCCGGCCGAGGAGACGACGTTCTCCTCCAGCATGATCGAGCCGAGGTCGTCCGCGCCGTAGTGCAGGGAGAGCTGGCCGACCTCCTTGCCCGTCGTCAGCCAGGAGCCCTGGATGTGACGGACGTTGTCGAGGAACAGGCGGGCGATCGCGATCATCCGCAGGTACTCGAACAGGGTCGCCTGGGTGCGGCCCTTCAGGTGGTTGTTCTCGGGCTGGTACGTGTACGGGATGAAGGCGCGGAAGCCGCCGGTGCGGTCCTGCACGTCACGGATCATCCGCAGGTGCTCGATGCGCTCGGCGTTGGTCTCGCCGGTGCCCATGAGCATCGTGGACGTCGACTCGACGCCCAGCCCGTGCGCGATCTCCATGATCTCCAGCCAGCGCTCGCCGGACTCCTTGAGCGGGGCGATGGCCTTGCGCGGGCGCGCGGGGAGCAGTTCCGCGCCCGCGCCCGCGAACGAGTCCAGGCCGGCGGCGTGGATGCGGGTGATGGCCTCCTCGACCGTCACCTTCGAGATCCGCGCCATGTGCTCGACCTCGGACGCGCCCAGCGAGTGGATCACCAGCTGGGGGAACGCCTGCTTGATGGCCGCGAAGTGCTTCTCGTAGTACTCGACGCCGTAGTCCGGGTGGTGGCCGCCCTGGAACATGATCTGCGTGCCGCCCAGTTCGACGGTCTCGGCGCAGCGGCGCAGGATGTCGTCGAGGTCGCGCGACCAGCCCTTGGCGGTGTCCTTGGGGGCCGCGTAGAACGCGCAGAACTTGCACGCCGTGACGCACACGTTCGTGTAGTTGATGTTCCGCTCGATGATGTACGTGGCGATGTGCTCGGTGCCCGCGTACAGCCGGCGGCGCACGGCGTCGGCGGCGGCGCCGAGCGCGTGCAGGGGCGCGTCGCGGTAGAGGTCGAGCGCCTCCTCCGGCGTGATCCGCCCACCGGCGGCGGCACGGTCGAGGACGGACTGAAGGTCGGCCTTCTCGGTCACCGGGAGCGTCCCTTTCGTCAAGGGTTGTGGACAGACCAAGCCAGCCTACGCCAGACGTTTCGACGCCCGGACCTCAGGCCGCGTACGCGCCCATCAGCAGACCCGCGAGGGTTCCGGCGAGCATGAACGGCCCGAACGGGACCGCCGTCTTGCGTCCCGCCCGCCCCGCGACGACCAGCACGCCCGCGTACAGCGCGCCGGACAGGAACGCCGCGAACGTGCCCAGCACGACCGTGGACCGGCCGTACCAGCCGAGGACGGCGCCCGCCCCGAGCGCCAGCTTCACGTCGCCGAAGGCCATGCCGCCGGGGTTCACCAGGTGCAGGACGAGGTAGCAGGCGCCGAGGGCGGGCGCGCCCAGCAGAGCCGTCGTCCAGCGGCCCGCGTGCTCGGGCAGCAGCGCGGCGCAGCCCAGCAGGGCCGGGGCGACGGCCGCGAGCGGGAGGGTGAGCGGATCCGGCAGCCGGTGCACCCGCAGGTCGACGGCCGCGAGCAGCACTCCGACCGGCGCGAGCACCAGCCACACGGCCAGTTCGGGCCGCAGGCCGGTGGCGAGGGCGAGCGCCGCGCACACGGCGGCGGTGACGACGGGCAGCCGGACGCCGCCGGGGGCGTAGCGCGCCGGGAAGCCCGGCTCGGCGGGCCCGGCGCAGCGCGCGCACCGCGCGCGTCCGAGCCAGCCGCGGAGCGGGTGGCCCGCCGGGCAGTCCGTGCGCCAGGCGCCGTCCGCCTCCTCCCAGGGCGTGGCGAAGCGGTAGGCCGCGCGCGGCAGCAGCGCGCCGGTCGCGGCGCCCCACAGCGCGGCGACAACGGCCAGCGTCAGGTCGTCGGGAGGTGTGCTCATCGTCGGCGATCGTAGGGAGTCACCCGGTGGCGCGGCCACGGGTCCGGCCCGATGCCGCCCGGAAGCCGCCCCCGCGTCGGCCCCGAACGGCTACCCGCCGACCCGGGACATGCGGGCCACCGGATTGCCCTCGGCCGCGCTGTCCGAGGCGTACGTCAGGTCGTCGCCGGTGGGAGTGAGCCGGACGGTGTGGGCCGTCGGATTGCAGCCGCCGTGGTTGCTCTTCGCGCCGACCGACGTGGCGACGACCGCTTTCGCCGTCACCTGCTTCAGCGTCAGCACGTCGACGCAGACCCCGCCGAGCACGTCCGTCTGCCGCAGCTCGCCCAGCTTCCCGCCGACGTCGGCCCGTTGGACCGTCACCCGGAACGTGCCCATCGGGAGGGAGCCGTCGAGGCCGGAGCCCTGGCCCTCCCAGACGCCGACGTAGCGGGCCGGGAGCGCGGTGGCCGTCCCGCCGCCGGTGGGGCTCCCGCCGTCGGTCGGCGCCCCGGTGGAGGGCGGGGTTCCGGTGGCCGTCGGCTGGGGGGAGTGGGCGTCGCTGCCCGCGGCGGAGTCGCGGTCGCCGTGGCCGTCGCCCGGGAGCAGGTCGAACAGGAACACCGAGCCGACCGTCACCGCCGCCAGCGCTCCCGCGACCGCGAGCGCGACGGTGCAGCTCAGCCGTCGCCCGCGGCCGCCCTCACCCGGCGTCGCGGCGGCGGCCACGGTGACGGACATCCGGCCGGGACGTCCGTCCCCGTCCGCGGCCGGCTCGGCGTCCCGCGGCGGGGGCACGGCGGCCGGCGCGTCGCCCGGAGCGGCGGGGATCCGGTCCATGACCGGCGGCGGCCCGAACTCCCCCAGGGACGCCGGCGATCCGCCGCCCGCCCCGGGCGCGCCCGCTGCCACCGCCGGGCTGCTGAACTCCACCGGGCCGGACGCCGACGGGCCCGCCCCCGTCCCCCGGTCCGGCACCGCCCCCGCACG
>NZ_JAHHIT010000221.1 GCF_024539675.1 Streptomyces hilarionis | reverse complement strand
GCGCTCGACGCGATCACGGCCCGGCCGTCGGCCGCCCTGGTCGCCCTCGACTTCGACGGCACGCTCGCACCCATCGTCGAGAACCCCGAGGACGCCCGGGCCCACCCCGGCGCCGTCCCCGCCCTCGCGGCCCTCGCGCCGAGGGTCGCCGCGGTGGCCGTCGTCACCGGCCGGCCCGCCGAGGTCGCCGTGCGGCACGGCGGCTTCGCCGGGGTCGAGGGGCTGGCGCACCTCGCCGTCCTCGGCCACTACGGCGCCGAACGCTGGGACGCCCGCACCGGCGCCCTCAGCGCCCCCGCCCCCCACCCGGGAGTCGCCGCCGTGCGCGCCGAACTCCCCGGCGTCCTGGCGGCGGCCGGCGACCGGCCGGGGATCTGGATCGAGGAGAAGGGCGGCCGGGCCGTCGCCGTCCACACCCGCCGCGCCGACGACCCCCAGGCCGCCTTCGAGGCCCTGCGCGCCCCCCTGACCGACCTCGCCGCCCGGCACGGCCTGATCGTCGAGCCCGGCCGCATGGTGCTGGAACTGCGCCCGCCGGGCATGGACAAGGGCGTGGCCCTGCTGCGGCACGTCCGCGAGACCGGCGCCGGCTCGGTCCTCTACGCCGGCGACGACCTCGGCGACCTGCCCGCCTTCGCCGCCGTCGAGGAACTCCGCGCCGACGGCGTCCCCGGCCTGCTCGTATGCAGCGGCAGCGCCGAGGTCGGCGAACTCGCCGAACGCGCCGACCTCGTGGTGAACGGCCCGGACGGGGTCGTCGAACTGCTGCGGGCGCTCGCCGCCCGGCTGGGCTGAGCCTCGGCCCGGCCGGGCCGAGGCTCGCGCGGGGCGTTCAGCTGGGCCGAGGCTCGCGCAGGGCGTTCAGCTGGTCCAGGAACCAGCGGGCCGGGGGGAGCGCGGTCGCCGCCGCCGACAGGCGGGCGGAGCGCTCGGCCCGCTCCCGCGGATCCATCGTCAGGCCCTCGTGCAGGGCCCGCGCGGTCTCCAGGACGTCGTAGGGGTTGACGACGATCGCGTCGTCGCGCAGCTCCCAGTACGCCCCGGCCTCACGGGACAGCACCAGCGCGCAGCCCTCGTCGGAGACCACCGGGACCTCCTTGGCGACCAGGTTCATGCCGTCGCGGATCGGGTTGACCAGCGCCACGTCCGCCAGCCGGTACGCGGCCAGCGAGCGGGCGAAGTCGTCCTTCAGGTTCAGCAGCACCGGCGTCCAGCCGGGCGTGCCGTACCGGGAGTTGATCTCCTCCGTCAGCCGCCGCACCTCGGCCGTGTAGTCCCGGTAGACGGCCAGGTCCTGGCGCGAGGGGTAGGCGAAGGCCACGTGCACCACCCGTTCGCGCCACTCCGGGTGGTCGTCGAGGAGCTGCCGGTAGGCCAGCAGGCCGCGCACGATGTTCTTCGACAGCTCGGTGCGGTCCACGCGGACGATCGCCTTGCGTCCCTCGCCGATCTCCGCGCGCAGGGCCGCCATGCGCTCGTCGACGTCCGGCCGGTGCGCGCGCTCGCGCAGGAACTCCCCGTCGGCGCCCAGGCCGTGCACGCCGATCCGCGTCTTGCCCGGGCCGCCGGCGAACTCGGTGCAGCACGCGCCGAACGCGTCCGCCCAGCGGCGGGTGAGGAAGCCCAGCCGGTCCGCTCCGAGCATGCCCGCCAGCAACTGCTCGCGGATGTCGTCGGGCAGCAGGCCGAAGTAGTCCACCGGCGCCCAGGGCGTGTGGGAGAAGTGCCCGATGCGCAGGTCGGGGCGGAGCTCGCGGAGCATCCCCGGCACCAGACACAGGTGGTAGTCCTGGACCAGGACCGCCGCCCCCTGCGCCGCCTCCTGCGCCAGCGCCTGCGCGAACGCCCGGTTGTAGGTCTCGTAGGCCGCCCACTGGCGGCGGAACTCCGCGTCGAAGACCGGCTCCAGCGGCGTCTGGTACAGCATGTGGTGGACGAACCACAGCACCGAGTTGGCGATGCCGTTGTAGGCGTCGGCGTGCACGTCGGCCGGGACGGGCAGCATCCGCACGCCCTCCTCGCCGACCCCGCGGGCGACCGCCTCCCGGTCGCCGTCGGTGAGCGCCGAGCACACCCACAGGGCGCCCGCGTCGGGGCCGATGGCCGACAGACCGGAGACCAGCCCGCCGCCACCGCGTTTCGCGTGCAGCGAGCCGTCCTCGCGCACCTCGTAGGAGACCGGGCCGCGATTGGACGCGACCAGCACCTGAGCAGTACCCCGAGCAGCCGTTTCGTGCGTGGTAGCCATACGCCTCAACCTAGCCCGGCCTCCGAACGCCCAAACGTGCGCACCGAGCCGCCCCGGGGGCGGATCAGGCCACCCGGCGGGTCGCGTACTCGGCGACCTGTGCCATGGGCGGGCGCTCCTCGGTGTCCACGGCGTAGGTGCGCGGCTCGAAGCCGTCCGTGCCGCGCTCGAACTGGGTGAGCGCCGGGCGCACCAGGTGGCCGCGGGCCAGCCGCAGCTGCGCGGTGCGGTAGATGGCCGCCGCCATGCGGCCGAGGGCCTGGCCGTCCTGGTGGCGGTGCCTGCGCACGCCGACGTCGACCTGGGCCAGGGCGTCCAGGCCCACCAGGTGCAGGGCGTCGACCAGCATGCCGAGCTCCACGCCGTAGCCGACGGGGAAGGGCAGCTGTTCCAGCAGGGTGCGGCGGGCCGCGTACTCGCCGCCGAGCGGCTGCACGAACCCGGCCAGCTGCGGCCAGTGCAGGTTGAGCAGCGGCCGGGCCATCAGCTCGGTGACCCGCCCGCCCTGCCCGGCGGCGCCGCCCAGCGGACGGTCGTACATGGCCTTGACCAGGTCCACGTCCGGGTCGGTGAGCAGCGGGCCGACGATCCCCGAGACGAAGTCGGAGGAGAACTCCCGCAGGTCGGCGTCGACGAAACAGACGATGTCCCCGGTCGTGACCAGCAGCGAGCGCCACAGGACCTCGCCCTTGCCGGGCAGGGCCGGTATCCGCGGCAGGATGTCGTCGCGGTGGACGACCCGCGCGCCGGCCGCCGCGGCGACCTGGGACGTGCGGTCGGTCGACCCCGAGTCGACGACGACGATCTCGTCGACGAGCGGCGCCTGGTGCATGAGGTCGTGACGGATGACGGCGACGATGTCGCCGACCGTCTCCTCCTCGTTCAACGCGGGCAGGACGACGGACACCGTCCGGTTCGAGGCGCGCTTCGCGGCCAGGAGGCTGTGCAGCGGGCGGTCGGTCACCGACCAGGAGCGGGTGGCCAACCAGCGCTCGACTTCTTCCAGCACGGTCCACGGCTCCTCACTGTCGTGATCACACCTGGTGCACGGCAGGTCACCGTGTGATCCATCTCGCGGTTCGGACGACTCTCTCAACTGTCCTGGCCTTCGGTTACAGTCTTGAACAACGCGGATGACCATCGCATGTCCGAGGTCGCTCCCGTTCACAACTTCACACCGCTCATCCAGAGGGGCAGAGGGACACGGCCCGATGAAGCCCCGGCAACCCTCCAGCCGGTCTCGTACCGCTCACCGTTCACCAGGTGCGCGCTCCGCGAGGCTCCCGGCTCGGGAAGGTGCCAAATCCGTCTCACGGCGAGATGCGTCGTGAGGAAGATGAGGAGAAAGGGCCTCGCCTCACATGGCTGCGCAGACTGTTGCAAGCACCACCGACTCTACGCCGACCTCTTCCGTGGACCTCGGTCCCGCCGCGGCGCTGAGCTGCCGCGAGTGCGGCCACCGCGTCCCCCTCGGCCCGGTCTTCGCGTGCGAGGAGTGTTTCGGCCCGCTCGAGATCGCGTACGACTTCTCCTCCTACGACACGGAGGAGCTGCGCAAGCGCATCGAGGCGGGCCCGGCGAACATCTGGCGCTACGCGCCGCTGCTGCCCGTCCCGGCCGACGTGGCGGACAAGCCGAACATCAACCCCGGCTGGACCAAGCTCGTGCAGGCCGACAACCTCGCCCGCGAGCTCGGCGTCGACGCCGGCAAGCTGTTCGTCAAGGACGACTCCGGCAACCCGACGCACTCCTTCAAGGACCGCGTCGTCGCCCAGGCCATCGAGGCCGCCCGCGCCTTCGGCTTCACCACCCTGTCCTGCTCGTCCACCGGCAACCTCGCCGGCGCGGTCGGCGCCGCGGCCGCCCGGGCCGGCTTCCGCTCCTGCGTGTTCATCCCGCACGACCTGGAGCAGGGCAAGGTCGTGATGGCCGCGATCTACGGCGGCGAGCTCGTCGGCATCGAGGGCAACTACGACGACGTCAACCGCTTCTGCTCCGAGCTCATCGGCGACCCGGCGGGCGAGGGCTGGGGCTTCGTCAACGTCAACCTGCGCCCGTACTACGCCGAGGGCTCCAAGACGCTGGCGTACGAGATCTGCGAGCAGCTCGGCTGGCGCCTGCCCGACCAGCTGGTCGTGCCCATCGCCTCCGGCTCCCAGCTCACGAAGATCGACAAGGGGCTCCAGGAGCTGATCAAGCTCGGGCTCGTCGAGGACAGGCCGTACAAGATCTTCGGCGCGCAGGCCGAGGGCTGCTCCCCGGTGTCGGTCGCCTACAAGGCCGGTCACGACGTGGTGCGCCCCCAGAAGCCGAACACCATCGCCAAGTCGCTGGCCATCGGCAACCCGGCGGACGGCCCCTACGTCCTCGACATCGCCCGGCGCACCGGCGGTGCGGTGGAGGACGTGAACGACGAGCAGGTCGTCGACGCGATCAAGCTGCTGGCGCGGACCGAGGGCATCTTCGCGGAGACCGCCGGCGGGGTGACGGTGGGTGTGACGCGCAAGCTGATCGAGAACGGTCTCCTCGACCCGACGAAGACCACCGTCGTCCTCAACACGGGCGACGGTCTGAAGACCCTGGACGCGGTGGCCGGCACGGGGCTGACCGCGACCATCCGTCCGAACCTGGACTCCTTCCGAGAGGCTGGCCTCGCATGAGCGTCAACGTCCGCATCCCCACCATCCTGCGCACCTACACCGGCGGCGCCGCCGAGGTGAAGGCCGAGGGCGCCACCCTCGGCGAGGTCATCTCCGACCTGGAGAAGAACCACACCGGCATCGCCGCGCGCGTCCTGGACGACCAGGGCAAGCTGCGCCGCTTCGTGAACGTGTACGTGAACGACGACGACGTGCGCTTCGAGCAGGGTCTGGAGACGGCCACCCCGGACGGCGCCGGCATCTCGATCATCCCCGCCGTGGCCGGCGGCTGACCGCTGTTCCGTACCCGCCGGTAGTAACCGTCGGTAACAGTGATTACCGAGTGTTCATCGAATTGCCCTCTCCGCGATAGAAGCGGAGGGGGCAATTCAGTGTGGTTGAGCGCGGTACAGTTGGGGAACCCGATCCGGATCATCGGATCCGGAGCCTTTGATTTCTGTCTCCAGCCGACAAGAAGCAGCCAAAGTGTGGACCCCTTTCGCGGCTTTTGTGGCTTTTGCAGGGCCCGACTTGCCCTGAATTCGGGCGAATTCTCGCCACATTCCGGATCCCGTGCGTCCGGAATTCTCGTCCGAGTGACCTGTTGCAGACGGCAGTTGGACAGATACATTCGGCCGCGGTCGACGCGTTCCGGCGCACGCCCCCAACCAATGGGGGGTGAGGTCTGACCCGGATCCGCGAAGTGTGGATCTGTGCAAGGGCCAGTAATAGGGGAGTTAGGCATGGCTCAGGGCACCGTCAAGTGGTTCAACGCGGAGAAGGGGTACGGCTTCATCGCGGTCGACGGTGGTGCGGATGTTTTCGTCCACTACAGCGCGATTCAGATGGACGGCTACCGCACCCTGGAAGAGGGTCAGCGGGTCGATTTCGAGATCTCGCAGGGCCAGAAGGGGCCGCAGGCGGACATGGTCCGACTCGCGACCGGCTGAAGCGCGCGCCGACTGACAGCGTCGTTCTTCTGTACATCTGTCACATCTGTCGAAGGGCTCGCACCTCCTGGGGGTGCGAGCCCTTCGGCCTGCCCGGGGCCCGGCAGGCCGCACGGGAGTCCGCGCGCCGGTGTCCGCACGGGCGTCCTGCGCGCCGGTGTCCGCGCGGCTGCCCGCGACGGTCGTCGCACGGCTGTCCGGAACGGCGCGGGTCTCACGGAGGCGCTTGCACTCTCAGGGGTCGAGTGCTAATCATTGGCGTTAGCACTCTGAAGGTGAGAGTGACAACGAGGACCGGGTCGGTGAGGCCCGCAGGCCAGGTGGGGCAAGGAACCACGAGGCCGGCGAGCCGTCCGTCGCGGGCGCCAGCGCGGTCCGGAGCAATCCACCCCAGTCCGGGAGGACCACTTCACATGGCCAAGATCATCGCGTTCGACGAGGAGGCACGGCGCGGCCTCGAGCGCGGCATGAACCAGCTCGCGGACGCCGTGAAGGTGACGCTCGGCCCCAAGGGCCGCAACGTCGTCCTCGAGAAGAAGTGGGGCGCCCCCACGATCACCAACGATGGTGTCTCCATCGCCAAGGAGATCGAGCTCGAGGACCCGTACGAGAAGATCGGCGCCGAGCTGGTCAAGGAAGTCGCGAAGAAGACGGACGACGTCGCCGGTGACGGCACGACGACCGCGACCGTCCTGGCCCAGGCCCTGGTCAAGGAAGGCCTGCGCAACGTAGCCGCCGGCGCCAACCCGATGGCCCTCAAGCGCGGCATCGAGAAGGCCGTCGAGGCCGTCTCCGGCGCCCTGCTGGAGCAGGCGAAGGATGTCGAGACCAAGGAGCAGATCGCTTCCACGGCCTCCATCTCCGCCGCCGACACCCAGATCGGCGAGCTCATCGCCGAGGCCATGGACAAGGTCGGCAAGGAAGGCGTCATCACGGTCGAGGAGTCCCAGACCTTCGGTCTGGAGCTCGAGCTCACCGAGGGCATGCGCTTCGACAAGGGCTACATCTCGGCGTACTTCGCCACCGACATGGAGCGTATGGAGGCCGTCCTCGACGACCCGTACATCCTGATCGCGAACTCCAAGATCGCGAACGTCAAGGACCTGCTCCCGCTGCTGGAGAAGGTCATGCAGTCGGGCAAGCCGCTGCTGATCATCGCCGAGGACGTCGAGGGCGAGGCCCTGTCGACCCTGGTCGTCAACAAGATCCGCGGCACCTTCAAGTCCGTCGCGGTCAAGGCCCCGGGCTTCGGCGACCGCCGCAAGGCGATGCTGAACGACATCGCCATCCTCACCGGTGGCGAGGTCATCTCCGAGGAGGTCGGTCTCAAGCTCGAGAACACCTCCCTGGACCTGCTGGGCAAGGCCCGCAAGGTCGTCATCACCAAGGACGAGACGACCATCGTCGACGGCTCCGGCTCCTCGGACCAGGTCGCCGGCCGGGTGAACCAGATCCGCGCCGAGATCGAGAACAGCGACTCGGACTACGACCGCGAGAAGCTCCAGGAGCGCCTGGCGAAGCTCGCCGGCGGTGTCGCGGTCATCAAGGCCGGCGCCGCCACCGAGGTGGAGCTCAAGGAGCGCAAGCACCGCATCGAGGACGCCGTCCGCAACGCGAAGGCCGCCGTCGAGGAGGGCATCGTCGCCGGTGGTGGCGTGGCGCTCATCCAGGCGTCCGCCGTCTTCGAGAAGCTGGAGCTCGAGGGTGACGAGGCGACCGGCGCCAACGCCGTGCGCATCGCGCTGGAGGCCCCGCTCAAGCAGATCGCCGTCAACGGTGGTCTCGAGGGTGGCGTCGTCGTGGAGAAGGTCCGCAACCTCCCGGTCGGCCACGGCCTGAACGCCGCGACCGGCGAGTACGTCGACATGATCGCCGAAGGCATCATCGACCCGGCGAAGGTGACCCGCTCTGCCCTGCAGAACGCCGCCTCCATCGCCGCGCTGTTCCTCACCACCGAGGCCGTCATCGCAGACAAGCCGGAGAAGGCCGCCGCGCCCGCCGGCGGCGGCATGCCGGGCGGTGACATGGACTTCTGATCGACCTCACGGTTGATCGCCTGTCCTTCGACCGAGGGCGGCACTTCCCGGAAACGGGGGGTGCCGCCCTCGGGCGTTCTGAGCGGGTGTCCCGGACCACGGGCGACGTCAGCTCCTGCGGCCGACCTTCACCACCAGGACGGCTACGGTGTCGTTGTCCAAGCGGTACAGCACGCGCCAGTCGCCCACGTGCAGTCGGAAGTAGCCCGAGGTTCCCAAGGCCCGGGCCGCTTCCGGGTGGGGTCCGTCGGCGAGTGCGCGCACCGCCGCAGCCGTCGCCTTGGCACCCACGGGGTCGATGGTGCGGAGCCTGCGGAACTCGTTCATGGCGTGGTGCTGCCAGACGACTGCGTGCGTCACGAGGCCGCCGCCCGCCGGTCCTCCGCCTCCAGCTGCTCCATGAACTCATCGTGGGACATCGACGGTCCGGACGGTGCCGTCTCGCGGGTCCGTGCTTCGGCGATCTCCGCCTCGTCCCGCAAGCGCTGAAGTTCTTCCAGCTCGCTTATCGGGATGAGTGCGGCGGCGGGTCTGCCGTACTCCGTGATCAGGATGTGCTCCTGGCCGTGCCGTACACGGCCGACGAGCTGGCCGAGCTGGTTGCGGGCCTCCACGAGCGGATACGTGTCCATGGGTGAACTGTACACACCTGCGTGTGTGTACCAGGGAGTCATGCGGGTGCTGTCGCCCGTGTCGCCGCCGACGAGGTCAGGGCCCTGCGAATTCCGGACGCGCGAGCGTGAACGGCCGCGGCGGGGAGAGGCGCGCGAGAGAGGGCGGGCGGCTGTTCGCCCCGGCAGCCGCGACACACACCCCCCGGCAGGGCCTCCGGGCGCCCCGGGACCCCGCACTGTGTGCACTCCATCTGTCTGCGGGGCGGAGGCGGAGCCTGGGGCGGCGGGGGCATCTTGTCCGTCAGGCGGCGGTGCAGCAGGGCCGCCGGACTGTGGACGGGGACGGGCAGACCGCAGGTGAGAGCGGGAACCAGCGTCTCCTCCGTGGCTCCCCGCGCGAACCACTCCTCCACCAGCGGCGCGAGCCGTGTGCAGTCCGCGGCGGAGAGGGAGAGGGCGGGGGCCGTGCGGCCGAGGGCGGCCAGGAGGACGTGAGCGCGGGAGCGGGTGCGTCGGACCGCGTCGGGCCGCTGGTCCGGCGGCCGTTCCGGCTCCGGGACGTCACCCCGGGTGAAGCCCGCCCACCAGTCGTCGTCACGTGCGGTGCGGGTGAACCACGTTCGGGTGACCCAGCGGAACTCGCCCGAAGCGGTTTTCAGCCGTTCCCGCCCTCGCCTCAAGTGGCCCGCCCCCTGGATGCGGTTGAGTGCGGTGCGCAGGGCGCACTGGCCGTACGGCAAGTGCTTGGCCAGCGACTTCACCGAGACGTCGGCGCCGTCCGGCAGGCGGTCGATGTACGCGGCGATGGCCGCTTCGCGGGGCGGGAGGTGAGCGAAGTCGTTCTTCCGGCGCGGAAGTTGGCCCACCGCGGCGCGCTTCCCGTAACCCGGATTGGCCATCGGGTGCGGGGATGCGTGTGGGGGCAGGGGGGCAGTACTAGGCTTGGTCTCAGCCACAGTTCGATGCTCTCGATCGATCTCGTAGGTCAGGCCCCCGTAGGTGTTGGCGCACCGGCGGGGGCTGTTTCGTTGTGCGCACCGTAGAGCCTTGTGACCGTCCGTGGCAAACCGGTCGCTGCGCGTCAACTGGCCGGGTGGGAGGGTGGGTTGAGACCCCCCACCCGTTCCCTGGAAAGAGCGCTCGGGGCTGGGCGCTTGAGCCTCGGGGGCGGTGCGGGTCAGTCGGCCTTGAGGTTCTCCACGAACGCGGACCAGGCGTCCACCCGGAACGCGAGCCTCGGGCCGAGGGGGGTCTTGGAGTCCCGGACGCGGACGGGGGTGGAGTCGCCTGTGGCGACTTCGAGGCAGTTGCCGCCTTCGCCGCCGCTGTAGCTGGACTTGTGCCAGGTCACGGTGGTCAGGTCGTACTCACGGGCGCTGTTCTCCATGCTCGTAATCCTGCGCCACCGACTCCAGCAGGGCCAGAGAGTCCTGCGGAGCGAGTGCTGTCGCCAGTAGCAGGCTGAACGTCAGGGAGTGGCGGGCGACGGTGGCCGGGTCGTCCAGCAACTTGCCCATGTCGGGGCCTTCGACGAAGGACAGGGGAGGTGCGTCCCGGAACTCCATGAGCTTCAAGGCGCCGGTCATCGAGGAGTGTGCTCCCGCGCCGAAGGGGAGTACCTGCGCGATGATCCGGCGTCGGCCGGCCAGGCGCACCACGTGGCGCAACGCCTGTGCCATCACCGCCCCGCTCCCGACCGTCCTGCGGAGCACCGCCTCATCGAGGATCACCCACAACAAGGGCGTTGTTGGATCCCTGAGCAGGTTCGCCCGCTCCAGCCGGGCCGCGACCAGCTCGTCGATCTCTGCCTCCAAGGCTGTCGGCTTGTACGCGCGGAACACCGCGGCGGCGTACGCCCTGGTCTGCAACAAGCCCGGGATCAGGGTCGGCGCGTACTCCCGGATTCCCGTGGCGGCCGCCTCCGCCTCCGCCGCCTCTGCGAAGTGATCCGGGTACTTGGACTTGGCCAGCGCCTGGCAGTTGCGTGTGAAGAAGCCGCCTGTGCCCAGGATCCCGTCTATCTGGACGGCGTACTCGAGCTGCATGCGCCGCGTACCGGTCTCCAGTTGGCCGATGAACGAGCCGCTGACGAACAGGGGCTCGCCCAGCTCGGCCTGGCTCAGCCCCTTCCTCTCGCGCGCATGGCGCAGCTCCGCGCCCAGCAGCGCGCGTGGCGACGACGACGGGTCGAGATCCTTCGGGCCTGACACGGGCCACCCCCTGTCCTACAGAGACGTTTGTTGGGACGCCGGATCTGGCCAGGTTAGAAGCGGAGCGACCACGCTGTGTGGTGAACGGGAACACTCAGCGTGGAGGGATGGACATGGCGGAGACGACGACGGGCGACCGGCCCGCGCGGACGGCCCAGGAGGCCGTCGAGCAGTTGCGGGCCGCTCTCGGCGAGGCGGGCGTCATCCTGCCGTCGCTGCGGATCGACCCGGTGTCGGGCGCGCACGGCGACCCGTACGCCCTGATCGACCTGGGCCGCTGCAACCTGCGCGTGGCCTCGCGCATCGCGGCCGCCCTGCGCCGGGCGGGAGGCGGGGCGTGAGGTACGTCCTGGACACCCGCAGCGGCCGGATCGGGGAGGTCATGGAGCGGTCGGAGGATGCGGTGGTGCTGCGGCCGGTGGGCGGCGGGCGGGAGTGGGAGTGCCCGCCGCGGGACGTGGGGGAGGCGTCCGCGGACGAGGTGCTGCGGGAGCGGGTCCGTCGGCTGAACCGCGACGCCCGCTCCGGCGCGGCCCCGGGGCCGCGCGAGGGGTAGGGCGCGGTCGGCGCGTGGCCGGGATCACAGGCGTCGGGGTCGCGGGGGCGGAATGGGGT
>NZ_JAHHIT010000220.1:10070-11458 GCF_024539675.1 Streptomyces hilarionis | reverse complement strand
CCCCCCCCCCCCCCCCCCCCCCCCCCCCCCCCCCCCCCCCCCACGCCCCCTGTCCCGCAGGGGATTCCTCGCCGCGAGCGCCGGCACGGCCGCCGCGCTCGGTCTCGCCGCGTCGCCCGCGCGCGCCGCCGGAGGGCGCCGCCCGTTCGGCCGTCACGGATCCCCGGCCGCCCGGCTCACCCCCCGCACCCTGTACGTCGACCCGCTAGGCCGGGGCGACCACACCTGCGTGGGGGACGCCGTCGCGGCCGCCGCCGGCAGCGGCTGGACCCTGGTGCTCGCCGCCGGCTCCTACCGTGAGCGGGTCGTCCTCGACGCCACCCGCACGGACGCCACCTGGATCGGCGCCACCGGCGACCCGCGGGACGTCGTGATCGTCCACGACACCGCGGCCGGCACCCCCAAGCCCGGGGGCGGCGTCCACGGCACCACCGGCTCGGCCACCACGACCCTTCAGGCCGACGGCTTCACCGCCCGCTGGATCACCTTCGCCAACGACTGGCTGCGCGCCGACCACCCCGACGTCACCGGCACCCAGGCCGTCGCCGTCAAGGTCCAGGGCGACCGCTCCGCCTTCCACCACTGCCGCTTCCTCGGCCACCAGGACACCCTGTACGCCGACTCCCTCGCCCTCACCGCCTTCGCCCGCCAGTACTACGCGGACTGCTACGCCGAGGGGGACGTCGACTTCGTCTTCGGCCGGGCCACGGCCGTCTACGAGCGCTGCCACTTCCGCACCCTGAACCGCACCGACCTGGCCGCGGCCCCCTACGGCTTCGTCTTCGCCCCCTCCACGGCGGCCGCCAACCCGTCCGGGTACCTGGTCGTCCGCAGCCGGATCAGCAGCGGGGCCCCGGACGCGGCCTACAAGCTGGCCCGCCCCTGGGTCCCCAGCTCCGACGCCACCGCCCGTCCGAGCCTCGTCGTGCGCGACACCCGCCTGGGCGCCGGCATCGACGCGGCCGCGCCCTACGCGAACATGTCGGCCTCCTTCCCCTGGCAGAGCCAGCGGTTCGCCGAGTACCGCAACAGCGGGCCCGGAGCGCGGGTCACCGTCCCCGAGAACCGGCCCCAACTCACCCCCGAACAGGCGCGATCGGTCTCCCGCGCGGCCTACCTCGGCGACTGGGAGCCCTGGCGGGGGGAGTGCTGAGGCGTCGCGCCGATGCGTCCGCCGCGCGGGCCCGGCGGCGGCCGTCGACGCCCTGAACCGCCCCACCGGGGTGCTTGACCCGTTTTTTGCCCGGCGGGTCTCGCGCGACCGGGGGTGACGCGCGTAGAAACCTGTGTCATGCATAAGTCACTGCGCATCGCGGCCACGGCCGGCCAGTCCACCGCCGACTCCACCCACGAGCCCTACAACATCGGGCTGTTGGTGAAGGACATCG
>NZ_JAHHIT010000220.1:0-9970 GCF_024539675.1 Streptomyces hilarionis | reverse complement strand
CGCGGCCACGGCCGGCCAGTCCACCGCCGACTCCACCCACGAGCCCTACAACATCGGGCTGTTGGTGAAGGACATCGACACCTACTACGGCACCGCGCCGGACGCGAACGGCGTGTACCAGGCGTCGCCCACCAGCCCGTACGCCAAGGACCTCGCGAGCATCGACAAGGCCGCCAGGAAGTACATCGACCAGGCCGCCCGCAAGGCGGTCAAGAGGCACGAGCGGCCCGCCGTCGTCTTCGACATCGACGACACGCTGCTGCTCAGCCTCGACTACGAGAAGCGGTACAACTACACCTACAACTCCGCCAGCTGGGCCGCCTATGTGAACAAGGCGGACCGCCCCGCGGTGTTCGGCAGCCCCGAGCTCGTGCGCTACGCCCAGCACAAGGGCGTCGAGGTCTTCTACAACTCGGGCCTCGGCGAGGCGCAGCGCTCCGCCGCCGTCGAGAACCTGAAGAAGGTCGGCGCCGACGTCAACCTGGACGCCGGCCACATGTTCCTCAAGAACGCGGCCGCCCCGCCGTCCTATCTGAGCGCCTGCGCCACCCCGGGCGCCTGGACCTGCACGACCGTGCAGTACAAGTCCGGCACCCGCAAGCACATCGAGGACGACCTCGGGTACGAGATCATCGCCAACTTCGGCGACCAGTACTCCGACCTCGACGGCGGCTACGCCGACCGCAGGTACAAGCTGCCCAACCCGACGTACTTCGTCGGCTGATCCGGCGTGCGGGGGGCCGGCCGGCCCCCCGCACGGCGCGCTCTCATCCGCCGTCGTCGTGGGCGGCGAAACCGCCGCCGACGGAGTGCTGCGCGCCGTCCGCCCGGCCCGCGATCGCGTAGGCGTCGTTCTTCGCGTCCCGGCCGCCGCGATCGTGGTTGTACTGCCCGGCGAACACCCACTCGCCCTCGGGGACCGTCCGGCCCTCCTTGAGCACCCAGGTGTAGACGAGGAAGCCGTCCCTCAGCGCCGTCGTGAACGTGAAGTCGTCCTCGGGCAGCGAACGCCAGGCCCCGGCCGAGGAGACACCGCCGGTCTGCGCCACCTTCAACTGCACCGTGAGGCGCGTGAGCCGCCCCGACGTCTTCAGCGTGACGTTGCTCTGCGCCCAGAAGTCGTTGCTGTGCGGGTCGACCGTGCCGTCCGACCACAGCGGGCCGTCCGTGTCGTCGCCGACCGCCGGCAGCAGCGTGGCGGCGGGCGCGGAGGGCGTCGCCCCGGCGCTCCTCGACGGCGGGGCGCTGGGCCGGACCGGGTGGTGCGCGCCGCCCCCGGAGCTCGGCGTGGCCTTCGGCGAGGCGGGCGGCCGGCTCGTGGCGTCGGGGGACGCGACCGGCGGCGAGGAGACGGAGACCGTCTGCTGCGCCGGGGGGTCGCTCTTCACGGCGGACGCCACCGCGTAGCCGCCGGCCGCGAGCATGCCCGCGACGGCGGCGGTGGCCCCCACGATCCTGGTCCAGCTCCACAGGGCCGGCCGGGTCGCCCGGTGGTCGGAGCGCTGCCGCCCCGGCTCCTGTCCCGCCATGCCGCGCTCGACCCGGGCCAGCATGCGCGCCCGGTCGGGCTCGTGCGCCTCGGCCGCTCCGTGCAGCCGGGCGCGCAGCTCGTCGTGCACGTCCCGCTGCATCGTCATCGGTCCCTTCCCGAGGCCGAGGCCTCACCGGTGCGCACCATGGCGGGCACCTTGAGCGGAGCTCCCTTGGCGCCGAGCAGCTTCTGCAGCTCGGCCATCCCCTTCGAGGTCTGGCTCTTCACCGTACCCACCGAGACCCCGAGGGCGAGCGCGGTGTCCTGCTCCGAGAGGTCGAAGGCGTGCCGCAGCACCACGCAGGCCCGCTTGCGGAACGGGAGTCTACGCAGCGCCGACTGCACGTCCACGACGCCGGCGACGTCGGGGTTCTCGGCCTTCTCCTCGCGTTGCGACCAGAACAGCGCGATCCTGCGCCGTTCGCGCACCGCGCTGCGGATGCGGGTGCGGGCGAGGTTGGCGACGACGCCGCGGGCGTAGGCCACCGGATGGTCGGCCGCCCGCACCCGGTCCCAGCGGTTCCACAGGGCGAGCAGCGCGTCCGCGGCCAGGTCGTCGGCCGCGTCGGCCTCACCGGTCAGCAGGTGGGCGAGGCGCGACAGTTCGGCGTAGTGGCGGTCGAAGAAGGCGTGGAACTCCACCGAGGCGGCGTCGTCGACGACTGTGCCCACGGGTGACCTCTTCTCGGTGTGCCTGTGCGCGTCATGTGAATGACATGGGGGTGCCCCGAGGAGGTGGACGGGGCGAGATCGGGAAGCGTAGCAGTGGTCTGCGGCCTGCTTTGGTACGGGGGTTCGAACATGATGTGGCAGATCGAACGCGCGCGGAGTCCGATTCCGTAACACGGCGAAAACCCGAGACCGGTTCAACGAGGGAACAATCCAGCCAGCATTCACCCCCGCCCCCCTCCGGCCCGAGGAGCAGCAGCCATGTCCGAGACGCAGAAGACCGACGGCCCACCGGCTGTCGCGCCACCGCAGGCGAGCGGCGTCGACCGGTTCTTCAGGATCTCCGCGCGGGGATCCACCGTCGGCCGGGAGATACGCGGCGGATTCGCCACGTTCTTCACCATGGCCTACATCCTGGTCCTGAACCCCCTCGTCCTGGGCGGCGCCGAGGACAAGTTCGGGCACCGGCTCGACACCGTCCAACTCACCACCGCCACCGCCCTGGTGGCCGCCGTGATGACGATCGTCATGGGCGTCGGCGGCAACCTGCCCCTCGCGCTGGCCGCCGGCCTCGGCCTCAACGCGGTGGTCGCCTTCCAGATCGCGCCGCTGATGAGCTGGGACGACGCGATGGGCCTCGTCGTGCTGGAGGGCCTGCTGATCTGCGTCCTGGTGCTGACCGGGCTGCGCGAGGCCGTCATGCGGGCCGTCCCGCAGTCGCTGAAGCAGGCGATCAGCGTCGGCATCGGTCTGTTCATCGCCTTCATCGGCTTCGTCGACGCCGGTTTCGTCAGCCGGATCCCCGACGCCGCGCACACGAGCGTGCCGGTGCAGCTCGGCGCGACCGGCACGCTCGGCGGCTGGCCGGTCCTGGTCTTCTGCGTCGGTGTGCTGCTGACCGTCGCCCTGCTCGCCCGCAAGGTCAGGGGCGCGATCCTGATCAGCATCGTCGCGACGACGGTCCTCGCGGTCGTCATCGACGCGGTCGCCGACGTCGGGTCCTGGGGGCTGACCACGCCGTCGTGGCCCGACCGCGTCGTCGCCGCCCCCGACTTCGGGCTGATCGGTCACTTCAGCCTGTTCGGCGCCTTCGGCGAGACCGGCGCGGTCACGGTCGTCCTGCTGGTCTTCACCCTGATCCTGTCGGACTTCTTCGACACCATGGGCACCGTGGTCGGCATCAGCGCCGAGGCCGGACTGCTGGACGAGAAGGGCGACGTGCCCCGCCTCGGGCGGGTCCTGCTCATCGACGGCGCGGCGGCGGTCGCGGGCGGCGCCGCCTCGGCGTCCTCGGCGACCTCCTACATCGAGTCGGCGGCCGGAGTCGGCGAGGGCGCGCGCACCGGGTTCTCCAACCTGGTCACCGGCGCGCTGTTCGCCCTCGCGCTGTTCCTGACGCCGGTGCTGACGATCGTCCCGCTCCAGGCGGCCGCCCCGGCCCTCGTGGCCGTCGGCTTCCTGATGATGACCCAGGTCAGGGGCATCGACTGGGAGCGGTACGAGGTCGCCGTCCCCGCCTTCCTGACCATCGCCGTGATGCCCTTCACGTACTCGATCACCAACGGCATCGGCGCGGGTTTCGTCGCCTACGTGGTCATCCAGGCGGTGCTCGGCAGGGCGAAGGACGTCCACTGGCTGCTGTGGGGGGCCTCGGCCCTGTTCCTGGTGTACTTCGCGATCGACCCGGTCGAGCAGGTGCTCGGCGTGAAGTGACCGGTGCGCCGGACTACTTCTTCAGCGCCGCCTCCATCATCGCCTTCGCGACGGGGGCGGCCAGTCCGTTGCCGCTGACCTCGGAGCGCGCCGCGTTCGACTGCTCGACCACCACCGCCACGGCGACCTGCTTGTCCGAGGAGTCGGACGTGCCGTACGAGGTGAACCAGGCGTACGGGGCCTTGCTGTTGTTCTCGCCGTTCTGGGCCGTGCCCGTCTTGCCGCCGACGGTGACGCCGTCGATGAGCGCGTTGGTGCCCGTGCCCTTCTCGACGACCGTCTGCATCGCCGACCGCAGTTGCCCGGCGGTGGAGGAGCTGATGATCCGCGTGCCGGACGCGTCGTCGTCGTAGTCCTTCAGCACGTTCCCGCCGCCGTCGGTGACCTGCGCGACCATGTGCGGCGAGACCAGCTTGCCGTCGTTGGCGATCGCGGCCGACACCATGGCCATTTGCAGCGGGGTCGCCGTCACGTCGAACTGGCCGATGCCGGTCAGCGCCGTGGACGACTCGTCCATGCCGGACGGGTACACGCTCGTGTACGCCCGCACGGGGACGTCCAGCCTGTCGTCGTCGAAGCCGAACCGGTCGGCCATCGCCTTCAGCTTGTCCTGGCCGAGCTGGACCGCCATGTGCGCGAACACGTTGTTGCAGGAGTACTGCAACGCGACCCGGATCGTGGCGTCCGTGCAGGGCGCGGAGGCGTTCTCGTTCTTCAGCGGCGTCCGGGTGCCCGGCAGCGTGTACGGGTCCTCGCTGTCGGTCCTCACGTCGACCGACTTGTACAGCCCGTCCTCCAGCGCGGCCGCCGCCACCACCAGCTTGAACGTCGAGCCAGGGGCCAGTGGCTGCCGCAGCGCCCGGTTGACCAGGGGCTTGTCGGGGTCGGAGGTCAGCTTCTTCCACGCCGGGCCGGCCGTGTCGGCGTCGGTCAGCGACGAGGGGTCGTACGACGGCGTCGACACGACGGCCAGGATCTGTCCGGTCTTCGGGTCGATCGCCACGGCCGCGCCCTTCTTGCCGCCGAGGGCGTCGTACCCCGCCTTCTGCACCCGGGGGTCGATGGTCGTGATCACGTCACCCGGGTCGGCCCGCCGGTTCGTGACCGTGTCCAGCACGGTCTTCAGCCGGGGGTCGGTGCCGTTGAGGACGTCGGCGTAGATCCCCTCCAGCTGGGTCGGCGCATAGGCCTGCGAGGCGTACCCGGTGACCGCCGCGTACAGCGCGCCGTCCGTGTACGTGCGCTTGTATCTCAGGTCGCCGCCGGCGGTGGCGACCGAGCCGGTGACGGCCTTTCCGCCCACGACGATGTTCCCGAGCGGCTCCGCGTACGTCTGGATCGCGTTGCGCCGGTTGCCCTTGTCGTCCGCGAGCGCCCGGCCCTCGTAGAACTGCACCCAGGTCGCCCGCAGCAGCAGGGCGAACACCAGCAGCAGCGCGAAGACCGACGCGCGCCTGATCGTTTTGTTCATGGCGATCAGAAGACGAACGGGACCGAGCCGTTCGTTCCCGGCCGTCCCGTTTTCTCATCGTCCCCTCATCCGAGACCGCTTCAGGCCTCCAGCCGCAGCACGATCTCCTCGGTCTCGCGGCCGCGCGCGTTCGCGAAGCCCGCCGCCCGGGCGGTGGGCCGGAAACCGCACTTCTCCAGGACGCGCAGCGAACGGGCGTTGTCGGCCGCCGCCCGCGCGAACAGCGGTCGCTCGGGGACCTCGGACAGCAGGGCCGACAACGCCTGTGTGGCGATGCCCCGGCCCCAGTACGCCCGGTCCACCCAGTAGGTCACCTCACGCTCGCCCGGCGGCCCGTAGACCGCCGCGCTGCCGACCACGTCGCCGTCGACCAGGATCGTGCGCGGTACGTCGGACGAGGCGCGGATCCGTCGCCAGTGGGCGTCGAAGGCGTCCCGGTCGGCCGGGTCCTTCGGGGTGAAGGCGGCCATCACGAGGGACTCGGGGTCGTTCATCTGCCGGAAGAACACCGGCAGATCGCTGTCGTGGACCCGGCGCAGGGCGATCAACATGCCCGCAGCCTACGACCCCGCCCCCGCCCGCGGCCTCACAGCCGCCGGGTCGCCAGCGTGAGCCGGTCGCGCGCGTCGAACAGCGCGTCCTTCACGAGCTGCTCGTGCGCGGGCGTCAGCCTGGCCACCGGCACCGAGCAGCTGATCGCGTCCCTGGCCGGCGTGCGGTAGGGGATCGCCACGCCGAAGCAGCGCAGGCCCAGCGTGTTCTCCTCGCGGTCCACCGAGAACCCCTGCTCGCGGATCTGGTGCAGCTCCTCGATGAGCTTCTCGCGGTCCGTGATGGTGTGCTCCGTCAGCGCGGGCAGCGACTCCGGCAGCATCTTGCGGACCTGCTCGTCGGAGTAGGTGCTCAGCAGCGCCTTGCCGAGGGAGGTGGAGTGGGCGGGCAGCCGGCGGCCGACCCGGGTGAAGGGGCGCAGGTAGTGCTGCGACTGGCGGGTGGCGAGGTAGACGACGTTCGTGCCGTCGAGCCGGGCCAGGTGGATGGTCTCGGTGGTGTCGTCCGAGAGCCGGTCCAGGGTCGGGCGGGCGGCCGCGACCACCTCGTCGCCGTCGATGTAGGAGGTGCCGACGAGCAGCGCCCGCACCCCGATGCCGTACCGCGTGCCCGTCGCGTCCGTCTCCACCCAGCCCAGTTCCACCAGGGTGCGCAGCAGCATGTAGAGGCTGGACTTGGGATAGCCGACGGCCTCCTGGACCGACGCGAGGGAGTGCATTCCCGGGCGGCCGGCGAAGTATTCCAGCAGCTCAACCGTCCGCACCGCGGACTTGACCTGCGCTCCGCCCCCCGTCTCGACAGCCGACATCGCCCTTGACCCCTTCGTTCGACGGGAAATACGCTCCGACAGCATATTCATCATCAGAGACAGCGTTCAGTATATCGAACGACCCTGGTGGATGAGCCAGTACCAAACGTGGAGGGACCCTCGGTGGCAGCAGCACCAGTCTGGAGTGTCGACCCCCGAACCGGGAAGCAGCGGGAACAGGTTGCGGTGGAGGCCACGGCCCAGGAGGTCGACGCCGTCGTCCGCGCCGCCCACGCGGCGCGGGGCTCCCTCGCGGACCGTGCCGTTCGCGCCGCCTTCCTGCGTTCCGCCGCCGACCGGTTGCAGGCGGCCAGGGACACGCTCGTCGAGGTGGCCGACGCGGAGACCGCGCTCGGCCCGGTCCGCCTGACCGGCGAGCTGGCCCGCACCTGCTACCAGCTGCGCGCGTTCGCCGACATCGTCGACGAGGGCGCCTTCCTCGACATCGTCGTCAACCACCCCGACGACACCGCGACCCCGCCCATCCCCGACCTGCGCCGCTACAAGGTGCCGCTCGGCGTGGTGGCCGTGTACTCGGCGTCGAACTTCCCCTTCGCCTTCTCGGTCGCGGGCGGCGACACCGCGAGCGCGCTGGCGGCCGGCAACCCGGTCGTCGTCAAGTCCCACCCCGACCACCCGGGCCTGTCCGAGCTGGTCGCCAAGGTGGTGCGCGACGCCGCCGCCGAGCACGGCATCCCCAGGGACGTCCTGGGCCTGGTCCACGGCTTCGAGGCCGGCGTCGAGCTGATCGGGCACCCGCTGGTGGCCGCGGCCGGCTTCACCGGCTCGATCCGCGGCGGACGCGCCCTGTTCGACGCGGCGGCGGCGCGGCCGACCCCGATCCCCTTCCACGGGGAGCTGGGCTCGCTGAACCCCGTCGTGGTGACCGAGGCGGCCGCCGCCGAGCGCGCCGAGGCCATCGGGACCGGCCTGGCCGGATCGATGACGCTGGGCGTCGGCCAGTTCTGCGTCAAGCCCGGCCTCGTGCTCGTGCCCTCCGGCGCGGCCGGGGACGGACTGCTCAAGTCGCTGACGGACGCGGTCAGCGACACCGACGCGGGCGTGCTGCTCGACCACCGGATGCGCGACAACTTCATCGCCGGGGTCGCCGAGCGCGCGGAGCTGGCCGACGTGGAGTCGCCGGTGACGCCCGGCGCGGGCGGGGAGCACACCGTCAGCGCGGGCTTCCTGACCGTGCCCGCGGCCCGGCTCACCGCCGAGGGCGAGCACGACCTGCTCCTGGAGGAGTGCTTCGGACCGGTCACCGTCGTGGCCCGCTACGAGGACGAGGACGAGGTCAGGGCCGTGCTGTCGCGGCTGCCGGGCAACCTCACGGCGACCGTCCAGCTGTCCGAGGGCGAGGCCGCCGGAGAGGGACGCGGCGGGGAGATCCTCGCCGAGCTGACGCCGCTGGCCGGGCGGGTGCTGGTGAACGGCTGGCCCACGGGCGTCGCCGTCGCACCGGCCCAGCACCACGGCGGGCCCTACCCGGCCACCACGTCGACCTCCACCTCGGTGGGCGGCACGGCGATCGAGCGCTGGCTGCGGCCCGTCGCCTACCAGAACACGCCCGCGGCCCTGCTGCCGGTGGAACTGAGGGACGAGAACGAGCTGGGGCTTCCCCGGAGGTTCAACGGGCGCCTGGAGCGGTAGCGCGCTGCGCGCCCCGCACCGACGGCCGCACCCCGATAATCAGCTCATGGACGTTTCGTTTCCCGAACTGCCCTTCCCGCTGCGCACCTACGGTCCCGACGGGCACTGGTCCCACGAGGACGGGGTGCTCACCGGGTGGGCCGGGGCCCGGCAGGACCGTTTCGTGCCGCCCACCGGCGACGGGGTGGAACCCGCCGCCGACGCCCCCCGGCTGCTGGGGGCTCCGGAAGGTGACTTCCAGTTGATCGCACGGGTCACCGTGGGGTTCAACTCGGCCTTCGACGCCGGGGTGTTGTACGTCCAGGTGGGCGAACGGGCCTGGGCCAAGCTGTGTCTGGAGTACTCCCCGGACGTGGCCACCGTCTGCACGGTCGTCACCCGGGGGCACTCCGACGACGCCAACTCCTTCACCGTGGACGGGAGCTCGGTCTGGCTTCGGGTGAGCCGGACCGGCCGCGCCTTCGCCTTCCACGCCTCCCGCGACGGCCGGCGCTGGACCTTCGTCCGGCTCTTCACGCTGGGCGGGGAGAAGGAGACCGGCGCGGCCCTGGTCGGCTTCATGACGCAGTCGCCGATGGGGGAGGGGTGCGTCGTGACGTTCGACCACCTGGAGTTCCGGCCCGACTGGCCGGACGACCTGAGGGACGGCAGCTGAGTCCCGGCCCGGCCGCAACGCCGAGCGACGAGGCCTCGGCGGCGCGGGGCCCGCGGCCGGTGCGGCCCGAGCCCCGCGCCACCGAGCTCACACGCGGTCGGCCGCGATCAGCACGTACTGGAACGAGCCGTCCCGGTAGGACTCGATGAAGGCCTCCTCGATGCCGGTGACCAGCGAGGACGTGGCCCGCAGCTCCCAGTAGGGCAGGGTGTCCGCGGTCAGGTCGACGATGGTGTGCGGCACCAGCCGGTTGTCGGCCATGGCCCGCAGGTACTCGCGCCGGGAGTGGATGTTGCACTCGAAGTGGGCGTTGATCTGGGAGACCCACTTCGACGGCTGGCCGTAGCGGGGGTTCCAGCAGCCGGTGATCGTCACGTACCGGCCGCCCACCTTCAGGAAGCGGGAGTGCTCGGCGAACAGGTCGTGCAGGTCGACGTACATGCTCGACTCGTTGTTCCACGAGGCCGTGACGCTGCCCTTGTCGAACGGCGTGTCGAGCATGTTGCACACCCGGGAGCGGACACGGTCGTCGATCCGCAGCTCCCCCGCGCGCCGGTTGCCGAAGTCGGCCTGGGTGGCGGACAGGGTCACCCCCTCGACCCGGCAGCCGAAGCGGCGGTGGGCCATGACCATGGACCCGCCGCGCCCGCACCCGGCGTCGACGAGCGTGTCGTCGGGCCCGACGGGGCCGAGGTGGTCCATGAGGAACTCCGCCTGGGCCGACTCCAGCCGGTGCAACTCCGCGACGAGCTTCTTCTCGTACTCGCTGTGCGCCGGGTCGCCGAGCGCGGCGTGGTCCACGGCCCCGATGCCGTAGTGGTGGTGGTAGAGGCCGTCCACGTCGCCGAGGCGGAGGTTGACCGGCCGTGCCTCGTTGTTCCAGTAGCGGGCGATGTCCTCCTGGTACGCCGTCGCCGG
>NZ_JAHHIT010000219.1 GCF_024539675.1 Streptomyces hilarionis | reverse complement strand
GGCGGCCCGGAGGGGGAAGGGGCCGGCGCCGGCGACGGAAGCGAGGCGGGCGGGAGCGAGGCGGGCGGGAGCGAGGCGGGCGGCTCGGCAGACAGGCGGGACAGGGGGCGCGCGATGTCGCGCGCACCACCCCGGCAGGACGCGTGCGCCGTTGACGCGTACCGGTGCAGAGGTGTTGAAGAGACACAAGAGGCGTCGGCCGACCGAAATGAGGTCAGTCGACCCACGTTAGCCACCTCGCCGCATGTTCCGCTGGAAAATGCCAGAAGACTCACTCCCCGCGCCTACGTTGCGTAGCTTCGTCATCACTCAGCCGAACCGCAGGCGGGAGGGGAGCCAACGGTGCCCGGAATCGACGAGTGTCTACTGGAGGCCATGCGGCTGCCCGGCGCACGGGGCGCCGCGTTGGTCGACTGGACGAGCGGCCTGGCCCTGGGGGCGGTCGGGGAGTTCCCCGGCGGCGACCACGAGGCGGCCGCGGCCGAGGCCGCAGAGGTCGCCCGGCTGACGGCCGAGCAGCGGGCGTTCACCCCCGACGGCTACGACCGTCACGAGCACGCGGACGAGACCGGAGGCGCCGACGCGACGGCCGGGGCGGTCGGCGTCGATCCTCCGGTCGAGGACCTGATCATCAGCAACCGGGACAGCTACCACGTGCTGCGTTTCGTGCCGACGTCCTTCGACAGCAGCGTGTTCCTGCACGTGTGGCTGGGCCGGCCGGACGGCAACCTGGCGCTCGCCCGGATCCGGCTGGGCGAGATGGCCGGACGGCTGGTGCTCGGGTGACCGCGGTGAGAACCCACCCCCAGGGGACGACCCCGCCGCCCCGGCTGCCCGTGCGCGAGAAGTCCGGGACCCGCGACCGCGGCGGCGCGCTGTCGCCGATGCTCACCCGGCTCGCGGCCGAGCGGGCGACGGGCGTCCTGGAGCGCGAGCGCGGCTCGCTCTACCTCGCCGAGGGCCGCGTGGTGCACGCCGAGAGCCCGCTCGCCCCGGGCCTCGACGTGCTCCTCCTGGCCCACGGCACCCTCTCCCCCGCCGTCTGGCAGGACGCGGTGGACCGGGCCGACGAGGAGTACGGGGCCGCCCGGCTGCTGCTCGACGCCGGCCGCGTCCCGCGCGGCGCGCTGGAGCTGTGCCACCTGGAGGCGGTGTACGACGCGGCCTACTTCGCGCTCGCCCCCAGCAGCACCCCGGGCCACTTCCGCTACGGGGCCGGACACTGGCTGGGCGCCCTGCGGCCGGTCCCGGTGGACGCGGTCGAGCGCGAGACGCTGCGCCGGCGCGAGCTGCTGGACCGTCTGTGGCCCGACCCCCTGACCGACGGGGCGCCGCTGCGCCGGGCCGACGCCGTGGCCGCGCCCGCGCCGACCGCCCGGCAGAGCGCGGTGCTGGCCCTGGCGGACGGTGTGCGCACCGCGCCGGACATCGCCCGCGAGCTGGGCCGGCAGGCCTTCCACACCCTGGTGGACGCCCGGCGGCTGGCGGCGGCGGGGCTGCTGACGGCGCTCTTCCCTCCGCCGCGCGCCCCCCATGCCCCGGCCGCCGCCGTGCCCGGCCTCCCGCCCCGCCACGCGCTCACCGCGGCCGACGGCGCCACCGGGACGGCCGCGGCCGAGCCCCCGCGGGGCATCACGCTGCCCCGCGTCAACGACCCCGACATCACCCTGCTGAAGAGGCTCAGGGATGCGCTGGAGGCCCTTTGAACGGCAGCGACCGCGTGCCGAGAGGAGCGAGCTGATGGCCTCGGCGCCCGAGATACTCGACGAGCTGCGGCGGCTGCGGGCGCGGGTGCCCCAGCTGACCGGCGCCCTCGCGGCGGGCGTGGACGGCCTGGTCCTCGCCCACGACACGCCCGGCGTGGAACCGGAGGTGGTGGCCGCGCTGACCGCCGCCGCCCTCGGCGTCGCCGTGCGGATGGCGGACACCACCGGCCAGGGCGACTTCCGCGAGCTGCTCGTGCGCGGACGGTACGGCTACGTCGCGACGTACGCGGCCGGCGAGTCCGCCGTGCTGACCCTGCTCGCGCAGGACCGCGTCAACGTCGGCCGGCTGCACCTGGAGGGCCGCCGCGCCGGGGCCCGCGTCGGGGAGCTCGTGGACGCCCGGGAGACGGCGGCCCGGCGGGCGCGGGCCGCGCCCGCCGAGGCGCCGCCGACGCCCCCCGCCAAGCCGCCGGTGCGCACACCGGCCAAGCCCCCGACCGTACGGACCAGAACGGCGCGCGGCCCGGCCACCGCCAACGCGCGCACCACCACGGAAAGCTGACAGGAACCGAGGAGCACACGTCATGGCCAACACCGAAACCACGCTGAAAGAGTGCCTCGCCTCCATCGAGGGGGCGACCGGAGTCGCGCTCGTCGACTACACCAGCGGCATGGCGCTCGGCACGCTCGGCGGCAGCAAGACGTTCGACCTGAACATCGCCGCTGCCGGCAACACCGACGTGGTGCGCGCCAAGATGCGCACCATGGAGCACCTCGGGCTCAAGGGCCAGATCGAGGACATCCTGATCACCCTGGCCGACCAGTACCACCTCATCCGGCTGATCAGCGGCCGGGGCGGCAACGGGCTCTTCATGTACCTCGTCCTGGACGCCAAGCGGGCCAACCTGGCGATGGCCCGCCACCAGTTGAGGAAGATCGAGGAGGACCTGGAGGTCTGAGCCCGCGCCCGCGCGTCCGGCCGACGGCACGGCCCCGGCCAGGACCCCGCCCGGACCATGCGCCGGGCAGGGCGGGCGAGCGGTCTGTCGACCGGCCGCCGATCAGCAGACGGGCGGGCCGGCAGGTCGGGAGACCGGCAGACCGGCAGACCGGCTAGACGAGTGCCGCGGTGCGGCGGCGGGCTCCGCCCGGGGCCGCGTCGCCCGCCGCGACGCCGGTGCTGCGGTACGCCTTGACGGCCTTGCCGGCCGGACGGCCGCCGTGCCGGTCCAGCCAGTCGACGCGCACCCACAGCAGCGCGTCGTCCTCCCGCTCGCGCCGCCCGATCCAGGCGGCCTTCCAGCGCAGCCCCGCCCCGCAGCCGGCGAGCAGCAGCCCGCCCGCCGAGGGCGCCGCGAGGGAAGCGCCCAGCGCGGCCAGGAAGGCGAGCAGGAGCCACCGGCGGTGACCGCGGCGCCAGGTGCGCACGGTCACCGCCCGGTCCTGGAGCACGTCGTGCTTGCCGGCCCGGGCGGCCCCGCGGCCCAGCTCGGTGAACCGGCGCCGGCCGCGCACTGCCGTGAGCGCCGCCGCCACGAGGAACAGCGCGGCCCCGGCGAGCACCCCGATCCGCCGTCCCGTCAGGCCCGGCGTCAGGACGCCGACCCCAGCCGCGAACACCCCGCACCACCACAACGGCGCGGCTCCCGCCCGTACGACGACGGCCACCCGGGCCAATCCCTGTCCTCCGCGTGCCACTTCCGCCTCCTGGTCACTCGGGCACTGTCCCGTGACCGCGCAGACTAGTGAGCGAACGTGAGACGAGTCTGAGAGCGCGCCCCGCCCGCGCGGGCCGAGGTCACTCCACGAACAGCCCGCGCGACGACGCCCGCGCGTCGAACTCCTCCAGCCGGGCCTGCGCGTCGGGCAGGTCGTCGCACATCGCCTCCAGCAGCATCCGCCCGAGCAGCATCGGCGCACAGGCCGTGTCGAAGGCGAGGCCGGTGCCCACGGCGGCCGGCAGCAGCAGGTCGGAGACCTTGGCGACCGGCGCGAACGCGGAGTCGGCGACCGTGACCACGCTGAGCCCGGCCTCCCGGGCGTAGCCGAGGGTGTCGACGACCTCGCGCGGGTGGCGGGGCAGCGCGAAGCAGAGCAGGGCGGAGGCGCCGGCCCGGACGGCGGCGTCGATCCGGTCGTGGATCATGGTGCCGCCCTCGTGCAGCAGCCGTACGTCCGGATGGACCTTGGCGGCGAAGTACGCGAACCCGTAGGCCTGGGAGGCGGCGGCCCGCAGGCCGAGGACGGGCAGCGGACGCGAGGCGGCCAGCAGCCGGCCCGCCCGCCGCACCGGACGGGGGTCGGCGAGCACCTCGGCGAGGTGCCGCAGGTTCTCGATCTCGGCCTCGACGGCCTGCTGGTACTCGTTGTACGAGGCGGAGTCCGCGGGCTGTTCGGCGGGGGCGACCTCGCGCAGATGCCGGCGCAGGGCGGGGTAGCCGTCGAAGCCGAGGGCGACGGCGAAGCGGGTCACGGACGGCTGGCTGACCCCGGCGAGCTCGGCCAGCTCCACGCTGGACAGGAACGGCACGTCGGCGGCGCGCCGCACCATGCTGTGCGCGATCCGCCGCTGGGTCGGCGTCAGGCGGTGCCCCTCGAAGAGGGTCTGCAACCGCGCGGCGGGGCTGTCCGCCCCGGCCCCCGGCCCGCCCCCACCGAACTCCGTCTCCGCGCTCATGCCCCGCTCCCCCTCCAGATGTCCGTGAACCGGTCCAGCAGACCGGCCGCCGCGCGCACGTCCTCCGTGAGCGGCCGGTCGGCCTGGTCGGCGTCGAGCAGCGTCTCGGCCAGCTCCAGCGCGCGCCCCGCCGGAAGACCCGGCTCGGGCCGCAGCTCGCGCTGGCGCAGCGCCCGTACGGCGGCGACCAGTTCGCAGCCGACGACGAGACGGTACGCGGCGCACGCCCGCAGTGTCTGCCGGGCGGCGAGCGAGGCGAAACTGGCCTGCTCCTCGACGCCCCGGGAGAGTACAGCGTGGCCGAGCGACGCGGGCGCCGAGAAGGCCCGCAGGTCGCCCAGGGCGGCGCCGGCGGCGTACTCCAGGATCATCACGCCGGAGGAGGCGGGCTCGGGGTCGGCGAGGAAGGGCCGCAGGCGGGTGTAGGCGGGTTCGTTGAGCGTGGAGAGCCGCGAGGTGGACAACCGCGCGACCTGGGTCAGGGCCAGTCTGAAGTGGTCCAGGACGAGGGCGAGCTGGGCCTGGTAGAAGCCGCCGTGGTGATAGGCGCTCATGTCCTCGGGGCAGATGAGGGGGTTCTCGGCGGCCGCGTTGATCTCGACGGCGATCACCTCCTCCAGGGCGTCGGCGGCATCGTGCGCGGGGCCGTGGATCTGGGGCAGGCAGCGGAAGCCGTACGGGTCCTGGATCCGTCCGAGGGGCGGTGTGGGCCGGTCCTCGGCGCCGATCAGCTCGCGCATGCGGCGGGCGACCTCGGCCGAGCCGCGGTGCGGGCGGGCGGCGTGCACGGGGGCGGCGTAGGCCTCGTGCGAGCCGTCCACGGCGAGCAGCGAGAGGGCGGCGACGACCTGGGTGGCTTGCAGGAGCCCGCGCAGTTCGTGCAGGGCGAGGGCGGACTGGCCGAGGGTGAGGGCGTTGCTGCTGATGAGCGCGAGGGCGTCGTTGTTGTCGAGCGGCTGCGGTGCGGGGCCCCGGGCTCCGCGCCACGGGTGCTCGCCCACCAGCGCGAGGCCGACCTGCGCGAGGGCGGCCAGGTCGCCCGTGCCCACCGAGCCGAACTCGTTGACGACCGGATGGGCGCCGCTCTCCAGGGCCTCGCACAGCGCGGTGACGACGCCGGGCCTCAGTCCCGCGCCCCCGGCGAGCAGTTGGTTGGCGCGGACGGCGAGCATCGCGCGGACCTGCCGGGCGGGCAGTTCCTCGCCTATGGCGCCCGCGTGACTGCGCAGCAGGCGCAGGCCGTGTTCGGCGGCCGCCTCGGTGGGCACGTCCTCGTTCCGGTTGGCGCCGACGCCGGTGGAGCGGCCGTAGACGCGGCCGGTGGCGGCGATCAGCCGGGCGGCGTCCCAGGCCTCGGTCATCCGCTGGGTCGCGTCGGTGCCCGGGACCGGCCGGGCCACGCCGTCGGCGAGGCGGACGACGTCCTCGACGCCGAGGGAGATCCCGTCGAGGACGACGAGACCGGAGCCCGCTCTGGGAGATGCGTCCACGATCCGAGACGACATAAGGCCGCGACCTCCCCTCGATCCGGACACTCGATCTTGCCTGCCGGTCATCCGTTACGTCGGATCCACACCGGAGCGTTGACAAGTTATTCACCTACGGAGAACTCTGCATGAGGCTATACAGCCGGGCAAGGGGCAACTCATGATCCAGTTCGAGGCGGTCCACAAGCGCTTCCCCAACGGCACGACGGCAGTCCACGACCTCTCCCTCCCCATGCCGGAGGGCGGCCGCGCGGCCGAACTGCCGGAGACCGTCGCCCTGTCCGCCGACTCCGGCCGCCGCCACCCGCACCAGCCCTCGCCGCCGACCCGCCCGTGCAGCACGGGCCGACCGGGTAGCCGGCCCCCGCCGGACACGGGGGCTATCCCCAGTGCGCCGGGCGCCCCCGCTCCCTAGCCTTGGTGCCCATGACGGGATGGGAGACGGCCATGGACGCGCGGGACACGGACCTGAAGAAGGAGCTCGACGCCACGTTGCAGACGCGCAGGGAACTGGGCGAGGAGTACGAGTCCGCGCTGGTGGACTCGTTCCTGGAGAAGGTCGACCAGCGCATCGACGCCGCGGTGGAGCGCCGGGTGCGGCGCCAGCTCGCGGAGCAGCAGATGGCGGCGGCCCGGGGCTCGCGCGCGCCGAAGCCCACCGACTCCTGGGGCGACCGCTTCGGCTTCGGCATCGTGTCGCTGATCCTGGCGATCCCGCTGTCGGCGATCTGCGGAGCCTTCGGCGGCTTCTCCGGCGTGCTCGCCACCTGGATCGGGGTCGTCGGCGTGAACTTCGTCCAGGCCGCCCGCAGCAACCCCGCGCTGCTGTCGGGCCCGCGCCGGCGGTCCCCGCGGGACGACGACTGAGGAGAGCGGTCCCCGGCTCCGGGCCTCACGCCTGCCGGGTCGGCAGCACCATGATCTGCCGCAGGTTGACGTGCCGGGGACGGCTGGTCGCGTAGGCGACGACGTCGGCGATCTCCGCCGACGACAGCGCGCCGATGGCGTCGACCATGCCGTCCAGCTGCCCGGCCAGGTCGTCGTTGTCGAGATGCGTCGCCAGCTCGGTCTCCGTCAGGCCCGGCTCGACGTTGGTGACCCGCACGTCCCGGGGCCCGAACTCGGTGCGCAGCGACTGGGACAGGTAGGTGACGGCGGCCTTGGTCGCCCCGTACACCGCGTAGTGGGGGAACGTGACGTGCGCGCCGATGGAGGAGACGTTCACGAGGTCGGCGGCGCGCCCCCCGGCGGCGGCGCCCACCAGGTCCGCGGTGAAGGCGCGGATCATCCGCAGCACCCCGGTGACGTTGGTGTCGAGCATCCGCTGCCACTCGTCGACGCGGCCGTCGTCGACGGGGTTCGGCAGCATGACGCCGGCGTTGTTGACGACCAGGTCGACGCTTCCGTAGGCCTCCCTGACCCGGTCCGCGGCGGCCGCCACGGACGCGTCGTCGGTGACGTCGGCGACGACCGCGAGGGCCTCGCCGCCGTCGGCGCGGATCTTCTCGGCGACCGCCTCCAGCCGGTCCGCGCGCCGGGCCAGCAGCGCGACCCGGGCGCCCGACGCGGCGAGCAGGACGGCCACCGCCTCCCCGATCCCGCTGGCGGCGCCGGTGACGACGGCGGTGCGGCCGGCAAGGCTCGCGTACGGGTTCTCGTACGGCATGTGGTGCTCCCGACATGGTGGGCCGGGGCGTCTCCCCGGCGGCAGGCACCACTGTCGCCGCCCGTCACGGAGCTACCCAGGGATGCGCTTTTCCTGGGTCCGGCAGTACCAGGTTCGCCGTGCGCGCGTCCCCTACGATCGGACGCATGGACGGGGACCTCGGTGATTTTCTGCGCTCGCGCCGTGCTCGCATCCGGCCGGAGGAGGTCGGTCTGCCCTCGCACGGGCGCCGGCGCGTCCCCGGGCTGCGGCGCGAGGAGGTGGCGCAGCTCGCCGGGGTGAGCGTCGACTACTACATCCGGCTGGAACAGGGCCGCGGTCCCGCCGTCAGCGACGCGGTGCTGGACGCCGTCGCCCGCGTCCTGCGCCTGGACGACACCGAGCACGCCTATCTGCGCGCCGTCGCCCGCCCGCGCAGAACCGCCGCGCGACCGTCCGCGCCCCGCGTCCGCCCCGGGGTGCGGGCGCTGCTCGACAGCATGGAGCGCACCCCCGCCTTCGTGCTGGACCAGCGGATGGACGTGCTGGCGTGGAACGCGCTCGCCGACGCGGTCTTCGGCTACGCCCGGACCGGGCCCGAGGGCCGCAGCATCCCCCGGCACGTGTTCCTCGACCCCGCCTCGCGCGACTTCTACCCGGAGTGGTCCGCGGTGGCCGTCCAGTGCGTGGCGCATCTGCGGATGCTGGCGGGCCACCACCGGGACGACCGCCGGCTGACCGCGCTCGTCGGGGAGCTCTCGCTCAAGAGCGAGGACTTCCGCAGGCTGTGGGCGGATCATCCGGTCCGCGAGTGCGCCTACGGGGTGAAGCGCGTCCAGCACCCGGTCGCGGGCTCGCTGACCTTCCCCTACGAGACGCTGGCGGTGGCGGCGGACCCGGACCAGATGCTGCTGGTGTACACGCCGGAGCCGGGCTCGGAGACGGAGGAGCGGCTGCGGCTGCTGGGCAGCTGGGCGACGCCGGTGCGGACGACGCCGTAGGGCCTGCCCGGTGGGCAGGCCCTACGGCGGAAGCTTGCGCGGGAACCGCCGCACCCCCGTTGCCGGGGGGCGGGACGACGGCGGTCCCCGCGAGGGACGCGGGCCGGGTCAGGCCGGGCTTGCGCGTCCGTGGCGTCGGTGGAGGTCCGGGAGCCGCTCCGGAGGTCCGTGACGCCGTTCGGATGCCGGTGAGGCGGGGAGCCGCTCCCGCCGCCGACATCCATAAATATGCCGGACGCGTGTTAACCGGGTGCTGCGTGCACGTGACGCGCTCGTACCACTTCTACGAAGTCCACTGTTTCGGTGGGAAAACGGAAGTCCGGCGCCCGGGAGAGCCGTTCACCGCAGGTTCCCCCGCGGTTACGGCCCCCGCCCCCGAGAAGTTACTTCCCGCCCTTGGCCAGGAAGGCCAGCAGGTCCTGACGGCTGACGACCCCGGTGGGCTTGCCCTCGACGAGGACGATCGCCGCGTCCGCCGTGCCGAGCACGGACATCAGGTCGCCGACCGGCTCGCCGGAGCCGACCTGCGGCAGCGGCGCGGACATGTGCTTCTCCAGCGGGTCGTCGAGGGAGGCCCGCTGGGTGAACAGCGCGTCCAGCAGCTCCCGCTCCACGACCGACCCGACGACCTCGGCGGCCATGACGTCCGGGTGTCCGGCGCCCGGCTTCACGATCGGCATCTGCGAGACGCCGTACTCGCGCAGCACCTCGATGGCCTCGCCCACGGTCTCGTCGGGGTGCATGTGGACGAGGGAGGGGATGGCGCCGTGCACCTTGTCGTTGAGGACGTCGGCGACGCGTGCGCTGGGGCCCTCGTCCTCGAGGAAGCCGTAGTCGGCCATCCACTCGTCGTTGAAGATCTTCGAGAGGTAGCCGCGGCCGCTGTCGGGCAGGAGGACGACGACGACGTCGTCCGGGCCGAGCCGCTCGGCGACCCGCAGCGCCGCCACGACGGCCATGCCGCAGGAGCCGCCCACGAGCAGGCCCTCCTCCTTGGCCAGCCGTCGGGTCATCTGGAAGGAGTCCTTGTCGGACACGGGGACGATCTCGTCGGCGACGGTGCGGTCGTAGGCGGTCGGCCAGAAGTCCTCGCCGACGCCCTCGACCAGGTACGGCCGCCCGGACCCGCCGGAGTACACGGACCCCTCCGGGTCGGCGCCGACGACCTGCACGCGGCCCTCGCTGGCGTCCTTCAGGTACCGGCCGGTCCCGGAGATGGTGCCGCCGGTGCCGACGCCGGCGACGAAGTGGGTGATCCGCCCGTCGGTCTGCTCCCACAGCTCGGGGCCGGTGGAGTGGTAGTGGGAGAGCGGGTTGTTCGCGTTGGAGTACTGGTCGGGCTTCCACGCGCCCGGCGTCTCGCGCACGAGCCGGTCGGAGACGTTGTAGTAGGAGTCCGGGTGCTCGGGGTCCACCGCGGTCGGGCAGACCACGACCTCGGCGCCGTACGCGCGCAGCACGTTGATCTTGTCGGTGGACACCTTGTCGGGGCACACGAAGATGCAGTGGTAGCCCTTCTGCTGGGCCACGATGGCGAGCCCGACACCGGTGTTGCCGCTGGTCGGCTCGACGATCGTGCCGCCGGGCTTCAGCTCCCCGCTCTTCTCGGCGGCCTCGATCATGCGCAGGGCGATGCGGTCCTTCACGGAACCGCCCGGGTTGAAGTACTCCACCTTGGCCAGGACGGTCGCCCGGATGCCCTTGGTCACGCTGTTGAGCTTCACCAGCGGGGTGTTGCCGACGAGGCTGATCATCGAGTCGTGGAATTGCACCGTTGTCTCCGGTTGCTTGCAAAAACTGTGGTCGTAGTGGTCCCGCCAGGGTACGGGGCGGGCACCGACCGCAGGGGCATGTTCACTCCTCGTCGAGATTGGGCGACGGTGCGTACGGGGCAAGGAGTGGGTGTACGGACACGAGGAGGTGGCGTCGAGGCATGACGAGCATGTCGAGGGCGAGAGTGGCCCGGCGCATCGCGGCCGGCGCGGCCTACGGCGGCGGCGGCATCGGACTTGCCGGGGCGGCGGTGGCCGGGCTGGTGCTGGCGGAGGTGCATCTGGCCCGCCGCCAGGTGAACAACGGGGCGCACCCGCACGTCCCGCACGCGGACGGCCGCTACGGCACCGCGTACGACGCCCCCGGGCCCGGCAGGGAGCCCCTGCGGCTGACGATGCTGGGCGACTCCACTGCGGCGGGGCAGGGCGTCCACCGCTCCGGGCAGACGCCGGGCGCCCTGCTCGCCTCGGGGCTGGCGGCGGTGGCGGAACGGCCCGTGGAGCTGCGCAACGTGGCGCTGCCCGGCGCCCAGTCCGACGACCTCGACCGGCAGGTCGCGCTGGTTCTCCAGGACTGCGACCGGATCCCGGACGTCTGCGTGATCATGATCGGCGCGAACGACGTGACGCACCGCATGCCGCCCACCCGTTCGGTGCGGCACCTGGCGACCGCGGTGCGTCGGCTGCGCACGGCCGGCGCGGAGGTCGTCGTCGGCACCTGCCCGGACCTGGGCACGATCGAGCCGGTCCAGCAGCCGCTGCGCTGGCTGGCCCGCCGGGCCTCGCGTCAGCTGGCGGCGGCCCAGACGATCGGCGCGGTCGAGCAGGGCGGCCGCACGGTGTCCCTGGGCGACCTGCTGGGGCCGGAGTTCGAGGCGAACCCGCGTGAGCTGTTCGGCCCCGACCACTACCACCCGTCGGCGGAGGGCTACGCGACGGCGGCGATGGCGGTGCTGCCCACGGTCTGCGCGGCCCTCGGCCTGTGGCCGGCCGAGGAGGAGCGGCCGGACGCCACCCGGCACGAGGGCTTCCTCCCGGTGGCCCGGGCGGCGGCGGAAGCGGCCTCGGAGCCCGGCACGGAGGTGACGGCGGCCATGCCGACCGGCCCCCGCGGCCCCTGGGCCCTGCTGAAGCGCCGCCGCCGCCGGCGCGTCCCGGAACCGGAGTCCACCACCCGGACAACCGCCTGACCCCCACCTTGCCCACCCCCGCCATCCA
>NZ_JAHHIT010000218.1 GCF_024539675.1 Streptomyces hilarionis | reverse complement strand
CCCCCCGAACCCCGGCCCCCCTGTGAGACGAGGGGCCCATCGCCACCGGGCCCCTGCGTATCCCCAGCGCCCTGCGACGAGGGCCTCGTAGGCTGCCCGGATGACCGACCCCGCGGACGCCGCCGACCACGCCGTCACCCGCCCCGTCCCCCGTTCCGGCGCACGCCCTGCCGGCCGGAGCGCCGCCCGGGCGGACGGTCCGATACCGATCGCCGACCGGGCCGTCGGGTGCGTGGTGGGCTCCGCCGTCGGGGACGCGCTGGGCGCGCCGTTCGAGTTCGGGCCGCAGGGCGCCTTCTCGGCGCGCTTCCCGCGTGCCGGACACGGGGCAGAGATGTGCGGGGGCGGCGGCTGGGACCCGGGAGAGGCGACCGACGACACGCAGATGGCCGTCCTCGTCGGGGAGTCCCTGCTGGCGTGCGGCGGGCTGCTGCCGGCGGACGTCTTCCGGCGGTTCCGGCGCTGGGCCGCCGCCGACCCCAAGGACATCGGATTGCAGACGGAAGCGGTCCTGACCAGTGGAGACCCGTGGGACAGCGCAGCGGCGCTGCACTTCCAGACCAGCCAACGGGCCGCGGGGAACGGCTCCTTGATGAGAGCGGCGACCTCCGCCGTGTACTTCGCGTCCCACGGCCGTGCCGCCACCATGGACGCGGCCCGCCGGCTCGCCGCCCTCACCCACGGGGACCGCGCCGCCTGGGAGGGCACGGCCGTCTTCCACGAGCTGGTACGCACCGCCCTCACGGGCGCCGACCCGCTGGCCGCGATCGGGGAGACGCTCGAGGAGGTCCACCCCGGCCACCGCGAGCGCTACGCCGCCGTACTCGCCCCCGACTGGCACCCGGACCTGGCCACCGAGTTCAACGGCGCCGTCTGGCCCTGTCTCGGGTCCGCCGTCTGGGCGTTGCGCACGACGTCCTGCTTCGAGGACGCGGTGCGGGCCGCCGTCGACCTCGGCGGCGACACCGACACCGTCGCGGCGGTGACGGGCGGGCTGGCCGGGGCCGTCCACGGGATCGACGGCGTTCCCGAGCGATGGACGGCGGCGCTCCACTCACCGCTGCCGGGACACGGCGACCGCGTGCTCCGCCTGCCCGAACTCGTCGCGCTGGCAGGGGAGCTGCACGACGAGGGGGCCGGTTCTGCCCACCCCCCGGGTGACGGCCCGTGACGTCCGCCCCCTACAGCGCCCTGATCGCCGCCGTCGTGGCGCGGGCCAGGTCGGCCAGGTAGCCCTTGGGCAGCTTCGGGGCGCGGATCACCACCGAACGCCAGTAGAGCGGGCCGGAGATCAGGTCGAGCGCCAGTTCCTCGTTCAGGCCCGCGCGGATCTCGCCGCGTTGCTCGGCCGCCGCGACGATCTTCAGGGCGACCCCCTCCTGCCCCTCCTTCAGCGCCTTCTGCAGGGCGTCGGCGATCTCGGGGTTGCGGGCCGCCTCGGCCTGGAGGTCGGGGATGATCTGCGAGGCCACCGGGTGGCGCAGCGCCCGTGAGGTCACCTCGTACAGCATGCGCAGGTCGCCCTCCAGACTGCCCGTCTCCGGGGCCGGCAGGCCCTGCACGGCGATCACCGAGACGATGTCGAGGACCAGGTGCAGCTTGGAGCGCCAGCGCCGGTAGACCGCGGTCTTGCCCACACCGGCGCGGCGGGCGATGCCCTCGATGGACATCCGCGCGTAGCCGACGGTCGCGAGCTCCTCGAAGACGGCGGCACGGATGGCTTCCGTCACATCCTCGCGGAGCACGGCCGCGCCCGCGGGGGCCCTGCGGCGCGGGCGCACCTGGGGTCCGTCGGCGTTCGTCGCGTCAGTCGTCATGCGAACCAGCATAGGGCGTTACGACGAAACGGTTGCGTCCCGACGTCAATTCGGCCTACTCTCACGTTGCGACGATACGGACCCGTTCCGACGTAAGAAAACGTGAAGAAAAGCGTAAGGAAACGTCGTGCGACGACGCGCCGGACGCCCGCGCCCCCTCCCCCGAGTGAAAGCAGCGGATGTGAGTCAGGTCCTCCACACACCGCCCCGTACCGAGGCCGCGCCCCACGGCGACCTCGCGGCCCTGGCGGCCCGGCACGGCCTCACGGTCAGCGGTGCCCGTCCTTCCCTGCCGGAGTACATCCGCCAGCTCTGGGCGCGCCGCCACTTCATCACCGCGTTCGCCACCGCCAAGCTCACCACGACCTACAGCCAGGCGAAGCTGGGCCAGGTCTGGCAGGTGATGACCCCGCTGCTGAACGCGGCGGTGTACTACTTCATCTTCGGCGTGCTGCTGAACACCAAGCGGGGCGTGGCCGACTTCATCCCGTTCCTGGTCACGGGCGTCTTCGTGTGGACGTTCACCCAGACCTCGATCATGACCGGCACCCGCGCCATCTCCGGCAACATCGGCCTGGTGCGCGCCCTGCACTTCCCCCGGGCGGCGCTGCCGATCTCGTTCTGCCTGCAACAGCTTCAGCAGCTGCTGTTCTCGATGGCCGCGCTGGTGTTCATCCTGCTCGCCGTCGGCGTGCCGCCGGCGCCGTCCTGGATCCTCGTACTCCCGGCCCTGACGCTGCAATTCGTCTTCAACGCCGGCGTCTCCATGATCATGGCGCGGCTCGGCGCCAAGACCCCGGACGTCGCCCAGCTGATGCCGTTCATCCTGCGCACCTGGATGTACATCTCCGGTGTGATGTGGAGCATCGACAACCTGATCAAGCAGCACCACGGCATGCCGCCCTGGCTCGCCGACGTGCTGCGGGCCAACCCGGCCGCCGTCTACATCGACCTGATGCGCTTCGCCCTGATCGACACCTTCCACGCGAGCCAGCTCCCTCCCCACGTATGGCTGGTCGCGACCGGCTGGGCGCTGCTCGCCGGCGTCGGCGGGTTCATCTACTTCTGGAAGGCTGAGGAGACGTACGGCCGTGGCTGACATCACCGACACCGCACCGAGCACCGCCCCCTTCGACGTCGCCGACGAGCGGTCCCCGACCGTCATCGCCGACAGCGTCGACATCGTCTACCGCGTCAACGGCACCGTGGGCGGCAAGGGCAGCGCGACGGCCGCCCTCAACCGCATCGTGCGCCGCAAGCAGGCCGAGAAGGCGTCGGGCGTGCGCACCGTGCACGCCGTCAAGAACGTCTCCTTCGTCGCCTACAAGGGCGAGGCGATCGGCCTCATCGGCACCAACGGCTCCGGCAAGTCCACGCTGCTCAAGGCCATCGCCGGCCTGCTGCCCGTGGAACGCGGCAAGATCTACACCGACGGCCAGCCCTCCCTCCTCGGCGTCAACGCGGCCCTGATGAGCGACCTGACCGGCGAGCGCAACGTCTACCTCGGCGGCCTGGCGATGGGCATGACGCGCGAGCAGATCAAGGAGCGCTACCAGGAGATCGTCGACTTCTCGGGCATCAACGAGAAGGGCGACTTCATCTCCCTGCCCATGCGCACCTACTCCTCCGGCATGGGCTCGCGGCTGCGCTTCTCCATCGCCGCCGCCAAGGACCACGACGTCCTGCTCATCGACGAGGCCCTGGCCACCGGCGACGCCAAGTTCCGCAACCGCTCCGCGGAACGCATCCGCGAGATGCGCGAGCACGCGGGAACCGTGTTCCTCGTCAGCCACAGCAACAGCTCGATCCTGGAGACCTGCGAGCGCGCCCTGTGGCTGGAGCGCGGCGAGCTGCGCATGGACGGCCCCGCCGAGGACGTCGTCAAGGCCTACGAGGCGTTCACCTCGGACCCCAAGGCCAAGAAGAAGCCCGCGGCCAAGTAGCCGCCCGGCCGCCAGGCCGCCCGGACGCGGCACGCATCAGCGGCGGGACGCGACAGGCATCGTGCGAGGGCCCCCGAGTCGACCGACTCGGGGGCCCCTGGCGTGCGCGCGGACTACGAGTGCGTGCGCAGCAGCGTGCGCATGGTCCGCATGGCCACCGACAGGTTGGCCAGGTCGAACGTCTCCGACGTCTGGATCTCCTCCAGCGTGGTGCGCGCCCGGCCCAGGATCGCCGCGTTGCGCTCCTCCCACGCCTTGAACCGCTGCTCGGGCGTCGAGGTCCCGTTGCCGACGGCCAGCACGTCCGCCGTCAGCGCGGCGTGCGCCGCGTACAGGTCCTCACGGATCGACGCGCGGGCCATGGACTGCCAGCGGTCGGCGCGCGGCAGCTCGATGATGCGGTCCATCAGCTGGGTGATGCGCAGCCGGTCGGCGAGGTCGTAGTAGACCTCGGCGACGTCCAGCGGGTCCTTGCCCATGCGGTCGGCCACCGAGACGATGTCCAGCGCCGGGAACGCGGAGGAGAACCCCGCCACCCGGGTGGCCAGCTCGTCCGGGACGCCCGCGGCGGTCAGCTCGTCGTAGATGCGCTGCCACCACTCCAGGTCCGCGCCCCGCATCAGCTTCGTCAGCTGCGACCACACCAGCTCGACGCGCTCGGCGAAGAACTCGACCGTCTCCGCCAGCTGAAGCGGCTGCGGCCGGTTGTTCAGCAGCCACCGCGTCCCGCGCTCGACGAGGCGCCGCGAGTGCAGCCGGATCCGGGTCTGCACCTCGGCCTCGACCTGGTTGTCGAGGTCCTCCACCGCGTCCCACACCGGCGCCGCGCGGAAGATCGCCCGGGCCGCGGTCTGCGCCCGCACGATCTCCTCCAGCGACGCGCCCGTCTCCTCGCGCAGCCGGTGCAGATACGTCGTACCGCCCGTGTTGACCGTGTCGTTGACCAGGACCGTCGTGGTGATCTCCCGGCGCAGCGGGTGGCTGTCGATGCTCTCGGGGAACCGCTCGCGCAGCGCCGTCGGGAAGTACGTGTGCAGCAGACCGCGCAGGTAGTCGTCGTCGGGCAGCGAGGTGTGCAGCAGCTCGTCCGACACCGTGATCTTCGTGTACGCCAGCAGGACGGCCGTCTCCGGGCTGGTCAGACCCTGGCCGGCGCTCAGCCGCTCCCGGATCTGCCGGTCGGTGGGCAGGAACTCCAGGGCGCGGTCCAGGTGCCCCTCGCGGGCCAGGTGGCGCATGAAGCGCTGCTGGGCGTGGAGCATGTCCTTGGACTGGGCGAGCGCGTTGGCGATCGCCGTGTTCTGCGCGTAGTTGTTGCGCAGCACCAGCGCGCCGACCTCGTCGGTCATCTCCGCGAGCAGCTTGTTGCGCTGCTTGACGGTCATGTCGCCCTCGGTCACCAGGCCGTTGAGCAGGATCTTGATGTTCACCTCGTGGTCGGAGGTGTCCACGCCCGCGCTGTTGTCGATGGCGTCGGTGTTGATCCTGCCGCCGAGCCGGGCGAACTCGATCCGGCCGAGCTGGGTCAGGCCCAGGTTGCCGCCCTCGCCGACGACCTTGACGCGCAGATCGGCGCCGTCCACCCGGATCGGGTCGTTGGCCTTGTCGCCGACGTCCGCGTTCGACTCCGCGGACGACTTCACGTACGTGCCGATGCCGCCGTTCCACAGCAGGTCCACCGGCGCCCGCAGGATCGCCTTCATCAGGTCGGCCGGGGTCAGCTTGTTGACGCCGGCCTCGATGCCCAGGGCCGCGCGGATGTGCGCGTTGACCGGGATCGCCTTGGCGGTGCGGGGGAAGATCCCGCCGCCGGCCGACAGCAGCGCGGTGTCGTAGTCGGCCCAGCTGGAGCGGGGCAGCTCGAACAGCCGGCGGCGCTCGGCGTAGGAGGTCGCCGCGTCCGGCTCGGGGTCGATGAAGATGTGCCGGTGGTCGAAGGCGGCCACCAGCCGGATGTGCTCGCTGAGCAGCATGCCGTTGCCGAACACGTCACCCGACATGTCGCCGATGCCGACGACCGTGAAGTCCTCGGCCTGCGTGTTCACGCCCAGCTCCTGGAAGTGCCGCTTCACCGACTCCCAGGCGCCGCGGGCGGTGATCCCCATGCCCTTGTGGTCGTAGCCGGCCGAGCCGCCGGACGCGAACGCGTCCCCGAGCCAGAAGTCGTAGGACTGGGCGACCTCGTTGGCGATGTCGGAGAACGTCGCGGTGCCCTTGTCGGCGGCGACCACCAGGTAGGTGTCGTCCTCGTCGTGGCGCACGACGTCCGCCGGCGGCACGACCTCCCCGCCGACCATGTTGTCGGTGATGTCGAGCAGCGCCGAGATGAACGTCCGGTAGCTGGCGATGCCCTCGGCCAGCCACGCGTCGCGGTCCACCGCCGGGTCGGGCAGCTGCTTGGCGACGAAGCCGCCCTTGGCGCCGACCGGCACGATGACGGTGTTCTTCACCATCTGCGCCTTGACCAGGCCGAGGACCTCGGTGCGGAAGTCCTCACGCCGGTCGGACCAGCGCAGACCACCGCGCGCGACCTTCCCGAACCGCAGGTGCACGCCCTCCACCTGCGGCGAGTACACCCAGATCTCGAACGCGGGCCGGGGCGCCGGCAGGTCGGGGATGGCCTGCGGGTCGAACTTCATCGACACGTAGTCGTGCGGGCTGCCGTCGGAGCGCCGCTGGAAGAAGTTCGTGCGCAGCGTCGCCTTGATGACCGTCAGGAACGAGCGCAGGATGCGGTCCTCGTCGAGCGAGGCCACCTGGTCGAGCGCGGCCTCGAGCTCCTCCAGCAGCGCGTCGACGATCTCGAGCCCGGCACGCTGCCGGTCCGGCGACATCCGCGCCTCGAACAGCGACACCAGCAGGCGCGTGGTGTGGACGTTCGTACGGAGGGTGTCCTCCATGTAGTCCTGGCTGAAGGTGGATCCGGCCTGCCGCAGGTACTTGGCGTACGCGCGCAGCACCGTCGCCTGCCGCCAGTCCAGCCCGGCGCCCAGCACCAGTGCGTTGAACCCGTCGTTCTCCGCCTTGCCGGTCCAGGTCGCGGAGAACGCCTCCTGGAACCGCTCGCGCCCGTCGTCGCCGAGGAAGTCGCCGCCGGGGCCGGCCAGCGCCTTGGGGATGCGCAGACCGAAGTCGTAGATCCAGGCGTGGGTGCGGTCCGAGCAGCGCAGCTCGTAGGGCCGCTCGTCGATCACCTCGACGCCGAGACGGTTGAGCACCGGCAGCACCGCCGACAGGGAGATCGCGTCGCCCTTGCGGTAGATCTTGAAGCGGCGCTCGCCGGGAGCGGCGCCGACCGGCTCGTACAGGCTCAGCGAGAAGCTCTGCTCCTCGCCCAGCCGCTCCACGTGGACCAGGTCGGAGACCGCGGCACGCGGGGTGTGGTCGGCCTTGTAGCCCTCGGGGAAGGCGTTGCCGTAGCGCCGGGCCAGCTCCGCGGCCCGCTCCTCGCCGAGTTCGGCGTTGAGCGCCTCGGAGAACGCGTCGGCCCAGGACCGCGCCGCCTCCACCAGGCGCGCCTCGATGCGCTCCTTGTCGGCGTCGGACAGCTCCGGCAGCTCGGTGCCCTGCGGGACGCGGACCACGAAGTGCAGCCGCGACAGGATCGACTCGGTGTTCCACGCGGTGAAGTCGACGCTCGTCCCGCCGAGCTCCTCCTTGAGGATCTCGATGATCCGCAGCCGCACGCCCGTGGTGTAGCGGTCGCGGGGCAGGTAGACGAGCGCGGAGTAGTAGCGCCCGTACTCGTCCTGCCGCAGGTAGAGCCGCAGCCGGCGCCGTTCCTGGAGGTACAGCACGCTGGTGACGATGGAGCGCAGCTCGTCCACCGGCGTCTGGAAGATCTCGTCGCGCGGGTAGGTCTCCATGATCTGGAGCAGGTCGCGCCCGTCGTGGCTGTTGGGCGAGAACCCGGCGCCCTTGAGCACGGCCTGGACCTTGCGCCGCACCACCGGCACCCGCGACACGGACTCGGTGTAGGCGGCGGAGGAGAACAGACCGAGGAACCGCCGCTCGCCGACGACGTTCCCGTCGGCGTCGAACTTCTTGACCCCGACGTAGTCCAGGTAGGAGGGCCGGTGCACGGTGGCCCGGCTGTTCGCCTTGGTCAGCACCAGCAGCTTGTGCTCGCGCGCCTTGGCACGGGCGTCGGCCGGGAGCCGCTCGAACGACGGGCTGACGGGGTGGTCGTCGCCGTCGGCGTGGTGCGGGTCGGAGCGCAGGATGCCGAGGCCGGTCCCGGGAACGGCGGCGAGGGAGTCGTCCCCGCGCAGCTGGTACTCCCGGTAGCCGAGGAAGGTGAAGTGGTCGGCGGCCAGCCAGCGCAGCAGCTCGCGGGCCTCGTCGACGTCGGGCTGCGCCAGGTCGCCGGGGACGGGCTCCTCGGGGAGGCCGTCGGCCACCCGCAGCGCCGTGTCCCGCATCTTCTCCCAGTCCTCGACGGCCTCCCGGACGTCGGACAGGACGCGCAGCAGGTCGCCGGTGATCTGCTTCAGGTCGGCGCGGTCGGTCTCCCGGTCGATCTCGACGTGGATCCAGGACTCGACGTGCCCGTCGTGCGGCAGCTCCACGGACGCGGGCGGAACGCTCAGCACCTCGATCAGCCGGCCCGCGACATCGCGCCGCACGACGACCTGCGGGTGGATGACGACGTGGATGCCCCGGCCCTGCCGGGTCAGCTCGTTGGTGACGGAGTCGACGAGGAACGGCATGTCGTCGGTGACCACCTCGACGACGGAGTGGCTGCACGTCCACCCGTTCTCCTCGACGGTGGGCGTGTGGACCCGCACGTTGGCGGTGCCCTGCGGACGGCTCTCGGCCAGCCGGTAGTGCGACAGCGCGGCCCCGAAGACGTCGACCGGGTCGCGGCCGCTCAGGTCCTCCGGCGCGGTGTGCAGGTAGTAGCGATGGAGGAACGCGAGGAGGGCTTCGTGGTCCGGGGTCCCCGGTGTGCCCTCGCCCGTCGTCCCAGTCGGTAGATGCCCCCCGACCGGGCTGTTCTCAGCGACCCGCGCCGCCCTTTCGAGCAGCTCGGCCTTGGCTTCGTCCAGCTTGGTCTGCATTGTCCTCTGACTCCTGTCGCGCGCCGTTGCGTGACGTAGAAGGAAGTACGGGCTCTTCCCCTGCGACTCGACGCCACGGCCCGGGATCTCCGGACTGCGTCGACGCTATGCCGCAAGGGGAGACGAGCGGGGGATTATCAGCCATTCTCGACACCACTCCGGGGTGTGACGCTGCTCTCCGCGTCGCCTGCTTCCGGGGTGTGCGCGCCGCCCCGGGGTCCCTTGCGACCCCGTCCCGCCCGCGCCGATCAGCGACCGCCGCCCGGTGGCGGAGATGGTCCGCACGCACCGGGCGCAGGGCAGGGGCGACAGTGCCCCCGCGAGATATCGCGCTGATCACGCCACCAGGCTATCGCTCCCCACCGGGCCGCCGTCATGAGCCGTATGTGTACAAAAGGAGGGTCGGAACTTTGACGTTCTGCACAGCTCCCGCGACCGCCCGGACGGCTATGGGACGCCGGAGGGCCGGGAGCCGTCCCGGAGGACGGGGGACGACGAGGGCGCAGGGCTCCCGGATCGCCCCGGAAGGCTGGCGCGTCGCCCCGGGACGGAACGGCTCGCGGGATGCCCCGGAGGGCTTGTGGGCCGCCCCGGGGAGGGCGACCGGGCGGCCGGCCGGGCCGGGGCGCGAGGGCGGCGACGGCGGGAAAAGTCGACGCCGGCCCCGGCCCGCGGGACGCTGGGAACGCCCCCCGCGGGCAGCCCCACCCGCCGGGAGGCCCGTCGGTCCGGCCGACGCCCGCCCGAGAGGAGCCGTCCACCATGCCCACGAAGATCCTCATCGTCACCGGCGACGCGGCGGAGTCCCTGGAGGTCCTCTACCCCTACCAGCGCCTGCGCGAGGAAGGCTACGAGGTGCACGTCGCCGCGCCCGCCCGCAAGCGGCTGCGGTTCGTGGTCCACGACGTCGAACCCGGCTTCGACACCTACACCGAGAAACCCGGGTACACCTGGCCCGCCGACCTCGCGTTCTGCGAGGTCGACCCCGGCGCGTACGCCGCCGTCGTCATCCCCGGCGGCCGCGCGCCCGAGTACCTGCGCAACGACCCCGAACTCCGCAAGATCCTGAAGTCGTTCTTCGACGCCGACAAGCCCGTCGCCCAGATCTGCCACGGCCCTTTGCTGACCGCCGCCGCCGACGCCCTGCACGGCAGGCGGGTCACCGCCCATCCGACGCTGGAGATCGACATGCAGTCGGCCGGGGCCACCTTCCAGGACGCCGAGGCGGTGGTCGACGGCGCTCTCGTCTCCGCGCGGGCCTGGCCCGACCATCCGGCCTGGATGCGCGCCTTCCTCGCGGTACTGCGCCTCAGAGCGCCGGCGACCTGAACCACCCCAGGCGGCACGGACCGGCCTCGCGCGACGTGCTCCGAAGCCCGCCGCCCGGTGCGCCTCACGCAGCCGCGGCGAGCCGTCCCGCGACCTCCACGGCCTCGTCCAGCGTGTCCACCACCGGCACGCCGACGCCCTCCAGGCTGGCCCGGCTGTGCGACCCGCCGGTGTAGAGCACGGCCCGCGCCCCGGCGTGCAGCGCGGCCACGGCGTCGTCGGCCGCGTCCCCGATCACGACGGTGCGCGCCGGCTCGACCCCGGCCAGCTCCCGCAGGTGGCGCACCATGTGCTCGGCCTTGCTGCCCCCGGAGGGGCCCGTCCGCCCGTCCACCCGGACGAAGTGCGGTTCGATGCCGAACCCGCGCACCAGCGGGACGAGTTCATCGTGCACGTACATGCTCAGCAGGGACTGGCTGTGCCCCGCCGACCGCCACCCCGCGAGCAGCTCCACCGCGCCCTCGGTCAGCCCGCACCGCACCCGGTGCTCGGCGTAGTACCGGTGGAAGACGCCGTCCATGAGCTCCCACTCGGCGTCCGTGGGCAGCCTGCCCATCAGCCGCTCGTAGAACTTCGGCACCGGCACGCAGTACAGCGCCCGGTACTGCTCGAGCGTGATCGGTGTCAGTCCCAGCTCGACGAAGGCCGCGTTCGTGGCCCCGACGATCGCTTCGTTGTCGTGGAACAGGGTCCCGTTCCAGTCCCAGACGATGTGCGCCGCTTCGTGCTTCCCCATACCTGCAAACGTACCCGCCCCCACCGACAGTCAAGTCGACGACCGCGACGGCCGTGCGCAGGGGGCGCTCTCAGTCGCCCGCGCCCAGCACGTTCCCGATCTCCTGCGGGGCGAACCAGAGCAGTTCGTGGTCCTCGGCTCCGTCCACGACGAACTGCGCGTCGTCGTCCCCGCCGTCCGCCGCCGCGAGGGCCTTCGCCGCCGCGGTGACGTCCGCCTCCGCGTCCCCGGCGTCGACGTGCACGGCGGCCGCCTTCGCCAGCCGCACGGCGCCCGTCACCCGCACCTCGCCCAGCGCCGCCGGGTCGAGTCCGCGGTCGGGGTCGACGGCGGCCAGGCGGTCGGGGACGTCCACGGCGACCACGACGCGCCGCCGCGGGGCTCCCGGGTCCGCCGCGAGGAGCCGCAGGGAGGCGAGCGCGGCCCTGCCGAGCGCCGCGTACTCCAGCTCCTCGATGTCGTCGGAGAGGTACCACTCGCGCAGCGCGGGAGTGACGGCGTACGCGACGAGCGGCTCGGCTCCCAGCTCACCCGTCTTGTGCGCCTCGGCGAGAGCGGGGAGGGTCAGGGGGACGTAGACGCGCATGGCGGGCCGCTCATTTCGTGGTCGGTGACTCGGACTCGGACTCTATGGCTCGGACCGGACGGCTCGGACTCGGGACCCGGGACGGGGCTCGGGACCCGGGACGGGGCTCGGGATGGAGCTCGGGGTGGGGCTTGGGG
>NZ_JAHHIT010000217.1 GCF_024539675.1 Streptomyces hilarionis | reverse complement strand
CCTGGTCCCCGGCCTGGACGCCCACCTCACCCCCGCGCCCTGCCCCCGCGCCCTGCTGCGCCTGCTGCTGCCGCCGCCGCGCGCACCACGCCCGGGCGGCTCCGGACCGACGGCGGGCGGCGCGCACGGCCGGGGCCTGGTCCAGTTCGTCCTGGCCGCCCACGAAGGGCAGCGCAACACCCGCCTGTTCTGGGCCGCCTGCCGGGCCTACGAGGACGGCATCGGCCCCGAGCTCACCGAGGACCTGATCGCCGCCGCGCAACGAACGGGTCTGACGCCGAGGGAAGCCCGCGGCACGATCGCCTCGGCGGCCCGCATGACAGCCCAGCGCGCGCACCTCGACCTGCGGAGACCGCCGGGCGCTTCGAGCCCGCCCGGCGCCCCTGATGACTGACGCACGCGTCGGGCCGGGACAGCCCTCGCCCGCCCGCGCCAGGAGGACGGAACAAGAAGCCGCGACAAGAGGGAAGAGGGAGAGGAGAAGGGCGAAGGGCGAGGGGCGAGGGAGCAGGAAGGCGGAAAGCGGAAGGCGGAACCGGCCGGATTCGAACCGGCGTCCTCGCGGTTTTGGAGACCGCGCGCGACGACCCCTGCGCTACGGCTCCGCCCCGCCCGCATCCTAGGGACTCCGGCTGCCGCCGAGAAGGCGCCCATGGCCCGGCGGGCCGACGCGACCCGGAAGCCGACGCACGACCTCCCTGGCGGCCCCGCCCCAAACCGCCCCGCCGCCCGCGCTGGGGCGTGCCCGCCGTGGACGAAGAGAGACCGGCCGGACCGAGGGTGCTCGACCCCGGCCGTAGAGCGGGGCCGGACCCGCGATCCGGCGATCCAGGCCTCGGTCGACGTCCACGAACGCACCGCGGAAGCGATCGCCTGCATCCTCCACGCCTCGGCTACGAGGCCGAGCAGAGCGACGCCTCCCACCGCCCCTTCGCCGTCAGGGTCCTGACCCACCGTTGTTGATCTGCATCCGGTCGCGTCGACCGCGCGCTACCGTGCACCAGGGGGTGGCATGAACGACCGGAACCTGCTCGAGTTCGAGCCCATGTGGACCACTGAGCGTCATCGCTGGGAGCTCTGGCGATCGAGCATCGGCTACCTGCCGATCCTGAAGGGCGATCCGCCCATGGCCGAGGTCATCTGTGATGACGACCTCGCGGACCAAGTGATCGCGAGGATGCTCGCCGCAGGCGTCACCATCGTGGCCCTTCCCGACTAGGCGCCGTGCTCCTCGCGTGCCCAGGTTCTGAGCCCTCCTTCTTCCGATGACCTCCCCGCGCCGAGGCCTCCATGCCCGAAGCCGCGTGCGGGCCGACCATGCGACGCGGCCGCGTGCCCTGACAGCTCACGCCGCCTTACGAAGTGGAGAACACCATGCCCCGATGGGCCATCATGAAGGCCGAGGGTGAAGCGGAAGCCTTCCGGTACAACATCCACAAGGAACTGGAAGGGACCGAGGAGCAAGCCCTCGCGGTGATGCTGCGGCTCATCGACACCTACGCACAGGCCCTCACCAAAGCAGGGCGGCACCGTCAGAAAAGACGGGTCTTCCGCGTGTCCGAGCGCAGCTACGTCGTGCGCGTCGAAGACCGGCTGTCGAGCTACGAGGCCCACTTCACCCTCGCCGAACTCATAGCCGACACCCACGATGACGGCCTCCCCAGCAGTGCATCCGGTTCGATGCAAGGGCCGTGAATCCTGGCCGCAGGTTGGCCGCACATGCTGGTCAAAGACGGGATACCGGCGAATCAGGGTGAGACACGGTCACGCCGAAGGGGTGCCGCTCCGGAGAGTGGCACCCCTTCTGACCTGCAACGCTCTGACCCGCTGCGGTGGGTGTGGGACTTGAACCCACGGTGACTCGCGCCACGACGGTTTTCAAGATCTCTCGCCGGTCGGGGAGGCGGGACGCTCCGCAGCAGGTCAGACGGGTACGAGCACGCCTGCGGACCCGTCATCATCGTCATCGTGCCCGCTACGTGCCCCAGGCTCGTGATCGTGCCCGCTCAGCCAGGAGTCGGCCGCTTCGGCGACCTGGTCGTCGCGACCGGCGACCGGCCGGGCGTAGTGCCGGGTCGTGACGCTCGCGTTCGAATGGCCGAGGCGGTGAGCGGCGGTCATCACGCCGTACCGGTCGGCGACCCAGGTCCCGTGTGAGGCCCGGAGATCATGCGGGGTGACGTCGGTCAGCCCGGCCGCCGAGACGGCCGGGTCGAAGTACGCCTTGCGCCACTGGTTGTAGCGCAACGGCTTCCCCGCTGGGGTGGTGAACAGGAGCGCGTCATCCCCGCCGGGCAGAGTCTCCAGGTGCCGGCCGAGCCGCTTCGCCAACGAGGGGCCGACGCGAAGGAGCCTCTTCTGATGGGACTTCGGGGTGTCGAAGACCAAGGTGCCGTTGGCTTCGGCAAGGTTCTCGTCGACTAGGACGAAGCCGCCGGACACGTCGATGTCCGAGCGCCGAAGGGCGAACGCCTCTCCAACTCGCAGGCCCGCGTACGCGAGAAGCGCGATCAGATGGTCATGCGGCGCGGCGGCACTCCGTACGAGCCGGGAGGCTTCGAGGGGCGTGAGGATGTGCGGCTCGGTCTGCGGCATCCGAGGCAGCTTCACGCCCCGGCACGGCGTCTGCGGGATCATGTCGTTGTCGACGGCGGCCCGCATGATCTGCGACAGGACGCGGTACGCCTGCCGGATCCTGGAAGCGCTGAGCCCTTTGGTCTTCATCCCTCCGACCCACTCGGCAACCGTGATCGGCCGCAGACTGGACAGCTCACGGTCCCCGAGAGCCGGGTTGATCAGCGAGTTGATCAGAGACCGGTACGACGCCTGTGTTTTGTGCTTGAGCTGCGGGGAGACGGCTGCGAGCCACCGGGCCGCCCAGTCGCGTACGGTCGTCTGCCCCGCGGCGGGGTCCAGCCAGTGCCCTTCCTCGATCTCGATGCGCTTGCGGGCAAGCCACCGGTCAGCGTCCGTCGTGGTGGCGAACGTCCGGTCAGCCGGGCGGAGCACTCCGTCGGGCCCCGGGTATCGAGCTTGGAAGCGGCCTGAGGGGAGCTTGCGGATCCGGCCGAAGGCACGGCGGGACTTGCGCTTGCCAGCCATCAGGCGGCCCTCCTGAGCGCGTTGGGCCGAAGGGCGATCGGTTGCACGGTGTTCTCGGCCACGTACGCCTCCAGAGCCCATTCAGGGATCCGCACGTGTCGGCCGACCTTCACAAAGGTGATGCGACGCTCTTCAACAAGCCGACGGGGGAACCTCACACCGGTTCCGAGTCGATCGGCGACCTCCTGCACACTCAACAGCCGATCCACACTCACCACTCCCCCTCAGCCTCAACATCAAGATCAGATATGTCGGCCAGCGCTTCACGGGCCGTCTCTCGGTTCAGTCGGATGTCCTTTGCGATCGATGCGGCGAGCCAGGATTCGCCGGGGGTATGGCCGTGCCCGGCGTAGGACCAGTGGGCGAGCACGAGTGTGGAGCCCTCCGAGTCGTCCAGGGCTTCGGACAGACCTCGCTCCCGACGCTCCTGGCGGGCGCGGAAGTCGGCGCGGACCTGACGCCGCTCGGCGAAGGTCGAGGAGTAGCGGCGGGACTTGGTGAGGAAGTGGCCACGGAACCCGAGCATGTGGGCCCAGGCCCAGAGCTTGCGGTCCGGGTAGTGCTGGTCAAGGGCATGACAGGCTCGAATCAGGCGCCGAGTGTGGTCGGGCAGGTCCGGCCGCTTGTCGAGTTCGGAGAGCTCCCCGACGCGGCGGTCGACCGTGCCGGTGGACTCGGCGGCCTTGGTGGCGTACTTCGCGACGTACGCGGCCACTGCCTGTTCGGTCAGCTCCTGGCCGTCGGTGCCGATGGCCCGTATGTCGACCTGGTCACCCCAGCGCAGGAGGCGCGCCGGGTGGTCATCGGCAGGCGCCACCGGGACGGAGACCCGGGCGGCGGCATCGCGGATCGCATCGCCGAGCAGCTCCGTACTGGCCCACTCGGGCGGGGAGTCGTCGGGACCGGCCGGACCGTCCAGTCGGACGATGGCGTGGAAGTGGATCGCCCCGCGCTTCTGGAACTCGGCGACCTTGCCGAAGGAGATCCGGCAGACCTCCCGCAGCGTGGCCTGAGTGATGCCAGCACGAGCGGCGATCTCCCGGCGGAGGTAGATCGTGAAGCGTCGCCAGAGGTCCCCGGCGTGGTTGTTCCAGAGAACGGCCCCGGCGTAGTCGTACGTGTCAGCCTCGAGCGCCGTGCCGAGTTCGGCGGCGTCCTCGGAATGGGCGACACCGCAGCGGCAGCGACCGTTCTCGGGACGGTTGTGGACCGGCCCGAAGGAGGGCGCGGTCAGCGTGGCGAACACGCCGGGGTGAATGCGTACGCCGTCGGGTATGCCCATGCGCTGATCACCCGTGAGCCCGGCCCGTATGAGGTGGTAGGCATCCCCCGCGTACGTCCAGGCACAGGAGGGGCAGCGGGAGGCGCGCCGGTTGCCGCAGGCAACCCGAAGGCGTCCGCCCGGCTCCTCGGACGTGGAGTACGAGTAGAGGACATCCCCGGTCCGGGCGTCACGGGTGACCGTCGTACCGGACAAGTGGATCGGGTCCGAGCAGCCACCCGTACGGCGTACCTGATCGCGCCATCGGTCGAACCCGGGAGCCGAGGCGACTCGCAGCAGATCAGCCAGGGTCACGGGGTCGGTCCCCATGGAGGCCGCAGCACCGGCCACGGCCTCAGGGGCGACGGGGAACACCGTCACTCGACCACCCCCGGAGCATCGATGATCTCGACCTCCAGGACCTTCGCGCCGCCGCAGTCGGGGCAGTAGAGCTGAAATCCGGTGGTGTCGTAGCCGCTGCCCGCGCAGGCCGGGCACTCCAGCCACTCGGTGGTACCGAAGGCCGTGCGGCAGACGTTCGCGTCCTGGCAACGCGTCTTGCCGCACACCGCGCAGCTACGGGCCGTGCGGCGAATGATCCTCGGCGCTAAGACCCCGGTCGGCCGACCGGCGTGGATCAGCGAGACAGGCATGATGGAGGCTCCCTTGGAAGAGGGGTGGGGCGGCGCATCTGCTTGGCGGTAGGGGCGTCGCCCTTCTTCAGGGAGTGTTCACCTCCCTAGGGAGATTGAAACCAAACCTCCCTAGGGATGTCAACGAGACCTGCGGAAGTCGGTGCGTTCGGTGAGCGATCGGGTACACGCTCGTGCGTCCGGAAGGGGGTGCCGGGTAGGCTGACCACCCTAGGGAGCATCGACGAGTGGAGAGAGACATGCCCGAGACTGCGCGGCAGATTGCCGACGATCTCCGGGCGCGGATCGAGTCCGGTGAGCTGGTGCCGGGCGATCGGTTGCCCGGTGAACCCTCGCTGGTGAAGACGTACGGCGTCGCCAAGATGACCGCCAACCAGGCACTCAAGATCCTCGTGAGCGAGGGTCTGGCAGTCGCACGCCCCGGATCCGGTACCTACGTCCGGGAGTTCAGGCCGATCCGCCGGGTGGCCAACGACCGTCTCTCCAAGTCCCGCCGCGAAGCCGGTCAGTCCATCTGGTCTGCCGACGTGGCCCAGCGCCCCCTGGTCACCGACGTCCAGGTCTACGAGGCCGAAGCCCCGCGCCAGATCGGACGGTTGCTGAACCTCGAGCCCGGGGCGGCCGTCATCGTGCGGAGCCGGAAGTTCGTCGTCGAGGACCGCCCGGTACAGATCGCGACGTCGTACCTTCCCGCGGATCTGGTGCGAGACACGGCGATCGCCCAGCCGAACACTGGCCCGGGAGGCAGCTATGCCCGCTTGGCCGAGCTGGGAGCGGAACCGGTCACCTTCTCCGAGGAACTGCGCGCGAGGATGCCGAGCGAGGAGGAGCGCACGGCCCTGGCCCTCGCGGCCGGCACTCCGGTCCTGGAGATCTGCCGTACAGCCTTCACCGAGGACGAACGCCCCGTGGAGGTCAACCAGATGCTCTTGGACGCCGGTTCGTACGTCCTGGAGTACCGCCTGAGCAGCTGAGCTGTTACAGGAATCTCTACCTCATCAAGCACCCGTCGTCGCTTCGCTCCTCCGGGCGGGCGCGGGCCGCCGTCCGCGCCCGCGCTCATGTCTCCGCCCCGCTCGGCACGGCCGACGGCCCCCGCCCGCCCAAGAGACAGGCACACGGAGCACGAGGTCAGAACACGTCGTGGCTGGGGCGGTCGGCTCCACGGCTTTAGGCAGCCACTTTGGGGGGAGCCTCGAAGATCATGGCCCCAACGTCGTGCTTTAACGGGCAGGTCCACAGACTGCCCGACTCGCCGGAAGCTTACGGGGCCATGATCACTCCCCCCAAAGCAGCTCCAGCCCAAAACCGCTCCGCCAACCTAGACAGCCGACGTGACGCGCCCCTTCGACGTGCCGCCCGAACGCCTCTATCGACCCATGCGGGAGCTCACACCAGCCTTGACGAAGGATTCCAGACCGCTCTGCGGGTGCAGATACACGTATCGATTTGCCGCAAGAATCTGGACGGCATTGAGTTCGTCAACCAGGTCCTTTGGAATTCTAAAGGACCGATTCTGCGGCCCGAGAGCCAGCAGGTGACCCGGACCAAGAGGTAGCACAATTGTGGTCGCATCCCCGACGGCCATACCGTATTGCAACTCCCCGTTTTCTTTCCGGAGCGTGATGGCAGGAGTATCGCCTATGAGGAACTGACCCACTTGCGGAGAGAGGACCTCCACCTGCCAGCCAGAAACCTTATCTCGAACCTTTCTATACATTTCCTCGATGCTGACTCGAAACGCCTTCCCGCTGGCCTGGTCCTGGGCAGGTTCGGAACTCTCGATCAACTTCTCTGCGAACGCGTTCAGAGCCTGCGGGTCTGCCAGACGAAGCCCGGTCTCCCGTAGCGCCTCACGGCGCAATTCCTCGGTGTAGACCTGCGTAAGTCCACGCCGCAGACGGTCACGCACAGTGACGACGGCGGTTTGGTGCGCCTCCCGGTAACGGTGAGACCGAACGAGGTGCAGCACGACGAGGTCTCGCAGAATTTCTACGTGGTCAGGTTTATTGAAAGGCGTACCCGCATCTACGGCCCGGAATGCCTCCGGCACCCGCCTCTCGACCTGCCCCCACAACTCCTCAATGGAACCCGATTCGTAGGCAACGAAGTCTTTAATCCAGCCACATTCGCGAGACCCTTTGAGCTTGTGGTGGCGATCCGGGTAATTAAGGTCAAAGGGAATGAGCCGAGAACCACCTCCTTTAGTTTCAGGCATCGTGAACCGTTTAAGCAGCACCTGAGAAACCACGTGCTGGCGCGAGACCTTTCGTGCACTCATGAACCCATGATGCCAAACAATCCCCATCCAGTAAAATCGTTTTGGCCAATCTGTAAGAAATAACCAATAAATCGCAGCGCTTATAGAATTCCGATCTGTATCCGCCCGCTGTGAGCGGATAGCTCACCCTGCAAGGTGCAGAGCTGTGCCAGATACACACGAGCGTCCCCTGGTGGGTCTTGGGGAAGGTTCCCGTGCCCCAGCCGTGCCCGATCGAGCGGGGAACCACGGGTAACACCGGACAGTCACGGATGCCGGGCATGACAACGGCCCCTGACCAAAGTTCCTGGTCAGGGGCCGTTCTCACTGCTCTCCACGCGGTGGGTGTGGGATTTGAACCCACGGTGACATCGCTGCCACGACGGTTTTCAAGACCGTTCCCTTAGGCCGCTCGGGCAACCCACCTGTGCCCCTGCCCACCTGGGGTGGAGCGGGTACAGCGTACCGGCCTCCGGCCTCGCGCGCGGCTCGTGGTCCGCACGGGGTCCACCGGCTCCGCGTCGGCCCCAGGTTGATCCGGATCCCGGGCGGACGTCGAGCTCGGTGAGGTCCACGTCCGCCGGGTAGAGGCCGGGAGGGCCTTGAGGAGGACGGAGGGGTGGGCGGCCGTCGCCGGAAGCATCAACCTCGTTTCCTTCACCTCCAGTTGGTCATGTCACGGGATCGTGACGGCCTCGTCCTGGATCAAGGACCGAGGCAGCCTCGCGGGTCCTGGACCACTCATAATGATCAAGAACGTGCCGAGTGACGCCCGCACCTCAGGCTCACCCAATCGACCTCGCAGGGGAATTGACCCATGATCCGCAACCGCCGCAAGGCCTTCCTCGTCTCCGCCGCACTCCTGGGCGGCACCCTGCTGATGACGGCGTGCAGCCAGAGCGACGACGCCGACAGCTCCTCCGCCAAGGCCGACACGTCTGCGGCGGCGGACAAGTCCGGCGCGACAGGCGCCGGCGGCGCCTCCGCGTCCCCCTCCGGTTCCGGTTCCGGGAACACGTCCGGCGGTGGCACGTCCGGTTCCGGGAAGTCGTCCGGCGGTGGCAGCGCGACCGGTTCCGGGAGCACGTCCGGTGGCGGCACGTCCGGTTCCGGGGGCACGTCCGACTCCGGCGAGACCGTGGTGGAGGGGCTCAACAAGGGCAAGGGCGTCAGCGGCACCTGGTACGGCATCGTGCGCTACATGGCGCCCGGCAAGTACCAGGTCGACGGTCCTGCGGCGCAGGGCTCCGGCGGTGAGCAGCAGGCCTTCTTCCTCTCCGAGGACACCGTGATCCTGGGCGGGGGCCAGATCTGCGGCACCGCCGGCTCGAAGGTGGACGCCCCCTGCGAAGAGGCCGACCTGGAGAAGGCCGCCAAGAAGGGCGTGGAGGCCGAGGTCGTGGTCAAGAACGGCATGGCCACTCAGATCACCGACGGTGCGCTTCGCTGACCCGACGGCTCGCACGCGGAAGGGGCGCCCCTCGGTGAGGGGCGCCCCTTCCGACGCTGTCACGCTCTCGCGCTGTTCAGGACCGTCGCTCAGGCCGCTCGGGCAGCCCACCCCGCGCCGTTCGTGACCGGCGGCGCGGGGACGAGAGCGACGGGTGAGCACGCGCGCGTGGGGGCGGTGGTCACCGCGCCCGGGGAGGTACGCGCGCGTGGGTTCAGTTGTCGCCCTTGCGGGAGCCGAGGGTGAGGTCCACGGTGTGGGTCTTGCCGCCGCGCTCGTAGGTGATCGTGACCTTGTCGCCGGGCTGGTGGGTCCAGATCTCGCCGATCAGGGTGGGGCCGCTGTCGATCACCATGTCGTCGAGCTTGGTGATGACGTCGCCGGGCTTGAGGCCCGCCTGGGCCGCCGGGCCGCCGGACTCGACCGCCGAGGAACCGCCCTCGGCGGTGTCGGTGATCTTCGCGCCGCCCGAGCCCTCCTGCAACGAGACGGAGGCGCCGATCTTGGCGTAGACGGGCTCGCCGGTCTTGATCAGCTGCTGGGCGACGTACTTGGCCTGGTTGATCGGGATGGCGAAGCCGAGGCCGATCGAGCCGGACTGGGTGGTGCCGCCGAGCCCGCCGCCGCCGGTGGACTGGATCGCGGAGTTGATGCCGATGACGTTGCCGGAGGCGTCCAGCAGCGGGCCGCCGGAGTTGCCCGGGTTGATCGACGCGTCCGTCTGGAGGGCGCTCATGTAGGAGGAGGAGCTGCCGGAGCCGTCGCTGGAGGCCACCGGGCGGTTCTTCGCGCTGATGATGCCCGTGGTGACCGTGTTGGACAGGCCGAAGGGGGCGCCGATCGCGATCGTCGAGTCTCCGACGGCCACCTTGTCGGAGTTGCCGAGGGTGAGCGGCTTCAGGTCCGAGGGGGCGTTCTTCAGCTTGATCACGGCGACGTCGTAGCCCTTGGCGTGTCCGACGACCTCGGCGTTGTACTTCTTGCCGTCCGGGAAGGTCGCCGTCAGCTTGCCGCCGTCGACGGCGTCCGCCACCACGTGGTTGTTGGTGACGATGTGGCCCTGGGTGTCGAAGACGAAGCCGGTGCCGGTGCCGCCCTCGCCGCTGCTGGACTCGGCCTCGATGGTGACCGTGCTGGGCAGGGCCTTGGCGGCCACGCCCGCGACCGTGCCGGGGTCGCGCTTGACGGCGCCGCCGTCGGTGGAGGCGGAGACGGTGGTGGAACCGCTGTCGTCGTCGTTCCTGGCCAGGGTGTAGCCGAGGCCGCCGCCCAGGCCGCCGGCGACCAGCGCGGCGATCAGGACCGCGGCGACGAGCCCGCCGCGGCCACGGCCCGACTTGGGCGCGGGCTGCTGGTAGGAGGCCCCCCAGACGGTCCCGCTGCCTCCGCCGGCACCGGCGCCGCCACCGTCGGCGCCGTACGCGTGCGTGCCCGCACCGGCATCGGCGTACAGGGGCGTCGCGGGGGGCGGCGGGTTCTGCCAGTCGTTCCCGTGGCCGGCCGGGGCTCCCTGGGGGGCGCCGGACTCGTACGCGGGGGAGGCGTGGGGGACGGTCGGCGGCGGCCAGTCGCCGTCGACCGGGGCGGACGGGGCGGGCGTCGTCGGGGCCGCGCCGGGCGGAGGCCAGCCGCCCTCGGGCGCGCCGGTCGCACCGGCGGCTCCCGCGGGGCCCGGCTCCGGCGCCCGCGGGGGCGTCGCCGGGAGCGGGGTGGTGGGCGCGCCGGCGTCGGGCGCGGACGCCTGCGAGGCGGCCGAGGGAGACTCCACCGGCACGGGGGGTGCGGACGGGGCCGGGGGTACCTGAGTGCCCTCGCTCTTGCCCTCGTTCTCGGTGCTCACAGCTCTTCTCCTCGATCCACGGCTGTTTTCGGCGGTCGCACAGGGTCGCACTGGGTCGTGCCCGTAGGCGCTCGACGCGCTTCGGCGCACGCTTCGTCCACTACCCGGCGCGCTGAAGCTGTTGCCTGTCCTTTTGTACGTCTCAGCTTTTCCCACGGGCCGTCAGAGCACCATAAGCGGTGCCTGTGGGTCCTCGGTCTTTCTTTATAAGGGTCAATACGCACAATAAGCGCGCATCTTCGAAAGATCTCAGAGGGTTCTCAGACGACGGGCCGACGGTGGCACGATGACGCGGTGACTCACGCACGGCAGCACCACATTCAAGTCGTCGCCCACCGGGGCGCCTCCGAGGAGGCCCCCGAGCACACCCTGGCCGCGTACAAGAAGGCGATCGAGGACGGTGCGGACGCCCTCGAGTGCGATGTACGGCTGACCGCGGACGGTCACCTCGTCTGCGTGCACGACCGCCGCGTCAACCGTACGTCCAACGGGCGCGGGGCGGTGTCCGCCCTGGAGCTCGCCGACCTGGCGGCCCTGGACTTCGGCTCCTGGAAGACGAAGGAGGCGCACGAGGCCTGGCACGCGCGCGAGGAGGACCCCGACTGGGAGGTCCGGCCCGAGGACCGCGAGGAGACGTCGGTCCTGACCCTGGAGCGGTTGCTGGAGCTCGTCTCCGACGCGGGACGGCGCGTCGAGCTGGCCATCGAGACCAAGCATCCGACCCGCTGGGCCGGACAGGTGGAGGAACGGCTGCTGACGCTGCTCAAGCGGTTCGGCCTGGACGCCCCGGCCTCGCCGGCCGAGTCGCCGGTGCGGATCATGAGCTTCTCGGCGCGTTCGCTGCACCGCGTGCACGCCGCCGCGCCCACGATCCCGGCGGTCTACCTGATGCAGTTCGTCTCGCCCCGGCTGCGCGACGGGCGGCTGCCGGCGGGGGTCGGGATCGCCGGCCCCTCGATGCGCATCGTGCGCGGTCACCCGGCGTACGTCGAGCGGCTGAAACGGGCCGGCCACCAGGTGCACGTGTGGACCGTGAACGAACCCGAGGACGTCGATCTCTGCGTCGGACTGGGCGTCGACGCCATCATCACCAACCGCCCGCGCGCGACCCTGCGACGCCTCGGCCGCTGACCGCCCGGCCGGCCACACCCCCCCTGCGCCCGGCCCCGACC
>NZ_JAHHIT010000216.1 GCF_024539675.1 Streptomyces hilarionis | reverse complement strand
CCGGAGGGGCGGGGGAGCGGGCGGGGCGGGGTGCGTCGCACCACGGGATGACCTGGGGCGACGTCCGTCCACGCCCCGGTCCGCCGTTCCCCGCATGCGTCGTCACCCGAGCGGGCGCAGACTGAGGTGATGACTGGCATGTACACCAAGCAGCAGGCGGGCGAGGCGCCCGCGGGCCGGGGTGCTCCCTCGCAGTCACTGGCGCTCGCGGCCATGATGTTCGCGGTGGCGATGACGTTCATCGACCAGACCATCGTGGCGATCGCGACGCCGGACATCGTCGACGAACTCGGACTGTCCGCCTCCGGCATGCAATGGGTCGTCAACGCCTATCTGTTGTCCCTGGCCGCGTTCTTCGCGCTCGGCGGACGCCTGGCCGACCTCTTCGGTCCGCGGCGCGTCGTCGTGGTGGGCACCGTCGTGTTCGTGGTCTCGTCCGTCCTGTGCGGCTGTGTGCCCCGGGGCGACTTCGCGCTGAGCTGGCTCATCGTCTTCCGCGCGACCCAGGGACTGGGCGCGGCCCTGCTCTTCCCCGCCGCGCTGGCCGTGGTCGTCGCCGTCTTCCCCGTCGAGCGGCGCGGGCGTGCGCTGGCCCTGTTCTTCGGCGTCACCGGGGCCCTGACGGCCCTCGGACCGCTGCTCGGCGGCTGGCTCACCGACTGGACCTGGCGCGCCATCTTCTGGGTCAACGTGCCCGTCGCCGTCGTCGCGCTGATCCTGACCTCGCTCTCCCACGTGTCCGACCGCCGCCGCGACGAGCCCTTGGACGTGCCCGGCGCCGCGCTCATCGTGCTCGGCATGGGCGCGAGCGTGCTGGGCTTCCAACAGGCGTCCGCGTGGGGCTGGGACAGCGTGTACACCTGGATCTGCATCGTGGGCGGCCTCGCCGTGCTCTGGCTGTTCTGCCGCTACGAGCTGCGCACGGCCCATCCGCTGGTCAAGCTCGCGGTCTTCCGCGACCGGGCCTTCGTGGTGGACGGGCTGGTGCTGTTCTTCTCCATGCTCGCGTTCGTCCCGCTGTTCTTCTTCGCCTCGGTCTACGCCCAGGTGTCGCTGAGCGCCTCGCCCAACCAGGCCGCCCTGTACCTGCTGTACGTCTTCGCCGGCTTCGCGATCGCCTCGCAGTGGGGCGGGCGGATCCTAGACAAACGCGGCGCCCGCCCGACGTTGAAGCTGGGCTGCGTGGTCGGGGCCGTCGGCTTCGCGCTCTGGGCCGGGAAGCTGACCGACCTGTCCATGCACGACCAGTGGCCCTACGCAGCCCTCGCGGGGGCCGGGATCGGCTTCGTCCTCGCGCCCGCGTCCACGGACGCCGTCAACCGGGCGATCGACGCCTCGTACGGCGAGGTCACCGGCATCACCCAGACCATCCGCAACTACGCGGCGAGCGTCGGACTGGCCCTGTTCGGCACGATGCTGACCCACTCCATGACGGACAACGTCAGGAACACGCTCGAGTCGCACGGGGTGCCGCCGTCGGCGGCGGGGGATGCGGCGAGGAACGTCGCGGAGTCGGTGACCGGGAGCGGCGACGAGCGTCAACTGAGCGGGGGCGGCGCGGTCGCGCAGACCTTGCGGGAGTCGATGTCCGCGATCCGCATGGATTTCGCCGAGGCCAATCAGTGGGTGTTCTACGGCATGGCCGTCGCCCTGGGCATCGGCTACCTGTGCGCGCTGCGGCACCCCGGCGGCAGGGGGGCCGCCGCCGACGGGGCGTCGACGCAGGGGGCGGAGGGCGCCGGCGGGGCGCAGGGGAAGGGCCCGGCCGGTCGGCCGCCCGCCCATCGTGAGCCGTGAGCCGTGAGCCGTGAGCCGTGAGCCGCGTGGTCTGCGCCGGGCCGGGGAAGCGGCAAGGTCGCCGCCCCGGCCCGTGCGTCAGCGGCTGCGCAGGGCGCTGGTGGTGAAGAATCCCGTGGCTGCGGCACTGACCAGAGCACAGACGGCCAGGAGGGCGGTACGTCGCATGGAGGGGCCTTTCCGGTGATGAACGACTGGGTCCTGCCCAACGCCGGTCCGCCCCCCGGCGGTTCGCCGGTGGACCGAAGCCACTCGTACGGACGCGTCCAAGCGGGTCCGGACCTCGCGCCGGGCGGAAGCACGGCGCACCCGCCCGGGCACCCGCACGACGCGAATCCGAGCCCCGCGGGCACCCGGGTGACGGCACGCCCGCGCGGAATCGCCCGCCCAGGCATACGCGCGACGGCACGCCACCGCCGGCTCGCGTGGCGAGGGGCGCCCCTCGCCACGGCGCACCGAGGACCGGCCTCGACGCCGGCCGGCTCCGTTCCTCGGTCTCACGCCCTCGCCGGCAGCGGCCGCCGGAACAGGTACGCGGCCGCGCTCGCCACGAGGACGGCCATGCACGCGATGAACACCAGCCCGGCGCCCTCCAGGCCCAGCGGGTCGGTCAGCAGGCCCACGCCGATCACCGGCACCGAGATGCCCGCGTACGCCACCACGAACAGCGTCGAGATGACCGCCGCCCGCCGCTGAGGCGGCGAAGCCTCGGCCACGGCCGACAGCGCCGCGCGGAACGCCAGCCCCTGCCCGGCGCCGCCGACGAGCGCGCTCAGCACCACCAGCGCCAGCGACTCCCAGCGCAGCGCGCCCGCGAGCAGCGCCAGCCCGGCCAGCAGAGCGGCGCAGCCCAAGGGCAGCGCCCGCCCCGCGCCGACCCGGCCGACGGCCGACTGCCCGCCCGTCGAGGCGAAGAACGCCAGCGCCACGACCAGTCCGCTGACGGCGTGGTTGCGCACGTCCAGGGACTCGGCGAGGAACGCCGGACTGACCGAGGTGAACACGCCGAACAGGGCGAACCCCACGAACGACGCGGTCGCCGCCGGCCCGAACACCGCGCGCACCTGCGCCGGCAGGGCCGGTCGCTGCGGCCGCACCGCGCCGACCGGCCTGCGCTCGCGCACCGTCTCCGGAAGCCGTGCCACCACGGCGACCGAGCAGGCCACCAGGGCCAGGTGCACGCCGAACGGCAGGTACAGCGGCCACGGGGCGTACTGCGCGAGCAGTCCGGCGAGCAGCGGGCCGCAGCCCAGTCCGCCCATGTTGGCGGCCGTCGCCACGAGGGTGGCCCGCGAGGCCCCGCCCTCGGGGGCCAGGTCCATGACGTAGGCCGTGGCCGCGCCCGTGAACAGACCGGCCGACAGTCCCGACAGCAGCCGCCCCGCGTACAGCCAGCCCAGCCCGGTGGCGCACAGGAAGCACACCGCGCTGGCGGCCGCACAGCCGAGGCCCCAGAGCAGCACCGTCCGGCGGCCCACCGTGTCCGAGGCGTTGCCCGCCAGCAGCAGCACCCCGATGACGCCGAAGGCGTACACCGCGTACACGACGGTGACCGTCAGCTCGGAGAAGCCGAACTTGTCCTGGTAGAGGCCGTAGAGCGGAGTCGGCAGGGTGGTGCCGGCCATGCACACGGCGAACACCGCTCCGCCGAGCAGACAGGGGAGCCACCCTCGGCCATCACGGTCCATGCCGGCGACAGTAGTACCGCCACCGCCGGGGCACGGGCCCGCTCCGGCGGCGAGTCGCCACGAGGGGGACCGCCCCGGCGGCCCGGGCGGTCCCGGCGGCCCGAGCGGGACGAGTCGGGATGGATGGCCGCAATCCGGCGATTCAGCCGACAAGAGCCGTGATACGCCTCGCCGGTTGGACGGGTTCGCACGGGGGCGCCGGAATGTGACCCCTTCCATTGCACCGGGGGCGTCCGGCGGACAGTCTCTGTCCTCGCACGTTTTTCCGAAGAACTGTTATCCGTCGTCCCCGTGGAGATCCCCGATGCGACGGACAGCATCGTTCGGATTCGACGACAGGGAAGCTGCAATGAGTGAACGGCACACGGTGGAGACGACGGCGCTGGTGACCGCAGCGCGAGCGGGAGACCAGACGGCCCAGGACACGCTCGTCGCCGAGTACCTCCCGCTCGTCTACAACATCGTGGGCCGGGCGCTGAACGGCTCCGTGGACGTGGACGACGTCGTGCAGGACACCATGCTGCGCGCCCTGGACTCCCTCGGGGCGCTCCGCGACCCGGAGAGCTTCCGCTCCTGGCTGGTCGCGATCGCGATGAACCAGGTGCGGGCCCACTGGAACCGGCAGCAGCCGGCCCGGGCCGCCGTGGAGGAGGCCGACGAGGTCGCCGACCCGGGCGCCGACTTCGTCGACCTCACCATCGTCCGGCTCCAGTTGTCCGGCCAGCGGCAGGAGACCGCGCTGGCCACGCGCTGGCTGGAGCCGGACGACCGGGGGCTGCTGTCCCTGTGGTGGCTGGAGTGCGCGGGTGAACTGACCCGGGCGGAGATCGCCGAGGCCCTCGCCCTGACGCCGCAGCACACGGCGGTCCGCGTCCAGCGGATGAAGGCCCAGCTGGAGGCGGCCCGCGTGGTCGTGCGGGCCGTGGGCGCCCAGCCGCCCTGCCCGGACCTGCGCGGTGAGCTGGCGGCCTGGGACGGCATGCCCTCGACGCTGTGGCGCAAGCGCATAGCCCGCCATGCGCGCGGGTGCGTCCAGTGCTCCGGCCTGTGGGGCGGGCTGGTGCCCGCGGAGGGGCTGCTGGCCGGTCTCGCGCTGGTCGGGGTGTCGTCCGCGCTGCTCGCCCGGACGCGCGCCGCCTCGGACACCGTCGCACTGGCCGGTTCGGCGTCCGCCCTCCCCGAGGGCGGACCCGACGTCACCGTGGAGCCGGGCGCGCGGCACTCGGCGGCCGGCCGCACCGCCTCGCGCACCGCGACCCGGCGTCGGCGGCGCACCCGGCGGCGCGCGGTCGGCGGCGCGGTCGTGGCGGCCTGCGTGGCCGGCGGCGGAATCCTCTGGTTCGGCCTGCGGCCGGAGGGCGGCGCCCAGGACAGCACCGCCGTACGGCCGGTGGACGACGCGCTGGTCACCGGCCGCCCCACGCCCGACGCGGCCGAGACGTCCCCCTCGCCCTCCGCCTCCCCGACGCCCTCCGCGTCCGCGTCGTCGTCGCCGAGCGCCAGTGCCTCGCCCAGCGCCCGCAAGAGCGCCACCGCGTCGGCGAAGCCCGCGGCGAAGCCGGCCGCGTCCCGGCAGCCGGCCTCCCGCACGCCGACCGTGCGCTCCGGGTCGTCCGACCGCTCGGCCCAGGTGATCGCGCTCGTCAACGAGGAGCGCGCCAAGGCCGGTTGCGGAGCCCTCACCGAGGACCCGCTGCTGCGCAAGTCGGCACAGGGGCACTCCGACGACATGGCCGCCCGCGGGTTCTTCGACCACACCAACCCCGACGGGGCCGACCCCGGGCAGCGCATCACGGCCGCGGGCTACCGCTGGTCCACCTACGGGGAGAACATCGCCATGGGGCAGCAGAGCGCCCAGGCGGTGATGACGTCATGGATGAACAGCCCCGGCCACCGCGCCAACATCCTCAACTGCGCCTTCAAGAACATCGGTGTCGGGATCCACGACGGGGCGGGCGGCCCGTGGTGGACGCAGAACTTCGGCGCCAAGCTCTGACCGCCCGCGCGGCCCGGAGCCCGTCGTGCGCGCCGGGCCGCCCCGCCGGTCCGCGGTGACCGCCCGGGGACGGACCTGACCGCGGTCACCCGCCCGGCGTCAGGTGGCGTCCCGGGTCGGCCATACGTCCCGCGCCGGTCCGGTCGGCCAGCAGGCGTCGTGCGGCGGGCTCGGGCATGCGCACGACCACCGGCTGCGGGAGCGTGACCTCCTGCACGGCGGTCGCGCCCCGCCCCGACACCCGGCCGGCGACCCGGGCCACGACCCGCACGTCCAGCGTGAACTGCACCAGGACCGAGGCGAACTTGGGCTTGTGCAGCGGCATCGAGCCGGCGCCGCCCCCCGCCGTGTCCACGGCGCTGCCGGTTCCGTCCATGACGCCGAGGAACTGGTTCATCCGGAACTCGTCGGCGTTGAGCACGCCCGCGCCGAACAGACCGCGGGCCGAGGCGCCGTGCTCGTTCGCCTGCTGCCCGTCGCCGCCCGTCGGGCGCGGCGCGTCCGGCGCGCTCTGCGCGACGGTCTCGAAGGTCATCTTGTCGCCGACGCCCAGCACCCGGCCGCCCCGGAGCCGGGCGTGCAGCGAGGTGTGCAGGTCCTGGCCGGAGGCGCCGGTCGCGTGCACCGGCGGGAGGTCCACGCCCGCGGCGGTCAGCAGCGGCAGCGCCGCGATCAGCCACTCCGTGGAGACGGCCTCGCGCAGCAGGTGGAAGCCCGCCTCGCCGCCGGTGCGAAAGCGCGCGTCGCCGCCGGCCCGCCGCACCGCGTCGTCCACCGCCTGCTGCACCCTGGGCGTTCCCTGGAACCCGTTGACCTGCGCCTCCATGGGCAGCCGCACCCCGCCGGCGCGCCAGGGGCCGAGCCGGTCGGCGTCGCCCTCGGACGTGTCGAGCCCGCGTCGGCCGACCTGCCGGGACGGGACCGCGACGAGCTCCGACAGAGCGCGCAGGTCGGCCGTGAGCACGCGATGGGTGAGGCTCAGCCCCTCCAGCTCCGCCAGGGCCACCCGGCGGGCGCCGTCGAAGACCTCCAGCCGCGCCGCCACGGGCAGGCTCATCCGGGCCGACGGGGCGGACGCCGCCTCGGCGACCGTCTTGACCCCCGTCTGGGCGCGCCCGGCGCTCGCCGAGCGCCGGGAGTCACTCGTCGACACGCCGAGGCCCGCGGCGGCGCCGACGCCCTTCAACTGCCCGGCGCCGCCGTCGGGTTTGCCCGAGCCGGCCAGCACGCCCTCGACGCCCCGGGTGTCGCTCTCGTCGTGGGCGGCGGCCCGCTGGGCCGCGGCGGAGGTGATGTACTCCATGTCCCGACCGTCGGAGGCCATCCGCGCATAGCGGCCCCGGCCGGTCCGGCGGACGCTGAACACCGCACGGTAGGGCCGCCTGCGGCCGTCGAACAGCTCGACGCCGACGCCCCCGTCCATCGCGCTCGACAGCAGGCCCGCCGAGCCGTCCCGGTCCAGCACCCTGAGCAGCCGCTGCACGTTGTCGTTGCGGTCCGTCAGCCGGGTCCGCGGCAGGAGGTCCTCGGCGAGGGGCGCGCCGAGCCTGCCGCGGATCGCCTCCAGCAGGGGCACGAAGTCGGGAAGGTCCTCGATCATGCCGAAGCCGAGCGGCAGTCTGCGGGGCAGGCCGGGGACGGGGACCGCCGACGTCCTCGCCGCGGCGCTCCCGGAGCTCCCGGCGCCCCCCTCGGCCTCGTTCTCGGCCCCGCGCGTCCGCGCCGACCGTGAGGTCCCGTCGGCCGTCCCTTTGCTCGTCGCGTCGGCCGTCCTGCCGGCCGGGGCGGCGGCCGCGTCGTCGCGCCGTTCCTCGCCGGGCACGGTCAGCCCCGCCGCCCGCACCTGGTCCGCGGTGAGCCAGACGGAGGCTCCGGCCGGCACCGTGCGGCCGCCACGCGCCACGTACGGGCCGCCGCCGGTCACCTTCACCTCGGCGACCATCCGCACCACCAGGTCGCACTGGACGAGATGGAGCGCGCTCTTGCGCGAGGTGTGGGCGTTGCGTTCCACGGTGCCGACGAGCGTGTGCGCCGCGGTGTCGCCGGCGCCCAGGGTGCGCCCGGCCGCGACGCCCTGGGCGAGCCGCCACTCGGCGCCGTTCTCCAGTCCCGTCAGCCCGCCCTGCACGGTGGTGCTCCGGCTCTCGCCCTCCTGGCCGGTGACCTGGTGTCCGCCCAGCACGAAGGTCTCGGTGCCCGCCCCCGTGCCCTGGTGCACGATCCGGGGCGCGGTCAGCGCGAACCGGACCCCGACCGCGCCGTTCAGCTCGGCCGAGCGGCGCGCGTACCGCAGTCCGGGCACCACCCAGCCCGCGGACACCGCCTGCCGCAGCGCCGCCGTCACGGCCTGCGGACTGAACCGTTCCTCGATCGCGAGCCGGGGCGCGAGCCCCTCCGTCTCCAGCGCCCTGTCCCTGCGCGGCCGCCCGGCGGCATCGTGCCGGTTGCGCGCGGCGGCCTTCGCCAGCAGGTCGAACACCAGGTCGCGCACGGGCTGTCCGTCGCCCACCGTCTCCACCAGCGTCCAGTCGCGCAGGCCGCCCCCGCCCAGCTGGGCGGGGGCCAGGCCCGCCAGGTCGCCGATGCCCGCCGCGCCGAAGTCGGCGCGCCCGGGCACGTGTTGGGCCCTGCGGGAGGCGGCGCCCGTCTCCAGTCGCTGTTTGCCGGCGTCGTCCAGGGTGAACGCGGTGGGGGTGAGCAGCCGGACGTCCTGCGCGTCGAGCGGCAGCGTCCCGAGGTGTTCGGGCGTCGGCGCGTCCCGGCCCGGCGCGCCGGGGGTGAGGGCACGCGCCGCCTTGCGCTGACGGCTCGTCATGGTGACGTCCACGCTCAGGCTCAGCGCCCCGCCGAACACGCTCGCCTTCTCGGAGCCGTTGGTGAGGACGTCCGTGCGCACGGTCGGACCGGCCTGCCCGCGCCGGGTCGTCGTACGGCCCTTCTCGGCGCGCGCCGACAGCGTCAGCGCGCCGGGGATCAGCCGGAACTGTCCGAGCGCCATCCCGGCCACGGTCCGCGAACTCGCCCGCCCGCTCTGCACGCCGGCGGCGACACTCGCGTGCGAGCGCACCAGCCAGTCCTCGGTGTCGCCGAGATAGCCGGTCTCGCGCAGCGCACCGGTGACCCGCACCTGCACGTCGTGCGTGTGGAAGCGCGACTTGCGGCGCATCCGCACCCGGACGCCCGACGACAGCAACTGGTCCTTGTTGACCCGCAGGTTGGTCTCCGACAGGACGGTGACCAGCTCGCGGTAGTTCCGTCGCTGGACCTCGGCCTCCTGCGGGCCGGGCTCGCTCTCCTGCTCCTCCTCGCCGAACGCGGGCAGATAGCCCGCCAGCCGGGGGTCGGTCGTGAACAGCTCCCGCACGGCGCGCATCATGGGCGCGGTGTCCAGACGGCTGATCGCCACGCTGGACCCCATCGCACCGAACGGCAGATGCCGCACGAGATGCCCGGGGGCGCCCGGGTCCCCCTGCTCCTCCTGTTCCGCGACGGCCCTGCCCTTGCCCTTCGCGTCCTGCGCCCGCGGCGGCCGTTCCACGAACGGGCCCGCGGTCACGCCGTCCGGCAGGGGCAGTCCCAACTCCTGCGCCTCGTCGGCGCGCAGGCTGATCCACACCCGCATGGAGTGGTGCGCCGTGCGGCCGCCGCCCCGCGCCCGGGTCAGCGGCGAGCTCGGACCGCTGCCCTCGACGGTGAACCGGACCGTGCCCAGGTAGAGCACCTTCTCGCCGCGCACCTCCGCGCCCTGCCTGCTGGACACCGTCTGCTCGGCGACGGTGAAGCGCGTCCGGCGCGCGCCGACGACCGGCATGACCGTGCCGCGTACGGCCGCCGCGTTGCCGAGGACGCCGAATCCCGCCGCCGGGCCGACGCCGAAGGCCGCGCCGCGGCCCTTGCCCGCCGCGTCCGTCACCGCGTGCTGGGCCTGCTGGTGGGTGCGCAGCTGCGTCCTGCCGGTGCTCCAGCCCGGAGCCAGTTCGGTGACCGCCGCGCGCATCCGGTAGGTGCCCGTGGTGCTTCCGTCCCGGCTGGTCAGGTCCTCGCCCACCACCCCGTCGCGCAGCAGCCGGGGCAGGTCCTCCAGCACCGTCGCGGTGGCGGTCGCCTCGTAGAGCCTGGCCCGACCCGGAGCGCCGGGCCAGGTAAGGGACGGATGCAGCGCGGAGGCGACGGCGTCGAAGAGCCCGCCGCCGCCCTGGTGCGGGCCGGCGGCGTCCGCGACGGCGAGCGGCGCCATCGAGTCGGCCAGGGACACCGCCCGCGCGGTCGCGGGCTCCACCGGACGCGGCGGCGGGGACGCCCCGGCGGAGACCGGCACCAGATGCTCCACCGGCACGCGCATGGTCAGGGCGCCGGTCCCGCTGAAGCGCTGCGCCGCGCGCCCGCCGTCCTGGCTGACCCGCACGCCGTAGCGCACGCGGCGCGGCACCTCGACGGACCCCTTGTCGCTGCGCAGCACCCGGGGTTCGGCGACGGCGCGCTGGGTGCGCGAGTCCCGGGAGGACTGGAACGGCTGGGCGTTGACGGTGGCCGCCGCGCCCGCCCAGACCGCCGGCGCCACCGGTGCCAGCCCGAACGCGGTGAACGACAGCCCCTTGGACGCGGAGGACCCCGTGCTGTGCGCGACGGCCGACGTGCTCTGGTGCTGCACGTCCACCTTGGTGGCCGCGCCCTCCGCGTCGGGGCCCGCGAGGGAGAAGACGCCCGGGCGGTCGTCGTCGGCGGGGGAGAGGGTCACCGTGACGTCGTAGCGGTCCGTGCCCCGGGGGCCGGTGACCGCGAAGGCGCGGCCGCTGCCGTAGAACGACTCCGGCCGGCCCGCGAGTTCGGCCCCGATCTCGGCGACGACGCCGTCGCGCCGGCCGATGCGGGCGGCGAGGGTGTCCGTGACGAACTCGTGGCCGGTGAGACCGTACGCCGTGGACAGCCCGCCCGCCTCCATGTACCGCAGATACGGCGGGAGTTCGAGGGCGTCGTCGTCCACCTCGGAGACCGCGTCCAGTGCCGGGCGGCTCGCGCGGCCGGCGAGGTCCGCGCCGGTCCGGCGGGCCGGTCCGGCGCCCTTCAGGGCCGCGACGGTGGCCGCGTTGCCCGCGGTCTGCTGGAGCCCCAGCAGCGGGTTCGGCCCGCGGCCGGAGCCCGCCGCGCGGGGGCCGCGGGGTGTCAGGGGGGACCGTTCCCGGGCACTGCCGTGACGGTCGTCGCCCGCCTGTCGTCGATCTTGCACGCGCGTCAGCGTAAGGACGCTCCCGACGGCCCGGCGGGCGGTGCGCGAAGTGTTCAACTTCCGTACGCCGGAACGTCGTCGACCCCGGCGCGACGAGGCCGGGTCCGCGACGAAGCGGATGACGAACCCGATGTCCGCGACGATGCCGGGTCGTGTCAGCGGAAGGCGATGTCGGCCCGGTCGAAGAGGCAGTTCACGCCGTCCGCCGTCGCGTCGGGCTTCTGGGCGGGGCCGTCGCCCGTGCCGCCGAACGTACGGCAGGGCACGATCGCGCGGTCGGAGTCGCCGAGCACGGTGACGCGGCTCAGCCGGGCGGTGTCGCCGAGGCCGGCGTTGAGCGCGACCAGGTCGCCGCCGGGAGCGGTGGCCGTGACGTCGTCCAGCACCACGTGGCGCGGGAGCCGCTTCGCGCAGTCGCCGCAGGAGCGGACGAGGGTGCCGAAGCCGGCCACCGCGAAGTCGCGCACGGTGAGCGTGCCGGCGCCGTCGAACCGGAACACCTCGTCCGCGGCCCGGGCCGCGCCGCCGCCGCTCACGACGTACCTCGCGTCGGGGGACCCGCCGAGGAAGGTCGCGGCGTCCCCGCCGACGTCCTCCCAGTACACGTTCTCCAAGGTGCAGCTGCCCAGACAGCGGACGCCGTCGGAGGCGGGAGAACCGAGGACGACGTTCTTCAGCACGGCGCCGTCGGCGAGTTCGAACAGCGGCTCCCGGCCCTCCTTCCGCCCCTTCTCGCGCCCGTCCCCGGCCGGCGCGCCCGCTGCGGTGAACCGGGTGAGCGCCCCGTCGAAGACGTCGGTGACCCTGCGGGTCGCGGTGAGCTGCTCCTCGCCGGCCGCGCGCGGCACGGCGAGCCCGCGCATCCGCGCCGCGGCGCCGCCGGTCTCGGTCGCGAGCGCGGCCTGCGCCGCGATCGCGAGAGAGAGGACCGCGGCGGCGACCGCGGCGATGATCGGGGTTCTGTTCTGGGACCTGCGGTGGCCGGAGTGGGGAGAGCGAGCCGTCACGTGATCACCGCGCCTTTTCCGAAAGCAGTCGGGACTGCATACGGGCACGACGCCATGGGCGTTCAGGCGAGGGGCGGGGAGGGGCGGAGTG
>NZ_JAHHIT010000215.1 GCF_024539675.1 Streptomyces hilarionis | reverse complement strand
GTCCGGTACTCCGGGCACGGGCCCGCCGCCCCGCCGGGAACGCGAGCGCCCCCGCCCGGAGTACCGGACGGGGGCGTGCGTGCTGCCGGGGCGGCGGGGTCAGAGGCCGAGCTCGACCTCGAACTCGCCGGCCTCCAGGATCGCCTTGACCGCGGTCAGGTAACGGGCCGCGTCGGCGCCGTCGACCAGACGGTGGTCGTAGGACAGGGTCAGGTACGTCATGTCGCGGACGCCGATGACCGTGCCCTCCTCCGTCTCGATGACGGCCGGACGCTTGACCGTCGCGCCGATGCCGAGGATCGCGACCTGGTTCGGCGGCACGATGATCGTGTCGAACAGCGCGCCGCGCGAGCCGGTGTTGCTGATGGTGAAGGTCGCGCCGGACAGCTCGTCCGGGGTGATCTTGTTCGCGCGGACCTTGCCGGCCAGGTCGGCCGTGGCCTTCGCGATGCCGGCGATGTTCAGGTCGCCCGCGTGCTTGATGACCGGGGTCATCAGGCCCTTCTCCGAGTCCACCGCGATGCCGATGCTCTCGGTGTCGAAGTAGGTGATCGTGCCCTCGTCCACGTTGATCCGGGCGTTGACGGCCGGGTGGGCCTTCAGCGCCTGGGCCGCCGCCTTCACGAAGAACGGCATCGGGGACAGCTTGACGCCCTCACGGGCCGCGAAGGAGTCCTTCGCCTGCGCGCGGAGCTTCATCAGGCGGGTGATGTCGACCTCGACGACCGAGGACAGCTGCGCCTGCTCGTGCAGCGCCTTGACCATGTTGTCGCCGATGACCTTGCGGATGCGGGGCATCTTCACGGTCTGACCGCGCAGCGGGGAGGCCTCCAGCGTGGGGGCCTTCTTCGCGGCGGCCGGGGCGGCGGCGGGAGCCGGAGCCGCGGCGGCGGCCTTCGCTGCCTCGGCGGCGGCGAGGACGTCCTGCTTGCGGATGCGGCCGCCGACGCCGGTGCCCTTGACGGAGCCCAGGTCGACGTTGTTCTCGGCGGCGAGCTTGCGCACCAGCGGGGTCACGTACGCGCCCTCGTCGCTCGCCTGCGCGGCCGGAGCCGCGCCCGGGGCGCCGATGACGGCGAGCTTCGCGCCGACCTCGGCGGTCTCGTCCTCGCCGACCGTGATCTCGAGCAGCACACCGGCGACGGGCGCCGGGATCTCGGTGTCGACCTTGTCGGTCGAGACCTCGAGCAGCGGCTCGTCCTCGGCGACCTCCTCGCCGACCTGCTTCAGCCAGCGGGTGACGGTGCCCTCGGTGACGGACTCGCCGAGCGCGGGCAGGACGACGTCCGTGCCCTCGGCGGAACCGCCGCCCGCGGCGGCCTCGGGGGTGGGAGCGGGGGCCGGAGCCTCCTGCTCGGTGGAGGGCTGGGCGGCCGCGGCCGGCTCGGGGGCCGGCGGAGCGACCTCCTCGGCGGCCGGGGCCGGTGCAGCGGCGGGGGCCCCGGTGCCGTCGTCGATGACGGCCAGCTCGGCGCCGACCTCGACCGTCTCGTCCTCGGCGACCTTGATGGAGGCCAGGACGCCGGCGGCGGGGGAGGGGATCTCGGTGTCGACCTTGTCGGTCGACACCTCGAGCAGGGGCTCGTCGGCCTCGACGCGCTCACCCTCGGCCTTCAGCCAGCGGGTGACGGTGCCCTCGGTGACGCTCTCGCCGAGCGCCGGCAGGGTTACGGAAACCGCCATGGTTTCGGTTGCTCCTTACGAGTTGCGGAAGTCTGGGTCGTCGCTTCGACGTGTCTCGACCGAGGGTCAGTCGTGCGAGTGCAGCGGCTTGCCCGCAAGGGCCAGGTGGGCCTCGCCGAGCGCCTCGTTCTGCGTCGGGTGGGCGTGGACGAGCTGCGCGACCTCGGCCGGCAGCGCCTCCCAGTTGTAGATCAGCTGGGCTTCGCCGACCTGCTCGCCCATGCGGTCGCCGACCATGTGGACGCCGACCACCGCGCCGTCCTTCACCTGGACGAGCTTGATCTCGCCCGAGGTGTTGAGGATCTTGCTCTTGCCGTTGCCCGCGAGGTTGTACTTCAGAGCGACGACCTTGTCCGCGCCGTAGATCTCCTTGGCCTTGGCCTCGGTGATGCCCACGGAGGCGACCTCGGGGTGGCAGTACGTCACCCGGGGGACGCCGTCGTAGTCGATCGGGACGGTCTTCAGGCCGGCCAGACGCTCCGCCACCAGCATGCCCTCGGCGAAGCCGACGTGCGCGAGCTGGAGCGTGGGGACCAGGTCGCCGACGGCGGAGATCGTCGGGACGTTGGTGCGCATGTACTCGTCGACCAGGACGTAGCCGCGGTCCATCGCGACGCCCTGCTCCTCGTAGCCCAGACCGGCCGAGACGGGCCCGCGGCCCACCGCGACCAGCAGGACCTCGGCCTCGAACTCCTTGCCGTCGGCCAGGATGACCTTGACGCCGTCGGCGGTGTACTCGGCCTTCGAGAAGAAGGTGCCCAGGTTGAACTTGATGCCGCGCTTGCGGAACGCGCGCTCGAGGAGCTTGGAGGAGTTCTCGTCCTCGACCGGGACGAGGTGCTTGAGGCCCTCGATGACCGTCACGTCGGCGCCGAAGGACTTCCACGCCGAGGCGAACTCGACGCCGATGACGCCGCCGCCCAGGATGATCGCGGACTTCGGCACACGGTCCAGGACGAGGGCGTGGTCCGAGGAGATGATCCGGTCGCCGTCGATGTCCAGGCCCGGCAGCGACTTCGGCACGGAGCCGGTCGCCAGGAGCACGTGACGGCCCTGGACGCGCTGCCCGTTCACGTCGACGGAGGTGGGGGAGGACAGTCGGCCCTCACCCTCGATGTACGTCACCTTGCGGGAGGCGATCAGCCCCTGGAGGCCCTTGTACAGGCCGGAGATGACGCCGTCCTTGTACTTGTGGACCGCGGGGACGTCGATGCCCTCGAAGGTGGCCTTGACGCCGAACTGCTCGCTCTCGCGGGCCTGGTCGGCGATCTCGCCCGCGTGCAGCAGGGCCTTGGTGGGGATGCAACCCCGGTGCAGGCAGGTGCCGCCGACCTTGTCCTTCTCGATCAGGGCGACGTCCAGGCCCAGCTGCGCCCCGCGCAGGGCCGCGGCGTACCCGCCACTGCCACCGCCGAGGATCACTAGGTCGAAAACGGTGCTGGCGTCGTTCGCCACGTCACGTCCTCCATGCATGTGCGCCGTGCGCCGGTCGTCGCTGACCGCCGGCGGCTGGTGTCCGGCCGCTCTTTCTTCGGCCCTGTGGTGGGGGCCCTGTCCTGCCGTGGCCCATCTTCGCACTTGCGGGAGGCGAACGAGACGCGGGGCCGGGGTGTGAGACACCCCACGCTCGGCGGCGGCACGGGCGGGCGGCCCCGCGCGGGGGCGCGGAGGAGCGCGCGACCGGCCGTGACCGGCCCCCGCCCGTCGTCACGCGACGGACGGGGGCCGGGTGGCCGGGCGCGAGGTCCCCCGCGCCCGCCGGGGTCAGCCCAGGTCGCCGGCGGCGGTCAGCTCGGCCAGCCGCACCAGCGTGCGCACCGCGGTGCCCGTGCCGCCCTTCGGCGTGTACCCGAAGGGGCCGCCCTCGTTGAACGCCGGGCCGGCGATGTCCAGGTGCGCCCAGGTGATCCCCTCGCCCACGAACTCGCGCAGGAAGAGACCGGCCACCAGCCCGCCGCCCATCCGCTCGCCCATGTTCGCGATGTCGGCGACCGTGGAGTCCATGCCCTTGCGCAGGTGCTCGGGCAGCGGCATCGGCCACGCCGGCTCGCCGACCTCCTCGGCGGCCTCGTGCACCGCGGTGCGGAACGCGTCGTCGTTGGCCATGATCCCGAAGGTGCGGCTGCCGAGGGCCAGCATCATGGCGCCCGTCAGGGTCGCGACGTCGACGATGGCGTCCGGCTTCTCCGCGGAGGCCGCCCACAGCGCGTCCGCGAGGACCAGCCGGCCCTCGGCGTCCGTGTTGAGGACCTCGACGGTCTTGCCGCTGTACATGCGCAGCACGTCGCCCGGGCGGGTGGCGGAGCCGGACGGCATGTTCTCGGCGAGCGCCAGCCATCCGGTGACGTTCACCTCCAGGCCAAGCCGCGCGGCGGCGACGACCGCGGCGAAGACCGCCGCCGCCCCGCTCATGTCGCACTTCATCGTCTCGTTGTGCCCGGCGGGCTTCAGCGAGATGCCGCCCGAGTCGTAGGTGATGCCCTTGCCGACGAAGGCGAGGTGCTTCTTCGCCTTGGAGGAGGTGTAGGAGAGCTTCACCAGGCGCGGGGCCGCGGCGGAGCCGGCGCCGACGCCGAGGATGCCGCCGTAGCCGCCCTTGACGAGAGCCTTCTCGTCGAGGATCTGGATCTTGATGCCGTGCTCCTTGGCCGCCGTCTGGGCGAGAACGGCGAACGCCTCCGGGTCGAGGTCGTTCGGCGGCATGTTGATCAGGTCGCGGGCGCGGTTGAGCTCCTCGCCCACGGCGGCGGCGCGGACGAGCGCGGCCTTGTGGGCGGCGTCGCGCGGCTTCCCGCCGAGGAGGACGGCCTCGGCGAGGGGCGCCTTGTCGGCCTTCGCCTTGGCGTCCTTGCCGTTCTGCTTGTAGGTGTCGAAGGAGTACGCGCCGAGCACCACGCCCTCGCCGACCGCGCCGATGTCGGCGGCGTCGGTCACCGGCAGGGCGAAGGCGGCCTTCTTGGCGCCGGAGAGGGTGCGGGCGGCCGCGCCGGCGGCCCTGCGCAGCGCCTCGGCGTCGAAGCCGGCGTCCTCGTCGGGCTCGGGACCGAGCCCCACCGCGAGCACGAGAGGCGTCTTGAAGCCGGCCGGGGCGGGCAGCTTCGTCACCTCGCCCTCGCCGCCGGAAGCCCCGAGGGTCTCCAGAACGCCGGCGAGCCGGCCGTCGAACGCCTTGTCGACGGCTTCGGCGCCTGGGGCAACGATCAGGTTCCCAGACGTGGAGGCCGTGCCCTTGGCGACACCGATCACGATCGCGTCGGCCCGCAGGCCGGGCGCCGCGGCGGTGCTGAGAGTGAGAGCAGTCACGGTGGTGAAATCTCGCTTCCGATGTGGAGTTGCTGTGGCCGGAGGGTGTGGGTCGACCGGGCCCAGGGCCGACCCTAGATCCGGGTCCTGGACGCGGTCGCATCCGGGGTGTGCCTCGTCGGCGCGGCGGACCGGCGGGGCAACCCGGAACGAGCGTACGCGTGCGGGTGCGTTCGCTCATGCACGCGAGTGTTCACCCGTCGGTGGAGTCGTGGCCACTGCCGGCTCCCGGCCGCCGCGGAAAACCGGGTGAAGCCGTGGTTCTCCCGTCATTCCGGGCGGACGGCCGTCGTCGAGGGCCGGCGGCGCCGCCGTACCGGCGCACCGCCCCCCGCGTAACGGCCGCCGCACCGCGCGGCGCGGGCATGGGCGATCATCGTCCGGGTACGTTGCCGCCCACCCTGGAGCCCGTCCGGTGAGACGTCCGACCGCCCTGCTGTCCCTGCTCGTCCTGCTGCTCGCCGGCTGCTCCGCCGCCCCGGACGACGGCCCGCGCCCCCGCCCGCCCGCCACGGCCGGCCGCAGCGGCTCCGAGCCGCCCGGGGCCCGGCCGACGGGCGGCGCGTGGTGGCGCCCGGCCCCCGGCGTCGACTGGCAGTGGCAACTCAGCGGCCGGCTGGACACCTCCGTCGACGTGCCGGTCTACGACATCGACGGCTTCGACCACGACGCGGAAACGGTGGCCGGCCTGCACGACGACGGCCGCAGGGTGATCTGCTACCTCTCCACCGGCGCCTGGGAGGACTGGCGGCCCGACGCGGGGAAGTTCCCCGCCTCGGTGATCGGCGGGGGCAACGGCTGGAAGGGCGAGCGCTGGCTCGACATCCGCAGGACGGACGTCCTGGAACCGTTGCTGGCGGCCCGCCTCGACATGTGCCGCGCCAAGGGGTTCGACGCCGTCGAGCCGGACAACATGGACGGCTACCGCAACACCACGGGCTTCCCGCTGGAGGCCGCCGACCAGCTGCGCTACAACCGCCTCGTCGCCCGCCTCGCCCATGAGCGCGGCATGGCCGTCGGGCTGAAGAACGACCTCGACCAGATCCCCGCGCTCCTCGGCGACTTCGACTTCGCGGTGAACGAACAGTGCGCCCAGTACGACGAATGCGCGCGGCTGACCCCCTTCATCGAGGCGGGCAAGGCCGTCTTCCACGTCGAGTACGAACTGCCCACGAGCGACTTCTGCGCCGACTCCCGCCGCCTGAAGCTGAGTTCGCTGCGCAAGAAGTACGAACTGGGAGTGTGGCGACAGGCCTGCTGACGGACGGTCAGGGTCCCGCGGCGGTCCCCGGCACCCGTCGACGACGCTCGCGGTCGATACTCCTAGCGGCCCAGGCAGAGCACGACCAGGGCGGTCGTCGCCGCCGTCTCCGCCAGGCCGCCGAACACGTCCCCGGTGACCCCGCCGAACCGCCGCGTGCAGTGCCGCAGGAGAAGCTCGGCGGCGACGAGGGCGGCGAGGACCGCCAGCACCGGCCCCAGGGCGTCGTACGGCTCGAAGGGCGCCCCCGCGGCCCCCGCCCCGGCCGGCGCCGACCCGATCACGACGACGGCCCCGCCGCTCCCGTACGGCCCCCACCACGCGCCCGCGCCCGCCGCGGCCAGCGCGACGGCCCCGGCGGCGAGGGCGGCGCCGCGCACCGGGACCACCCCCGCCACCGCCGCGCCCAGCCCCTCCGGCCGGGCGGGCGGCACCCCGTCGCGGGCGGCCAGGGTCAGCGCGAGGCGGGCGGCGACGGCCGAGACCACGGCGGCCAGCGCGCCCAGGGCCCACGAGGCGTCGTAGAGCTGCGTCAGCGCGGCCACCTGCGCCAGCAGCACGAGGACGAGCGTGAGGACGCCGAAGGGGCCGATGTCCGACTGCTTCATGATCCGCAGCGCGTCCTCGGCCGCCTTCCCGCTGCCCAGACCGTCCGCGGTGTCGGCCAGCCCGTCCAGGTGCAGCCCGCGGGTGAGGACGGCGGGCACGGCGGCGGACGCGACGGCGGCCAGCAGCGGGCTCGCGCCCAGCCACAGGAGCAGCAGCCCGAGTCCGGCCGCGCAGCCGCCGACCACCAGGCCGACCACAGGGGCACTCAGCATGCCCCCGCGGGCGGCCGCCCGGTCCCAGCGGGACACCCTGACCGGCAGCGCGGTCAGGGTGCCGAAGGCGAAGCGGAGGCCGTCGAGGGGCGAGGTCGTGGACACGGCGGCAGAGTAGCCCGGACGCCCCGCCCGCCGGGCAGCCCGCCCCGGCCCCGGTGAGACTGACGGCATGGGCCACTGGCTTCAGCGCAACGTCGTCGAACCGGGCAAGCTCCCCCTGCTGCTCGCGCTGGCCGCGTTCGTGCTCACCTTTCTGATCACCCGGGTCATCACCCGGCTGATCCGGGCCGGCAAGGGCCCGTTCGGCAACATCAGCTCCGGCGGCGTCCACATCCACCACGTGGTGCCCGGCGTGGTCCTGACCGTCGCGGGCGGCTTCGGCGCGGTGGCCAGCGGGCGGCACGGCTTCGGTTCCGGCGCCTGCGCGGTGGTCTTCGGCATCGGGACCGGGCTCGTCCTGGACGAGTTCGCGCTGATCCTGCACCTGGACGACGTGTACTGGACGGAGGCGGGCCGCAAGAGCGTGGAGGCCGTGGTCCTCACGGCGGCGCTGGGCGGCCTGCTGCTGGTGGGCTTCGCTCCGTTCGGCGTCAACGACATGAGCCAGCAGGAACTGCAGGACCGCGGGAGCGTCCTCGCGACCGTCGCCCTCAACGTCCTCTTCTCGCTGGCCGTGCTGACCAAGGGCAAGGTCATGACGGCGGTCTTCAGCGTGTTCGTGCCCTTCCTCGGCCTGATCGGCCTCGTCCGGCTGGCCCGCCCGGGCTCGCCCTGGGCCCGCCGGTTCTACCGGCGGCGCCCCCGCGCGCGGGCGCGGGCCACGCTGCGCGCCTACCGTCACGACCGGCGCTGGGCCCGTCCGCGCCGGCTGGTGGGGGACTGGCTGGGCGGCAAGACGGACGCGGAGCTCACCGGCTCCGCCGGGCCGCGCTGACGCCGGCGCGCCTGCGCGGCCCCGCACAGCGCGAGGACCGCCGCGATCGCCGCGAGGTGCTCCTTGCCCGCGAGGTTGCCCTTCAGGGCCACCTCGACGGCCATCGCGACGATCACCGCCGCCGCCGTCACGTACGCGCGATGGCGCCAGCCCAGGAAGACCGCCAGGCCCACCACGGCCGCGGAGGGCCCGGTGTCCACCACGAGGGCGTCCGAAGCGGGCAGCCCGAGCGGGCCGTGCGGGCCGACGGCGATGCCCACGCGCGCGTACAGCGTCCCGGCGAGGGTGGCGGCGTAGGCGATGACGAGCGTCCGCCACCAGCCCAGACACAGCTCCGCGATCCCGAACACCAGCAGGATCTGGGCCAGCGCGCCCCACACCGGCAGGTCCAGCGCCGGGACGAACAGCGACAGCGGGGTCCGCAGCAGGGCGAGCCCCAGGGGGTCGACCGCCCGCACCGCCCCGAGGTCCTGGACCGGCTGGTAGCCCCACGGCTGGTTCTGCACGGCCTGGGTCGCCGACGTCAGGCACACCGCCCCGAGGGTCATCGGCGCCGCCCGCCACCGCCGCGCCGCCAGCGGCTCGCGCACGGCCGCGTACAGCGGCCCCCACTCGCCCCGGGCCCAACGGAGGATCCCCCTCACCGGCGGGTCCCCAGGCGCCTGCGGTGCAGCCACTTCGGCAGCCCCGGCGCCTCCAGGAACCCTTCCGCGCGCGCCGCCGCGACGCCGATCCGGAGCAGGTCCGCGCTCTTCTCGAAGAGCAGGAACCGCGGCTCCCAGACGGGCCGGTACTTGGCGTTGGCGCGGTACAGCGACTCGATCTGCCACCAGCGCGAGAAGAAGCCCAGCAGCGACCGCCACAGCCTGAGCACGGGCCCCGCGCCCAGCCGCGAGCCGCGCTCGAACACGGAACGGAACACGGCGAAGTTCAACGAGACCTGCGTGACCGGGACCCCGCCGGCCGGGGCCTCCCCCGTGCGGCGGGCCAGCCGGAGCAGCTCGATGACCATGAACTCGATCAGTCCGTTGTCGCAGTCGCGGTCCCGGCGCATGAGGTCGAGGGACAGTCCGTGCGGCCCCCACGGCACGAACGACAGCAGGGCCCGCAGCTCGCCCCCGGCGTCGGCGCACTCCAGCATCACGCAGCGCCCGTCCTCCGGGTCGCCGAGACGGCCCAGCGCCATGCTGAAGCCGCGCTCGGTGGCGCCGTCCCGCCAGTCGTCGGCGCGACGCACCAGGGCCGCCATCTCCTCGGCCGGGATGTCCTCGTGGCGGCGGACGCGCACCGTGTAGCCGGCTCGCCGCACCCGGTTGCAGGCCTGGCGCACGGTCCGCATCGCCCGGCCCTCCAGGGTGAACTCGGCGACGTCGACGACGGCCTCGTCGCCGAGCTCCAGCGCGTCCAGTCCGTGCCGGGCGTACACCGTCCCGGCCTCCTCGCCCGCCCCCATCACCGCCGGGATCCAGCCGTGCGCCCGTGCCTCGGCGAGCCACGGGTCGATCGCGCCGGGCCAGGCCTCCGGATCGCCGAGCGGATCCCCGGAGGCCAGCGACACCCCGCCCAGGACCCGGTAGGCGACGGCGGCCTTCCCGGTCGGCGACCAGCACACGCTCTTCTCGCGGCGCAGGGCGAAGTACCCCAGGGAGTCCCGCTCGCCGTGCCGGTCGAGGAGTTCGCGCAGCCGCTTCTCGTCGTCCTCGGTGAGCGGGTCGACGGCCCGCCGGGAGCGGAAGGCGGCGTACAGGACGGCGAGGACGAGCGCCGTGCTCAGCACGTTGACGGCGACGTCGACCCAGGTGGGGGTGGCGATCCCGGCGACGCCCTGGTCGTCGGCGGTGACGGACACCAGCCGCAGCGCGCCGTAGCGCCAGCGTTCGAGGAAGGTGGACGGCGCGGACGAGCGGTCGGTCGCCGTCACCAGCAGCGCGGCCAGCAGCGACGCGGCCAGCAGCCCGCCGGCCCCGACGGCCGCGGCGAGCCTCGGGTTGGACCGGTCGCCCTTGGCGTAGAACGCGCGCCGCCCCGCGACCAGCGCGGCGACGAAGACGGCGGTCAGCGCGAGCGAGACCCAGTTCTGGGGCTGCCGCCGGATCTCCGGGACGGCCATGGCCAGGGCGAACAGCCCCAGGAACGCGCCGCTCAGACAGAGGTTCAGGATCCACGCGGCCCGTTTGCGCCGCCCCATGGTGACGGCCAGGAACGCGGTGAAGGCCCCGGACGCGAATCCGGCCGTGAGCAGGTACGGCGTGAACAGGTTCTCCTGGTTGTGCCGCCGCACGTCCTGCCCCAGGGAGACCCACACCGCACTGAGGAAGTTGACGAACGCGACGGCCCGCAGGTACCAGACGGCGAAGGCGGCGGCGCCCCGGGTGTTGCCCATGATCGGTGATCATATGGGTGCACTTCCGGGAAACCGCTCTTTTGCCGCCGCCTGTCCCTTTTGGTCCGCCGCCCTATTCCGCCGGGAACTCCACCGCGGAACCCCCGGCCCTCTCGCCGCTCTCCTCGTCGGGCTTCCCGGCGGCCGCGCCGGCCGTCCCGTCCACGCCGGTCGTCTCGTCCGTCTCGGGCTGCTCGGGCTGCTCGGGCTTCTCCGGCAGCTCCGCGGCCAGGGCGGCCGCCGCCCGCACCAACGGCAGCGCGAGCAGCGCGCCCGCGCCCTCGCCGACCTTCACGCCCTGGTCCAGCAGCGGTTCCAGGGCCATCCGGTCGAGCGCCTTGGCCTGGCCCGGTTCACCGCTGCGGTGACCGGCGAGCCACCAGTCGGGGGCCCGGAAGGCGATCCGCTGCCCCACGAGCGCGCACGCGGCCGCCACGACCCCGTCCAGCACCACCGGCAACTTCCGTACCGCGCACTGGAGCAGAAAGCCCGTCATGGCCGCGAGGTCCGCGCCGCCCACCGTCGCCAGCAGCTGCACCTGCTCGCCCAGCACCGGCCGCGCCCGCCGCAGCGCGTCGCGCACGGCGGCGCACTTGCGCATCCACGCCAGGTCGTCGATCGCCTCGCCGCCGCGCCCGGTCACCACCGACGCGTCGGTCCCGCACAGGGCCGCCACCAGCACGCCCGCGGCCGTCGTCCCGCCCACGCTGACGTCGCCGAGCACCACGAGATCGGTCCCGGAGTCCGCCTCCTCGTCGGCGACGGCCACGCCCGCCAGGAAGGCGGCCTCGGCCTCCTGGAGCGTCAGCGCGTCCTCGACGTCGATGCGACCGCTGCCGCGCCGCACCCGGTGCCGCACGACGTCCGGCGGGAACAGGCCCGGGTCGCAGTCCAGCGCCATGTCCACGACCCGCACCGGCACGTCGAGCCGACGGGCGAGCACGGACACCGGACGGCCGCCGTCCAGGACCTCGCGCACCAACTCCGCGGCGCTGCCCGCGGGCCGGGCGGAGACGTCGAGCCCGGCGACGCCGTGGTCGCCGGCGAACAGCACCACCCGCGGTCGCTCGATCGGCCGCACCGGCGACGAGCCCTGCGCCGCCGCCAGCCACTCGCCCAGGTCGTCCAGGCGCCCCAGCGATCCGGGCGGCACGATCTGACGCTCCCGGCGCGCCTCCGCGTCACGGCGGGTCCCGCCGTCGGGGCGCTCGATCAGATCGGTGAAGTCGTCGAGATTAAGCGAGCTCATTCGCCGAACAGTACCGGCACCGATCGAACGGTTCCGCGTCCCGTCGCCACCACACCGGCGCGACGTCGTTGCACCCCGCACCGGTATCCCTTACGTTCCGTTTTGCCGTATATCGCCGATCGCTCCAGGCCCCCCTTCCCGGCCTCCTCTCCCTCTTGCCCCGCCTCCCCTCTC
>NZ_JAHHIT010000214.1 GCF_024539675.1 Streptomyces hilarionis | reverse complement strand
CTCCTCGGGGGAGGGGGTGGGGGGTCAGGTGGTGGGCACGAGGCGCCCCTGCCGGCAGGTGTTGTTCAGCCAGGTCCACTGGTGGACTTCTGGGCGCGCGTGGTGCGCCCGATGCCCGAGCCGCCGCCCACCGAGGAGTCGGCGTGGCGGACGATCCGGTTCTCGGCGCCGTCGGGCGAGGTGAAGAAACCGTCGTGGCCCGGTCCGTGGACGCCGTTGGCGTCGCTGCGCTGGAAGACGGGTGTCCGCTTCTTGGTCCAGGACGCCGGCTTGAGCGGGTCGCAGCCGGTCGGTTCCAGCAGGCCGAGCTTGTGGTCCGCGGCCTGGCGGTGGCTCGCGGAGAACGTGCGGAACGTGCGTCCGCCGCCGTGGAGCGGCTCGGGACCCTCGTCGACCGGCGCGCCCGCAGACGAGCACGGATCTGCGGCGGTGAATCCGGGGCATGCGGGACCGTCCCTCGTCCATGAAGCAGCCTGCGCGCCATGTTCGTCACCTCGAACATGGTTCGTGACTTCGGCCAGAAGATAGGGGCCGTGCATGTCCTCGTCAATGGTTCCGACGGTCCGGCGACGCGCCGGGGCGCTCGGCCCGGTCGGTGGACCGGGCCGAGCGCCCCGGGTGTCAGGTGCTCGTCGTGCGGGTGTCGCGGGATCAGACCAGGTCGAACCGGTCCAGGTTGGAGACCTTGACCCAGGCGGCGACGAAGTCGTTGACGAACTTCTCCTTCGCGTCGTCGCTCGCGTAGACCTCGGCGAGGGCGCGCAGCTCGGAGTTCGAGCCGAAGACCAGGTCGGCGCGGGTGCCGGTCCACTTGACCTCGCCCGTGGCGGCGTCGCGGCCCTCGAAGAGGGTCTGGTCCGAGGAGGTCGACGACCAGGTGGTGCCCAGGTCGAGCAGGTTGACGAAGAAGTCGTTCGTCAGCGTGCCGGGGGTGTCGGTGAAGACGCCGTGCGAGGACTGGGCGTGGTTGGCGCCCAGCACGCGCAGGCCGCCGACCAGGACCGTCGTCTCGGGCGCGCTCAGGTTCAGCAGGTTCGCCCTGTCGAGCAGCAGGAACTCGGCCGGCAGGCGGTTGCCCTTGCCGACGTAGTTGCGGAACCCGTCGGCGGTCGGCTCGAGCGCGGCGAACGACTCGACGTCCGTCTGCTCCTGCGAGGCGTCCACGCGGCCCGGCGTGAAGGGGACCTCCACGGCGTGGCCGGCGTCCTTGGCGGCCTTCTCGACGGCGGCGGCGCCGCCGAGGACGATCAGGTCGGCCAGCGAGACCTTCTTCGCGCCGGAGTTGAACTCGGCCCGGACGTTCTCCAGGACGCGCAGGACCTGCGCCAGCTCGTCGGGGTTGTTGACCTCCCAGCCGCGCTGCGGCTCCAGGCGGATGCGGGCGCCGTTGGCGCCGCCGCGCTTGTCGCTGCCGCGGAAGGAGGACGCCGACGCCCACGCCGTGGACACCAGCTGGGAGACGGTCAGCCCCGAGTCGAGGAGCCTGGCCTTGAGGGCCGCGATGTCCTCGGCGCCGATGACCTCGCCCTCGGCCTGCGGCAGCGGGTCCTGCCACAGCAGCGTCTCCGCCGGGACCTCCGGGCCGAGGTACAGGGACTTCGGGCCCAGGTCGCGGTGGGTCAGCTTGTACCAGGCGCGGGCGAAGGCGTCCGCGAACTGGTCGGGGTTCTCGTGGAAGCGGCGCGAGATCTGCTCGTAGACCGGGTCGAAGCGCAGCGCCAGGTCGGTCGTGAGCATCGTCGGGGCGTGGCGCTTGGCCGGGTCGTGCGCGTCGGGGACGGTGCCCGCGCCCGCGCCGTCCTTGGCGACCCACTGCTTGGCGCCGGCCGGGCTCTCGGTCAGCTCCCACTCGAAGCCGAACAGGTTGTCGAAGAAGCCGTTGCTCCACTGGGTCGGCGTGGAGGTCCAGGTGACCTCCAGACCGCTGGTGATGGTGTCGCCGCCCTTGCCGGTGCCGAAGCTGCTCTTCCAGCCGAGGCCCTGCTCGGCCAGCGAGGCGGCCTCGGGGTCGTCGCCGACGTGGTCCGCCGGGCCCGCGCCGTGCGTCTTGCCGAAGGTGTGACCGCCCGCGATGAGGGCGACCGTCTCCTCGTCGTTCATCGCCATCCGACGGAACGTCTCACGGATGTCGCGGGCCGAGGCCAGCGGGTCCGGGTTGCCGTTGGGGCCCTCGGGGTTGACGTAGATGAGGCCCATCTGGACGGCGCCGAGCGGGTTCTCCAGCTCGCGGTCGCCGCTGTAGCGCCGGTCGTCCAGCCAGGTGGTCTCGGGACCCCAGTAGACGTCCTCCTCCGCCTCCCAGACGTCCTCGCGGCCGCCGGCGAAGCCGAAGGTGGCGAAGCCCATCTGCTCCAGCGCGACGTTGCCCGTGAGGATCATGAGGTCGGCCCACGAGATGGACTGGCCGTACTTCTTCTTGACCGGCCACAGCAGACGGCGGGCCTTGTCCAGGTTGGCGTTGTCCGGCCAGCTGTTCAGCGGGGCGAAGCGCTGCTGACCGGCGCCGGCGCCGCCGCGGCCGTCGCTGATGCGGTAGGTGCCCGCGCTGTGCCAGGCCATGCGGATCATCAGCGGGCCGTAGTTGCCGAAGTCGGCGGGCCACCAGTCCTGCGAGGTGGTGAGCACCTCGGCGATGTCCTGCTTCACGGCGGCCAGGTCGAGCGCCTCGAACGCCGCGGCGTAGTCGAAGTCCTCGCCCAGCGGGTTCGCCACGGCCGGGTTCTTCGCGAGGATCTTCAGGTTGAGCCGCTCCGGCCACCACTGGCGGTTGCCGCCGCCCTGGGTCGGGTGCAGGGCGCGGTCGTGTGCGACCGGGCAGCCACCTGCCTCCGACGCCTTCTGTTCGGTCACGATCGCGTCATGGTTCTCGGTCATGGGGGAATCCTTCTGGACTGGTCGGATCACATGCTCACGAAACCGCAGGTCAAGCCGCTGCGGGTGGTCAGGTACTGCGGGCGGGCGAACAGGCGGGGCACAGGCCCCAGTAGATGACCTCGGCCTCGTCTATGGCGAAGCCGCGGTCGTCGACGGCGGTGAGACAGGGGGCGTGGCCGACCGCGCAGTCGACGTCGGCGACGACGCCGCACGAGCGGCACACGAGGTGGTGGTGGTTGTCCCCCACGCGCCCCTCGAACCGGGCCGGGCTGCCCGGCGGCTCCAGGCGGCGCACCAGGCCGGCCGAGGTCAGCGCGTGCAGCGCTTCGTACACGGCCTGCACGGAGATGTGGCCCACGCGGCCGCGCACGCCGGAGGCGATCGCCTCGACGTCCAGGTGGTCGCCTTCGCGGACGGTCTCGAGCAGCGCGACCCGGGCGGCCGTCACCCGCAGGCCGGCACCGCGCAGCTCTTCGGCGGTGGTCGGAGTACGGGGGGCTGTCATGCCGTCGAACCTACGGCATAAACACGAACCATTCAAGAAAACGAACGGTACAAGTCTGGAGAACGCCGTGCGTCGCGGCGCACCGAACCGTTCAGACGGCCGTGCGCAGGAAGGAGGACAGCCCGTCGAGGAGCCGGTCGACGTCCTCCGCGTCGTTGTAGGGCGCGAGTCCCACCCGCAGCGACGGGTCCGGCAGCTTCAGCGCCGCGAACACCTCGTGGGCGTAGAAGGAGCCGGCCGGCGCCACCACCCCGCGCGCCGCCAGGTGCGCCTGCGCCTCCCGGGCGTCCCGGCCCTCCAGGGTCATCAGCAGGGTGGGGGTGCGCTCCGGCGCCTTCGAGTGGACGGTGACGGCGTCGCCCAGCGCGCGCAGTCCGTCCTCCGTCCTCGCGCGCAGCGCGGTCTCGTGCGCGTGCAGGGAGCGCAGCGAGCGCCTGAGACGCTCCCTGCGGGAGACGCCCGGGACGCCCTGCCCCGCGCTCTCCCGCAGGCCCGCGGGCCCGGCCGCGTCCGCGCCGTCGTGCCCCTCCTCGCCGTCCGGGTCCATCGCGGCCAGGAAGTCCACGGCGGCGGTGGCGCCCGCCAGGACCTCGTAGGGGAGGGTCCCGAACTCGAAACGCTCCGGCACGGTGTCCGCGGACGGCACCAGCTTGTCCGGCGCGAGCGTCCCGAGGAGGTCGGGCGACCCGGCGAGCACGCCGCAGTGCGGTCCGAGGAACTTGTACGGCGAGCAGACGAACAGGTCGGCGCCCAGCGCCGGCACGTCCACGAGCCGGTGGGCGGCGTAGTGCACCCCGTCCACGTGGACCAGCGCGCCGACCTCGTGGGCCCGGTCGGCGATCAGCCGCACGGGCGGCAGAGAGCCCAGCACGTTGGAGGCCGCCGTCACGGCGACCAGCCGGGTCCGGGGCGACAGCGCGCGCTCGTAGGAGTCGAGGTCGAGCCCGGCCGTCGCGGGGTCGATCTCGATCCAGCGGACGGCGACGCCGGCGCGCTGCGCCGCCTGGATCCACGGCCGCACGTTCGCGTCGTGGTCCAGCCGGCTCAGGACGATCTCGTCGCCCGCCCGCCAGGTCTTGGCGAGGTGCCGCGAGAAGTCGTAGGTGAGCTGCGTGGCGCTGCGCCCGTGCACCACACCGCTCGCCGGCACCCCCAGCAGATCCGCGTAGGCGGCCCGGAACTCGGCGACGGTCCGCTCGGCGTTGCGCTCGGAGACGCTGACCGTGCCGCGGTTGGACAGCGGCCCGGTCATGGTCCGGGCGATCGCCTCGGCGACCGGCGCGGGCGTCTGCGTCCCGCCCGGTCCGTCGAAGAAGGCGAACCCGTGCGCGAGGGAGGGGAACCGGGACCGGAGGGCGACGACGTCTATGGCCATGGCCCCGACTCTGGCACCGGCCGTCCGGACCCACCAGTGGGCCCCGCCGCGCGGCGGCAGCCGGTCCGCCGGCGGCGGGTGATCCGGGCCACCCGGAGCCTGCGAGCGCCGTCACGCCAGGTGGTGCGGTATTGGCCATGGACGCGACACACGGTACCGTCGCTCTGATATCGACGACGGAAGTCACGGAAGCCGGTGGGAATCCGGCACGGTCGCGCCACTGTGATCGGTGCGCCGCCCTGAAGAGGGCGCGCATCGCGAGTCAGACCCGGGGCCGTCGTCCTGTGCACCACCGAGATGGGACGCGAACTCCCAGAGGAGGCCCTGCCATGGCGCAGCATGTCGCCCAGCCGACCGCCACCAGCCCTGTCGTACCCGCCAAGCTGCCGCTGAAGGACATCGCCCCCTGGGCCGTCTTCTTCGGCGTCCTGATGCTGGTCCTGCTCTACTTCGTCGGCGCCGAGCAGGGGGCCACGTCCGTGCTCTCCGGCGAGGGCGTCCACGAGTGGGTGCACGACGCCCGTCACCTGCTCGGCTTCCCCTGCCACTGACGAGGGGCGCCGCACCCGCATGAATTCCGCAACGGTCAGAAACCTGCTCGTCCGGGGCATGCTCGCCGGCCTGGGGGCCGGCGTGCTCGCCCTGGTCGTGGCGTACTTCCTCGGTGAGCCGAACGTCGACGGGGCGATCGGCTTCGAGGAGTCCCACGCCCCGGCGCACGAGCACGAGGTCGAACTCGTCTCCCGCAGCCTTCAGTCCACCGCCGGTCTGGCCACCGGCGTCCTGGTCTACGGGGTGGCCTTCGGCGGCATCGCCGCCCTGGCCTACTGCTTCGCCCTGGGCCGCGTCGGACGCTTCGGCCCCCGGGCCACGGCGCTGCTGCTCTCCGGTGCCGCCCTGCTCACCGTGTACGTCGTGCCGTTCCTCAAGTACCCGGCCAACCCGCCGGCCGTGGGCGACCACGACACCATCGCCAAGCGCACCACCCTCTACTTCCTGATGACGGTGCTCGGCGTGCTGCTCGCGATCGGCGCGGTCATCGTCGGCAAGCGGCTCGCGCCGAGACTCGGCGCGTGGAACGCCACGGTGGTCTCCGTCGTCGGCTTCGTCCTCGTGATCGGGCTGGCCTACGGGTTCCTGCCCTCCGTCAACGAGGTGCCGGCGGACTTCCCGGCCACGCTGCTGTGGCGGTTCCGTCTCTCCTCGCTCGCCATGCAGGCGACGATGTGGGCGGCCTTCGGCCTCGTCTTCGGCGAACTGGCCGAGCGGCTGCTGAACCCCCGCCCGGCGACACAGCCCGCCGGCACGAAGACGACGGCCGCCGCCCCGAACTGACCTCGCCGCGAGGCGAGTCGACCGCGGTCGGCACGAGGAGAGGGCCCGCGGACCGTCCGGGGGCCCTTTCGCGACGCCGGACGGCGACGCCGTCCGGGCCCTCGACGCCCTCCCCGCCGCCCCCGTGACACGACGTCACGAACCCTCGGCAGAGGCCTCGTCCGCCTGCGGGGGGTGTCCGAGCCGCAGGTTCCAGCGGCCGCCGCGCCCGCTGACCGAGGTCGCCGTGAGCGGGGGCACGTCGAGCCGCCAGAACGCCGTCACGGGAGCCCCCAGCACATGGACGACCGCCGCCCGCACGATCTCCGGCTCCACCATGGCGAGGATGCGGCCCTCCTGCCGCGACGACTCCAGCCAGCGGGCCACCCGCGCGCACAGGGCCTCGACGGACTCCCCGCCGTGCGGGGCGGATCCGGGGTCGGCCAGCCAGCGCGCCACCGCCTCCGGCTCGGCGGCGCCCACCTCGGCGAGCGTCAGCCCCCGCCAGCGCCCCACGTCCAGCGCGGCCAACTCCGGCATTTCCACCGGCTCGACCGGCGCGACCGGCGCGGACCCGCCCGAGGGAGCGGGGCCGAGGCCCAGTGCGGCGGCCGTCTCCCGGCAGCGCACGGTGGGGGACGTCACGACGCGCGCGGCCGCGGGCAACGCGCCCGCCGCGGCACGGGCCAGGGCCGCCCCGGCGGCGTCGATCGGGCCTCCGTCGTCGAAACGGGCCTGCCGCAGCGACGCGTTCATGGCGGGCGAGACGAAGGTGACACGGCTCGTCACGTGATGCTCCTCGGCGGGCGTGCGGGTCGCGGGCTACCGGCCGCGGCGTCGTGGCCGGCGGCCGGCCGGCGCCTCGCCGGCCCGGCGGTCCCGTCGCCGCACGTCAACGCGCCTGCGCGAGTGCGTACATGGGGGCGTGCGGGGGGAGCGACCGGCGTCGGCAAGCTACCACAGGCGTGTCCCGCGCCCGGCCGGGCGGGCCGTGCGTGCCTGCCCGGGACGCCCCGGCCCCGGACGCCGTCCCGGAGGCGGGTGTGCTTGAGTGGGCGCGCTCGCCCCCACCGCCGCTCACGATCGGACCCGGACCCGTGCACGTACTGATCCTCGGCGGGACCGCGGAGGCCCGTCGGCTCGCCGAGCTGCTGCACGGCACGCCGGACCTGACCGTGACCAGCTCGCTGGCCGGGCGGGTGACCGCTCCCCGGCTTCCCGCGGGCGAGGTGCGCGTGGGCGGGTTCGGCGGGGTCGAGGGGCTCCTGACGTGGGTGCGCGACCACGCGGCCGACGTGATCGTCGACGCGACCCACCCCTTCGCCGGGACGATCGGCTTCCACGCGGCCGAGGCCGCCGCCCTCGCGGGGATCCCGCTGCTCGCGCTGCGCCGGCCCGGCTGGACACCCGTCGAGGGCGACCGCTGGCACGAGGTGGACTCGTCCGCCGAGGCGGCCGCGTCGCTTCCCGCGCTCGGCCGCCGGGTCTTCCTCACCACCGGCCGGACGGGGCTGGCGGCCTTCGCGGGTCTGGACGGCCTGTGGTTCCTGGTCCGGTCGGTCGAAGCGCCCGAGCCGCCCTTTCCGTCCGCCATGGAAGTGCTGCTCGACCGGGGGCCCTTCACCCTCGACGGGGAGCGCGAGCTGCTGCGCCGCCACCGCGTCGACGTCCTCGTGACCAAGGACAGCGGGGGCGCGGCGACCGCGCCGAAGCTGACCGCGGCCCGGGAGGCGGGGCTGCCCGTGGTCGTGGTGCGCAGACCGCCGGCGCCGCCGGACGTCCCCGTCGTGCCGGACCCGCACGACGCCGTCCGCTGGATCCGCGCGCACCAGGGCCGCGGCCGTTGCGGGCCGGAGCGGTTTCCGCCGACGCCTCGGTGACCCGGGCGGCCGGGACCCCGCCCGGCCCGGAGCCTGCCCGGCCCGGAGTCTTCCCGGCTCTCGGCCCCGCCCGTTCGCACGGCGTCATGACGCCGTGCGCCACCCGGCCGCGCGTTTCCGCGGCGGCCGGCTCAGGCCGTCGAGCCGCTCACTCCTCCTCGCTGGCGAGCGCGTTCACCGCTGCCGCGGCCATGGCGCTGCCGCCCCGGCGCCCGCGCACCGCGAGGTACTCCAGCCCGTACGGGTTGGCGATCAGGGCCTCCTTGGACTCGGCCGCCCCGACGAACCCGACCGGCACGCCGATCACCGCGGCCGGCCGGGGCGCGCCCTCCGCGATCATCTCCAGGAGACGGAACAGGGCGGTCGGCGCGTTGCCGACGGCGACGACCGAACCCTCCAGCCGGTCGCGCCACAGCTCCAGAGCGGCGGCGCTGCGCGTGGTGCCGAGCCGTGCCGCGAGCTCCGCGACGCCCGGCTCGGACAGGGTGCACACCACGTCGTTGTCGGCGGGCAGCCGCTTGCGGGTCACGCCGCTGGCCACCATCCGGACGTCGGTGAAGACGGGCGCCCCCGCCCGCAGCGCCTCCCGGGCGCGGGCCACCACGCCGGGCGTGCCGACGAGGTCGCGGACGAGATCGACCATTCCGCAGGCGTGGATAATCCGGACCGCCACCCGGCCGACGTCGGCGGGGAGGCCCGCGAGGTCGGCCTCCGCACGGATGGTGGCGAAGGACTGGCGGTAGATCTCCGCGCCGTCCTTCTCGTAGTCATAGCTGGTCACGGTGCTCGTCTCGCTGCTCGGGGTGGTCGCACGGCCCGGGCGGGAGCGGTCGGCGCGGCCGCCGGACGTGGCTGCCGTGGACATGGCGGCGAGCATACCGACCCGTCTCCCGGACACGGCCCGCGGTCCGGGGCCGCCGACACGGCGGGGTGGTCAATGGGCTGGTCGACGGGCTGGTCCTGGGGCTTCCCGCGGGTCGACGGCGGCAGACGACAGGTCGTGCGAGGCCCGGGTTCCGCCGGGACCCGCCCGCGAGCCAGGGCTCCTTCGAGAACCGCGGCTCGGGCTGCGGCGGGGGCGGTGGCCCGGAGGGGCGGCGGCTGAGCGTGCGTCGGGCCGGGGCGCCGAGGGGCGCACGCGTCAGTCCTGGGCGAGCAGATCGGCCAGTCGGTGTGCCTGGGCCAGCAGGGTTCCGTAGGTCACCAGCGCGTCGGGGTCGTCGGGCACGGCCCCCGGCAGCCCCCGGCGGAAGTCGTCGAGCGTGTGCTGCAACTCGGCGACCGCCTCGCGCAGCTCGTCCGCGGCCGCGTCGTCGTGGCCGTTCGGGACGCCCGGTGCGGCCAGCGTCCGCCCGTAGAGCCGGACCGCCCGCGCGGTGTGCCGCAGGAACTCGGCGTAGGCCATGGTGAGCTCCGGGGCCGGCCGGGTCGCCCGCCCGCTCTCCGTGATCTCCCGCACGGTCCGGGTCACGCCCGCCGTGTGCAGGGCCACGTAGTCGAGCACGTTCAGCGCGTCGGAGTACGCCTCCTCGCCCGGCAGGTGCGGCCGGACGCGGCGCCCCCGGGGATTGCCGCGCATGCTCTCGCGGCCCCAGCCGATGGCCGAACGGGCCTGGTCGACCAGGCGGCCCAGGCGCAGGGCGCGCTCGTGCCATTCCCCGACGGGCAGACCGTCCCACTCGCCGCCGGCGAGGCCGTCGGCCACGGCGTCGAGGATCTCCTGCGCCTCGTCGGCCGCGTCCTCCAGCGCGGCGCGGGCGTCGCGCAGGTACACCGGGGGCCGGATCAGCACGTTGACGGCGACGCCGACCACCGCGCCGAACACCGCCTCCGCGATGCGCGCGGCCGACGCGGCCACCGTCACGGGGCCGCTGGTCAGCACGAACAGCGCACCGGTCGCGGCGTAGACGCCCTGGCTTCCCAGGCGCCGCCACTGTCCCAGCAGCAGCACGGCGGGGAGCACCAGGGCCATCGTGATCATCGTGCTGTTCAGCAGCAGCGCCACCGCCGTCGCGACCGCCGTCCCCACCGCGATCGCCGCGAGCTGCTGCAATCCGTGCGCGATCGACCGGTACACCGTCGACTCCACCAGCACGACCGCGACCCACGGCGCCACGAACGCCATCGGCGCGGCGAGCCACCAGCCCACGACCGCCCACGCCAGCCACGCGGCCAGCGCCGCCTTGCTCGCCTGCACCACCAGGTCCCGCTCGCGGCCCGGTCCTGCCCAGGCCCGCCGCACCGCCGGCACGACCGCGCCGACGACGCGCCCGACCGGCCGGGTCGCCTTTCCCATGTACTCCATGACAAGCAAGTGCCACAGGAGAGGCGCTCCGCACCTGCCGAACTCGACTTCGTTTCCGCACGGCGCCTGCGATGTCCCGGAGCGCCCGGGACGCTCACGTCGCCCTTCTCCCTGGCCGCGGTGGCCTCCGAGGCCCCGACGCCCGGCGGGGCAGCGCCTCGCCTCGGTCACCGATCAGCCCGTAGCCGCCGGGCGTGCCCGTGACCGCCCCCGGCGAGGTGATCACCGAAGAGATCCTGGACCACCTGCGCGGCGGCGTCGACCACGGCGTCCTGATCCCGGACGCGGCCGACCCGTCGGTGCGCTCGCCGCGAGGGGTGCGACGGCCGCCGGTCCGTGGGACGTGCCCGCCCGTCCGCGGGAAGCGCCCGCCGGGTCGTTTGCCCCGGTTTCCGAGGGGGACCCGGCTGCCCATGAGCCCTACGTCTCCTCGCCCCCGGACAGGACAGAACCGGATCCTGCGGCTGCTGGACCGCCTCGAACGGGATTCCCGGGCGGACGCGGTGATCGACGCCCTCGCCGCACGGGTGCGCGCCGTGCCGCTGGGGCGCGGCCGGGACGTGCTGCACGGCACGTGGCTCGGCCATCCGGTGCACCCCCTGCTGGTACAGGTGCCGGTAGGCAGCTGGCTGTCCGCGGCGGTGCTCGACCTGGTGCCCGGCCGTTCGCGCGGCGCCGACGCCCTGGTGGGCCTCGGACTGGCGGCGGCCACGCCGGCCGCCCTGACCGGCGCGGCCGACTGGGCGGAACTGCACCACGAGCAGCAGCGCGTCGGACTCGTGCACGCGGTGGCCAACACGACGGCCGTCGGCCTCTACGCGGCCTCCCTCGCCTGCCGGCTGCGCGGACGCGCGGCGGCGGGGCGGACCCTCGGGTTCCTGGGGCTGACGGCCGTGGGCGTGGGCGGCATGCTGGGCGGTCATCTGGCCTATCGCCAGGCCTCCGGCGCCAACCACGCGGAGGAGGTCGCGCACCTCGTGGGCGAGGGCTGGCACCGCGTCGGAGGGGCCGCCGACTTCCCCGTCGGGCGGGCCGTCCGGCGCATGGTGGACGACGTGCCGATCGTGGTGGTGCACCAGCCGGACGGGGAGATCCACGCGCTGGCCGACCGGTGCAGCCATCTGGCCGGGCCCCTGTCCGAGGGCGCGATCGCGGACGGGTGCGTCGAATGCCCCTGGCACGGCAGCGTGTTCCGCCTCTCGGACGGCTGGAACGTGCGCGGTCCGGCCACCGCGCCCCAGCCCGCCTTCGACACCCGGATGGTGGACGGGCACCTGGAGGTCCGCCTGCGCCGGCACGACCGGGAGGACCGGCGGCACGACCGGGAGGACCGGCGGGACGGCGGGAAGCGGCAGGGCGACGGGGACGGGGAGTGACGCCTCAGAGGAACGGCGACCGGCGACCGTCTCGCCCGCGGCCCGCACGGGTCCCGCGCCGGACCGAGCGGGACTGCTCGGCGGGGCGGGAGCGGCCGCTCAAGGAGTACCTCGCGGCCGTAACCGGCTTCGGGGCCTTACACCTCGGCGTGGGCGACGGCGGTCCGGCTGCTGGGGCGGCCGGTGCCCGAGCGGCCCGCGCCCCGGGACGTGGCCCTGACGTCGGTGGCGGCCTTCCGGCTCGGCCGGTTGCCGAGCAAGGCGTCGGTGACCAGCCCCCTGCGGGCTCCCCTCACGCGCCACGTCGGTCCGCGGGGTCCGGCCGAACTGCACGAGGAGGCCCGCTCCGGCACCGGCGAGGACGGCGTCGGTGAGCTGCTGACCTGACCGTTCTGTCCGCGCGTGTGGGTGGGCTCGACCCTGACCGCCGGCCGGCTCGGCCGGCCGAGGGCCACCCGCACCGCCATCGGCGCGCCCGCGGCCCTGGCCGGAGCCGACGCCCTGGAACCGTCCTACGGGGCGCTGGTGGCCAGGGCGTCGGCTC
>NZ_JAHHIT010000213.1 GCF_024539675.1 Streptomyces hilarionis | reverse complement strand
GCCCTCCACCGGTCTCCCCCACCCCCGCTCCCCCGGCCTGAGGGTTAGAGGGCCTGAGGGTCAGGGGGCCGGAGGGTCAGAGCAGGTTCTTGTACATCGAGTAGGCCACCGGCACGTAGCCGAGCGACTCGTACAGCCGCTCGGCCGGGGTGTTGCCGGCGAAGACGTTGAGGCCCAGGGCCGCCTTGCCGTTCGCTGTCGCCTGCGCCTCGGCCAGCAGCATCAGGGAGCGGCCGTGGCCGCGGCCCCGGTGGGCCTCGTGGGTCTCGACCTCGAACACGAACGCCTCGTCGCCGGTGAACGACACCCAGAGCGAGCCGACGGGCTCGCCCTCGTGCTCCAGGACGCTGATCAGCGTGTCCGGAGTCGCCAGACCCTCGGGCAGCAGCCGCGCGTGGTCCCGCCGCGACCTGGCCCACGCCTCGTCCTCGGGCACGCCGCGCGCGCGCCAGGACTGGGCGTAGGCGGCGAGCGCGCGCTCCAGCCAGGGACCGAACTCGGCTTCCGTCATGGACCGGCCCCGGCTGCCGTCGGGCAGGGCGGGCGGGGCGGCCGGGAGCGTCTTGCGCATGCCGCGGTTGCGGTGGACGTAGCCGAGCGCGGCCGCCAGGCGCAGCGCCGCCGCCGCGTCGGCCGGCACCAGGCACTCGAGCCGCGTGCAGCCCCAGCCGCGGGCCACCTCCTCGGCGGCCAGCGCCGCGACCGTCGCCCTGCCCCGCCCCCGGTCCCGCTCCTCGATGCGCAGGTCGGTGATCCGGGCGGCGCCGGGCCCGAAGTCGGGGGACGTCGAGAGGCGGACCTCTCCGACGGGACGGCTGTTGACGCACACCTGGTAGTGGCGCGACTGCGCCCCGTCGGCGGCCTGTTGCAGCGGCTCGGTCGGCCGCAGAGTCGTGGTCATCAGGGGTGTTCTACCCCTCCGTGAACGAGAACGGCAGCCCGTTTTCCCCGTCTCCCACGACCGCCCGCGACCCTCACGGGTCGAGGTCGTCCCCGCTGCGCTCGGCGAAGATCCGCATGGCCTTGGCGGTCACCGGCCCGGGCGCGCCCGGCAGTTCGCGTCCGTCGACGCGGTGGACCGCCTGGACGTCGCGCAGGGTGGAGGTGAGGAAGATCTCGTCGGCCCGCTCCAGCACGTCCAGCGGCAGGTCGGTCTCCTGGGCGCCGGTCCACTCGGCGGCCAGCTCGCGCGTGATGCCCGCGAGGCAGCCGGAGGCGAGCGGCGGGGTGTGGATCTCGCCGTCCAGGACGACGAAGACGTTGGAGCCGGTGCCCTCGCAGAGCCGTCCGAGCGTGTTGCCGAACAGGGCCTCGCTCGCGCCCTGCCGGTGGGCGTGGGCCAGGGCGACGACGTTCTCGCCGTACGAGGTGGTCTTGAGCCCGCTGAGCGCGCCGCGTTCGTTGCGGGTCCAGGGGACGGTGACCACGGCCGTGGAGTCCGCGCGCCGGGCGGCCTCGCCGAGGGCGACGACGAGGGTCGGGCCGTGTCCGCCGCGCTCGGAGCCGAGGGGGGCCTGGCCGCCGGTGTAGGTGATGCGCAGCCGGCCGAGCGGCATCGGGTTCGCCTCGAGGACGGCGGCGCAGGCGCGGCGGACCTCGTCGTGGTCGGGGTCGGGCAGGCCGAGGCCGCGGGCGGAACGGGTCAGCCGGTCGAGGTGACGGGTGAGCGCGAAGGTCGCGCCGTCCACCGCCTTGACCGTCTCGAAGATGCCGTCGCCCACGGTCAGCCCGTGGTCGAAGACGGAGACGCGGGCGGTGTCGCTGTCCTGCAACCCGCCGTCGAGCCAGATCTTCACGTAAGCGTCCCTTCACTCACCTCGTACGCACCCGACGCTACCGCGAGCAGTCGCGATGCCTTCAGCTCGGTCTCCTCCCACTCGGCGTCCGGGTCGGAGCCCCAGGTGATGCCGGCGCCGGTGCCGAAGCGCAGCACGGCGCCGCCGTCCGCGGGCCGCTCGATCCAGAAGGTGCGGATCCCGACGGCCAGCTCGCCTGCGCCCCGGTCGGCGTCGACCCAGCCGATGCCTCCGCAGTACGGGCCGCGGGGGGCCGTCTCCAGCGCGTCGATGATGCGCAGGGCGCTGGACTTGGGGGCGCCGGTGACCGAGCCGGGCGGGAAGGCGGCGTCGAACAGGCCGGCCCAGCCGACGTCCTCGCGCAGTTCGCCGCGGACGGTGGAGACGAGGTGGACCAGGCCCGGGTGCTTCTCGACGGCGCACAGGTCGGGGACGCTCACGCTGCCGGTGGCGCAGACCCGGCCGACGTCGTTGCGGACCAGGTCGACGATCATGACGTTCTCGGCGTAGTCCTTGGCGAGGAGGTCGGCCTCGGTGCGTCCGGTCCCCTTGATGGGTCCGGACTCGACGACCCGGCCGTCACGGCGCAGGAACAGCTCGGGGGACGCGGTGGCCGTCTCGACGCCGTGGCCCGGGAGGCGAATCGTTCCTGCATACGGCGCCGGGTTGCCGCGGGCCAGCAGCGCGGTCAGCGCGTCCACATCGGCGTCGGGCGCCACGGGTGCGCTCAGGACACGGCAGAGGTTGGCCTGGTACACCTCGCCGGCCGCGATGTGCTCGCGGATGCGCCGCACGCCCGCGGTGTACGCGGCACGGTCGAGGGACGAGGTCCACTCGTGCGCGGCGGGCCCCCGCCAGGTCCCCGGCACGGGGGCGGGCACGGGTTCCTCCCGGACGTCGGCGAAGCGCGCGCAGACCGTGCGGCCCTCGAAGTCGGCGCACACGGCCCAGAAGCCGGCGGAGTCGAGGGCCGCGGGGTCGTCGGTCACATCGAGGAGACCGGTGGCGACACGGCCGCCGAAACGGGCGAGAGGAGGGAGGTCGAGCACGGTGTCGAGTCTAGGACGGCCCCTGCGCGGGCGACCCGCGCACGTCCCTGATGTCCAGGCCGGGGGCCCTGACCAGGTCCGCGTCCGGGCACAGCGCAGCACGCTGCACAAACGCGTTTTTGTACTGGCCCGGGAATCCGCTAGAGTTCAACTCGTCGCCGGGCCGTGAGAGCGGAACGAAACGACAAGCGGACGTAGCTCAGTTGGTAGAGCGCAACCTTGCCAAGGTTGAGGTCGCGAGTTCGAGCCTCGTCGTCCGCTCGAAGGAATCAGGGGTCTTCCCGGTCCCCTACACTCCTGGTGGAGTGGCCGAGAGGCGAGGCAACGGCCTGCAAAGCCGTCTACACGGGTTCAAATCCCGTCTCCACCTCCAAGGACGATTAGCTCAGCGGGAGAGCGCTTCCCTGACACGGAAGAGGTCACTGGTTCAATCCCAGTATCGTCCACTGGATCTGCTCGACGATCCGAACCCGCGCGATTAGCTCAGCGGGAGAGCGCTTCCCTGACACGGAAGAGGTCACTGGTTCAATCCCAGTATCGCGCACGCAGTGTCCATGATCTTCGGGTCGTGGTCCCGAGGACGATTAGCTCAGCGGGAGAGCGCTTCCCTGACACGGAAGAGGTCACTGGTTCAATCCCAGTATCGTCCACACACCGAGAGCCCCCGGCCGCCGCAGCGGTCGGGGGCTTCCGCGTGCGCCGGTTCAGCTGGAGAACAGCATGTGGCCGAAGCTCTTGTGGCGGTGGTGGCCGCCGTAGTGACCACCACCGTGGTGGCCTCCGCCGTGCGGGGCGGGAGCGCCCCAGGCGGGGGCGGCCGGGGCGGCCGGGTACGCCTGCGGGGCGCCCGGGGGCGGCGGCGCGGGCTGCGACCACTGGGACTCGACCCGGGTGAGCGCCTCCAGCTCGCCGTAGTCGAGGAAGATCCCCCGGCAGTTGCTGCACTGTTCGATCTGGACGCCGTTGCGGTTGTACGTGTGCATCTGAGCGTGACACTTCGGGCACTGCATGATTCGGCTCAACTCCTCGCCGGTCGGTGCTCTTTCGCCTGCCGCCAGGACAGACACTGTCCGGCCGCGGTCGGTTGCACCCTACGTCGCCGGGTCCGCCGCCCTCTGCGGCGGGACGGATCCCATACGGGCACAGGCGTCGACCAGACACAGCTCGACCTCGTCCAACGGCCTGCCCGCGGCAGCCGACTTGACCACGGCGCGTGCCGCCGTCTGCACGGTGAGTGCCCGCGCCGGGACGTCGAGGGCGGGCCACGGGTCACCCGACGCGGGAACCGCCGGGCCGCCGCCACCGCGGTAGGCGTCGAGGAAGCGGGTCCACTCGTCGGGCGGCAGCAGACCGCAGGCGAACCAGGCGGCCGGACGGGCGAGATCCCAGGCCGGGACGCCGACGCCGAGATCGTCGACGTCGATCAGCCGCCAGGGGCCGTCCGGAGCGGGATGGCGGACGAGCTGGCCGAGGTGGAGGTCGCCGTGGCAGAGGGCGGCCCCACGGGCCGGCATCGGGGCCTCGGCGCGCGCCCACGCGGGCAGCGTCCGCCAGGCGCCCAGGACGGCCGCGACCGCGGGACGCGAGCCCGCGGCGGCGAGGCGCGCCACGGCGAGCGCGGCCTTGCCGGGGCCCCGCATCGGCGGCAGACCCGCCGGGACCGGGGTGCGGTGCAGCCGGGCGAGGAGGCCGCCCGCGGCCTCCCAGGGAGCGGCGTCCGGGTCGAGCGGGTCCACCGGGGCGCCGTACGGCCAGAAGGTCACGAGGCGGCCGTGCAGTTCGGCCGGGGTGGACGCGAGCGGGGGGAGCAGGGCGTCGGGGAGACCGGCGGCGACCGCGAGGCGCTCGGCCAGCGCCGCCGCGTCGGTGCCCGGGGCGTGCGCCTTCGCGACCGCGTCGCCGTGCCGGACGACGGCGGCGTCCGCGCGGTCGGCGAGCGTGGCCGCGCCGCAGGAGCAGTCCGGGGCCGCGGGATGGGCGCGGGCCGCGGCCCGCAGGGACAGCTCGGCGAGCAGGGGGTCGGCGGCGGTCACGGGGCTCCAGAGCTGCGGCGTACGGGGTCCGGGGCAGGTCCCGCGGACCGTGCCGGTGAGACGCCGTCGCCTCCTTCCGACCCGCTCCGCCGGACAGGCCCCGGCGGCGAGGGTACGCGGGCGCGACGACGCCGGCCCGACCGCGGGGGAAAAACAATGCAGGCGCAGCTCCCCAGCTGCGCCTGCATCTTTTGCCGTCCGCCGCACCCCCGTCCCCACGGGGTTTCATGGGTGGATGTCCCCGCCCGGACCGCTCTTCCGGGCCTGGGGTCGCCGCTCAGCGCCCCAGCATCACTCCCACGGACGACGCCTGTGTGGCCACCGTCTCCCAGCCGTCGAAGACGACGAGGAGCAGGACCGCCAGGGGAAGGGCCATCAGCGTCGCCACCAGGGGGTGGCGGCGGCCCGTACGACGGGGACGCGTGGTGCGTCCCGCTGTGCGGAGCATCGTCCGCGGTGCCGTCAGAGCCATGGTCCCTCTCCTGACCTGATCAGTTGTGGTCGGCAGCGGCGGGTGTCTGACCTCGGGGGACGAGTGCTGCACCCGCCGCTTGACCTCAAATCTAGGCGGACGGCGTCCACCGCACGTCATGCCCTCGTACCGATTGCCGGGCCTCCCGGAGGATGAGCCGTGACCTGCGGTGTACTCCCCTGGGTGGAGACGGGGGCCTAGGTCTCGGGGTCTTCCCCGAGGGGGCGCCCGCTGCGGGCCGGTATGTCCGAGCTCTCCTCTCGGGGGATCGGGTGCTCGACCAGGGCGAGCACCCTGTTCGCCATGAAACGGGCCGTACGCACCGCGGTGCCGTTTCGCGTGACTTCGCTCACTTCCACCACCCCTCGGCGTACCGCCGTCTCCACGCGGCGGCCCGCCCTGCTCGCCGTCACCTCGTATGTCCGGGTCGTGTCGCCGGCGTCGACGACTATCTCCACGCGGTCACCCTTCACGGGTTCAATCCCCCTTCTGAGGCAGGTGGGTTGAGATCACGGACCCGCCAATGCGCGCCTGTTCCCAGGGCCCCTGACCACCCTTCAATTCTCCCACCGGGCACTGACAATCGATCGGGACCGGAGGGCGCGGCCTCTGCGCGCGAACGGCCGCGGAAACGTAAGCTGTGCCACGTCAAACGGACCGGGCAGCGGGGATGAACATGGCGATGATGCGCCTGAGGCGCGAGGACCCGCGTGTCGTCGGCTCGTTCAGGCTCCACCGACGACTCGGCGCGGGCGGCATGGGCGTCGTCTACCTGGGGTCCGACAAGAAGGGCCAGCGCGTCGCGCTGAAGGTGATCCGGCCCGACCTGGCCGAGGACCAGGAGTTCCGGTCGCGGTTCGCGCGCGAGGTGTCGGCCGCCCGGCGGATCCGGGGCGGGTGCACGGCCCGCCTGGTCGCGGCGGACCTGGACGCCGAACGGCCCTGGTTCGCCACCCAGTACGTGCCCGGTCCCTCCCTGCACGACAAGGTCAACGACGAGGGTCCGCTCGGCGCGGCCGAGCTCGCCTCCATCGGGGCCGCGCTGTCGGAGGGGCTCGTCGCCGTCCACGAGGCCGGGGTCGTGCACCGGGACCTGAAGCCGTCGAACATCCTGCTCTCCCCCAAGGGCCCCCGGATCATCGACTTCGGCATCGCCTGGGCGACGGGGGCGTCGACCCTGACGCACGTCGGCACGGCGGTCGGCTCACCCGGGTTCCTCGCGCCCGAGCAGGTGCGGGGGGCGCTGGTCACCCCGGCCACCGACGTGTTCTCGCTCGGCGCCACGCTCGCCTACGCGTCGACGGCCGACTCGCCCTTCGGGCACGGCAGTTCCGAGGTCATGCTGTACCGCGTGGTGCACGAGGAACCGCAGCTGCACGGCGTGCCGGACGCCCTGGCGCCGTTGGTGCGGGCCTGTCTGGCGAAGGACCCCGAGGAACGGCCCAGCACCCTCGACCTCTCCCTGCGCCTGAAGGAGATCGCCACCCGCGAGGCCCAGGGTCTCGCGGAGACGCGTCCGCCGGCGCCGCGGGCCGCCGAGGCGGACCGCCCCACCGGGCGGCTCTCGGACACCGGCCGCTCGGAGCGCACGCTGCGCCACCAGGGCGGGCCCGGCACTCCCCCGCCGCGGAGCGCAGCGCCGTCCCCGCGGGGCCCGGTTCCCTCGCGCGGCGGCGCGCCGGCTCGTGGCGGGAGTCCCTCGCGGGGCGGTGGGGCGCAGGGACCGCGGTCCGGGGCCCGGCCCGCTCCGGGGTCGCGCACCACCCGTCCCGGCGCCGGCGGCAGACCCGCGCCGCGCGGCGCGGCGGGCCGTCCGGGGCCGAGGAAGACGGGGACCGGGCGCCGGCCCGCCAACCCGCGGCTGCTGCGTCAGCGGATCTTCGTGTTCGTCGTGGTGACCCTGTTCGTCGCGCTGGGCATCGCCGTCGTCCAGGGCTGCGAGGGTCCCGCGCGCGGACTGGGCGTGCACGACGGCGTCGTCCGCCACCAGCAGGAGCAGGTGCGTCCCGGGTCGGACGGGCCGGACGGCGCGGCGGACGGCCCGGAGGCGACGCCTCCGCTCAACGGCTGACCCGGGCGGGCCGCCGCCGGAACGGGTGGGCGAGGCCCTAGAGGTGCGGCCGGCCCGTCGCCACGGCGTAGAAGGCGACCGCCGCCGCGGCTCCCACGTTGAGCGAGTCGACGCCGTGGGACATGGGGATGCGGACCCATTCGTCGGCGGCGACGAGCGCCTGGGTGGAGAGGCCGTCGCCCTCCGCGCCGAGCATGAGGGCGACCCTGTCCATCCGGTGCGGCGCCGCCTCGTCCAGGCTGCGGGCCTTCTCGTCCGGGGTGAGGGCGAGGAGGGCGAAGCCGGCCTCGCGGACCGAGTCCAGGCTCTTGGGCCAGCTGTCGAGCCGCGCGTACGGCACGGAGAAGACCGCGCCCATCGACACCTTCACGCTGCGGCGGTAGAGGGGGTCGGCGCAGTCCGGGGAGAGCAGCACCGCGTCCATGCCGAGGGCGGCGGCCGAACGGAAGATCGCGCCGATGTTGGTGTGGTCGTTCACGGACTCCATGACGACGACCCGGCGGGCGCTCTGCAGGAGTTCGGCGGCGGTGGGCAGCGGCTTGCGCTGCATGGAGGCCAGCGCGCCGCGGTGGACGTGGTAGCCGGTGACGCGTTCGGCGAGCTCCGGGCTGACGGCGTAGACCGGCGCCGGGAGCTCGTCGATGACGTCGCGCATGACGTCGACCCACTTGGCGGAGAGAAGCATCGAGCGCATCTCGTACCCGGCGTCCTTGGCCCGGCGGATGACCTTCTCGCCCTCGGCGATGAACAGGCCCTCGGCCGGCTCGCGTTTGCGGCGCAGCTCGACGTCGGTCAGGCCGGTGTAGTCGCGCAGGCGCGGGTCGTCGGGGTCGTCAACGGTGATGAGATCGGCCACAGGGTGATACTGCCTTGTCCTGGGTGTGGTGCCAACGGCTCGGAACGGTTGTGTTACCGCCGGTTACTCAAAGGTCGGCGGGCCGACGGCGACGACCGCGCCGATGACGATCACCGCCGGGGGCCTGACCTCCTCGGTGCGGACCGTCTCGGCGACCGTCGCGAGCGTGGCGTCCACGCGCCGCTGGGCGGCCGTCGTGCCCTCCTGGACGAGGGCGACCGGGGTGTCGGGCGACCTGCCGTGCGCGACGAGCGTCTCGGCGATCTTCCCGATCTTGTCGACGCCCATCAGGACCACCAGCGTGCCGGTGAGCTTCGCGAGGGACGGCCAGTCGACCAGGGAGCGCTCGTCGTCCGGGGCGACGTGCCCGCTGACGACGGTGAACTCGTGGGCGACCCCGCGGTGGGTGACCGGGATGCCGGCCGCGCCGGGGACCGAGATCGAGCTGGAGATGCCGGGGACGACCGTGCAGGCGATGCCCGCCTCGGCGAGCGCCTGGAGTTCCTCCATGCCGCGGCCGAAGACGTACGGGTCGCCGCCCTTGAGGCGGACGACCGACTTGCCCTGCTTGGCGTGCTCGATGAGCGCGTTGTTGATGGCCTCCTGGGCCATGTAGCGCCCGTAGGGGATCTTCGCCGCGTCGATCACCTCGACGTGCGGCGGGAGTTCGGCGAGGAGGTCGCGCGGGCCCAGCCGGTCGGCGATGACGACGTCCGCCTCGGCGAGCAGCCGGCGGCCGCGGACCGTGATCAGGTCCGGGTCGCCGGGGCCGCCGCCCACGAGGGCGACGCCCGGGGTGCGGGTGCGGTGGTGGGGGGCCACCAGGGTGCCGTCGCGCAGCCCCTCGACGACGGCGTCGCGGACGGCCGCGGTGTGGCGCGGGTCGCGGCCGCGGGCCGTGGTGGTGAGGACGGCGATCGTGACGCCCTCGCTGTGGCCGGTGGCCGGGGTCCAGGCGGTCGCGGCGTCGGCGTCGTCGGAGCGCACGCACCACACGCGGGAGGCCTCGGCCTCGGCGGAGGCCCGCCGGTTGGCGGCCGGGTCGCTGGTGGCGATCAGGGCGTACCAGGCCTCGGCGAGGTCTCCCTCGGCGTAGGGGCGCCGCGACCAGAGCAGCTCGCCCGCGTCCGCCATCGCCTCGACGGACGGGGTCGCCTCCGGGGACACGAGGTGCACCTCGGCGCCCGCGGCGATCAGGGCGGGCAGGCGGCGCTGGGCGACCTGGCCGCCGCCGAGGACGACGACCCTGCGGCCGGCGAGGCGGAGGCCTACGGGGTAGGCGGGGTGTTCGGCCATGAGGGTGCGGCTCCTCGTACGGGCAGAGAGCAGGGGGTGGGCGCTGCGGCTCTGGAGCAGCCCTGACGTGCGCATTTTAGAGGTGGCTTCAGCATGCGGCGGGGCCGGGGGCAGCACAAGAGCGCGCCCCCGGCCCCGGAGCGGGTCCTACTTCTCGGTCACACCCGCCGAGTCGAACGTCGCGACCTCGTGCATCGCGCGGGCCGTGCTCTGCACCAGCGGCAGGGCCAGCAGCGCGCCCGTGCCCTCGCCGAGGCGCAGGTCCAGGTCGACCAGGGGGCGCAGGCCCAGCTTGTTGAGGGCCGCCACATGGCCCGGCTCCGCGCTGCGGTGGCCCGCGATGCACGCCGCGAGCACCTCGGGGGCGATCGCGCGGGCGACCAGGGCGGCCGCTCCGGCGCTGACGCCGTCCAGGATCACGGGCGTGCGCAGGGAGGCGCCGCCCAGGAGCAGGCCGACCATCGCCGCGTGCTCGAAGCCGCCGATCGCCGCGAGGACGCCGATCGGATCGGCCGGGTCCGGCTGGTGGAAGTCCAGCGCGCGACGGACGACCTCGGTCTTGCGGGCCAGCGTCTCGTCGTTGATCCCGGTGCCGCGCCCGGTGACCTCGGCCGGGTCGGCGCCGGTGAAGACCGAGATGAGGGCGGCGGACGCCGTGGTGTTCGCGATGCCCATCTCACCGGTGAGCAGCGCCTTGTTGCCGGCCGCCACCAGATCGCGGGCCGTCTCGATGCCGACCTCGATCGCCTGGCGGGCCTCCTCGCGGGTCATCGCGGGGCCGGTGGTCATGTCGGACGTGCCCGGCCGGATCTTGCGGGGCAGCAGGCCGGGGGTGCCGGGCAGATCGGCGGCCACCCCGACGTCGACCACGCACACCTCGGCGCCGACCTGGGCCGCGAAGGCGTTGCAGACCGCTCCCCCGCCGAGGAAGTTGGCGACCATCTGGGCCGTCACCTCCTGCGGCCACGGGGTGACGCCCTGGGCGTGCACGCCGTGGTCGCCGGCGAAGATCGCGACGGCCGCGGGCTCCGGGATCGGCGGCGGGCACTGCCGGGACAGGCCGGACAGCTGAGCGGAGATGATCTCCAGCATGCCGAGCGCGCCGGCCGGCTTCGTCATCCGCTTCTGGCGCTCCCAGGCCTCGCCGAGCGCCTTGGCGTCGAGCGGGCGGACGCTGGCGACGGTCTCGGCGAGCAGGTCGTGCGGGTCCTCGCCGGGCAGCGCGCGGCGGCCGTACGTCTCCTCGTGGACGACCCAGGACAGCGGGCGGCGCTTGGCCCAGCCCGCCTGCATCAGCTCGGGCTCGTCCGGGAACTCGTCGACGTAGCCGACGCAGAGGTAGGCGACCACTTCGAGGTGCTCGGGCAGCCCGAGCGCGCGGACCATCTCGCGCTCGTCGAAGAAGCTGACCCAGCCGACGCCGAGCCCCTCGGCGCGCGCGGCGAGCCAGAGGTTCTCGACCGCGAGCGCGGAGGAGTACGGCGCCATCTGCGGCTGGGTGTGCCGGCCGAGCGTGTGCCGGCCGCCGCGCGTCGGGTCGGCGGTGACCACGATGTTCACCGGGGTGTCGAGGATGGCCTCGATCTTCAGTTCCTTGAACTGCTTGGCCCGGCCCTTGGGCAGCGACTTGGCGTAGGCGTCCCGCTGGCGGTCCGCCAGCTCGTGCATGGCGCGGCGCGTCTCGGCCGAGCGGATGACGACGAAGTCCCAGGGCTGCGAGTGGCCGACGGAGGGCGCGGTGTGGGCGGCCTCCAGGACGCGCAGCAGCACCTCGTGCGGGATCGGGTCGCTGCGGAAGCCGTTGCGGATGTCCCGGCGCTCGCGCATCACCTTCAGGACGGCCTCGCGCTCGGCGTCGTCGTAGGCGGGCGCGGCCGGTCCGGCGGACTCCCGGGCTTCTTCCCTTGCGACGGCCGGCCCCTCTTCCTGGTCGGCGGCCCTGGTCCGAAGGTCCTCCGGGCTCTGTGCGACGTCGGGGTCGACGTCGCTCTCGTGCTCCGCGCCGGGGGCGGCCGTCGCGGTCGCGGCCGCGACGGGTTCGGCGTCCCGGGGGGCGGGCACCTGGGCGGCGACGGCCTCGGAGAGGACGTCCGCCGTCCCGGCGGCCGGGGCCCCCACGGCTTCCGCCTCGACCGGCGGCTCCTCCGTCGCCGGCGCGGGGGCCACGAGCGTGTGCGTCGGCGCCGGGGCGAGCTGCTCGGCGGCGGGCACGACGCCCTCGGCCGGGGCGGCCGGGTCCGTCGGCTCGTCCGACCCGGGGCGGACGGGCATCGGCGTCTCCTGGTGCTGCGCCAGGGGGGCGGCGGGCGGGAATGCGGCTCCGGGCCCGTCCGCGGGAGCCGCGGCGACGGCCGCCGCGGGCTCCGGGAGCGGCGCCTCGGCCGCGAGGGGCGCGACGGGCACGGCGGCCTCGGGGACGACGGCGGGCTCGGCGACCGCCGGAGCGGGGGACTCCGCGGGCTCGGACGCCTGCTGCGCCTCGGCGGTCTGCGGTGCCTGCACGGCGGGCTGGACGAAGGCCGCCGCGGGCTCCTGCGCGAGGGGCGCGTCCTGGACGGAGACGCCCTGGGCGTCGTCGGCGGCGTCCGGAAGGTGGGACGGAGCGTCCGCGCTCGGGACGGGGTGGACGGCGGCCGCGACAGCCTCCTGCGACGCCTCCGCCCCCGTCTCCGGCTCGGCCGCCGGTTCCTGCGAGGCCTGCTGGGCGGTCGGCTCGGCGGCGGGCTCCGTCTGCGGCTGCGTGTCCGGCGCGACGGCCTCCGCCGTGGGGGCCGGGAGCACGGGCTCCGGGTCGGGCGCGGGCGCGGGGGCCTCGAAGACGGGGGC
>NZ_JAHHIT010000212.1 GCF_024539675.1 Streptomyces hilarionis | reverse complement strand
CCGGCGGAGGCGGTAAGCCACGGGGCCCCGCCCGCCGCCTCCTCGTGCGCCGAGCGCTGCCTGCGCACCGTGGTCCTGCGCTGCTGACGGACCCCGCGCCCCGTCCCGTCAGCACGACACGAGGAGCACCGCCATGCCCACCGACCCCTACGCGGTCCTGCGCGCCCTGCTGCGCGCTGAGGCCGCCCGCAGCACCCCCGCACCGGCGCCGCAGGCGAAGCCGCGGCCCGGACCGCGGCCGCCGCGCACGCAGCGGGACCGCTGACCCGGCCGGCGGGGGCGGGGCCCCGTGGCTTACCGCCTCCGCCGGGCCGTCCCGAAGAGCGACCGGGTGATCTCGCGGCCGATCTGCGTGCCGACGGAACGGGCCAGGGACGTGAACATGCCGCTTCCCACCACCTGCTCCACGACGGATCGTTCCTCCTTCGACTCCTGCTTCGGCTCCTTCGACTCCTTCGCCCCGGTATGGGCCCCGGCCCCGGTCTTGGCCGTGGGCTTGCCCTCGGCCCCCGTCCGGGTCTCGCCCCCGCTCCCGGTCCCGGCGCGGGCCGCGAGCTTCTCGAACGCCGACTCCCTGTCCACAGCCTGTGCATACCGCTCGTGGAGCGGGGACTCCCGCACGGCCCGGTCCAGATCCGGCCCGTCCACCGGCCCCATCAGCGACTCGGGAGCCCGCAACCGGGTGGCGGCGACCGGGGTCGGCGCGCCCCGCTCGCCGAGGACGGTGACCACGGCCTCGCCGGTGCCCAGACCGGTGAGCAGTTCCTCCAGGTCGTAGGCCGAGTCCGGGAACGTCTTCACCGTGGCCCGGAGCGCCTTCTGGTCGTCCGGGGTGAAAGCGCGCAGCGCGTGCTGCACGCGGTTGCCGAGCTGGCCGAGGACCTCGCCGGGCACGTCCTTCGGGGTCTGCGTGACGAAGAACACGCCGACCCCCTTGGAGCGGATGAGCCGGACCGTCCGGATGAGGGCGTCGAGGAACGCCTTCGAGGCGTCGGCGAACAGCAGATGGGCCTCGTCGAAGAAGAACACCAGCCGCGGCCGGTCGGCGTCGCCGATCTCCGGGAGATCGTGGAAGAGGTCCGCCAGCAGCCACATCAGGAAGGTCGAGAAGAGCTGCGGCCGGTCCTGCACGGCCGGCAGCTCCAGGACGGAGACGATCCCGCGGCCGTCGGGGGCCGTGCGCAGCAACTCGGCCGTGTCGAACTCGGGCTCGCCGAAGAAGTCCGCCATGCCCTGCGCCTCGAAGGCGGTGAGGGTGCGCAGGATCACCCCGGCCGTGGCACTCGACAGACCGCCCAGACTCCTGAGCTCCTCCCTGCCGTCGTCCGAGGTCAGGAAGGCGACGACCGACCTCAGGTCCTTGAGGTCGAACAGCTCCAGGCCCTTCTGGTCCGCGTAGTGGAAGACCAGGCCGAGGGACTGCTCCTGCGTCTGGTTGAGTCCGAGCACCTTCGACAGGAGCAGCGGGCCGAAGCTCGTGACCGTGGCGCGCAGCGGGATGCCGTGGCCGAGACCGCCGAGGGCGTAGAACTCGGCGGGGAAACCGGTCGCCGTCCATTTCTGGCCGACTTCCGCGGCCCGGCCGCGCACCCTGTCGCCCCCCGTCCCCGGGGCCGAGACACCCGACAGGTCGCCCTTGACGTCGGCGAGGAAGACGGGCACGCCCTGCGCGGAGAGCTGCTCGGCCATCAGCTGCAGTGTCTTGGTCTTGCCGGTCCCGGTGGCGCCCGCGACCAGCCCGTGCCTGTTCAGCACCGCGAGGGGGATGCGCACCGGCGCGTCGGGCCGGCACACGCCGTCCCACAGGACGGCGCCCAGGTCGAGGACGGGGCCCGTGAACGCGTACCCGGCGGCGATGTCAGCGGCGCTCGTCGACTCGCTCATCGGCAGCCCCTCATTCCGTTTTACCCCTGTTCATCACGTCTTTTCCAGCGTCGCACTCCGTCTCCATGGCTGCGCCCGGAACGTCAGGACCGGTAGGCTTTCCGTGTGATCTTCAAGCGCATCGGAAACGGCCGGCCGTACCCCGACCACGGCCGGGAAAGCACCCGGCAGTGGGCGGACGTCGCGCCGCGCCCGGTCCGCCTCGATCAGCTGGTGACCACCAAGCAGCAGCTCGACCTGGAAACCCTGCTCGCGGAGGACTCCACCTTCTACGGCGACCTGTTCGCGCACGTCGTGAAGTGGCAGGGCGACCTGTACCTCGAGGACGGACTGCACCGCGCGGTGCGGGCGGCGCTCCAGCAGCGCCAGGTGCTCCACGCGCGCGTGCTCGAGCTGGACTGACCCGGACGAGCCGCGACGGGCCGGGATTCCGGCGGCGCGCGCGCCCGCCGGGTTCTGCCGCACGGCCCCCGCGTCGGCCCGCCGCACGTCCCGCAGCGGCCTCCGATTGACCCTTTCGGGTTCTTTCCGCTGCCCGCACCCGGTGTCGGATGATCGTTTATTAGTCACGGCAGCCCGGGCGCACTACGCTGCGCCCATGAGCATGCTGACTCCCCCGGGCATGGGCGGTAAGTACCGGATCACGGGGGACAAGTACCCCCGCATGCGCCCCCACCGGCGACGCGGCAGGCTGGCCGTCGTGGTCGTCGGCTGCGGCGCTGTGCTCGGCGTGGCCGGGTGGGGCACCTTGCAGCTCATCGACGTCTTCACGGGCGGCGGAGGGGCGGCCACCGCCGCCGGCGCCTCCTGTTCCGGCACCGCGTCCGCGACGAAGGCGGCGAACTCGACCAAGGCCGGGCCCGCCCCCTCCGCGTCCGCGGCCGCTCCCGGGTCGGTCCCCGCCGCCGGCGCGGTGCCCAGACCCGCGCAGATCACGGTGAACGTCTTCAACGCCACCACGCGCAGTGGCCTGGCCAAGACCACCGCGGACGAGCTGAAGAAGCGCGGCTTCCGGATCGGCGAGGTCGGCAACGCCGGCAAGCAGTACGACAAGAAGGTCACCGGGGCCGGGCTGCTGCTCGGACCGGCGTCCTCGCTCAACACCTCGCTGCCGGTGCTCGCCACCCAGCTCACCACCGCCGAGCGCCGCACCGACGCGGCCCGCACGGGTCCGGCCGTCGACCTCATCATCGGCAACGGCTTCAAGGCGCTGACCAGTCCGGCCGACGCCGCCAAGGCCCTGACGGCCCTGACCGCTCCGCAGCCGAAGGCGACCACGAAGAAGAGCTGCTGAAAGGACCGCCGGAGAGTCGGCCGACGACGGGACCGCAGGCAGGCGGACCGGCGCGGACGGCCCCCGGAGGCCTGAGCAGACCGCTCCCCGGACCCCGTCCGGTCCGCCCTGCTCGCCTTGCTGGCCTTGTCCGGCCCGCTCGCCTTGTCCGGCCCGCTCGCCTTGTCCGGCCTGCTCGGTCTACTCGGCCGCGCCGTACAGCCGGTCGCCCGCGTCCCCCAGACCCGGCACGATGTAGCCGAGCTCGTTGAGGTGGTCGTCGACCGCCGCCGTGACGACGGTGACCGGCGCGCCCGCGAGTTCGCGCTCCATGATCGCGACGCCCTCCGGAGCGGCGAGCAGCACGACGGCCGTCACGTCGTCGGCGCCGCGCCGGATCAGCTCGCGGATCGCGGCGACCAGCGTGCCGCCGGTGGCCAGCATCGGGTCCAGGACGTACACCTGGCGGCCGGACAGGTCCTCCGGCATGCGCGTGGCGTAGGTGGACGCCTCCAGGGTCTCCTCGTTGCGGATCATCCCGAGGAAGCCCACCTCTGCGGTCGGCAGCAGCCGGACCATGCCGTCCAGCATGCCGAGGCCCGCGCGCAGGATCGGCACCACGAGCGGCCGCGGGTAGGAGAGCTTGACGCCGGTGGTGGAGGCGACCGGCGTCGTGATGTCGACCTGTTCGGTGCGCACGTCACGCGTGGCCTCGTAGGCGAGCAGGGTGACCAGCTCGTCGGCCAGCCGGCGGAAGGTCGCGGAGTCCGTGCGCCGGTCGCGCAGCGTGGTGAGCTTGTGGGCGACCAGAGGGTGGTCGACGACGTGGAGACGCATGTCCACAACAGTAACGGTGCCGAACCCGGCCGGCGTCCCCACGCACAGTGAACCCATCCCCCCGGCTTCAGGTGTTCATCGGCATCAAACCGCCCGTCCGAGGGAAAGTGAGGGACAGGAACGCAGACGGACCGGGGTACCCGGGGTGGTGTGCTGATGCCTGACCTGCCCGACCTGCCCGACGACAAGTCGCCGGACGCGGCCGCCCGCGCCGAGAGCGACGCCGAGCGACGCCGACGGCGCGCCCGGTTCCTGCGCGAGCTGACCGAAGCCCGCGAACTGCGCGACCGCGTCCAGCCACGGCGCGCCAAGACCGCCCGGCTGCGCCACGCGATGCGCATGCGCACGTTCCGCTGGTAGTCCCGTGGTTGCCGTGGCCGTATGCGACTTGGGGCATACGGGGAAGATCACCACCGTCACGGGTGCCCCGCGGGGGTGGACGTGCGTGGGCGCACGGGAAAGCCGCGTACGATCCGCTCGTGGCCGCAATGGGGCGCCGGTGAACCGCTCACGGACGTGACCGCGGACGTGGGATCAAAACCACCGGACACAGGGAGCCGAAGACGTCCCCTGAACGCCTTGTTTCTGCCACGATTCCGAGTGGGTGGGGCTCGGAGCCCGAGCTCTTCGCCCGCCCGCACCTCCGCCGGGGGGACCCCCAACCGGCACGCCTATGACCAGTGGGAGAGTCACGGTGTACTTCGCCGCACTGCTCGCGCGCACCGAAGACGGGTGGGAAGCGAGCGACACAGAGCTCGACGATGTGGAGACCCTGTCGGATCTGGCCGACCTGGCCCGGGAAGCCTCTCCCGACGAGGACACGGTGCTCGTGCTGATCGAGCAGGAGGGCTCCTGGTTCGGGGTCGTCCGCATCGACGGCGAGGAGGACCCTCGCATCTACGTGTCCGACGCCGCTGCGGCCGCCCGCAGTTCGTACGGCGAGATCCTGCTCACCGACGAACTGCTCGGCCGGGACCCGGGTGACGAGGACGTCCTCGACGCCCTCGACCTCGACGGCACCGAGGACGGTGAGACCGACGACGACCAGGACGACGACGGGGACACCCCGGCTGTCGTGGGAGGCGGCTCCGCAGAGGCCGTGCCGCACGGCCCGGTCGGCGACGCCGGCATCCTCGACGACCTCGGCGTCGGCGAGAAGGAGCTGAGGTTGCTGTCCGAGGACGCCGTCAACGAGATCGCCGAGGCCCTGGGCGCCTCGGAGGTCCTGGAGACCGTCCGCTGACCGCACCGCAGACGCCGGACCCCGTACGCGACCGCTGGCGGGCCGCGATGCGGCTCGCCCTCGACCAGGCCCGGCTCGCCGCCCGGGGCGGAGACGTCCCGGTCGGCGCCGTCGTGCTGGCCGCGGACGGCACGACGGTCCTCGCGACCGGCCACAACGAACGCGAGGCCGGCGGCGATCCGACGGCGCACGCCGAGGTGCTCGCCGTCCGGCGGGCGGCCGAGGCGATCGGGGAGTGGCGGCTGACCGGCTGCACGCTCGTCGTGACCCTCGAACCGTGCACGATGTGCGCGGGCGCGATCACCCAGTCCCGGGTGGACCGCGTCGTCTACGGCGCGCGGGACGACAAGGCCGGCGCGGTCGGCTCCCTCTGGGACGTCGTCCGCGACCGCCGGCTCAACCACCGCCCCGAGGTCGTCGAGGGCGTCCTCGCCGAGGAGTGCTCGGGCCTGCTCACGGAGTTCTTCCGGGACCGCTGAGACGGCCGCCCGATACCGATTTCAAACCGGGGCTCACCTTGCTGTAAGGTCTCCCTCGGTAGCGTGTCCGAGCGGCCGAAGGAGCTCGCCTCGAAAGCGAGTGTGGCGCAAGTCACCGAGGGTTCAAATCCCTCCGCTACCGCAGGTAGGAGAGGCGCACGGTTCATCGAACCGTGCGCCTCTTCGGCTTCCGTCTCAGTTTCCGTCTCAGTTGCAGCCCCTCCCCGCTGGCTGCCGAGTGGATCCGCCAGAACACCTCACTCAACGGCCAGTGCGACGACACAATTGAGATCACGTCCACAGACCCAACGTCCCGTCGACGAACCAGGGGAAGGTCAGGTATGGATCCGCAATGGATCTCACTGTTCGCATCGGCTGGCGGGGCTCTCGCGTCAATCCTCGCCTCCTCCAAGATGCGGAGCGTCCTGCGTGCGGTCTTCCGACGCCCCCGGGAGACTTCCTCGATCGTTCAGGTGGGCGGCATACGGTTGGATTTCCGAGGCTCACCGACCCCTGAGCAGGTTCAAAGGCTGATGGACGAATTCATGCCTGAGCTGTTGAAAGAGCAACCCAAGCATGATGGCCACAACGAGCACGCGACGGTGACCAAGGGCGAGGCAGATGAGTGACACAGCCACGAACCCGGGAGCCGAGGTCGAGAGCCAGTCGCCACCCGTCGAGGGTCCGGCGGTCACGACAGTGACTAGCCACTTCAAGCTGGTCTTCGTCTGCGTGATGGTGATAACCGTGCTTTCGTTGGTCGCCAGCGTTTCGATCGGGATCTTCGTATCGAAACCCACGGATGCCGCCAAGTCCGCCATGGAAACCTGCACCACTCTCGCCAAGTTGGGCTTCGGAGCGATAGTCGGACTTCTGGGCGGCAAGGCAGTGCAGTAGCGAGGGGAGCAGGGCAGGACGGCGGGATCGTCGCTTCGCCCCGCCGGCTTAGTCGCTCCAGATGAGTCCATCGACCTGCCGAGCCACGTCGCTCCGGACGGAGTCCACCATGTGCTGATACCGCGCGGCCATTGCCGTGGTGGACCAGCCCATGAGCCCCATGACGGCCCGCTCCGAGACTTCGAGGATTAGCAGGACCGTAGCGGCGGTGTGTCGGGCGTCGTGCAGTCGGCCGTCTCGGACTCTCGCGTCATCAAGCAACTGCTTCCAGTCGTCGTAGTCCGTCCGGGGTGATGTGCCTCGCCCGGTCGGCGTTGCGAAGAGCCATCCTTCGTCCGTCCAGTCGACGCCGGCCGCCGCGCGTTCGGCCTGTTGCTTGGCCCGGTGGGTCCGCAGGAGGTCTACGAGCTGTGAGGGCAAACCCACGGCTCGCCGTCCGGCGCGAGACTTCGTATCGGCCGTCTCCGGGTTCGTCCGCTGACGCTGCGGGCAGTAGCCCGCCTTCCTGCCGCACGTGTCCCCGCACCCGTGGGCGTAGCGCGGTCGGCGACGGCTTCGCCGGACCATAAGGACCCCTCGGTCAAGGTCCACGTCCGACCACTTGAGCCCGAGCGCTTCGCCCTGGCGAAGCCCGAGGGCGAGTGCCACGGCCCACCGTGCAGAGTTCCGACGGTCGTCAGCCGCGCGCAACAGCCGCTGGACCTCTTCGACGGTGTAGGGCTCGATCTCCTCTTCGCTGACGCGGGGTGCCTTGGCGAGTTGCACGGGGTTCCGGGCGAGATAGCCCCGCCGTACGGCTTCGTTCAGCGCGGTGCGGAAGGTGCGGTGGATCTGATGGATCGTCCCCGCCTTGCGACCGTCGGCCACCATGCGTCCGTAGAAGGTCTCGATGTGCTCCGGCTTGAGCTTGTCCAGTCGGTGAGCACCGAGGGCGGGGAGCAGGTGCTTCCGCACGGCCACGCCGTACCCGACCATCGTGTTCTCGTTTACGGCGAGCGGCGCGATGTTCTCGATCCAGTGGGTCAGCCACGTCTTGACCGTCCATGGGCGCCCCGCCTTCCGGATGCTCTTAGCGTCGCGCTGCTGCTCCAGCTCCCGGACAGCGGCGGTCACCTCCGCGCGGGTCTTCCTTTCGACGTGGCGGCGGTCCGGCTTCCCATCGTCCCGGATGCCGACGGTCACGCGGCCGTGCCACTTGCCGTCCGCACCCTCGTAGATGGATGAACGGCCGTTCGGCTGTCGAGTGCGCTTCTTGTCTTCCGCCACTGGCGGACTCCTTGGGTTGAGGCGGGTGGAAACGATCGGAGCGCCGCCCCGGGGTGGGCAGCGCTCCGGAGGGAAATGGTTCAGGCCGCCCGCTGCTCAGCGCGGCGACGGGCGAGGTAGGCGGCCGGGGCGTCGGCAGGGATGCGCCTCAGTCCGCCGACCATCAGGGATTCCAGCTCCCCGGTGCGGATGAGGGCGAAGCAGGTGGTCCGGCCGACGCGGAGGCAGACGGCGGCCTCCTCGACAGTCAGGAGAACGGGGGCCAGGGCGCTGCGCGGAGCGGATCGGACGGTGTCCGCGGTGGCGGTGCTCATGCGGGATCTCCTCGGGGGCGGTCTGGCGGGCCAGGCGGGGTGGTCTGTGCTGTCCGAAGGTGGGATTTCTGCGTCATCGCGTCACCTGCGTCAATCAGGCTTCTGACCTGCGGTTTCCGGTGACGCAGCGGGGCGGGCCCTGCGTCACCGATGACATGGGCGCTCGTCACGGGGTGACGCTGATGACGCGGGATGACGCAGGATTCGCCGTCTGCGTCATCGCTGTCGCCGCAGGTCAGCGGCAGTCCGTTGGGTCCGTGGTGACGCAGTGACGCAGATCTTCCCTACTTAGGAAAAAGGAGGGGTGGTCTCTGTGGGTCTTTACGCCCGCTCGGACTTGAAGAACGGGCCGCTTCGCGGCGCGACCTGTGCAGGGCGGCTGTCGCCGCCGAAGGGCAAGAGGAGCACCCCGCGGCGGGGCGTGCTCCTCTTGCTTGTCCGCCGATCCGGTGTGCGGTCAGAACGCGGTCTGCTGCTCGGGCGGCGGGGGCGGGGCCTGGCGGGTGATCTCGATGTAGCGGGCGGCGCTGGTGCGGCCCCAGTCGACCAGGACGCCCCGTGCGGCCAGGGTGGGCTGGATGCGCCGCAGCCGGTCGGACAGGACCTTGCCGGTGGTGGGCCAGCCCTTGGGCAGGGGGCGGCAGTCCTCGCCGCTGTAGAGGGCGGTCAGGGCGTGCAGCCACTCCGCCGACGTCATCCGCACCTCCTCGCCCGGGGTGAGTTCCGCGGCGCGCTTGAGGACCGTCTGCGCCAGCAGGTCACCTTCGATCACGTCATCGTTGAGGTCGTCCAGGCTGGCCCGGTACGCCTCCAACGTCCCGAAGCCGGTGGCGGTGTCGAGCTGGGCACACAAGTGGGCGAAGTCGGCCATCCGCAGATCAGTCGGGGTCTCGGCCTGTGCTGCGCGGACCTTGACGGTCAGGTCGAGCAGGGAGCCGAGGACGACGGGCAGGATCTCGGCGTACTCCGCCCAGAGCTCCGCTTCGGTGCGCCGCACCCGGGGGCGTTCCAGGCGCAGGGTGAGGAGCCGTTCGGCGAGGTCAGGACGGATCACGCCCACGTCGATACCGGTCAGCAGCATCGGGCGCCGGTAGCGGGAGCGGACGACGTCGCCGTCGGTGAACAGCGCGCGCTTGATGCTCTCGGCCCCGGTGATGACGCAGCACATCAGGTCGGACAGGTCCGGGGGCAGGTGAGAGAGGTTGTCCAGGGCCGTGATCCATCCGGCCGCAACCGCCGTGATCATGTTCTCTTCGTCCTTGGGTGCCCGGCGCAGGTCGCCGGTCATGCCCTCGATGATCCGCACGAGCATCCGCCCGCCGGTCGACTTGCCGGCGCCCTGCGGGCCGGTGAGGAACGGGGCGGGGACGGGCACGGACGGTTCCAGGCAGCCGATGAGCCACGCGATGGCGAGCGCTTCGGTCTTGGCGTCGGCGAAGTTGCACAGCCGCATCAGCAGGTCGATGCCCTTGCCGTTGGTGTCCTTGGCGGGCACGGGGAGTTCCCCGGTGAGCTGTGTGCGCCGCCAGCACACCTCCTCGGGGTCGGGGATGCGGATGTCCCAGCCGGTGGGGTGGATGCGGACCGATTGGCCGTCGTCGCGGCCGAGGTCGAGCCAGGTGGCACCGTCGAAGCCGGGGGCCACGCGGATGTGCGTGGGCTGCACTTTCTCGGTGAGGGCGAGTGCCTCGATCAAGTCCAACGCCTCCTTGAGGGCGGTTCCGTTGAAGACGCCGACCCCGTCGCGGAAGAGGCCGACCATGAGTTCCTGGCGGTGGCTGCCGGTGGTGCCCTGGGAGCGGATGGGGCGGGCCACGGGGTGGCCGGTGCGCTGCGCGTACACGGTCCCGTCGACGGTGCGGAAGTACCGGAAGTGGGACTGGGCGTAGTCGGTGATGACCTGCCGGGCGGGGTTCTTGTCGTCGTCGGACACGGGTCACAGTCCCAACGTGGTGCGGGCGTTGTTCCAGGCGTCCGTGCAGTGCCGGGCGGTCTCGCCCTTGGCCTGCGCGGCGGTGAACAGCCGGTTGACGTGGGTGTCGGTGAGGCAGCCGCACCGGCCGTGCGTGGACAGCACGGCGAGGAACGCCGCGTAGACGGTGGCGTGGATCCCGGCGCGGGCGGCGGTGATGCGCTGCTCCGCCATGGCGATTCCGCGTTCCAGGTAGACGGGCGCGCGGTGCGGGCACTGACCGCCGCCGGACCGCGCAGGCACGGAAACGGGCCGGGGTGCCGGACGGACGGCGGGCGTTTCTTTCACGGCCAGCGCGCGGACCGTGTCGGGCAGCTCGGCCATGCGTCCGGTGCCGGGGCCGAGGTAGCGGGCGTAGGCCATGGTCGACTTGATGTCGACGCCGGGCCGGACCGCGTTGCGGGAGGTCATGGTGCCCCGGTAGATCCAGTGCTCACCACGCGTCGTCGCCACGGTCCGCGTCGTGGGTAGGGCGGTTCTGGCCCAGGTGATGGCGTCCGCGTTGTCCAGGTCGACCACGGTCAGGCCTGCGCCGCCGGGGTGGTAGGCGACGGCGACGGCCCGACGCCAGGCGGACGCCCACGGCGGGGAGGCGAGCACGGCCGCGTCGGTCGTGGCGGCGGCCCAGGCGTGGCAGACGCCAGCGCACCGGCACGGACCCGGGACCTTCATGTTCGGCCGGCCGCCGCACCCGTTGTCCGCACAGGCGGGGCAGTTGCCGAACGGCACCTTCCCCGCCCGCAAGGGCAGGACGGGGATTCCGTTCGCGGCGAGGCTGAGGGCGATCTGCAGGAGGTTCATGCGGCGCTCCGGTCGGTCAGGAGCATCTGGCGATGGGTGGGGATGGCGTTGACGACGCGCTCGCGCCAGAGCAGGGCGTAGTCGATGCAGTTGGCGCAGTTCTTGTGGGTGTGGCCGGGCAGCGGGGGCCGGCGTCGGGCGTGGGAGCTCCAGGCGGCGGAGTCCGCGGAGGCGAGCAGATGGCCAACGCGTTCGAGACCGAGGATCTTGAAGCCGAAGCCGTGCAGCTTGAAGCCGTGGGAGGCCATGGCGGTGACGATGGCGGCGCCCTCGCGGGTGGACTGCAATCGGCACACCGAGCCGAGCCCAACGACGGGTTCGGCCCGCAGGTCGACGCCCGCCTTCTCGTACAGTTCCACGCACCGCTCGTACTCGGGAATGCTGCGGCCCTGGAGAACGGGAGCAATGCGCAGGTCAGGGGCGAGGGAGCGCAGTTCGAGGAAGTTGGCCACCGTACGCCGCTGGTGCTCGGCAACGCTGAGGTGGGTGCCGACGAAGTACTGGCCACCGAACCAACCGCCCTGGAGGATGGCGTCCTCGCACATCCAGTCCTGGGGGGCGGCCCAGTCGTAGGGGCCGACGTGTTCCCAGATGCGGCGCAGGTCATCGACGTACTTGCGGGTTGGCCGGGTCCAGGTGCCTTTGTCTTTCAGCTCCATGAAGCCACCGGAGTCGACGGCGTAGGGGCCGCGGGCTACATCCCACTTGATGGCGCGGTCCCAGTGCTCCGATTTGAGGAACAGCGGCACGTCGGTGAGGCGCAGCCAGTGCCGCTTGTGCGTGGTGAGGTAGAACCGCATGCCGCCCGTGGCGGGAGCTCCCGCCACGAGACTGGCGGCGGAAGGCGGTAAGGCTCGCCGAAGGTTGGTCGGTTGCGTCATGCTGGATGACCTCCAACAGGTCTGTAGTGGGCTGGTTGGGCAAGGGCGGCCCCGCGACTTTGGCGAGACGAGGGGGCCGCCCTTGGCGTAGCTAGGTGTTCTTGCCGCGGGCGAGCTTGAGGGTGATGCCGCCGACTCCGATGGGCCCGGCGGCGCCGGCGATGACGGTGAAGGTGTGGGCGGCTGCGTCCATCAGGAAGCAGAGGGCGGCGACCAGTCCCCAGCCGCCGGCGACGGTCGCGCCGGCGATCGCGAACGGCAGCAATAACCGCCGCCACTCGACCCCGGCCGGGGGCCGGTCGTTGACGACGAACACGACCGGCTGTCCGGTCGCCTGTGCGCGTTGGAAGACGTCGGCGGGGATGTGCGGGGCCATCTGGCCGGGCGGGGTGTGCTGGCGCATTTCAGGCTCCCTCAAGGTGTGCCGCGGGCCCGCGCCATCAGGTGGCGCGGGCCCGTGCGGCGGGTGGTTGGCTTGTCGCGTTGCTTGTCGTCTCTCTTGTCGTGCGGCTTGTCGTCTGGCTTGTCGCTTGTCTTGTCTTGTCGCTTGTCGCCTCCCAGGT
>NZ_JAHHIT010000211.1 GCF_024539675.1 Streptomyces hilarionis | reverse complement strand
GGCCGGGTCGACCCGGCCGCCACCGACCCCTCGGGACCGACCCCTCGGGAAGGCCCCTCGGGAAGGCCCGGGCCGGTCCGGCGTGCGCTCAGCCCGAGGGGGGCGTCGAGTGCGACGGCACGGGCGTCTGTTCCGGGGGCGTTCCGGGGGCCGGGCGCCGGTCGCCCAACAGCCGTGCGAGGCCCACGAAGAGGGCGACGAACAGCGTCAGCACGGCCGCCGCGGCGGCTGGGGCCGCGAGCCACGGTGGGGCGAGCGTCGCCTCCGTGGCGCGGGACAGGTGCGCCACCCCGACGCGCGGGGCGAGCAGTTGGGCGCCCGCCAGGGCCGCCGGCACCGGCACCGCCGCCGTGAGCAGGCCCAGCGTGGGCCGTCGGACCAGCAGCAGGGCCGACAGCACACACAGGGCGGACGAGGCCAGGGCCACGGCGAGCACCGCCGGGGGAAGGCCGCCGCCGCGCACCAGGACGTGCGCGACCCCGCACAGGATCAGGGCCGGTGCGGCGGCCCACGCCGTCCACGGCACGACCGCGTCGGAGCCGGGGGCCGCCCGGGCCGGCGCGGGGTCCGGGGGCGGAACGGCCGGCGGTGCGGCCAAGGGCGGCGCTGCGGGCCGGAGTTCGGGTCCGGCGGGGTGCTCGGGGGCGGGCCCGCCGTCGTGCGGCGCGAGCGCCGGCGGGGCCGCGGTCACGGCCCGCTCACGGGCGAGGCGCTCGACGAGCTCCACGACCTCCTCGACGGGGCGGTGGGTGGCCGCCGCCCGGACCGCCTCGTCGCCGCAGTGCGGATCCAGCGGCGGCCGGTACAGCAGGGTCATCAGCCGCGCGACCTCCTCCACGGACCGGCTCTCGACCGCGGCGCGGATCACGTGGTCGGCGTGCTCCACGTCGTGCGGCGGCGCGGACAGCACCGCCACCAGCCGTGAGACGTCCTCCAGCGGCCGGTGGGCAGCGGCCTCGCGGAGCAGTGCGCCGACGGGATCGGGACGGGGACCCGGGCGGGCGAGCGCGGTACCGGCGTGCGGGGCCGGGGGTCCCCCGGCGTCCGGCACGGGTGACGGCGGCGCCGCCGGCGGCAGCGGTGCGGTCGCACTCGTCGCGCCGGTGGGAGGTATGACGGGACGGTCCGGAAGGGACCGCGAAGCGCGGGTGATCATGCTGAGCTCTCTCTGGAGGGTGCGGTCGCCCACTGCGCCCCCGAGCTGCGACACGCGACGTGACCCTCCCCATACCAGGGCCGCGCCGCGCGCGCCGCAACCCGTACGCGCCACCCGTGTGATCCGACGCGCCGCCCGTGCGCGACGCGTCCGATGCGGTAATCCCGCCCGGAGCGGGAATCCGGAAGCCGAAAGCGGGGAAACCGACAGTCAGGGACCACGCCCCAGGGTCCGGACAGAGCAGGACAAAGAGAGCAGCCGCCGCGCGACGGACCACCGGGAGGGCCCGTGGATGCGCCAACCACGCTCGTCGTCGTCGCGGCGGTGGCCGCCGTCGCCCTGTTCGCCGTGGCCGCCACGGTGCTGGTGCGCCTGGTCCGGGCCCGGCGCGGCCTGAGGCGGGCAGGACTGCCCACCGGCCCGCGCTGGGTCTTCTGGGGGGCGGTCCTGTACTTCGTGCTGCCCACCGACATCCTTCCGGACCCCGTCTACCTCGACGACGTCGGCGTCCTTCTGCTGGCCCTGCGCACCCTGCGCCGCACCCCCGGGAACGACCCCGAGCAGCTCCCCGACTGACCGCCCGGGAAGACGTTTTCGCACCCGCCCGACCGGATCTCCGCTGCTCCGCGCCCTGCTCGGCCCCCAACTCCCCGACGAACACGGAGAGTAAGGAAACCAACCACCCGTTCGATTCGTATAAGTGACTGAAGGCTGCACCCATCCAGCACCACGCAGCGGGCCCGAGTGACGTCGCACAGCGGCACCGCTTGATCGAAGCAGTACCGACGAGGGAGAGACGATGAAACCGTTCGCGCTCAACTACGCACGCCCTGCGGCGGAGTTGGAGTTCGCCACTCCGTACGCCTACGATCACGGACTGCAGTTGAACGTACTTCTCGACGGCGGGATCGCCGCGCGCGATCACGCCCTTCTGAGAGAACTCGGGACCACGACCTCGACGGCGGGCTCCAAGACCCACTTCGACGACTGAACACGGGCCGAAGCGAAATGACCGTGCTCATTCTCACCTGTGAAGAGGACGTCACGGCGGACATGGTGGTCGTGCACCTGAACGCCGCGGGCGTCCCGGTCGTCCGGTTCGACCCCGCCGACCTGACCCGATCCGTCGCGCTGTCCGGCGAGTTCGTCCACGGGGCCTTCCGCGGCCACCTGTCGTCCGCCGGCCGGCTGCTGAGCCTCGACGGACTCAGGTCGGTGTGGGTCCGCCGCCCCGGCGTCCCCGCGGCCCGGGCGGCCGAGCCGTCGGCATGGCTCACGGAGGAGTCCACACAGGCGCTCTACGGCATGCTCCGCGGTACCGGAGCACGCTGGATGAACCACCCGGACGCGTCCCTGCGCGCCCGGCACAAGCCCTGGCAGCTCCGGCTGGCGCAGCGCACCGGCCTGCCGGTGCCCGCCACGCTCATCACCACGTTCCCGCAGGCGGCACGCGAGTTCGCGGACCGCTACCCGGATCTGGTGGTCAAGCCGGTCTCCGGGGCGCACCCGCAGGACCCGCCCCGAGCGGTGCCCACCACCCGGGTGCCGCCGGGCGCGGACTTCGCCGCCGTGGCCTACGGTCCGACGCTGCTGCAACGCCGGGTGGCCAAGCGGGCGGACATCCGGCTGACCGCCGTCGGCGACCGGTTGCTCGCCGCCCGCAAGGAGACCGCCCCCGGCGCCGACCCCGACGTGGTGGACGTGCGCTACTCGCCGTCGACCACGCCCTGGCGCCCCGCCGAGGTCCCGCCGCGGCTCGCCGAGGCCGTGCGCAGGTACCTGCGCGAGGCGGAACTGGCCTACGGCGCCTTCGACTTCGCGGAGGACGCCGACGGCACGTGGTGGTTCCTGGAGTGCAACCAGTCGGGACAGTTCGGCTTCGTGGAGGTGGACACCGGCCAGCCGATCGCCCGCACCATCGCGCAGTGGCTGGCCGGAGCGACCCCGGAGCCGGGCGTCCGGCACGGCGACCGCTGCGGCTCCACCGCCTCCTGACACGCCCGGGCGCGGCGGTGGCTCCACAAGGAGCACCGCCGCGCCCGGGGTCCGGCCTCTCGCCGTGTCACCACGCCTCACACGGCCCTCATACCGCTCTCAGGCCGTCCTTACACCGCCAGGGACAGTCCGTTCTCGGCGTGCCCGGCCAACTCGGCGTTCCCGGCGTCCTGCACGGACGCCGACTCCAGCAGGGCGTCCGCCGCGGCGACCGCCTCGCGGACGTCGGGCGTGCCCATCAGCACGCACAAGGTGTATGTCACGTCCTGAAGCTCTCGAGCCGCCTGCGGCGTCTCCCTCTCCGCCTGAGCGATCCTCAGCGTCGCGTAGCGGGTCAGCAGCGTCCTGGCGACCTTCGGGTCCGGAACGATCACGAGCGCCCCTCTCTCCTGTTATTGCGCTCCGTGTGCCCGGACCTGGGCGATTCATGCGTGTCGGTCGCCGATGTCACTCCCCGGGGTCCGGATCCGGCGATGACCGCTGACGCTGCGTGTCCACCGGCATGTCCACCGGCATGTCCCCCGGGCTGTCCACCTGGCCGGCCCCCGACGCCGGGTCGGCACGGCTCGCGACCCGGCGCGGACCCGGCGGGACGCCCGCACGGCGGGACCGCGCGACGCCGGGCCGCCGATCCGCGGGTCAACCGGCTGGGATCGGGTCAGGAGTGTTCCGCCAGGTACTCCGTGACGCCCGGCGCCCGGTGTGCGTCCTCCACGCCCACCAGGGCGCCGACCGCCTTCGCGTCCGGCTTGAGGACGTAGGTCGACGAAGCGGCGGGCCGTGAGACGTCGGAGAAGTCCTGCGGGGAGCCGAGCCCGGTGTCGGCGCTCTTCTGCGAGCGGTGCGCCTTCACCACGTCCTCGCGCGCGAGGCTTCCGGCCGCGCACGCCTTCTTCAGGTCGGCGCCCAGCAGCCGGGCGGCGTTGTATCCGGACAGCACGCCCGAGTCCACCGGCGAGTCGGGGTACTTCTTCCCGTACGCGGCCACCATCGCCCGGACGCCCGGCAGGTCCGAGCTCACGGCGGGCGCCGCGCTGACCACGTCCAGCAGGGCGGCCAGCGCCGGCGCGGCCGGGGTCTTCATCAGCTGGGGCGCGAAGCCGGGCGCGCTGCTCACGACGGGGACGCGCAGCCCCCGCGAGGCGGCGACGCCGACCAGGGAGGCCGTCTGCGCCGGGCCCGCGCTGATCAGGACGGCCTTCACGCCCGCCTTGCGCAACGCCGACACCTGCGCGGTGAGATCGGTGTCGGTCGCCTTGATCTTCTGCGGGACGATCTTCAGCCCGGCCCGCCCGGCCGCCCAGGTCGAGCCCTGGAGGGCGTTGGCGCCGTAGTCGCCCTCGAAGTAGACGTGTCCGACGGCGTCGCCCTTGGCCAGTCCCCTGGTCCGGGTCAGGAAGTCGACGGCGGCGATCATGTCGAGGTCGTAGGTGGTGCCGATGACCTGGACGGAGTCGTGGCCCAGCAGCGAGGCGGCCCAGGCCTGCGGGAAGGTCAGCAGGTGGTCGCGCTCGATGTCGTCGAGGAGGGCGGCGACCACGGGCGACCCGATGACCTGCGGGAGCGCGACCACGTCGGGGGCGAGGTCGGCGTAGGCGGTGACCGCCTTCTGGACGTCGTAGCCGTGGTCCTTGACCACGATCTCGACCTTGCGTCCGCAGACGCCGCCCGCGGCGTTGGTCTCGTCGGCCCACATCTGCTGCGCCTGCACGATGGACTTGCCGAGGGTGGCGTAGGGGCCGGTGAGGTCGGTCAGAGCACCGAGTCTGAGGGTTTTCGCGGTGACGCCGGGGCCGTTGCGGACGCCGTCGGCGGCCTCGGAGCCGCCGTCGCCGGCCGCCTTGGAACTGCAGCCGGTGGCCGTGACGAGCAGGGCCGCGAGGGCGGCGGCGAGGACGGCCGGGGTGCGGTGTCGGGGGTGCGTGCGGTTCACGGGGTGGGCTCCTTGGTTCGGACGGCGGAGGCGGAGGCGGAGGGACGGGTGGCCGACGCGGCGGCCGCGGCGGCCCCCGGGGCCGGACGCAGGCGCGCGTGCAGCCGGCGCGCGAGACCGTGCAGGCCGTCGGGGGCGAACAGCAGGACCAGGACGATCGCCGCGCCGTAGAGGTAGCGGGCCGCCTCGGTGGGTCCGACCCCTGCGTCGGCGGCTCCTGGCGCGGTCACCAGGGGCAGTTGGTCGGCGTAGCGGGTCATGAGCAGGGGCAGCGCGGTGACGAAGGCGGCGCCCGCGACGGCGCCGGCGACCGAGCCGAGACCGCCGATGACGATCATCGCCAGGTAGTCGACGGAGAGCGTCAGGCCGAAGTAGTCGGGCACGACCCGGCGGAAGACGAGCGCGAGCAGCACCCCGGCCAGCCCGGCGTACATCGACGACACCACGAACGCCGCCGCCCGGTACCGGGTGACGTCGACGCCCATCACGCGGGCGGCGGTCTCGCTGTCGCGCAGCGCGGCCAGGGCCCGGCCGGGGCGTCCGCGCACCAGGCCGCGGGCGGTCCACCAGGTGCCGGCCACCAGGGCCAGACCCAGGAACCACAGGCGTTCCTCCGCGCCGAACGGCACTCCGAGGACGACGAGGGGCGGGCCGTCGGCTCCGAAGGAGAACCCGCCCGCTGTCAGGGGCGGCACCGAACGGCCGTTGAAGCCGCCGGTGACGGATTCGGCGGTGAGCAGCACGTGGTGGCCGAGGAACACCAGGGCGAGGGTGGCGACGCCCAGGTAGATGCCGCGCACCCGTCCGGCGACGGGGCTGAACAGCCCGCCCGCCGCTCCGGCGAGCAGGACGGCCAGGAGGGCGGCGAGCGCGGGCGGGAGGGCCGGGCCGGGCTCGCCCGCCAGCCAGGTGTAGCCGTAGGCGCCCACGGCGAGGAAGAAGGCGTGGCCGAGGGAGAGTTGGCCAGCGGTGCCGGCGAGCAGGCCGAGGCCGACGGCGCCGATCGCGGCGGCCATGGCGAACAGGCCGGTGCGCAGCCAGAAGGCGTCCAGGTAGAAGGGCGGGGCGCAGAGCAGGAGCGCCGTCAGCAGGGCCGCCGTCCCTCTGAGGACGGCGCTCCTGGCGAGGCCGCCCTTCGGGGTCGTGTTCTTCGGACGGGCGTCCTTCGGGACCGCTTCCTTCGGGACGGCGTCCTTCGGGACGGCGTCCTTCGGGGCGGCGTCCTTCGGGAGGGTGCGGCGGGTGTGGGCGCTCTCGGGGACGTCGTCAGACACGGGTCGCTCCCTTCGCGCCGAACAGTCCGGTGGGCCGCACCAGCAGGACCGCGACCATCACGGCGTAGGGGGCGACGTCGCCGAACCCGTCGCCGAGCACGTGCAGTTCCGACTGGTAGCCCGCCGCGAGGGCCTCGGTCAGGCCGATGATCAGGCTTCCCGCCAGGGCACCCGGCGGGGAGGCGAGGCCGCCCAGGATCGCCGCGGGGAAGGCCTTGAGGGCGATCTGCCCGGTGGTCCGCTCCAGTCCGGGCGCGGGGAACGCGGCGAGGAACACGGCGGCCAGCGCCGCGAGGGCGCCGGCCAGGCACCAGGCGAGCATGCGCACCCGGCTGAGCCGTACCCCCATGAGGGCGGCCGCTTCCCGGTCCTCGGCGGCGGCTCGCAGCGCCAGCCCCCAGGGGGTGAACCGGAACAGGGCGAACACGGCCGCGATGGCGAGTGCGGCGACGACGACGGCGGCGATCCGGCTGTCGGCCACGGTCACCGAACCCAGTCGGGTCACCGAGTCGCCCCAGGGGTCGCCGAGGGTGAGCAGGTCGCCGCCGATGCGCCGGGACAGGTCGGTGAGCAGCACGATGTCCACCCCGATGGTGACGATCGTCTGCACGTGGGCGGCCCTGGGATCGGGGTCGCCGCGTTGCAGCAGCAGCCGGTCCAGGGCGCCGGCGAGGGCGGCGGTCGCCAGGACGGACAGGGCGAGGGCGCCGGCGAAGCCGAGGTCGTCGTGGAGGACGGCGACGAGGTAGCCGCCGAACAGCAGCAGCGAGCCGTGGGCGAAGTCGAGCACGCCCGACGCCTTGAAGATGACGACGAAGCCGAGCGCGACCAGGGCGTAGACCGCGCCCAGGGCCAGGCCGGCGAGGACGCTGTCGAGGAGGGCGGTCATGCGGGGTCCTCTCCGGGTGTGCCGAGGTAGGCGCGCAGCACGTCGGGATGGCGGCGGATCTCGTCGGGAGAGCCGTGGGCGATGCGGCGGCCGAAGTCGAGGACGGTGACCTCGTCGGCGAGGCGCATCACCAGCCCCATGTCGTGCTCGACCAGCAGCACGGACAGCCCGAGTTCGGCGCGCACGGCGTCCACCGTCTCTGCGGTGCGGGCGCGTTCCGCGCCGTTCATGCCGGCGACGGGCTCGTCGAGCAGCAGGACGCGCGGCTCCATGCACAGTGCGCGGGCCAGTTCCACGCGCTTGCGGTCGCCGTAGGACAGCAGGCCGACCGGTGTGTCGAAGTGGCCTGCGAGTCCGGTGAGTTCGGCGATCTCACGGGCCCGGTCGAGCTGGGCGCGCTGCTCGCGTGAGGCGCCGGGCAGGCGGAGCGCGGTCGCCGCGAAGCCGGCGCGGGACAGGACGTGCCGGCCGAGCATCAGGTTGTCGGCCACGGTGCCCTCGGTGGTGACGATGTTCTGGAAGGTGCGGGCCACGCCGAGGGCGGCGATGCGGTGGGGCGCGAGCCCGGTCAGCGTGGCGTCGCCGAGCCGGACCTGTCCGGACGCCGGGCGGCACAGGCCCGACAGGACGTTGAAACAGGTGGACTTGCCGGCGCCGTTGGGACCGATCAGGGCGTGGACGGATCCGGGGGCGACGGTGAAGGACACCGCGTCCAGGGCGGTCAGGCCGGCGAAGCGGACGGTCACGTCCCGCACGCTCAGTTCGGGCGGCGGTCCCTGCGGTTCCGCGGGAGCGGGGCCCGTGGGAGCGCGACCCGCGGTGGGGCGGAGCTTCACGCGGCCCCCTGGTCGCCGGCCGGGTCGCCGAGGTAGAGGCGGCGGACCGCGTCGGTGCGGGCGAGGTCGTCGGCCGGTCCGGAGAGCCTGATCTCGCCCACTTCCAGGACGTGGGCGTGGTCGGCGAGCGACAGCGCCATGCCCGCGTTCTGCTCGACCAGCAGCACGGCCGTGCCCTGGGCGTTGATCTCGCGGATCACCTCGGCGATCCGGAACACCATGCGCGGGGCGAGGCCCAGGGAGGGTTCGTCGAGCAGCAGGAGCCGGGGCGCCGCCATCAGGGCGCGGCCGATGGCGAGCATCTGCTGCTCGCCGCCGGACAGCAGCCCGGCCTGCTGGCGTCCGCGCTCGGCGAGCACGGGGAAGAGGGTGTACACGCGCTCCCGGGACTCGCGGACCTGCGACGGCGCCCGCCGTCCCAGGCCGAGTCCGCCGGCGCGCAGGTTCTCCTCGACGCTCAGACCGGCGAAGACCCGGCGCCCCTCCGGCACCTGGACGACGCCCGCCCGCACCGCCGCGACGGGGTCGCGGCCGTCCAGGACGGTCTCCCCGTACCGGACGCGGCCGGCGGTGACGGCGCCGCGGTGCAGACGCAGGGTGCCCGACACCGCCCGCAGCAGCGTGGACTTGCCGGCGCCGTTGGCGCCGAGCAGCGCCACCACCGCGCCGTGCGGGACGGTCAGGGACACGGAACGCAGGGCTGACAAGGCCCGCCCGTACATGACGTCGAGGCCTTCGACGTGCAGCGCGGGCCGCTCCTGCGGGGGTGCTTCGGGCATCGCGGCTCCTCGGGGCCGTGCCGACGGGCACGGCGTCTCGGGGGAAGGGAGCTCACGACAGCACGCGGGGCGAGGGGCGGTACAGGCACGGAGGCGGGGTCGCTGCGCCGCCCCAACGGGAGGCCGGGGGGCTTGTGCGCGTGCCCAGGGACTGAGCGGGGAGGCAGGGGCGGCGAGGTCGCCGTCTCGTGACATCGAGCGGGCAGCGACCGACGGCCGCGGGCGGGGGCCCGGGGCAGGGGAGGCCGCGCGGACATGCGCGCATGCGCGCGTACCGGGGTGCGGGGCGGGCGGGTCCCGGCCCCGACGGAGGCGAAGATCCGGCGACCGGCGTGGGCGGCGCCCGGCGCTCAGTGGGTGCGCAGGCCCCGGGCCGTCAGGGCGAGACTGACCTCGACCAGGTCGGCCGGCCGGGACAGGGAGCGGCCGGTGAGCTGCTCGTAGCGGCGCAGGCGGTTCAGGACCGTGTTGCGGTGGCAGTACAGCCGCTCCCCCGCCCGCTGGGCGGAGCCGTCGCAGGCGAGCCAGGTCGCCAGGGTGTCCAGGAGGAGGGCCTCGTCGGCCGGTTCCAGTGCGCCGAGCGGCCCGAGCACCCGCTGGACCAGCGCCGCGCCCAGGTCGGGCGAGGAGAGGACGAGCGCGGCCGGAAGGTGGTCCGTCAGGCGAACGGCGCCGCCGGTGCCCGGGCACATGCGCAGCGCGACGTCCGCGAGGCGGCGCGCGTCCCCGACGGCGGCCAGGCCGGACACGGCGGTGCTGACGCCCGCCCGCGTGGCCCCGCCCGGCGGCATGGCCGCCGACGCCGGTCCCGTGAGGCCGTGTCCGGCGCGCGGGCCCGCGGCTGCGTCCCTGCCGCAGGCCTCGTGCGCGCCTGCGGTCCCGGCCGGGCCCTCGGCGGCGACGTCGAGGTCTCCAGCAGCATCGGGAACCGCCGCTCCGGCCGCGGCCGGGTCGGCGGCGATCGCGTGCCCGGCGAGCAGCACGATGCCGTAGTCCACCTCCGCCCCCGCGTGCCAGTAGACCCGGCGGCCGCGGGCGAGCGCGGCCCGGGCGGCGGCCGTCTCGGAGGGGTGGCCGCCCGCGACCGCCACGACGACGTACCGGCCCTCCTCGGGCAGGTCCAGTGCGTGGGAGGTCTCCGGGAGGTCGGCGATCCGGCAGGCGCCGTCGAGGAGCGCGCCCGCCAGCAGCCGCAGCCGGTTCTCCCGCCGCCAGGCGAGCTGTCGTTCGGTCTGCCGGTAGGCGTCGGCGACGAGGGAGCAGTGCTCGTCGACGAAGTTCCACACGTCGGAGGCGACGTGGACGAGCAGCCGCACGTCCTCGGGGGCGGTGCGGGAGGTCTCCTCGATGAGCCCCTGCCACACCAGGGACCCGCCGAGCCGGAACGCGTGCAGCAGGGCGTCCAGCGGCAGCCCCTGCTCCGCGCGGGTCGCGCCGATCTTCCACGAGCAGCGGTGGGCGGCGTCCCGGCTGCCGCGCGGGTCGAGGAGCGAGGACACGCTGTGCCGCAGCGAGCGGTGCACCTCCTGCCAGGTCGCCTCCCTGTCGCTCGTCACGGTGGCGCGGTAGGCGGGCTCCTGCTCCTGGATCGCGGCGAGCAGCCGGTCGGTGAGGTCGGGCAGGTCCGCCAGGAGCACCCGGGCCGCACGATGCAGCACCCGCAGCGCGTCGGCGTCGATCAGCGAGCGGCCGGGCCGTGTGCGCCGCCGCAGAGCGGGCGCCGACGGCGTGGCCGGTGCGGGACGGGACGCGGTCCGTGACCGTAGGGCGTGGTGCATCGCGGTCCTCCCCCGGGACTGTGTCCCGCCGTCGGCTCGTCCTGCCCCGAAGGATGGCATACCGTCCGGTCGGTCCCTAGGGGGTGTGCACGATTCATTTCGGCGTGAACGGTCCAAGGGACGGTCGAGGGCGTGCCGATGCGGCCGACGGGGTGGCGTCCTGGCGGCGCCGGCGCGCGGCGGCAGCGGCGCTGCGGACCTGGTCCGAGCCGTGCGGCCGCCGTCCCCGGCCGCCCGCCCGCCCCGCGGGCCGGCTACCGCGCCCGGTCGACCAGACGCGCCAGCTCGACGCGGCTGCGCACGCCCAGCGCCGCGAAGACCTTCCGCAGGTGGTAGTCGACGGTGCGGGTGCTGACGGAGAGGGCGAGGGCCACCTCCCGGTTGGTCGCGCCGTCGGCGACGCAGCGGACGATCCGCAACTGCTGCGGTGTCAGCGCGGACAGTCCCCCGGGGCCCGTCGCGCCGGCCGGGGCCGCGCCTCCCGCCCGGAGTTCGGCGCGCGCCTGGTCCGCCCACGCGCGGGCGCCGCAGCGCTCGAACCCCACCAGGGCGGCGCCGAGACGCTCGCGGGCCTCGCGCAGACGACGGCGTCGGCGCAGCCACTTGCCGTGGAGCAGTTCGGTGCGGGCCCGTTCGAAGTCGCCGCCGCCGGCCGCGTCGTGCAGGTCGAGAGCGGCGCGGTAGAGGGCGTCGGCACGGTCCGCCGGGGCCAGCAGGGCTCGGCAGCGCAGCAGCTGGGCGGGGGCCTGCGGATCCGCCCCGAGCCCGGCCCACCGGGCGAACTCCTCGACGACGGCGACCGCGGCCGTCCACGCCGTACCGCCGGCCGCGGCCGGACCGGTGGCCCCCGCGGCGCCGTGCCGAGCGGCGGCGCCGGGGCGGGCGGCCGTGCCGTGGCGAGCGGCCGGGTCGTGGCGAGCCGCGGTGGCGGGCCGGACGGCGGGAGACCCGCCGGTGACGGCCGCCTTTCCGCAGGCCAGGACCGTACTCGCGGTCTCCGCCACGGCGTCGCATGCGGCAGTGCCATCGGGGGCGGCGACCCCGTCATGGGCAGCCGCGCCGTGACGGGCAGTGGCGGCGTCGTGGGCGGCGGTCTCCGAGCGGTGCGCGGGGGTGTCGGGGCGGTGGGCGGGAGTGCGGGCGGCGGTGGCCGCCACCGCCTCGACGAAGCAGGGCACCGCGGGCATCCACACCGCGAAGTGCCCCCTTCGCGTCCCGGCGCACACCAGCGGCGCGAGCCGGGCGGCGGCTTCCCGGGGCCGCCCGCGGGCCAGGTCGGCGCGGGCCGTGGCCCACTCGGCCATCGTCGCGGCCTGGGCCAGACCGTGCCGGCGGGCGGTGGCGAGCGCGGCCTGGGCGTGGTCGGCGACCTGGTCCGGGCCGGCCTCGATGGAGGCCGCCAGCGCCAGCACCGCGCGGTAGTGGGCGGCCTTGTTGCCCTGCCCGGTCCGCAGGGCCGTCCGCAGCCCTTCCTCCGCATGGGTCCTGGCCAACGCATGCCGGCCGGAGCGCAGTTCGGCGTAGGCGAGATACTCCCTGGCCCGGGCGAGCGCCATGGCGTGGCCGGTCGTCCGCGCGACGGCCAGGGCTCGCGCGCCGGTACGACGCGCGCCCCCGAGGTCGCCCAGCAGCAGCGCCGCGGCCGTCGCGCGCAGGGCCGCCTCCGGCTCGTCGGCCGTCTGCGCGCGCTCCGCCTCCGCCACCAGTCGCCGTAACGGTCCCTCCGCCTCGGCGAACCGTCCTTCGAGCAGCGCGCGTAATCCGGCTCGATAGGCCGGCAGCGGGGAGCCCGATTCCGGTGGGCGGGGCGGTGCGGGCGGGCGGGGGGCGGGGGCCCGG
>NZ_JAHHIT010000210.1 GCF_024539675.1 Streptomyces hilarionis | reverse complement strand
TGCATCACCCTGGCCAGATTGCGACGGCGCATGCCCTGCTGGGTGTCGGGCAGCGCGCGTCCCGGGCGGTCGGCCTCGGCGAGGAGCGCCCAGTCCTGCCTCAGGCGGGCCTTCCGCCCCGGTGGGCACACCGCGTGGTCCGCCCCCTCGGCCGCGTCGAGCACGGCCCGCAGGAGGAGCAGGCGCCGGGTGTCCTGGTCCCGGGTCAGGAGGGCCAGGGTGTCGGGGCCGGCCTCGGTGCGGCCGAGTTCCACGAGGACCCGGTCCGGGACCGTCCGCCCGGTCACGGCGGGCCGCCTTCCCGGCCCGCCGCCGCCCCGTCCGCCGCGTCCGCCGCGTCCGTCGCGTCCGTCGCGTCCGTCGCGTCCGCGGCGAGCCGTGCGGCGACGTGCCGGATGAAGCGCTGGAGGTCGGCGCAGTACACGGACGGGTTGCGGAACCCGTGCCCGGACCGGTAGCGGTGGGCGTACTGGCCGCCCCCGCAGACCGCCAGCAGCGGGCAGGCCCGGCACTGCTCGCAGAGCGACGCCGCGCCCGCCTGCCTGGCCGCCACCGCGGGGTGCCGCAGCGCCTCGTCGAAGGAGTGCCGCAGGACGGTCAGGCCGGTCCGCGCGGCGCCGTCGTAGGCCGACTTCAGCGAGTCCACCTGCTCGATCGACCCGTCGGTCTCCACCACGACGGCGTCGAAGGGGGCGAGCCCGAGGGACTCGGTGGCCGAGGGCAGGCCCAGCAGCAGTGCGACGCACTCCTCGAAGAGGCGCACCCTGGTCTCGCGCCGGCCGGCCGCCCACCAGCGGTCGAAGGCGGCGCAGAGCCACTCACCGTGCCGGCCGCCCGCCCAGTGCGGCGGCGGGGCGGACCAGTTGCCGTGCGGCAGCAGGAAGTCCACCGCGGGCGGCCGCAGTTCGAGGAGGGACTCGTAGGTCTCCACCGGGTCCAGCGTGGCGTCGACGACGGTGAGGACGCCGAGGTACGCCTCGGGGGCCCGGGCGGCCACCAGCAGGGCCCCGCGCGAGGCGGCGGGCCAGGACGGGCGGCCGGCGTGGTCCACACGGCGGGCGTTGTGCGCGGCCAGGCCGCCGTCGAGGCTGACGCCGATCCGGATGCCGGCGTCGGCCAGGACGGCCACGCGCCGCGGGGTGAGCAGCGTGGCGTTGGTCTGGACGACGGCGTGGACCGTGCAGTGGGCCGGGACCCGTTCGCGCACCAGTGCGGTGAAGCGGGCCAGCGTCCCGGCGCCCGCGAGCAGGGGCTCGCCGCCGTGCAGGACGAGCGAGACGTCCTCGAGGCCGTGGTCGCGGGCGTGTTCGGCGATGCGGGTCGCCGTGCGGTCGAGGACCTCGGGCGGGACGGAGGCGGGGCGGGAGCGCCAGCTGCGGTCGGGGCCCTCGTAGACGTAGCAGTAGGTGCAGGCGAGGTTGCAGCGGCTGTGCGTCTTCACGACGAACTGGCGGAAGGCATGCCCAGACGTTCCAGACACTCCAGCACCCCCATGCCGTAGGGCCCGCCCGCTGCCGCGCTCTCACGCGAGGGCCGTGCGCCGCACAGAGCGCATTCCCGGGCCGCGCCCGGGCACAAACGCGGCCGGACCGAACTTGTCCGAGTCACGTGCAGGAGACACCGGAATCCGCCCGGAATCCGCCCGTGGTCGGCCGGGACCCGCCCCTGGGCGGCCGGGAGCGGCCCGTGGGCCACCCGTGAGCGGCCGGGGAGGCGTCGGCGGCCGGGAGCGCGGCCGTGCGTTCACAGCGCGGAGGCGAACCCCCACAGCGGCTCGCTCGACCGGCCCGAGCGGTCGCGCAGCTCCGCCACCACCTCACGCAGCACGGGGTGCCCGATGGTCGCCAGCTCGGCCAGGCCCAGCCCCAGCAGATCCGGCAGCGGCTCCCCCGCGCCAGGGCTCTCCGGCGCCGCCGTCACCCCCGTGACACCGTCCCGTACGGTCATGTCCCGCCCCTCTCGGCTCTGCACCGGTTCACGTCACCCGCTCCAGCCGGGCCAGTCGCTCCGCCGTCTCGGCCGGCGTCGGCCCTTCGGCGACCAGGCCGCCCTCGGGCAGCCGGGCCCACTCGCCGCGGGCCACCCGGTAGGCCTCCCGCGCCGCCCGCGGGCGCGCGGCCGCCTCATAGGACCTACCCCGCCAGTGGTGCGCCTGCGCGCCCAGTTCGACGGCCTCCTGCCGCCGGCGATCGGTTTCGGCCACCTGCTCCGCCTCCCGCGCGGCCTCCGCCGCGTCCCGGAACGCGTCCACCGCGAGGTCCAGGCGGGCCGGGCGGCGCAGACTGCGGTAGGCCTCGTACTGGACCTGCCCGAGGTCCAGCCGGCAGCGGGCGGCCAGCAGCGGATCCTCCGCGTCCGCGGCGGCGAGGCCGAAGAGGTGCTCGGCCTCGCGCAGGTCGACGCGGTCCCCGCGCAGCCGGTAGCGGAGCATCAGCGCCCGGCCGAGCAGCAGCAGCCGGTGGGCGACCCGGCGGCTGCCCGCCGGGGTCTCCATCCGGCAGTCCCGCAGGACCCTGATCGCCCGCGACAGCATGCCCTGGGCGCGCGCGTACGGCAGGGCGGCCAACCGCAGCAGCGCCTCGCCCCACTCGGCGAGGACGTCCGCGTGCGCGGGCGCGTCGCGGGACATGCGCTGCGCGGCCTGCTCGAACCGGTCTGCGGCCGTCTCCAGGTCCACCGGCTCGCCCGACTCGGCGTAGCGGGCCACCGCGATCCGTCCGGCCCGTGCCAGCACGGCCGCGCGCTGGCCCTGTTCGCGCGCCAGGGCGAGGGCCTCGTCCACCCGGGCCTGGGCGTCGTGCAGCGGGCCGCCCGCCTGTAGCAGGGCGTCCACCAGGTCGAGCAGGATCCGCACGCGCGCGCGTGCGGACTCGGCGTCGCGGGGCTCCGGGCCGGTGTCCAGGGCGTTGCGCAGCGACTGCGCGCCCTGCTCGGCGTAGAGCCGTGCCTGGCCGGGATCGGCGGTCGCGCCGGACAGCCGCAGCAGGATCCGGCCGTGCTCCAGGGGCAGTTCGGGCGGCCGCTGCCGGCGGTCGGGCCAGACGTCGGCGAAGGCCTCCAGCATCCCGACCGCGCCCTGGAGCAGGGCGCTGTCGCCGCCGAGGCGCCACTGCGCCTCCAGGGCGCGCACCCGCTCCAGGGTGAGCTTCAGCGCCTGGTTCTCGTCGAGGCCGGGGGCCGCGCAGGCGACGGCGTACTCGCGGTCGGCGCGGCGCAGCAGGTCCAGGGCGCCGGCCGGGTCGCCGCGCCGCCTGCGGTCGGTGGCGGCCGCGTGCAGCACCCGGGCCAGCACGGCGCGTTCGTGCAGCCGGCGCGGATGCGCGGCGGCCCGTTCCGCGGCCGCCTCGGCCTCCTGGAGCAGGTCGTCGCCGCCCTGCACCTCCCACAGACGCAGCGTGCAGTGCGCGTACTCGGCCCACAGCTCGGGGTCCGCGCCGGCCGGCCGCTCGCGTTCGGCGGCGCCGCGCAGCAGCTGCACCGCGTCGATGACGTCCTGGATCATGCCCTCGCCGTCGAAGCGTTCGATGAGCGCGCGGGCGCGCCGGACCGCCTGGTGGGTCGGCCGGTCCAGGTCCTGGTCCGGGCCGGTCCGGCCGCCCGGGCTCTCGAACTGCTCGGGCAGCGGCATGAACCGGCGCAGGACCCGCGCGGCGACCTCGGCGAAGGGCTGGGGCACGGGGGCCTCGTCGCCCGCGACCCCGTGGTCGGCGTGGTCCGGGTGGTCGGCGGGCCGGGCGGCGGGCGTGTACGGGCGGCCCGCGCCCCCGTCGCCGAGCTGGGCCAGGGCGAGGGCGGGGAAGTTGGGGCCGCCCTTGCCGAAGCGCTGCTCTATGTACTCCGAGCAGTGCTTGAGGACGAGCATGGCCTCGTCGCGGCCGAGCCGGGACAGCAGGGCGTCCCGGATGTCCGGCTCGATGCCGTACCACTGGGCGCCGCCGTCGGCGTGGTCCTCGGACGCCCGCGTGAGCAGACCGCCGACCAGCACCTCCGCGAGTTCGGAGGGGCCGGAGTCGGGGAGCATCGTGCGCTGGACGAGCTGCATCACCGGCAGGCACAGCGGTGCGGCGGCGAGCTGGACGGCGAGGCGTCCGGCGGCCGGGGAGGCGCTGGAGCTGAACCTGCTGACCCGTTCGAAGGGCGTGCGCCGGCGGTCCGCCCGCGAGGCCGGCGCGGGCTCGTGGTCGGCCCGCACCCAGCCGACGGCGCCGGGCACGGGCCCGCCGCCCGCCAGCAGTCCGGCCCAGGCGCCGAGGGCCACCGGCTCGGGCGGCAGCACCGGCACGGGCAGCGCTCCCCCGTGGGCCTCCGCCGGCCGGCCGGCCGGGGTGCGCACGCGCAGGGCGGCGGCCGTGCGCAGCGTCTCGCCCCGGCTCAACTCGCCGAACATCACGGGCAGCCGGGTGCGGTTCCACAGACGCTGCGGCAGCGGCTGGAGCACCGCGACCGGACCCTGGCGGGAGAGGTGGTGCAGCAGGCGGTGCGCGTGGCCGCTGTGCCACAGGGGGCCCGCGCAGTCGCTGACGACCAGGACGATCCGGCGGCCGGTGGGGTCGCTGAGCCGGTCCGTGGAGTGCAGCGGCGCCGCGTAGACGTCGGGACTGCGGCTGACGGCGGCCTCGCCGTCCGGGCCTTGGTGCAGATGACTGACCCGGATGTCGGAGAACGCGCCCAACTGCCCGAAGACCTGTTGCAGTTCGACGAAGAGCCGGTCCCACACGCGCATCGACGAGGAGGCGTCCAGCACCAGTTGCAGCCGGGCGTCGCGCCGGGTGACGGCACGGTGGACGGGCAGGATCAGCCCGCCCGCCTGCGCGCTGCGCTCCGCCGTGGCCGTCTCGTCGAGCCTCGTGCGCAGGGGCGGTGCGGGGCTGCGATAGCGCTGCAACCGCCGCAGGGCGCGCTGGAGTTCGAGCAGCGAGGGCAGCGCGGGGGCGGCGGGCACGCCGACCGGGAGCGCGGTGGCGCGGCCCGCGCCCCGACCGCGCGGCACCCCGTCCTGCGGCACCGGGTACAGGCTGACCCGCCCGTCGGGGGTCACGTCCTGCGGCGGCCGGGGCGGGCGTTCGGGCCGCTCTCCGCGCGGCGGCGCGGTCACGTTGCGGCCGAGCGGCCGGTCCTGGCGCGGCGGGCGGCGTCCGTCGGGCCCGGACGGCGTCGCGTCGGCGTCCGCGGCGTCCGCCGGCCGGGCCCACCGGGCCAGCCACAGCGCGTCGCACAACTGCGTGACGTCGGGGTCGAGTCCCACGCCGCGCAGTCGCGCGACGAGCTCGGCGAGCGGGTCGCCGTCGTACGCCGGCCGGTTCGCGGCGTCGGGACGGCCCCCGTCGGGCGGGACGGGACCGTGGCGGGCCGCTGCGTCGGGCATCAGGCCCTCACCTCGGGCGGTCGAGTCGCTGGATGAGCAGGTCGGCCAGGCGGTCACGGCTGGGCGGCGCGGCCGCGTCGGTGAGGTAGATCGCGTTCAACAGCTGGTCCGCGGCGAGCAGTTCGCTGCGCGAGCGCTCCAGGAACCGGGTGATCAGGTCGTCCCCCGCGCGCGCCGCCTCGTCGCCGAGATGGGCGCGGACGAAGGTGGCGAGCCGGTTGTGGTCGGGGCGCCCCAGCTCCAGGTGGACGCAGCGGCGCATCAGCGGGGCCGGGAAGTCGCGCTCGCCGTTGCTGGTGAGCACCACGAACGGGAAGGCCCGGCAGCGCACCCGGCCGTCGCGGATGCGGACCTTCACGCCGTCGGCGGTCAGCACCTCCGCCTCGCCGTCCGGCAGCCGGTCGGCGACGCGTTCCAGCTCGGGGATCGCGAACTCGCCCTCCTCCAGGACGTTCAGCAGGTCGTTGGGCAGGTCGATGTCGCTCTTGTCGAGCTCGTCGATGAGCAGCACGCGCGGGGTGTCGGAGGGCAGCAGCGCGGTGCCCAGCGGGCCCAGCCGCAGGTAGCTGCCGATGCCCTCGACCGCGCCCGGCGAGCCGGCCGCCGACCCGAAACCGCCCTGGGCGGCGATCTGGACGTCCTGGAGCCTGGCGATGGCGTCGTAGTGGTAGAGCCCGTCCTGGAGTGCGGAGCGGCTGACGATGGACCAGCGCAGCACGTTGCCGAGGCCGAGTTCGTAGGCCACCGAGTGCGCGAGGGTGCTCTTGCCCGCGCCGGGGCTGCCCGTGACGAGCAGCGGGCGGCGCAGATAGAGCGCCGCGTTGATCATCTCCAGCTCCTCGGCGCCGGGCCGGTGCAGTTCCGCGAGATGCCGGTGCGCGCCGAGCCTGCGGTCCTCGGAGCCGTCGCCGGAGCCGGCGGCCTCCCGGCTGGTGAAGTCCCGCCAGGGGGGCGGGGAGGGCAGTCGCTCGATCCCGTCGTGCGGTTCGCCGGCGCCTCGGTAGATGAGCCACTCGCTGGATTCGGTCATGATCCGGTCCTCGTCACTCGTCCACCGCCACGGCCGTCCGAACGTGCATCACGTTATCCATCCTGAGGGTGCCTGGTAAGGGGCCGACGAGCCCCGCGGGCGGCCTCTTTCACGGGGCCTCCAGCAGGTCACCGGCGCCCGGGAGGGGCTGATGGGGGTCGTCGTACAGCAGAGCCACGCCGTCGGCCCAGAAGGACTCCGTGCGGCCCGCGCGCAGGCGGATCCGGAGGTCGTGCACGGCCTCGGGGAGATACTGCGCGCTGGACGGTTCGGCGATCTCGTCGATCGTGCCGCGGTGGAACTCCCCGCACACGGCGTCGGGCCGTCCGTGCCGGCGCCGCCACAGGGCCACCCCGTAGCCGCCCAGGACGATCCGGGCGAGCGCCTCCGCGTCGTCCTCGTAGCGGAGGTCGCCGTACCGGCAGAGCACGGGCACGGTGCCGTGCGCCAGGGCGCGCAACTGCTCCACCGAGGGGACGGGTTTGCGCAACCCCTCGTCGCAGTCGAGGACTTCGGCCCGCGCGCGGTGCGCGTGCAGCCAGCGCCAGCGGGCCCGGCGCTCCGCCTCCAGGTCGTCCCGGTCCTCCTCCGGGTGGTCCTGGTCGTCCAGGTGGTCGAGGTCGTCCAGGGCGTCGAGGTCGTCCGGGCGTTCCCCGTCGCCCGGGCCGGCCGGGCCGCCCGGATCGTCGAGGTCGTCCCACGACGACGGTGTTCCCGGCCCGTCTCCCCCGCGGCCGGGGCCGGGGGGCTCGTGCCCGGGAAGCTCCTGGCCGGGGCCGTCCGCGCGGTACGCGCCGGACGCCTCCCCCGGCAGCCGGTCGCGGTCGGCGCAGCGCACCACGACCGGCCGCAGCGCGCCCAACGGCTCGGCGTCGGGCGGGAGGTGCCAGGCGTCCACCTCCAGGCCCAGCAGCGCGTGGGGCAGCGCCACCTGCAACAGTGCGGGGCGGCCCGGCTCGTCGCAGTGGCGGAAGGCCTCCGTCAGCGGGGCGGCCAGGTGCGCGGGCAGGTCGGCGAGCGGGGTGCGCTCGGCCTCGTGCAGCCGGACCGTCTCGCCGCCCGGGCCGGTCACCGAGACCGACCAGTCGCAGCGGTCGGGCTCCCAGCCGCGCCGCACCAGTTCGAGCAGCGCGGACGGCCGGGCCGCCCCGGGCACGGCACGCACGCGTGCCCCGGGCGCCGTCCGCCGCCGCGGCACGCGCGGGCCGGTCCTCACGACGGCGTCGGGCGACGGGCGCGCCGGGCGGGACCCGTCGAAGACCGCGGCAGGGCTGTCGAGGACCGCGCCGGGCCCGTCCGCCCAGGCGCCGCTGCCGTCGCGGCCGACCCGCCGCCGGGCCTCCTCCCGCCTGCGCAGCCGCTCCATCCGCTGCTCGGCGAGACCGGAGCGGTAGCGGGCGCTGAGCCGCTGCGCGGCCTGCCACACCCACACCCACAGGGCCTTCTCGGCGTCGGACGTGCTCGGCACCACGAAGGGGCGCGGGGCGGACATCGCGCGCATCGCGTAGTCGAGCACGAGCTCCAGCGCCCCGTCGTCGGCGGCGCTCTCGTACAGCGCCCCGAGGCCGTCGCGCCAGGCGCGCGGCGCGGGCAGCGGGGTGGAGGCCTGGAAGTCGGGGAGGGAGTCGAGGATGTCCAGCAGACCGCGGGTGCTCTGCGGCGGCGGCAGCTCGGCGAGCCGGCCGAGCAGCTGGATCCGCTCGTCCGGGCTGAGCGTGCGGCCCGGCCGGGCGCCGAGCCGGCCCTGGACGTCGGTCCACGTCTGGCGCCGGGACGCCGGGTGGCGCTGCCGGTCGCGGTGGTAGCGGTCGTGGGCGTGGAAGACCGCCTGGTAGACGTCGCTGTGCTCGGCCGTCGCCCGCTCCGCGGGGACCCGCAGGGTGCGCAGTTGCTCGATCCCGGTGGAGGTGCCGCCGGGGCGGTGGTCCGAGCGCGCCTTGAGCACGCCGATCACCTCGCCGCGCACGGGGTCGATCACCGGGCCGCCCGAGACCCCGTACGGCAGGTCGTTGTCGCCGAGGCGCATCTGCACGTCCGAGGACCAGCCGCCGATGGTGCCCTGCACCGTGAGCGTTCCGTCCATGACCTGGAGGCGGCCCTCGTTCTCCGTCCAGCCCGCGTACAGCACCCGGCCCTCGCCGTAGTAGGCCGCCGGGCGTTCGGAGACGTAGACGCACTCGTGGTCGGCGACGGGCGACGTCAGCTGGACCAGGGCGAGGTCCGGGGCCGGCCAGTTGCCGGCGGACGCGGGGCGTCCCGGGCCGTCGGCGAGGTCGGGAAGCGTCGCCACCACCCTGCCGGGGGCCGTCGACACGCCACGGCCCGGCGCTGTCTCATACACCACCGCGACCTCGCCCCCCTCCCCGCCGCAGGCCACATGTGCGCAGGTCAGAACCCAGTTCGGGGCGACGAAGAAGCCGCTCCCGAGGAACGTTGCGGGCTCCTCCAGGGCATACCCGACGCCCGGGCGATGAATGCGCACGGTCGCCGCCACGACGAGTCCACGCAGCGCACGGCGGGCCGCATCGAAGGCGTTCGATGCGCCCGGGGCGTGCCCGCCGCTCACGCCCCGCCCCCGCCGACGGGACCGTCGCCGCCCCCGTGCATCGGCGCGCCGGGAGACGCCCCCGCGCGCGGGGCCCCGTCCGGGCCTGCCGGCGCGCCGTCCCCCGCGCCGCCTGCCGTGCCGTCTCCCGCGCGGGCGTCCGCGCCGGGGGCCGCGACCGGCGCGTGGGGCGGCCGCGGCGGGTGCGGCGGAAGGGGCACGTGCCGCGCACCCGGTGCGGGGCCGGTTCCGGGGGCCGGGACGGGGACGGGCCCGTGACCGGGCGGCGCGTCGGCACGCGCGTGTGCCCCCGCGGCCGGGGCGGTCGCGTCGTCGGGCGAGGGCGCCCCCGTGACAGCGGGGGTCCCCGTGACCGTGGGGGTCCCCGTGGCAGCGGAGGTCCCCGTGACCGTGGGGGTCCCCGTGGTGGCGGAGGTCCCCGTGGCCGGGGGCGGCGCGTCGAGATCCGGTGGCCCGCCGTTCCAGGTGAGCGTGACGGTGATGCCCGCCTTGGCCTCGCCGTCGGCGAGCAGGCCGACGACCTTGCCGGCCTTGGCGGTCAGCTCGATCCCGAACTCGACGCTCACCTCGTCGGGCCGCACCGCGCGCAGCGGCTCCGCCAGCGACCGTGCGACCCCCGTGACGAGCGCGTGCAGGCTCTCGACGCTCGCCTCCACCCGCTCGGCGAACCCGGTGTCGCTGTACGACAGCCGCCCCGGCGGCGCGGACAGTTCGCCGACCCCCGAGATCCGGGCCCATACGGGCGTCCCGTCCGGCAGCGCGATGCGCGCCACCCGTGTCACGTCCTCACCGCTCATGGCACTCCCCCGCTTCCCCTGTCCCCCTGCGCCTATCCTTTTGCTGTCCCCTCCGCACCGGAGAGCGACCCTTTCCTCCCCTCACAGGAACAAGGGTCCTTCCCCCGAGGGGGGATCCCTATCCCTGCGACCCACCCACGGAGCACGATCCATGTACTTCACCGATCGCGGAATCGAGGAACTCGAGAAGCGGCGCGGCGAGGAGGAGGTCACCTTCGAGTGGCTCGCCGAGCAGTTGCGGACCTTCGTCGACCTGAACCCGGACTTCGAGGTGCCGGTGGAGCGCCTGGCGACGTGGCTGGCGCGGCTGGACGACGACGAGGACGACGCGTAGCCGACGAGCGGTCGCGAGCACGACGAACGGGCGACGGGCCTGGGCTGCCCGGGCGGCCGTGCGGGAAGAGGGGCGTCGAGAGGCGCCCCTCTTCGCGTTCCCGCGTTCCCGCGTCCCCGCGTTGCGGGCCCGGGTGTCACCTGTACGGGCGGCTTGACTTTCGACTTCCGCGATATATCGTGTTTTTCGGGAGACGCGATATGGCGTGTCGTGTCACCACCGTGGAGGAGGTCCGCACCATGTCCGAGTGGTCCGTCGCCGAGCCGAGCAAGCTCACCTTCGACGAGCCCGTGCGCGAACTGCACGTGCGCATCGTCGACGGCACCGTGAACGTGGTGGGCACCGAAGAGGGAACGGCCCGTCTGGAGGTGTCCCGGATCGAGGGGCCTCCCCTGGTGGTGAGCCACCAGGGCGGGAACCTGACGGTGGCCTACGAGGACCTGCCCTGGAAGGGCTTCCTCAAGTGGCTCGACCGCAAGGGCTGGCGGCGCAGCGCCGTCGTCTCGCTCGCCGTCCCGGCCGGCACCCGCGTGGAGGTGGGGGTGGTGAGCGCCGGGGCCGTGGTCTCGGGCATCGACGGCCCGGCCGAGGTGAGAGGCGTCAACGGCGACACGACCCTGGTGGGGCTCGCCGGGCCGGTGCGCGCGGACACCGTCTCGGGGAGCGTGGACGCCCAGGCCCTCAGCGGCGACCTGCGCTTCAACTCCGTCTCCGGCGACCTGACGGTGGTCGAGGCCGGCTCCTCGGTGAAGGCCGACTCCGTCAGCGGGTCGATGATCGTCGACCTGGACCCGACCAGCCGGCCCACGCGCATCGACCTGACCAGCGTCTCGGGCGAGATCGCCATCCGGCTGCCCCACCCGGCGGACGCCGAGGTGGAGGCGAACACCGCGAGCGGCTCGGTCTCCAACGCCTTCGAGGATCTGCGGGTCAGCGGCCAGTGGGGCGCCAAGCGCATCACCGGCCGGCTGGGCGCGGGCAACGGCCGGCTGAAGGCCACCACGGTCTCCGGCTCGATCGCCCTGCTGCGCAGGCCCGCCGCGGACGAGCCGCACACCGACGCGCACGACGACGGGCGGACCCCGCACCCCGGCTCGCGGGACAACGCCGATCGCGGCCCGGACGGTGAGAACGTCCCCGGCGACCGGGCCGACGGCACGACCGACAAGAAGGTGCTCTGAGATGCCTCCCGTCTTCGCCCATGGCCGCCTGCGCCTGTACCTGCTCAAACTGCTGGACGAGGCGCCGCGCCACGGCTACGAGGTGATCCGCCTGCTGGAGGAGCGCTTCCAGGGGCTGTACGCGCCGTCGGCCGGGACCGTGTACCCCCGGCTGGCCAAGCTGGAGGCCGAGGGCCTGGTCACCCACACCACCGAGGGCGGCCGCAAGGTGTACGCCATCACCGACGCGGGCCGGGCCGAACTGGCCGACCGCAGCGGCGAACTGGCGGACCTGGAGCTGGAGATCCGTGAGTCGGTCGCCGAGCTGGCCGCGGAGATCAGGGCCGATGTGCGCGGCGCGGCGGGCGATCTGCGGCGCGAGATGCGGGCGGCGGCCTCGCAGGCGCGCAGAGGCACGGGCACGGGTGAGGGTGCGGGCTCCGCGGATCACGGCGAGCCCGGGGAGCCCGGCGAATACGGCGAGTTCGGGGACCGGGAGGCGTGGCGGGCCGCCAAGGAGGAGATGCGCCGCGTCAAGCAGGAGTGGAAGGAGCAGGCGCGCCGGGCGAAGGACGAGAGCCGCCGGGCCCGCGAGGAGGCCCAGCGGGCGCGCCGTCAGGCCAAGGAGGCTCAGGACCGGGCCCGGTCCCAGGCCCAGGAGGAGGTCCAGCGCATAGCGCGCCGGGTGCAGGAACAGGTCCAGGACCACTTCGCGCGGGGCGACTGGCCGACGGGCGTCCGCGAGGGCCTGACGGAACTCGCCAAGGAGTTCGGGGAGTTCGGCAAGGACTTCGGACGGGAGTACGGCAGGGACTTCGGCTTCGGCCGCCCCGCCTCCACCGGCCCGGCCTCACCGGATCAGACCCCTCCGCCCGGGCAGGCTCCCTCGTCGGAGGCCGCTTCGTCCGCGAAGCCTGCCGGATCCACGGACACAGCGGCCGGCCCGGATCCGGCGTTCTCCACCACCCCGGAGTACTCCCGGACCCCGGAGGACTTCCCCGCCGCGTACGAACCGGCCTGGGCGCACGAGGACTTCAGCGGCGATCCCGCCCGGGACCTGGACCGCCTCCTCGACCGCTTCCGCGACGACATCCGCGACGCGGCGCGCGACCACGGCGTCACCGGCGAACAACTCCGCGAGGCGCGCCGTCATCTGTCGACGGCGGCAGCCCACATCGGCGTGGTGCTCCGCGACCCCAAGCCCTGACCGGGGGCGGGAAGGGGAGCGGAAGCGGGAAAGGGAGCGGAAGCCGGAGCCGGGCCCCCGCCGCCCCCTCCGCGCC
>NZ_JAHHIT010000209.1 GCF_024539675.1 Streptomyces hilarionis | reverse complement strand
CCGCCGGAGAACAGGATCACCGGCCGCTCGAACTCCCCCGCCACCTCACGGAAGATGTGCACCGCCTCCGACTCCAGGCCGTCGAGGTGGGAGACCGTCACGGTGTCCCGGAACGGCCGGGCCGGGCTCTGCGTCAGGACCGTCATGCCAGGCCCCTCTCGGTCAGGAAGGCGTGCAGTTCGGCTGCGGTGTCCGCCACCGACCTGCCCTCGGTCCGCAGCCGCAGCTCCGGGGCCTTCGGCGTCTCGTAGGGGTCGTCGATGCCGGTGAGGCCGGTCAGCTCACCGGCCGCCTGCCTGGCGTACAGGCCCTTCACGTCCCGCACCGAGCACACCTCGACGGGGGTCGCCACATGCACCTCCAGGTACGGGGTGCCGTGTGCGGCATGGCGCTCGCGGACCGCGGCACGGGAGGCGGCGTACGGGGCGATGACCGGGGCCAGCACGAGCACGCCGTGGGAGGCGAGGGTCTGCGCCACGAAGCCGATCCGGGTCACGTTGGTGTGGCGGTCCGCACGGGTGAAGCCCAGTTCCTGGGAGAGGAACCGGCGGATCTCGTCGCCGTCGAGCACCTCGGCCCGGCGGCCGGTGGCGGCCAGCCGTTCGGCCACGGCGCGGGCCAGGGTGGTCTTGCCCGCGCTCGGCAGCCCGGTCAGCCACACGGTGGCGCCGCGCTCGCGGGTGGCGGCAGCGGTGGCTGCCTCCGCTGGGGCCCCGGCGGCCAGGGTGTGAGCTGTCGTCACGATGGTGGTCTCCTGAACGTGAGGTGACGTGCCGGAGGAAGAGGAAGAGGTCAGGCGGTGGCGAACCCGGCCAGGGTCCGGCCGAGGACGTCCATGTCGATCCGGTGCCAGGAGCCGGGCAGTTCCAGTGACCGGCCCTCGGGCAGCGCCGCCGCGGTCGCCCGGGCCGCCGCACGCAGCCAGTCGCTGGTGCCGGTGCTGTTGAGGACGAGCGCGGGGGTCCGGTAGCCGGCGAGCCGGTCGGCGGGGACCTCGCAGTCGCCGCAGATCGCCACGTCGTAGGCGAGCGTGTGGGCGTTCGCCTCGTTCACCGCCCAGATGGGGCCTTCACGCCACTGCGCGACCGTGTCGGGGGTCAGCCCCAGGAAGCTCCCGAGGAAGTACTCGACCGCCTCCTGACGCCGGTCCTCCTCCATGAGGACCCGCAGCGTCTTGGCGACGTTCCACGGGGGCTTGGGGAAGCCGTCGACGCGGTAGAACGGCTCGTGCAGCGCCAGCCTGGTGATCGGTGCGCCGGCGAGGGCCGCCTCGATCGCGAGGTTGGCCCCCGTCGATCCGGCGAACACCACGGCCTCGCCGCCGGCCTCCTCGATCACCGCCCGCAGGTCCTCGATCTCGCGCGCGACCGCGTACTGCGGGGCGTCCCCGCTCTGGCCGCGTCCGCGACGGTCGTAGACGTACGTGGTGCAGTGCGGCGCGAGTTCGGGCACGAGCGCGTCGAAGATGGTGTGGTCGCGGAACGACCCGTTGAGAAGCACGATCGGCGGGCCGTCACCCGCCTTCTCGTAGGCGATCGTGGTGCCGTCACGGGAAACGACCTTGCGCATACGCACTCCTCACGCCGAACGGAGGTGTCCTCACCTCCCCGCCTGGCGGCATCTTCGAGCGCTCCGCTGGACCACGGGTCGAGGAACGGTCGCAAGGCCCTGTACCCCCGACGTCGCGCAAGGCGTGACCGCGGGGCTCGCGCCCCCCGTGCGCGGCCCTCCCGCCCCGCGCCACCACCGTCCCGCGAGCGGGGCCACAGCCGGACTCCACCTGCGGGCCCTGTGATGACCGTGGCGAGAACGGACCCGACGGCGGCCGTCAGCGGTGCGTCAGGCTTCTGGCAGCGCACGCGGCGACAGTGAACCGGGCCCGTCCCGTCCTGCCGCCGAACACAGGGAGACCACATGAGCGACCGGGTCGAACTCGGTGAGGTGCGTGCCGCCCTCGTGTCGCTGCCCGGTGTGCGCGACGCGGCCGTCCACGCGGCCCGGCACGCCGCGGGCACCGTGCGCATCGTCGCCCACGTGGTGACGCGCACCCCGCCCGCCGAACTGCGCGCCGCCCTGCGGTCACGGCTGCCCTCCCACCTGGTTCCGGCCTGTCTCCACCGGGTGCCGCACATCCCCCTGCTGCCCGACGGCGCGGCCGACCGGCGTGCGCTGGCGGCGCTCACCGCGAAGGAACCGGAACCCCCGCCGGCGTCCCCGGCCCCGGCGACCCCCACGGCGTCGGCCTCCTCGGCTCCTTCGGACCCGTCGGCTCCCTGGGCCGCTTCCGCGAGCGTGCCGGTCACCGTCACCCCCCAGCAGCGCGCCGTGCTCCCGCACGCGCTCGCCCACCAGGGCACCGGCCGCTATGTGGAGCAACTGCACTGGCGCTGGCGGGGCCCGCTGGACACCGCCCTGTTCACCGCGGCCTGGCAGTCGGTGTTCGACCGCGAGGGCGTTCTGCGCGCCGCCTTCGACGGGGACGCCGAGCCCCGCCTGGTGCTGCACGAGGACGCCCGCGCGGAGGTCGTGCGCCACCCGGCCGGCTCCGTCGGCTTCGAGGAGCTGCGGGAGCGCGACCGGCTGCGCGGCTTCGACCTGCGCCGCCCGGGCCTGCTGCGGCTCACCCTCCTCGACGAACCCGGTCCGGCCGACGGCGGCCCGCCGTCCGTGCGGATCCTGCTCACCTTCCACACCGTCGTGCTGGACGGCTGGAGCGTGGCCGTCCTGCTCGACGAGTTCTACCGGGCCTACCTGGCCGGGGGCCGGCTGCCGGGCGGGGACCGGCGTCCCGACTGCCGGGACTACGCCCGCTGGCTCGCCGGCCAGGACACCGCGCCCGCCCGCGACTTCTGGTCCTCGGCGGCCCCCGGCGCCGCCGCCCTGGTGCTCCCCGCGGTCGAAGGGCCGGCCACCGGACTGACCGGTACCGGACGGGCCGAGGTCCGCCTCGGCGCCGGACCGGCCGGCCGGCTGCGCGCGTGGGCGGCGTCCTGTGCGGCCACCGAGGCCGGGGCGCTCCAGGCGGTGTGGGCGCTGCTGCTGTACCGGGCGGGCGCCCCCGCGGGGCCCGCCGTGGTGGGCTTCGGCGTCAGGGTCTCCGGCCGCGGCGTCGCCCTGGACTCCGTCGAGCGGCTGCCCGGCCTGCTGACGAACTCGCTGCCCATGGCCGTGCGGGTCGACCCCGCCGCGCCCATGGCCCGGCTGCTGGCCGACCTGCGCGACCAGGCACTGGAGCTGGCCGCCTACGAATGGGTGTCGCTGGGTCAGGTCCACGAGTGGAGCGGGCGCGGCACGGACGACGCCCTCGTGGAGAGCCTCGTCGCCTTCGAGCAGCAGCGACGCGGCTCCGCCACCCTGCGCTCCGCGCTCGCCGCCCGGGGCGTCGACGTCGACGCGCCCCGCTCGGCCGGCACGCACACCGTCCTCCCCGTGACCCTGTCGGCGCACCGCGACGCCGACGCCGGCCTCGTGCTGGCCGCCGTCCACGACCGCGCCCGGCTCGCCGACGACGACGCGGCGCGGCTGGTGCGCCAGTGCGCCCGGCTGCTGTGCGAACTGCCGGGCCTGGCGGGTGGGTCGGCGACCGTGTCGGACGCGCTGGCCGCGCTCGGCGACGAGCCGCCGGTGGGGATGGCCCCCGCGCCCGCGGCGACGGCCGCCGGCGAACCGACGTGAGGAGAGCACCGGCCATGACCCCTCGCCAGCGGCGCGACACCCCGCCCGGCGGCTGCGACGGGCCCGGCGGCCGCCCCGCCGCCCGGCGCCGTCCGGCCGGCCCGACGCACCCGGGCCGGCGGCCCGCTTCCCACGGCGGCGGGGGCGCGTGGTGAGCGCCGGACACCTCACCGTCTGCATCGTGGGAGCCGGGCCCCGCGGCCTGTCGGTGCTGGAGCGGATCTGCGCCAACGAACGGGCCGCCCCGTCGCCGCGCGGGGTGACGATCCATCTCGTGGACCCCTGCCCGCCCGGCGCCGGGCGCGTGTGGCGCACGGACCAGTCGCGGCTGCTGCTGATGAACACCGTGGCCTCCCAGGTGACGGTGTTCACCGACGACACGGTGGCGATGAAGGGGCCCGTGGAACGGGGGCCCGACCTGTACGAGTGGGCCCGCTCCGTCGTCCTGGCCGGGCCCGCGGGCCTCTTCGACGAGGCCACCCGCGCCGAGGCGGCGGCCCTGCATCCGGACGCCTACCCGACCCGCGCCTTCTACGGCAGCTACCTGCGGAACTGCTACCGGCGCATCGTGCGCGGGGCGCCCGCACACTGCCGTGTCGTCGAACACCGCACCCACGCCGTGGCGTTGCGGGACCAGGCGGAGCCGGGCGGCCCCCAGGTCCTCACCCTCGCCGACGGCGTGCGCCTGCGCGCCCTGGACGCGGTGATCCTCGCCCAGGGCCATGTGCCGCGCCGCCCTTCGGCCGAGGAGTCGGCCTGGTCCCGGGCGGCCGCGCGGCACGGGCTGACGTACATCGGTCCCGCCAACCCCGCCGACGTGGACCTGTCCGCCGTCCCGTCGGGGCAGGCCGTCCTCATGCGCGGGTTGGGGCTGAACTTCTTCGACGGCATGGCGCTGCTCACCCTCGGCCGCGGCGGCAGGTTCGTGCGGCGCTCGGGGCGGCTGGTCTACCTCCCCTCCGGGCGCGAGCCGCGGATCTACGCCGGCTCCCGGCGCGGCGTCCCCCACCACGCGCGCGGCGAGAACGAGAAGGGCCCCCACGGCCGGCACCGGCCCCGGGTGCTCACCCCCGAGGCCGTCGAGGCGCTGCGGCGCCGGCCGGGCGGGGAGCCGGTCCGTTTCCGCGCCGACCTGTGGCCGCTGATCGCGCTGGAGGTGGAGAGCGTCTACTACGAGACGCTGCTGCGCGCCGCAGGCCGCGCCCGGGAGGCGTCGGCGTTCGTGCCCGCCTTCCTCACGGCCGGCACGGGCACGGCCCGCGACCGCCTCCTCGACTCGTACGGCATCGGCCGCGCCGAGAGGTGGGACTGGGAACTCCTCGAGCGGCCCACCGCCGGCCGCCGGTTCTCCGGCCGCGCGGACTTCCGGCGGTGGCTGCTCGGCCACCTGGGCGAGGACATCCGGCAGGCCCGGGCCGGGAACGTCGGCGGCCCGCTCAAGGCCGCCCTCGACGTCCTGCGCGACCTGCGCAACGAGATACGCCTCGCGGTCGACCACGGCGGCCTGGACGGCGACTCCTACCGGGAGGAGCTGACCGGCTGGTACACGCCGCTCAACGCCTACCTGTCGATCGGTCCCCCCGTCTCGCGCATCGAGGAGCTGCGCGCGCTGATCGAGGCCGACGTGGTCCGTCCGCTGGGCCCCGGCACCCGGATCACGCTCGGCACGGACGGCGGCCGGCCCGCGTTCGTCGCCACGGCCGACGACATGGACGCGGCGCCGGTCCACGCGAGGGCGCTGATCGAGGCCCGGCTGCCGGAACCCGACCTGCACCGCACCGCGGACCCGCTGCTGCGCTATCTCCTCGTCACCGGCCAGGCGGCGCCCTACCGGATGCCGGCCGCCCGCGGAACCGGCTACGAGTCGGGCGGCCTCGCCGTCTCCGAGCGGCCGTACCACACCGTGGACATGCACGGCCGGGCCCACCCGCGCCGGTTCGCCTACGGCGTCCCGACGGAGTCCGTGCACTGGGTGACGGCGGCCGGCATCCGGCCGGGGGTCGACTCGGTGATCCTCGGCGACTCCGACGCCATCGCCCGCACGGTCCTGGGCCTCGGCGCCGCGCGTCTGCCCGTCGCCCTCGCCGGCGGTCCCCGCCTTCCCGGCCTTCCCGGCCTCCCCGCCGACCTGCTGGAGATGACGCCATGAACCGCCCGACGCCCGGCTTCGACGGCGGCCCGGACTGCGGGTTGTTCTCCCCCGTGCGGGCCGGGACGGCCGTGGAGGAAGCCGTCAGCGAGACGGCGTGGTTGCAGTGCATGCTGGACGCCGAGGCGGCGCTCGCGCGGGCGCAGGCCGCCCTGGGCACCGTCCCGGTGCGTGCCGCCGACGCCATCGCCCGCGCCGCCCGCGCCGAACGGTTCGACCCGCGCGCGCTGGCGCTCCAGGCCCGGGAGAGCGCCAACCCGGTCGTCGGGCTGGTGCGCGCCCTGACGGAGGCGGTGGCCGCCGACGACCCGCAGGCCGCCGAGTACGTGCACCGCGGCTCCACCAGCCAGGACGTGCTGGACACCGGCCTGATGATGATGTGCCGGCGGGCCCTGGACCTGATCCTCGGCGACCTGGACCGCACGGCCGCCGCCCTGGCCGCGCTGGCCGGCCGGCACCGCGGGACCGTCATGGCCGGCCGCACCCTCGCCCTGCACGCCGTCCCCACCACGTTCGGGCTCAAGGCGGCGGGCTGGCACCGGCTGGTGCGGGACGCCGCCGTCCGGATCGAGGCCGCCCGTGACGCGCTGCCGGCCTCCCTGGGCGGGGCAGCGGGCACGCTCGCCGGATATCTGGAGTTCGCCGGGCCGGGCGACGGCGCGACGACGACGCCCGGGGACTACCGGGAACGGCTCGTGGCCGCGTTCGCCGCCGAGACCGGGCTGGCCCGCCCCGCGCTGCCCTGGCACGCGCTGCGCACCCCGGTCGCGGACACCGCCGCGGCGCTCGCCTTCACCACCGGGGCGCTCGGCAAACTCGCCGCCGACGTACAGGTGCTGGTGCGCACGGAGATCGCGGAGGTCGCCGAGCCGGCGGTCGCGGGGCGGGGCGGTTCCTCCGCCATGCCCCACAAGCGCAACCCCGTGCTGTCCACCCTGATCCGCAGCGCCGCCCTCCAGGTGCCGCTGCTGACCGCGGGGCTGACCCAGTGCCTGGTCACCGAGGACGAACGCTCGGCCGGGGTCTGGCACGCCGAGTGGCTGCTGCTGCGCGAGGCGCTGCGGCTGACGGGCGGCGCCGCCGTGACGGCCGCCGAACTGGCCGGGGGTCTCACCCCCGACCCGGCCCGCATGCGCCGCAACCTCGACCTGACCGGCAGTCAGGTGGTCAGCGAACGTCTGGCGGCCCTGCTCGCCCCGAGGATCGGCAGGGCGCGCGCGCGAGACCTGCTGGCCGACGCCTCGCGCGCCGCCGACCGTGAGGGGCTCCCGCTGCTGGCGGTGCTGAGCGCCCTGCCCGAGGTGACCGCCCACCACAGCGCCGAAGAGCTGGAGCGCCTGCTCGACCCCACCGCCTACGTGGGCGCCGCCCCGGCCCTGACGGCCCACGCACTCACCCCGGCGACGACGCCGGCCCCGACCGCCCCGCCCACACCGCCGACCGCCCCGACGGCGGTGACCACAGCCCCCGCGGCCTCAGCGCCCGCGGCCTCAGCGCCCGCGGCCACGACGCCGACGGCCACCGCAGCGGCGGCCGTGCCGGAGGCGGTCGCAGCGCGCCCGGCACCCGCGCCGGCGCCGGTGAGGGCGGCCCCGCACTCCACGACGTGCGCGGTCTGAGAAACGGCGGCCGCCCGGCCCGCTCCGCCGTCGCACGACCGTGGCCGCCCGCAACGGGCCACCGTCCGCACGGTGTTCGCGCACATGGTTGATTCGAGTCTTCCTCCAGGCACGTCGGCGAGGCTCGGAAGCAGCCGATGCGCTCTTGCCCACGGCGGCCGAGGAGGTGCGAACACCATGCGGGATGGCTCGCCGGTCACGCTCTACTGCTTCGCGCACGCCGGCGCGGGCGTGTCCGGATTCGCGCACTGGCGCACCGGCGCCGGCCCCGGGGTGAGCACGGTCCCCGTGCTGCTGCCCGGCCGCGGCGTGCGGCGCCGTGAGCCCCGGGCGACCTCGCGCGAGGAACTGCTGGACGCGCTCCTCGAACCGCTCGCCGACCAGATCGCCGACGGCCGCCCGTACGTGCTGTACGGGCACAGCCTGGGCGGCGTCGTCGCCTACACCCTCGCCCGCGCCCTGACCGGCCGGGGGCTGCCCGCTCCCGCCTGTCTCGCCGTCGGTGCGAGCCCCCCGCCGCAGACCGCGGCGCCCGGCATCGAGGACGACCTGTCCGACGAGCGGCTGCTGCGGTTCGCGACCGATCTCGGCGCGGCGCCCGAGCGCGCCCTCGCCGCCCCCGGCAGCCTCTGGTACCGCCGGGTGGCGCCCCTGCTGCGGGACGACCTCAGACTCGCCCACGCGTTGCGCGCCGACGCGCTCGCCGACCCGGACGGCCCGCTCGCGGTTCCCGTCCTGGCCGTCGGCGGCCGCGACGACCCCGCCGTCGGCGCGCCGGCGATGGACGGCTGGGCCCGCTGGACCACCGGCCGGTTCGTCCGGCGCACGGTCCCCGGTGACCACTTCTTCTTCCGCGGCCCCCACGCGCCCCGGCTGATCGGGCGCGCCTGCCGCGTGGTGCGGCGCACCCGGCTCGTACCTGAGCTCATATCTGGAGGACAACTGTGAGGGACACACGATGAGGCGGGTCGTCATCACCGGCATCGGGGTCGTGGCCCCGGGCGGCGTGGGCACCCGCGCGTTCTGGGACACGCTGACCGCGGGCCGCACCGCCACGCGCGGCATCACCCTGTTCGACGCGAGCACGTTCCGCTCGCGCATCGCCGCCGAGGCGGACTTCGATCCGGTCGCCCACGGGATCGGCGCCGCCGACGCCGCCCGCCTCGACCGCGCCGCCCAGTTCGCCCTCGTCAGCGCCCGGGAGGCGGTGGAGGACAGCGGACTGACCGGCGTTCTGGACCCGGTGCGCACCGGTGTCACCCTCGGCAGCGCCGTCGGCTGCACCACCGGCCTCGACAACGAGTACGGCGTGGTCAGCGAGAACGGCAGCACCTGGGAGGTCGACCACACCCGGGCGGTCGCCCACCTCTTCGACTACTTCGTGCCCAGTTCCATGGCCGCCGAGGTGGCCCTCTCGGTCGGCGCCCAGGGCCCGGTCTCGCTGGTCTCCACCGGCTGCACCTCCGGCATCGACTCCGTCTGCCACGCCGTCGACCTGATCCGCGAGGGCAGCGCCGACGTGATGGTGACCGGTGCGACCGAGGCGCCGATCTCCCCGATCACGGTGGCCTGCTTCGACGCCATCAAGGCGACCAGCCCGCGCAACGACGAGCCGGAGACCGCCTCGCGGCCCTTCGACCGCTCCCGCAACGGCTTCGTGCTGGGCGAGGGTTCGGCCGTGCTGATCCTGGAGGAGTTCGAGCACGCCCGGCGGCGCGGCGCCCACGTGTACGCGGAGATCGCCGGGTTCGCCGGGCGCAGCAACGCCTATCACATGACCGGGCTGAAGTCGGACGGCGTGGAGATGGCCGAGGCGATCCGCGCGGCGCTCGACGAGGCCCGTCTGGACGCCACCGCCGTCGACTACATCAACGCGCACGGCTCGGGCACGAAGCAGAACGACCGGCACGAGACCGCCGCGTTCAAGCGCAGCCTCGGCGAGCACGCCTACCGGGTGCCCGTCAGCTCCATCAAGTCCATGATCGGCCACTCGCTCGGCGCGATCGGCTCGCTGGAGGTGGCCGCCAGCGCCCTGGCCATCGAGCACAACACCGTGCCGCCGACGGCCAACCTGCACGAGGCCGACCCGGCCTGCGACCTCGACTACACCCCGCTCACCGCGCGTGAGCAGCGCACCGACACCGTGCTCAGCGTCGGCAGCGGCTTCGGCGGCTTCCAGAGCGCCATCGTCCTGACCCGGCCGCGACTTCAGGAGGCGGCATGACCACAGCCACACTGGACCGTCCCGCAGTCCGGGCGGCCGTCCGGGCCGCTCTCGGCTCCGTCGTCACCGGCATCGGCGTCGTCGCCCCCAACGGGCTGGGCGCCGAGGCCTGGTGGGCGGCGACCCTGCGCGGCGAGTGCGGCATCCGCCCGGTGACGCGTTTCGACGCCTCGCGCTACCCGGTGCGCATCGCCGGGGAGGTCCCCGACTTCGTCGACGACGAGCACCTGCCCAGCCGGCTGCTGACGCAGACCGACCGGGTCACCCGGCTGTCGCTGGTCGCCGCCCAGGAGGCCCTCGACGACTGCGGCACCGGGCCCACGGCGCTGCCCGAGTACGGCGCCGGGGTGGTCACCGCCTCCTCCGCGGGCGGTTTCGAGTTCGGCCAGCGCGAGCTTCAGGCCCTGTGGTCCAAGGGCGGGCAGCACGTCAGCGCCTACCAGTCCTTCGCCTGGTTCTACGCGGTGAACACCGGCCAGATCTCCATCCGGCACGGGCTGCGCGGCTCCAGCGGGGTCGTCGTCTCCGAGCAGGCCGGCGGTCTGGACGCCGTCGCCCACGCCCGGCGTCAGATCCGCAAGGGCGCCCGGCTGATGGTGACCGGCGGCGTCGACTCGGCGCTGTGTCCGTGGGGCTGGGCCGCCCATCTCGCCGCCGGCGAGCTGAGCCCGGTGCCCGACCCGGCCCGTGCCTACCTGCCGTTCGACGCCGAGGCCTGCGGTCATGTGGTCGGCGAGGGCGGCGCGCTGTTCGTCCTGGAGAGCGAGGCCGCCGCCCGCGAGCGCGACGCCCGCGTGTACGGGGCGTTCACCGGGTACGCGGCCACCTTCGACGGCCCCGGCGTCCCGCGCCTGGGCGATGCCGCGCGGATGGCCCTGGAGGACGCGGGGGTGCGGCCCGAGGAGATCGACGTGGTGTTCGCCGACGCGGCCGGGGCGCGTGCCGCGGACCGGGCCGAGGCGGAGGCGCTGGCGGGCCTGTTCGGTCCGCGGGGCGTGCCGGTCACGGCGCCGAAGTCGATGACGGGACGGCTGCTGGCCGGGGGCGCTTCCCTGGACGTGGCCGCGGCGCTGCTGTCGCTGCGCGACCAGGTGATTCCGCCGACGACCGGGACCGCCCGGGCCGCCGCGGACTGCCCCGTCGATCTCGTCACCGCGCCCCGTGAGACGTCCCTGCGTCACGCTCTGGTCCTGGCCCGCGGCCGGGGCGGCTTCAACTCGGCGGCCGTGCTCAGCGCCGTCTGACCGGGCGGAACCGCCCACGGGCGGGCCCGCTCCCCGGGGCCGCCGGGACGACATCCCCCACGTCCCGGCGGCCCCGCCCCCCTCCCCCGCGTCGCACGGGCGTGATGGGCGGACCGACGCGAGCCGGCCCCGCGCAAGGGGCCCCTGCCTCAACGCCACCGCCGGCGCGGTCGGTCGACCTGCCGGCGGAGTGGTCTGCTCGCAAGGTGGGGTGCGCGCGGGATGGGCTGACGGGCTGTCGATGTGGGGTGAGCCGCTGGTGAAGGCGGCCCACAGGTGCGTGATGGCGGCCCGCTGATCTGAACGGGGGGGGACGGGCCGCTGATGTGAAGGGCTCAGGTGGTCCCCGGGGGGCCGGTGTCGTCGCGACCGCCGGCCGCCACGAGGTCGTCGAGCACGGCGGGCGTGGCCAGCCGGGGAAGCAGCAGCTGCCAGAACCTGGTGACCGTGCGGTGCGAGAGCCACTGCGGGTCCCGCCCGCCCAGGACCTCGAAGCCGGTGGTCGCCGCCACCACCGAGGACGTCACCTGCTCGGGCGTGACCTCGTTGAGCACGCCCTCGCAGTCGGCGCGCTTCAGCGCCCCCTCGACCCACTCGTGCCACTGGCGGTACAGGTCCCGGTCCCCCTGGTGGACCTGTTCCCGGCTCAGGTCGAAGCCCGCGCGCAGCACCACGTCCTCGCCGAGCCGGCGGGCCAGGTCGTGCGAGGTGTTCACCAGCAGTTGCAGGGCGTTGCCGACCGCGCCCTCGTGGGCCGCGACTATGTGGTCGAGCCGTTGCGAGGCGGCCTCCTCCACCGCGTCGGCCACACCGGCCTTGCTGGCGAAGTGGAAGTGGAGCGCTCCGTTGCTCACTCCGGCCAGCGAGCTGATCGCGGTGAGCGACGCCACGCTGAAGCCGTCCCGGTCGAAGACGGTGGCTGCCGCCTCGATCAGTGCCTCGCGGGTGCGCAGCGCTCGTTCTTGTCTGACCATTCAGGGTGCTCCGTTACTGCGGCGGGTTGCCGTGCTTGCGTGGGGGAAGGTCGGCCTGTTTGGTGCGCAGCATGGCCAGGGATCTGACGAGGACCTCGCGGGTCTCGGCGGGGTCGATGACGTCGTCGACCAGGCCGCGTTCGGCCGCGTAGTACGGGTGCATCAGCTCGGACTTGTACTCCTTGACCATGCGGGCCCGCATGGCCTCGGGATCGTCGGCCTGGGCGATCTGACGGCGGAAGATGACGTTCGCGGCGCCCTCGGCGCCCATGACGGCGATCTCGTTCGTCGGCCAGGCGTAGGTGAGGTCGGCCCCGATGGACTGGCTGTCCATGACGATGTAGGCGCCTCCGTAGGCCTTGCGCAGGATCAGCGAGATCCGGGGCACGGTCGCGTTGCAGTAGGCGTAGAGGAGTTTCGCGCCGTGGCGGATGATGCCGCCGTGCTCCTGGTCGACGCCGGGCAGGAAGCCGGGCACGTCCAGGAGGGTGATGATCGGGATGTTGAAGGCGTCGCACATCTGCACGAAGCGGGCGGCCTTCTCGCTGGCCTCGATGTCCAGGACGCCGGCGAGGGTCTGGGGCTGGTTGGCGACGATGCCGACGGCCTGGCCGTCGAGCCGGGCGAGGGCGCAGATGATGTTGCGGGCCCAGCGCTCGTGGACCTCGAGGTATTCGCCGTCGTCGACGATCTCCTCGATGACCCGGGTCATGTCGTAGGGCCGGTTGCCGTCGGCGGGGACCAGGTCCAGCAGGATCTCGGAGCGGCGGGTCTGCGGGTCGGCGCACGGCACCTGTGGGGGGAACTGCCGGTTGTTCTGCGGGAGGAGGGACAGCAGGTAGCGGACCTCGGCGATGCAGGTCTCCTCGTCGTCGTAGGCGAAGT
>NZ_JAHHIT010000208.1 GCF_024539675.1 Streptomyces hilarionis | reverse complement strand
GTCCGCAGGCGGTGGCGGTGGCGGAGGCAGGAGGAGTGGGAGGGACGGCAGGCGTGGCCGGGCCGGCCGGGGCAGCAGGCGTGGCCAGGTCGGCGGAGGTGGCCGGGGCGGTCGTCTGCGGCGCGTGTCCGGCGGGGGACCCGGGCGCGTCACGGGGCCCGTCCGCCGTGGGCGGCGGCTCGGTCGTAGCCGGCGGCTCGGTGGCGGTCGGCGGCTCGGTCGCGGTCGTGGGGCCGCCCGCCGTCGTCGGGGCGATCGCGGCCGTCGGCGTGCCCGTGGTCGTCGGCGCGGGACGGGCCGGTGCTCCCGCTGCGGACGGCGGGTGTGCCGGGGGCGGCTCCGTGCCGTCCGGCCGGACCTCCGCCGCGGCGCGCCGGGCGCGTTCACGGGCCGCGTCCGCCAGGACCCAGAGCCGGTACAGGTCGGTGAGTTCCTCGGGGGTCGCCCTGCACACCCGGGCGAAGCGGGCGAGGGCCGCGTTGTCGCCCGGCACCCCCTCCCCCTTGCAGTAGCGGTGCAGCGTCGAGGTGCTCATGTGCGTCCGCTTGGCCAGGGCCTCGTAACTCAGCCCGGACCGCTGCTTCAACTCGCGCATCAGCGCCGCGAAATCAGCGATCTCCTCCGCCGCCGCCACCGTTCCTCCATTCCGTCCGACATCCCAGGAGGTTCACGTTTCTCCAGGTGAGACCCCTATCGCGCATCCCGGCGTCCCGAACTCCGCCAGGGGAATGGCGGACGCGACGGCGCAGGGCACAGGCTTGGGCCATCCAAGCACGGCGCCTCACCGGACACGGTGCCAGGCCCGGCCAACTTCCTTGCTCATGCCTGTACTTCCGGCGTGCCCAGCCGCACGCCGCGCATCACAGAAAGCAGTTCCTCCATGCGTATCGCCACTCGTCGTCCCGTCTCCCGCGCGTCCGCCTCGTCCATGGTGGTCGCCGCCGCCGCTCTGGCACTCGTCGGCGTCCAGGCCGCCGGGCAGACCGCCGTCGCCGCGACGAACAAGGCCGCTTCGGCGGTCACCTGCACCACGGCGAACACCAAGCTGACCGTCACCGAGGTGTCCCGCCCGCTCAACCACCTGCTGCTCAAGGCCACCAACACGGGCACGAAGCCCTGCTACGCCTACAGCGCCCCCGACCTGAGGGCCGGCGCCGACGCCCAGGCCGTGATGGCGTGGGCCGACGAGACCACGCCGCAGGCCGTGGTAACGCTCGCGCCCGGCCAGTCCGCCTACGCGGGCATCCTGACGTACTCCCCCGACGGTGAGGGCGGCGCTGCCGAGAAGACGCTGGGCGTCCTGTTCACCGACCGCAACGCCAACGCGACGGGCACGGAGAAGACCCTGAACCTGCCGAACGGCGGGGTCTTCTTCAACAGCTCCGCGACCGTGACCTACTGGCAGGACAACGCGGCCGACGCCCTCGCCTGGTAGCGACGGCGTCCGGCGGACCGGGACCCTAGCGGCGGGGGTTCCCGGTCCAGCGGGCCAGCCCGCCGCGCACCGCGCCGGGAGGGTTCTTGCGCACCAGGTGGTAGAGGTTCTCGTAGTAGCCCTGCCAGGCGGCGCCCTCGTCCCGGCCGGCCTCGGCCCTGCGCGCGCGATGGGCGGTCACGAGGGGCTCCATGCACTCCCAGGTGGAGATCACCGAGCCGCCCAGGTAACCGGAGACCGGGCCGATGTCGACGATCTCGTGGGCGACGAGCGCGCCCAGGTTGTCGTAGAACCACGCGAGGTCCCGTACCAGCTTGCGTTCTTCGGGGGTCAGGCTGTGCAGGCCCGCCGAGACGTCGCGGCCGGGCAGCTGCTGGTGCACGAACCAGCGTGCCTGCGCCAGGTGGTCGCTTCTGTGCTCGCGGAACAGCTCGACCAGGACGGGCAGCGTGTTGGCGTGCCCGGCCAGTTTCAGCTGACGGTACGAGGTCGCGCCCGACACCAGCAGCGCGGCGACCGACACCAGCAGTGCGGTGATGTTCACCAGTCCCCCCAGACGGCCGCGCTCTCTCTCCGACGGCATCGGGGAGGCTGCCCCGTCACCGCGGCGCGGACACACGTCCCGGCGGCCGGCCCGACCGTACCGCGGTCCGGCGCCGGGGGGGGGCGCCGGGCCGGTCGCCGGGAGGCCGGGGCACGGGACGCGGGCCCTTCGGTCCGGGCCGGGATGCGGAACCGCCTGCTCCGTCGGGCCGCGGGCACGAGGTGCTCATGACACTCGCGCGCGCTCTGCCGACCGACGCCTCCGGGTGGTGGTTCTTCCTGGGGACCTTCGCCCTCTACGCGGCCGCCCGCTGGTTCTTCTCCTGGCGGCGGGCCCGCCGCGACGGGGACGAGCATCCCGTGCGGGCCGCGTTCGCCGAGGAGGACGATCCCCGCCCGGCGACGGCGGGCGGATTCCGCTCCTACCGGCAGTTCTTCGGCTTCGTCGGCAGCGCCGTCCTCGTGGTCGTCGTCGCCGGGCTGACGGCGGGCCGGCTCCGCCTCGCCCTGCTGGGGACCCTCGTGCCGTTGCTGATCACCGCGCTGGCGTACCTGGACTTCCGGCAGGCCCGCAAGGAGCGCGCGCAGACCCTGTGACGGGCCGGCCCGGCTCAGCTCGGGGCGTCGCTCTTGCGGCGGGCCCGGTACGCGGCCGCCTTGATCCTGTTGCCGCAGGACTCCATCCCGCACCACTGCCGGCGCACGCCGCGCGAGCGGTCGACGTAGGTGCGGGTGCACTCCGGGTTGCCGCACTCCTTGAGCAGGGGCACGTCCGGCCCGCTGAGCAGCTCGACGGCCGCGCGCGCGACGAGGGAGAGCGCCTCCTCGGGCGTCGCCTGCGTCCACCGGCCCGCCGGAGTGAGCTGCGGGACGGCGGGCGGCCTGCGCGCCGCGTTGTTGAGCACGGTCAGCGCGGCCCCGTCGTACGCCTCCCCCAGCCGGCGGGCGGTGATCAGCCGGTACAGGGCCTCCCGAACGGTCGTCGCCTCCTCGACGTCGGCCTCCCGCGCGGGGGAGACCGCGTCGACGAGGCCCGACTCCACGTACCAGGCGTCCAGCCTGTCCGGCGTCGCGAACATCTCGAAGCGCGCCGTGCGGCGGGCTCGGAGGGTGGCGGCGAAGTCGAGCGCCGGGTTTCCGCAGACGAAGACATGATCGAGATTCACGTCACCATCCTGGCAGGTGACCGAAGCGCCAGGCAAGGGACCGCGTCCCGGGACGCCTCACAGGCCCAGGTCCACGGCGAGACAGGAGAAGGACGTCCACGACCGCTCCGGGTCGCAGCCGTGGCGCGCGGGGTCGTTCGGCGTGACCGCCCGCACCTCCACCGTCTCCTCGGGGCGGACGCGTTCGGGCAGCGTGCCGAAGCGGGCCTTGCGGGCCGCCGCCGCACCGTCCGCCCCGTCCGCCCCGTCCGCGACAAGGCCCTGGACACAGCCGTCGGTGCGGCCCTCGGTGCGGCTCTCCGTGCGACCGTCGGTGCAGCCATCGATGCGGACCCCGATGCGGGCTGTCGCGTTGCGGTTCTTCATGGTCGACTCCGTTCCGTTTCCCGGGAATGCGCGAGGGCCGACGCGGCGTCGCTCCCGCCCTTCGCCCATGTGCCACGCGCCCTGTGCCGTTCGTCGTTCGCCGTTTGTCACGTGCCGCTCATCATGTGCCACTCGTCACTTGTCCGGGCGGTGATGCGGGCGGGGAGGGCGGTCGTCAGGAGCGGTCCACGTCGAGGACGGCCCGGGCGAAGGCGTCCGGCGCCTCCTGGGGCACGTTGTGGCCGATCCCGGTCAGGGTGCGGTGCTCGTACGGGCCCGTGAACCGGTCGCGGTACGCGGCCCCGCCGCCGGGCACGGTGAAGGGGTCCCGCTCGGCGTCGAGGGTGAGGGCCGGCACGCCGATGACCGGCCGTGCGGCGAGCCGCTCCTCCAGGGCGTCGTAGCGGCGTTCCCCGTCGGCCAGGCTCAGCCGCCAGCGGTAGTTGTGGACGACGACGGCCGCGTGGTCGGGGTGGTCGAAGGCCGCGGCGGTGCGGGCGAAGGTGGCGTCGTCGAAGGCCCACGTCGGCGAGACGGCGTCCCACACGAGGCGGGTCAGGTCGTGACGCAGGGCCTTGTCCTCCATGGCCAGCCGCCCCCGCTCGGTGGCGAAGTAGTACTGGTACCACCAGGCGTGTTCGGCGACGGGCGCGAGCGGCCTCAGGTTGGCCTCGCGGTCGGTGACGAGGTATCCGCCCACCGACACGAGCGCCGTGCAGCGTTCGGGCCAGAGCGCGGCGACGACGCCGGCGGTGCGGGCTCCCCAGTCGAACCCGGCCAGGACCGCCTTCTCGATCTTCAGGGCGCCCATCAGGGCGAGGACGTCGAGAGCGATGACGGACTGCTGCGCGTTGCGCATCGTCCGGTCGGAGAGGAAGCGCGTCGTGCCGTGCCCGCGCAGGTAGGGCACGATCACCCGGTAGCCCTCGGCGGCCAGCAGCGGGGCGACGTCGACGTAGCTGTGGATGTCGTACGGCCAGCCGTGCAGACAGACGACCGCGGGGCCGTGCGCGGGGCCCAGTTCGGCGTAGCCGACGTCCAGCAGGCCGGCCCGGATCCGCCGCAGCCGCGGGAAGCCGGCGGACGCGCCGGGGCCCGCCGCGGCCGCCGTCGACGAGGGGGCTCCGCCTCCGGCGCCGGTGGACGCGGCCGCCGGCTGCGCGGCCCACAGTCCCGGCAGACCGGCCGGCGAGAGGGCGGCCGCACCCGCGCCCAGCCCCAGGACCTTGCCGAGCGCACGTCTGTCGATCATGTGAACCTCCGTGAGCCGCCGCGCACCGACCGGTGCATGACTGACCCTGACACGATGTGCGTCACCGGTCAAGGCGGTGACGCACATCGGAATGCGAGGACAGGGATGGCATGTGGAGAGCACGCGCCAGATACAAAAAAAATGCGCGTCACCGTTTGGAACGGTGACGCGCAGAGAAGGTGCTCGGGAAGCGGGGCCGAGCGCGCGGTGGGATCAGACCGGCTCGGGCAGCGGCTCCCGCGGCCGGGGCACGGTGGCGCCCGGCTCCCAGGCCGCGGTGGTCCGCACGTAGGCGTGGATGACGGAGACCATGGCCAGGACGAGGAGGGGGCCGTAGAACCACGGGTGCTGGGCCATGTGGAGGGGCAGGAAGCGGTACGACACCAGGAGCGCGGTGAAGACGGCCACGCCGTGGGCGACCAGCCGGACGCCCGAGCGGTCCCAGCCGCGGTCGTACGCGCGCAGCGCCCCCTCGATCGTGAGCGTGAAGACGACGCCCGCGATCAGGTCGGCGCCGTAGTGGTAGCCGAACCCCAGCGTCGCCGCGAGCGTGGCGACCAGCCAGAACGCGCCCGCGTACCGCAGAACCCTCGGGCCCTTGCGGGAGTGGATGAAGATCGCGACGGCCCACGCCGTGTGCAGGCTGGGCATGCAGTTGCGCGGGGTGACGCCGTCGAACGGCATGGGGTGCGGGGCGTCGACCGGCGAGAGCGTCTTCGGCCACAGGTCGGCCACCGCCCACTGCACACTGGGGTGGGACTGCGTCCACAGACTGACGTCGGTCCAGTGCTCGGTGCCGTTGCCGTAGGCGAAGAGCGGCCCCACCACCGGGAAGATCATGTAGAAGGCCGGTCCGACGACGCCGATCGCCAGGAACGTGCGCACCAGGTAGTGCTTCGGGAAGCGCCGTTCGGCCGCCACGTTGCGCAGCTGGTAGAGCGCGACGACGACCGCGGCGAGCGGCAGCTGGCCGTAGACGAAGTCGAGGAAGTTGAAGCCGATCGCGCCGGTGGCCGTGACGACCCGGCCCACCAGCCACGACGGGTTGCCCAGGGCGTGGTCGGCGGTCGCCACGTACTGGTCGAGCACCATCGGCCGGGTCTTCGAGGTGATGAGCAGCCAGGTGTCCCCGGTCTTGCGGCCGGCCATCAGCAGCAGGGCCAGGCCGACGCCCTTCAGCAGCAGGACGCGCTCGCGGCCGGTCCGGCGGGTCACGGCGACCACCGCGCAGCCGAGTGTCACCAGCAGGGCCCCGTTGCCGAAGGGGTGCCCCTCGGTCACCTTGATGTCGGCCGACCACCGGACGACGAAGAAGACGAGGTCGACGCCGAGCGCGGCGCCGAGCGCGACGAACCGCTGCCGCCAGGGCAGGACCACCAGCATCAACGCCATGCTGGCGTAGAGCAGGCCGCCCGACTTGGGCGGGAACACCACCTCCCGCACCTGTGCGGTGAGCGGGCCCGGCAGACCGAGGTGGCGTGCGACGAGCTCCAGCGAGACGAGGAATCCCAGGACCACCACGCCCGCCGCGGCCGTGATCATCGTCTTCGGCCGACGCCGGTCGGGGGTCGCGCTGCTGCTGTCTATTCGCGCGGACGTCCGCGGCGGCATCGGTATCAAGTCTCTGACCAGTTGGTGAGTTTCGGCGGGCTGGGGTGCTCTCCCGTCGAGGGGCGGGGTTTGTCCGTGAAGGGCGGGCAGGAGGCGTTCGTCGCGAGATCGAACATGTTATCGGAGCGCTGCGCGGCTTTCTCCGAAATGAACAGCATAGAAGAGGCCCCCAGGTCGTCGACCCGGGGGCGGAGGCGGTGCTGTGAGGGGCGAGAAGGGGGCGGGGAGGCGTCAGGCGGACGGGTTGACGACCACCGCGGCCGAGTCGTTCGCGCTCTTCGGGTCGAAGTCGCCGGGCACGTCGGTGTGGGTGTGGACGGTGACGTGACCCGTGGCGTCGGGCACCACCCGGTCGATGCGCAGCAGGAACGGGAAGTCGACCTTCAGGTGCGGCTTGGCCCAGGTCGGCAGGGTGCAGGCGTAGTGGCCGACGGCCGGGTCGTCGCCGGGCGTCCAGGCGGTGTGGCAGGTCCCGGGCACGGACGTGGCGGTGGTGCCCGGCGGGAGGTCGTAGTCGATCACGGCGACCGGGTCGCCGGAGGCGACGTTGGCCACCCAGGCCGGCCCGTGGTTGACGAAGCGGAACCCGGCGGTGACGGTGTCGCCGGCCGCGCCCCTGGCCCGGTCGCCGCGCACGGCGAAGTCGGCGGTGTTGGCGGCGTCGACGTGCAGGGCGCGGCCGTTGTCCGCGGAGTCGAGGTCGGTGACGTCGCCGGCGGGCTCGACCTCGTAGTCGAACCGGTCGTGCAGCGCGTGGCGGGTGACCGCGATCCGCAGCGGCTCCGGCAGCGCCACGGTGGCGCCGGGCGCGACCTCGGTGTCGAAGGAGCAGGTCGCGTAGGTCATGCCCGGGTACGCGGTGTCGGTCCGGTCCGGCTCGGTGTACGCGCACTGCGGGTAGCGGGTGACGACGCCGAGGCCGTACGTCGCCCACATCTTCACGCTGAAGCCGTGGGCGGTCTCGTTGCCCGTGTTGGTGACGGAGAACGGCACGGTGAGGCGGGTGCCGGGCACGGCGCCGGTGACGTCCTGCGGGGCGGTGACGCCGAGGTCGGGGCCGGAGCCGACGGTGACGAAGGTCTCGGCGGAGCCCTGCGGGACGGACAGCGTGCCGTCGGGGCCGCCCGCGGCCTCGGCGGAGTACTCGATCGCGCCCTGCGCTCCGACGGCGGCTCCCGCGACGGCCCGCAGCCTCAGGTGCACCTGCGCGTCGTAGCGCACCGGCACCACGCCGGTGTCGCACACGGCGACGACGCCGGCGTCGTCCGGCGTGCAGGTGTCGGGCCACGCCACCTCGGCGACCCCGGCGAGCCCGGAGGCGTCGACGGTCAGCCGTCCGCCGGTCACGGTGACGGCGTCGTTGTCGTGCGTCAGACCGAGCGCCAGGGAGCGGTACTGGGCCGCGCCGCCGTCGGCCGGAGCGACGGTCACCGTCTGCTCGTACGGCGCCTGTATCTCCAGCCGGTCGTTCTGCGGCTCGTCGTCGGCGAAGGCGGCCGCGCTGCCCGGACCGGCGGCGGCCAGCGCCCCCACGGCTGCGGCACAGGCGCCACGACGCAGCGCGCGCACGACGGAGACAGGACTCATGACATCCCCCAGTGGGAACAGGGCGGGGCTGTGGGAACAGACCCGGACGACGAGCGGACCCCGGCGCGGTGGCCGCCGCCGGGCGCGACTTGGACGACCCGCTCCGGCGGAAGGTTGTAGGCGGGAGCCGCGGGGCGCGCGGTTCTTACCGTCTTCCGAATCAGGCGCCGTCGGCGGGGAGCCGGACGGTGAACGTGGTCGAGCCGGGGACGCTGACGAGACCGACGCTGCCGCCGTGGGCCTCCGCCACCGCCGCCACGATCGACAGCCCGAGCCCGGCCCCGGCGCCGCCGCCCGTGCCCTCGGTGCGTCGGCGGTCGGCGCGGGTGAAGCGCTCGAAGACCTTGGACCGCAGGTCCTCGGCGACGCCCGGCCCGTCGTCGTGGACCTCGAGCACCGCCGTCCTGCCCAGCGTGCCGTCCGCCGTTCCGTCCGCGGGCCCGTCACCCGGCCCGGGCCCCGCCGCGCTCCCGGGCGGGGCGTCGGTCTTCAGCGAGATGGTGACCGTGCTGCCCTCGGGGGTGTGCAGGCGCGCGTTGGCCAGCAGGTTGGCCAGCACCTGGTGGAGGCGGTGGGCGTCGCCCGGCACCGTCACGGGTTCCTCGGGCAGCTCCAGCGCCCAGCGGTGTCCGGGGCCCGCGGCCTGCGCGTCCGTCACGGCGTCCAGGACCAGACGCGTCAGGTCGACGCGGCGGCGCTCCAGCGGGCGTCCCGCGTCGAGGCGGGCCAGGAGCAGCAGGTCGTCGACCACCTCGCCCATGCGGGCCGCCTCGGCCTCGATGCGCTCCAGGGCCCGCACCACCTTGCGCGGCACCGGGTCGGGGTGCAGCAGCGCCAGTTCCGCGTGGCCGCGGATGGACGCCACGGGCGTGCGCAGTTCGTGACTGGCGTCGGCGGCGAAACTGCGCAGCCGTTCCTCGCTGGCGTGCCGCTTGGTCAGGGCGTCCTCGACATGGCCGAGCATCGCGTCGAACGCGCCGGCGACGCGGCCCACCTCGCTGCGCGGGTCGCCCTCCCGCACGCGGGGCTCGAGCGCCACCTCCCCGCTGGACAGGGGCAGTTCGCTGACCCGGGTGGCGGTCGCCGCCACCCGGCTGAGCGGACGCAGCGACCAGCGCACCCACAGCGCCCCGGCGACGCCGGCGACGGCCAGCGCCGCGCCGAAGACGACCGCGCAGACCAGCTCCAGCCGGTGGACGGCGGCCTCCACGGACTCCATGGGCAGCCCGGTGACCAGGACGTCTCCGTCCCGGCCCCGGGTCGCCATCAGGCGGTAGTCGCCGAGCGTGGACAGCTCGGTCGTGCGGCCCTCGCCGTCGGTCGGCAGCGCGGCGAGCCTGCGCGCGTCCCGCGCGCCGAGGGAGACGCTCACCGTGCCCGCGTCGTGGCCGGACGCCACCACCGCGGCGTTGGTGACGGCGCCGCCCGCCAGCCGCGCGCCGAAGGTCCCGGCGGCCTGTCTGCGGGTGTCGCCGTCCTCGTCGCCGTCGTGGTCGGAGGGCAGGGGGGCGCCGTGCTCCAGGCTGGCCGGGAACCGCACGCCGGCGGCGCGCAGCTGCTGGTCGAGACGGCCGGTGAGGAACCCGTTCAGCTCGACGACGGCCGCCACCCCGACGGCGGCGCAGCTGACCGCGAGGAGCACGACGAGCCCGGCCGTGAGCCGGGCGCGCAGCGTGCGCGGCAGGGACACGCGGGACAGCCACCGCCGCGCCCGCCGCGCGAGCGCCCTCGCCGCGCCGCTCAGCCGGCCGCTCACCGGGCCGCCGTCGCCGGCTTGAGCACGTATCCCGCGCCCCGCACCGTGTGGATCATGGGCGGGCGTCCCGCGTCCACCTTCTTGCGCAGGTAGGAGATGTACAGCTCGACGACATGGGCCTGGCCGCCGAAGTCGTAGGACCACACCCGGTCGAGGATCTGCGCCTTGCTGAGCACCCGCCGCGGGTTGCGCATGAGCAGGCGCAGCAGCTCGAACTCCGTCGGGGACAGTTCGACGAGCTCGCCGCCGCGGGTGACCTCGCGGGCCTCCTCGTCCATCGCCAGGTCGCCCACGGTGAGCCGCGGCCCGTCCTGCGGCTGCCGGGCCATGCCCGCCCGGCGCAGCAGTCCGCGCAGCCGGGCCACGACCTCCTCCAGGCTGAACGGTTTGGTGACGTAGTCGTCGCCGCCCGCGGTGATGCCCGCGATGCGGTCCTCGACCGCGTCCCGTGCGGTCAGGAAGAGCACGCACACGTCGGGCCGCACCTCGTGCAGCGAGCGCAGCACGGTGAAGCCGTCGGTGTCGGGGAGCATGACGTCGAGAACGACGGCGTCGGGCAGCAGGGCGCGCGCCTCGGCGACGGCCGAGACGCCGTCGCCGGCCGTGCGCACCTCCCAGCCCTCGTAGCGCAGGGCGCCGGAGAGGACTTCGGCCAGGTCGGGGTCGTCGTCGACGACGAGGACCCGGATCGGCGTGCCGTCGGTCCGGGTGAGGGCGGGGCGGGCGGGGCCGCGTGGGCGGGACGTGTTCATCTCACCTACCAGGATGCGGTCCGGCCGGCCCCGCGGCTGCGTCGGCGACCTCTGAGTTCGCTGTGAGTGCGCTCAGCCGCCGAGCCGCTCCGGACCCCCTCGAACCCCCTCCCACCTGCGGCGCAGCCGTTCCGGGCCGCCGTGCGCTGAGAGCGGGCTCAGAGGTTGCGCCCGCACAGTGGGCGCCGGGACGGCCCAAAGGGCGTGCGCACAGCCGGAGGGAACGCGGATGACGACGGTGTACGAGCGACGAAGGACCGCGCCCGCGCCCCCCGCGCCGCGGCGCTCCCCCGCCGCGCCGGTGCTCGCCGCGCTGTGGGGCGGGGCCGCCGCCGTCGTCGCCCTGTGGTGGCACGACACCGGGTCGGTCGTGGGCGCGGCGGGCTGGCTGACCGGCGCCGGACGGATCGCGGGACTGCTGTGCGGGTACGCCTGCGCCGTCCTGGTCGCCCTGATGGCGCGCGTGCCGCTCCTGGAACAGCGGATCGGCTCGGACCGGGTGGCGCGCTGGCACGCCCGGGCGGGCCGGTACACGGTCTGTCTGCTGGTGGCGCACGTCCTGCTCGTCCTCTTCGGGTACGCCGCCCAGGACCGCTCCTCGGTGGTGCACGAGGCGGTCACCGTGGTCCTGGACTACCCGGAGATGCTCAAGGCCACGGCCGGCACGGTCGTGCTGTTCGCGGTCGGGCTGGTCTCGGCCCGCGCGGTGCGCCGCCGGGTCGGTCACGAGTTCTGGTACTACGTGCACCTGCTCACCTACGCGGCGGTCTTCCTCGCCTTCGGCCACCAGCTGGCCCTGGGGTCGGACTTCGTCGGGAACGGTCCCGTCCGAGCCGCCTGGTACGCGCTGTACCTGGGCGCCGCGGCCCTGGTCGGGTGGTTCCGCGTGCTGGCGCCGGTCCGGCTCAACCTTCGCCACCGGCTGCGGGTGGACTCCGTGCACCGGGAGGCGCCGGGCGTGTACTCCGTCGTCGTCCGCGGCCGGCGGCTGGACGAGATGGGCGCGCGGCCCGGCCAGTTCCTGCGCTGGCGCTTCCTCACCGACGGCATGCGCGGGACCTCCACCCCGTACTCGCTGTCCGCGCCGCCGCGTCCGGACCTGCTGCGCATCACCGTCAAGGCGCTCGGCGACCACAGCGCCGCCGTCGCCCTGCTGCGGCCCGGCACCCGCGTGTGGGCGGAAGGACCCTACGGGGCGCTGACGGCCGACCGGCGGACCGCGCACAAGTCCCTGCTGATCGCGGGCGGCGTGGGAATCACCCCGCTGCGGGCCCTGTTCGAGACGCTGCCCGGCGAGGTCACCCTCCTCTACCGCGCGCGGACCGCCGAGGATCTCGCCCTGGGCGCGGAGCTGGAGGCGGTCGCGCGATGGCGCGGGGCGAAGGTGCTGTACGCGCTGAACGGCCCGCACGGCCGGCGCCCGGACCTCACGGCCGCCGCGCTGCGGGACGCCGTCCCCGACCTGGCCTCCCACGACGTGTACCTGTGCGGCCCGCACGGGTTCGCGCAGGACGTCTACGAGGCGCTGCGCGCCGCCGGGGTCGCGGACCGGCGCATCCACCACGAGTCCTTCGAGCTGTGAGGCCGTCTTGCACACGTTGAGGAAGAGGAGTCCGCTGCGCCGCGTCGTGCTGGCGGGCGCCGCCACCGTCTCCGGGATGGTGCTGCTGCTGTCGCTGAAGCCGCACACCACGCCGGCCGTCGCGGGGCCGGCGGCCTCCCCCGCGCCGTCCGGCAGTTCGAGCGCGTCGGGCGCGGGAGCGGGGGCGGGCGGGTCGAGCGGGTCCACCGCGGGGACGCGGACGCTCACGGGGGACTCCGTGCAGACCCGGTACGGTCCGGTCCAGGTCCGCGTCACGCTGACGGACGGGCGGATCACGGACGTCACCGCGGTCGAGTATCCCCAGGAGAACCCCAGGGACCAGCAGATCAACGCCTATGCCGTCCCGCAGTTGACCAGAGAGGTCCTCAGCGCCCAGAGCGCCGACGTCGACACGGTCTCCGGGGCCACGTACACCAGCGACGGCTATCGCCGGTCGCTCCAGTCGGCCCTGGACTCCGCGAACGGCTGACGGCCGACGCCGACTGCCGGGCGCTGACGATCCGACGGCCGGCGGCCGTGGATCCGGCGCCCGGGGCGGGGAGCGGTGCCGCGTCGCCCCGGGCGCCGGGTCGCTCAGCGCTTCGTGTAGACGAAGCCGATCTTGTCGACCTCCTCGCCGGTGCGGCCGTGGAAGCCGGCGATCTGCCATCCGGGGGGCGCGGTGCGGGTCACGCAGTCGGAGGTGGCGGTCCCGCCCGCCAGGGTGCGGCCCTGGTCGGTGGTGAACGCGGCGGAGAAGATCCGGGTGCGGCCGTCCTTCTGGCCCTGGCAGAGCCGAGCGGCCGTCACGTGCTCGTCGGCGGCGAGGGTCAGGGTGGCCGCCGTTCCGCCGGTTCCGCCGTGGCTGAGGACCTGGCCGTCGCCGAGGGTCAGGCTCACCTGGTCGACGCGGGAGCCGGAGCGCAGGCCGACGACGGTGGGGCGGGCCGTGGCCGGCACCTTGTCCACGTCGGTGAAGTAGTCGCCGTGGGGGCCGCCGAACTGGTCGCTGAGCTGGTAGGCGGGGTTGCGGGTCCAGGTGAACG
>NZ_JAHHIT010000207.1 GCF_024539675.1 Streptomyces hilarionis | reverse complement strand
GGGCGGGGGCGGAGGCGGGGGAAGAGCGCGGGACCCGGGCATGCGGCCGATGCTAGGGAGCCCGTCGCCCCGGGCGAGCGGGCCACGCGCGCGTGGACGGGAAATACGCGCACGCGCGCGTGGAATCGGGAAACGGCGCACGCGCGCGTGGACGGGGGATGACGCGCGGAGTCGGACGCGCGCGCCGAACAGGGCGCCGGACGGGGGGCGACGGGGTCGTGCCGTCCGGCGGGGCGGGTTCAGGCCGGGCGCACCACGCTGTGGATGCCGGACGCGCCGTCGTAGTAGACCGATTCCTCGCGGACGTAGGCTCCCGGCTTCGGGGCGTGGATCATCATGCCGTTGCCGATGTAGACGCCGACGTGGCTGACGTCGTCGTAGAAGAAGACCAGGTCACCGGGGCGGGCGTCGGCGAGGGGGACCGTGGTGCCCGCGTGCACCTGGTCGTAGGTGGTGCGCGGCAGGGTGACCCCGGCGGCCTTCCAGGCGGCCTGGGTGAGTCCGGAGCAGTCGTAGGAGCCGGGGCCCACCGCGCCCCAGACGTACGGCTTGCCGATCTGCGCGCGGGCGAAGGCGAGCGCCTTGTCCGCCTTGGTGGTGTACGAAGGGTCGGCGGGGGAGGCGGGAGCCGGGGCGGGGGACGACGATCCGGCGCCCGTCCCCGGGGCCGTGCCCGACGGGACGCCGCCGTCGCCCTGCGGCGTCGTGGCCCGGGCGGCCGCCTGCTGCCGGGCGAGCTCGGCCGCCTTGGCCGCGGCCTCCTGCCGCCGCTGCTTCTCGATCGCCGCGAGGCGCGCCTTCTCCTGGGCCGTCAGCCGGGACAGCAGCTCGCGCGCGTCGCCGAGCTTCTTCTGCACGGTGGCCTTGGCGGTCCTGAGCTCGCTCTGCGTGTCGGTGAGCGAGGCGAGGCTCTCCGCGGCCTCCCGGCGCTTGCGCATGGTCGCCGACTGCTCGGCGACGTAGTCGTCGACCGCGCTCTTCTGACGGTCGGTCACCCGGCTCATCAGCTGGTTCTGGTCGAAGTAGTCCTGCGGGGTGTCCGCGAGCAGGAACGTCGCCGTGTCGGGCGCGGAGGCGCCGGTGCGGTACTGGGCCGCCGCGCGGGAACCCAGCTCCTCACGCGCCTCGTTGAGCTTCTGGGTGCGCTGGGCGACGTCGTCGAGGAGGGAGTCGGCGCGCTTGCGCTGCTTGGTCGTCCGCTCCTTGGCGGCGTTGTACTTCTCGGTCGCCGACTCCGCCTGGCGGTAGAGGTCGTCGACCTTCTTCTCGACCTCCTCCAGGCTCGGCTTGCCGTCGTCCGGCGGAGCGGCGTTCGCCGTCTGGGAGAGCAGGGCCACCGACGTGAGGGCGGCGGTGGCGAGTGCGGGGGTGCGTATGCCTGCCACGCGCGGGCCCGCCGAGCGCGGCTTGCGGTGCTGCGACGCCAAGGGAGGCGACTCCTTCCAATGCTCCGCTCACCGGGTCGGCGGTGGGGCCCTCCCCGGTCGTCCGGGCGCTGGGGAGGGTTCGGGCGGTGGAGACCGGAAGGGTTGCCCGACGGCCTGCGTCCCGGCGGGGAGTCGGGCCGATTCACCCCTGGACTGCGGTGGGTCCCCGGTTCCGGACTGCGCGAGCGGGCGCGCCGGACTGGGCGGAGGCCGCGCGGCCCGGCGTCGTTCGCCGGTGGGGATCCTGCGGCCTGTCGGCACGGTAGCCAACCGGTGTGGTCCGTGTGAAGGATGCTGGGTGATATGCCCGATACATTTCCGTGACCTTGTGCCCGCCCGGCGGACTTCGTCCCAGGTGGTGGACGGACCGTGACGGCGCTCTCCCGGAGGGTGAGGCCGGGAGATTCCGGGGACGGCGGCCGGTTGTCAGTGGAGCCCCCTAGACTCGTAGAGCGATGAGCAGCCTCTTTGACGACAGCTTCCTGGCGGACCTCCAGGGCCCCCGCGCCCCCGAGGAGGAGCCCCCGCCGCCGCCCGAGAACGATCACGGACCGGAGTCGGTTCCGGACGATCTGTTCGGCGGGAAGTTCGACCTGCCGCCGGACCGGGACGGGCACTACCGCGACGGCGCCCCGCGCCCGGTGCTGGACGCGGCGGCCCTCCTGGAGGGGCTGAACGACAACCAGCGTGCCGCCGTCACCCATGCGGGCGCCCCGCTGCTCATCGTGGCCGGCGCCGGCTCCGGCAAGACACGGGTGCTCACCCACCGCATCGCCCACCTGCTGGCCGAGCGGCACGTGCACCCGGGGCAGATCCTCGCGATCACCTTCACCAACAAGGCCGCGGGCGAGATGAAGGAGCGCGTCGAGCAGCTCGTCGGCCCGCGCGCGCACGCGATGTGGGTGATGACGTTCCACAGCGCCTGCGTGCGCATCCTGCGCCGCGAGAGCAAGAAGCTCGGCTTCACGTCGTCGTTCTCGATCTACGACGCCGCCGACTCCAAGCGCCTGATGGCCCTGGTCTGCCGCGACCTGGACCTCGACCCCAAGCGCTACCCGCCCAAGTCCTTCAGCGCCAAGATCAGCAACCTGAAGAACGAGCTGATCGACGAGGAGGACTTCGCCGGCCAGGCTGCCGACGGGTTCGAGAAGACCCTGGCCCAGGCCTACGCGATGTACCAGTCGCGGCTGCGCGAGGCGAACGCCCTCGACTTCGACGACCTGATCATGACGACGGTCAACCTGCTGCGCGCCTTCCCCGACGTGGCCGACCACTACCGCCGCCGGTTCCGCCACGTCCTCGTCGACGAGTACCAGGACACCAACCACGCCCAGTACGCCCTGGTGCGCGAGCTGGTCGGCACCTCGGAACACCCCGTGGACGTCCCGCCGAGCGAGTACGACGTCCCGCCGGCCGAGCTGTGCGTCGTCGGTGACGCCGACCAGTCGATCTACGCCTTCCGGGGCGCGACGATCCGCAACATCCTCCAGTTCGAGGAGGACTACCCGAACGCGACGACGATCCTGCTGGAGCAGAACTACCGCTCCACGCAGACGATCCTGTCCGCCGCCAACGCGGTCATCGAGCGCAACGAGTCCCGCCGCCCCAAGAACCTGTGGACCAACGCGGGCGCGGGGGCGCGCATCACCGGCTACGTCGCCGACACCGAGCACGACGAGGCGCAGTTCGTCGCCGACGAGATAGACCGCCTGACGGACGCGGGCGACGCGAAGGCGGGCGACGTCGCCGTCTTCTACCGCACCAACGCGCAGTCCCGTGTCTTCGAAGAGATCTTCATCCGCGTCGGCCTGCCCTACAAGGTCGTCGGCGGCGTCCGCTTCTACGAGCGCAAGGAGGTCCGGGACGTCCTGGCCTACCTGCGCGTGCTGGCCAATCCGGAGGACTCGGTACCGCTGCGCCGGATCCTCAACGTGCCCAAGCGCGGTATCGGCGACCGCGCCGAGGCGATGATCGACGCCCTCTCCCAGCGGGAGAAGATCAGCTTCCCGCAGGCCCTCAAGCGCGTCGACGAGGCCTACGGGATGGCCGCCCGGTCGACGAACGCCGTGAAGCGGTTCAACGCGCTGATGGAGGAGCTGCGCACGATCGTCGAGTCGGGCGCCGGTCCGGCGACGGTGCTGGAGGCGGTGCTCGAACGCACCGGCTACCTCGCCGAGTTGCAGGCCTCCACCGACCCGCAGGACGAGACCCGGATCGAGAACCTCCAGGAACTCGCCGCGGTGGCCCTGGAGTTCGAGCAGGAGACCGGGGCGGCCGAGGGTGAAGCAGCCGCGCCGGCCGGTCTGTCCGACTTCCTGGAGCGGGTCGCGCTGGTCGCCGACTCCGACCAGATCCCCGACGAGGAGGAGGACGGCTCGGGAGTCATCACGCTGATGACCCTGCACACCGCCAAGGGCCTCGAGTTCCCGGTCGTCTTCCTCACCGGCATGGAGGACGGCGTCTTCCCGCACATGCGCGCCCTCGGCCAGACCAAGGAGCTGGAGGAGGAACGCCGGCTCGCCTACGTCGGCATCACCCGCGCGCGTGAGCGGCTCTACCTCACCCGGTCGTCGCTGCGCAGCGCCTGGGGGCAGCCCTCGTACAACCCGCCCTCCCGGTTCCTGGAGGAGATCCCGCCGACGCACGTGGACTGGAAGCGGACGGGGGCGACCGCGCCTGTCGCGTCCGGCCCCGTGTCCGGGGTGGCGGCCTCGCTGTCCTCGTCCCGCTCGCGCTCCTCGGCCGCCGGGGCGTCCGGTTTCGCGACGCGCCGGTCCGCGGGAGACAAGCCCGTGGTCTCGCTGGCCGTCGGAGACCGGGTCACCCACGACCAGTTCGGCCTCGGCACGGTCGTCGGCGTGAAGGGCACCGGCGCCAACGCGGAGGCCACGGTCGACTTCGGCGACGTCAAGCCGAAGCGGCTGCTGCTGCGGTACGCGCCGGTGGAGAAGCTCTAGCGCCCGCGCGCGGGCGAAGGCGCGCCGCCGCCTCGACGGTGGGGGCGCGGCGGCGCTTGCGGGCCGGTGCCGCGCGGAGCGCGGTCACGGGCCGACGGGCGGGCGCTCAGGTCGGGTTGAGTCCGTGGCTGCGCAGCCACGGCAGCGGGTCGATCGCGGAACCGCCGGCCGGCCGGACCTCGAAGTGCAGGTGCGGACCGGTGGAGTTGCCCGAGTTCCCGGAGTACGCGATGGGATCTCCGGCTTTGACGCTCGTGCCGGAGGGAACCCGGTAACTGGAGAGGTGGCAGTACCAGGTCTCCGTGCCGTCCTTCGCGGTGAGGATCAGCATGTTTCCGTAGGCGCTGTTCCACTGCGTCCGCACGGTGCCGTCGGTCGCCGCCATCACGGTGGTGCCGTAGGACACCGGGAAGTCGATGCCGGTGTGCTGGGACATCCAGTTGATGCCGGCCTGGCCGAAGTAGGCGCTGAGGCCGTGCTGCGCGACCGGAAGGGCGTACTTGGGGCGCAGCCGCTCCTTGCGGGCGGCTTCGGCGGCGGCCTTCTTCTGCTCCGCCGCCTGCTGCGCCTTGAGGTCGATACGTTCCTGCGTGCGGCTGGCCCGGTCGGCGAAGTCGTCGGCGCCGGCGCTGAGGGTCTCCAGCTGGCTGTCCAGCTTGTTGTTGGCGGCGGACGGCTTCACGGGCTGCGCGTCCGCGGCCGACGCCGTCGTGTCCTTGCCGTCGCCGCCGGTCAGCGGCAGGGAGCCGACCGAGGCCGCGGCGATCCCGGCGACGCCCATCACGCAGGCCGAGGGCACCGCCACCGTCAGCAGCGCGGACCGCCTGGCGGGCGTGCGGCGACGCGAGCGGCTCGCGTTGCGGGCGGCGGCCCGGCCGAGCGGCGCGGGCGCCGCCTCCTCCTGCTCGTCGAGGAGGGGGGCGTCGTCGGCCGGATCGTCGTCGGCCTGCTCGTCGTACCCGACCTGTTCGAAGGTGGCGGTGGCCTGCTGGTCGAACGGGACGTCGGCGGGCCGCTGTTCGTAGGCGTCGGCGTCCGCCTCGGTGTGGCCGTCAACGCTCTCGCCGCCGTCGGAGTTCCACTGCGTGGCGTCGTACGCGCCGGTGTCGAAGACCTGCGTGCCCCATTCCCACTGCTGGGTCGGGTCGGCCGGGTGCGCGGACTGGTCGGGCTGCAACCAGGCACTCGCGTCCCACTGGCCACTGACGTCCGGCGCGGCGGCCTGCTGCGGCACGGCCGACAGGTGCTGGTGCTCACCGGACCAGGCGGTGGCGTCGTACGCGCCGGTCTCGTAGGCGGTGTGGTGCTGGGCGCCGTAACCGTCGTAGTGGAGTGTCTGGTGGCTGCCCGTGTCCATGGCGTGATGGACGCCCGTGTGCCACTGCGTTCCGTCGTAGGCGCCGGGGGCCGTGCCGTCGCCCGGAAGTTCGCCGAAGAGGGGGTCGGCCGCCGCGGGATGCCCGCCGAGCTGCGCCGCGGCGTCGTAGGCGCCGGTCTCGTAACCCTGGTACGTGGTGAAGCCGTCGTACGGGGCTTCCTGGGTGCCGTACGACGCGTGGGGCGCCGAAGCGGCGTCGGAAGCCGGGGCCGGGGAGGTCATGATCCCCGACGGGTGACGGTCGTTCACCAACTTCTCTTTCGCCGACGACAGGGGCTGCCAGAGCAGTGCGGCGACTGTACCCGGCAGTACGCGGGCACGACAATCTTCTGTAGGTTTCGCGCCCGAAGGAAAAGGGCATTCGGCCGTGTTTCGGGGGACGAGGGGCGCGAGTTTGGCCCTAGGTTCGAATAGCGTTCGATGGCGAAGGCGTCCGGAGGAGGGGCGGAGGACCGCCCTGGAGGCTCCGGAGGGACGCCGCAGGCCTGCTCGACATGCTGGTGAGCGCTTTCGGGGAGGCGGGCTCAGGCCCGCTGCTCCCCCCCCGCTTCAGGCCGCTGCTCCTCCCGCTTCAGGCCACGGTCAGGCCGTCGCTTCGGGGGGCGGTGGCGGCGACGCCCTCGGGTGTCGCCGGGTGTTCGGTGTCGAGGGCCTGCCGGATGCCCGTCGCGACGGCGGGGTGCACGGGCAGCGCGAGGTGGCCGATGCCGGTCACCCGGACGTTCTGCGCCAGCAGGTCCGGGTGGTCGACGCAGGCCGACTCCAGCGGGTCCATCAGGTGGTCCAGATCGCTCCAGAAGCTGACGAAGTGGGTGCGGCAGCCCGGCGCGGGCCGGGACAGTTCCTCGATGAGCTCCGAGCCGGGGCGCATCTGGCGCACGATCGGGTGCGCGTTGGCCAGCGGTGCGACCCGGGTCCCCGCGTGCGGCGTGCCCAGCGTGACCAGCGTCCGCACCCGCGCGTCCCCCGCGAGCCGCTGCACGTAGTAGCGCGCTATCAGGCCGCCCAGGCTGTGTCCGACCACGTCGACCTGGGTGCTGCCGGTGCGCTCGCAGATCTCCTCTATGTGCCGGCCGAGGAGGTCGGCCGCGGTCCGTATGTCGCACGTCAGGGGCGAGTAGTTCAGCGACTCCACGCGGGGCCTGCCGTGCTGGGCCAGGCTGCGGCGCAGCAGGACGAACACGGAACGGTTGTCGATGAAGCCGTGCAGCAGCACGACGGGGGGCGCGGAGTGCGCGGGCAGGGGCGTCGGCTCTCCCTCGGACGCCGGTCCGGGGAGTTCGGGACGGACCGTGCAGCGGCGCTCCTGCGCCATCCCCGAGGGGTAGAGGAGCAGGTGCCCGGCGAGGATCGCGAGGTCCAGTGCGGTCGCCTTGAGGAGGGCCACGGAGAAACCGGCCAGTCGGCTCGGCAGGCTGGGGAGGTTCGGCAGCCCCGGAAGGCTGGGGAAACTCGGGAAGCCCGGGAAACCGGAGAAGCTGGGGAAGACGGCAAGGCCGGTGAGGCTCGGCATGTCCGGCAGCAGGCGCTGACACAACGGAAGAATGGGCTGCAAGGCCCGGGTGACCTTCATGGCCGACCTCCTGTCGGCACGCTGAGGACTTCTCTGTCCCCCGTGTGCCCTCGTGGAAGTCGCTGTCGAGGAGGTCGATCGGGCGCGACGGGGTGTACGGCGGTGAGGCCTGCGGGGCCGAGGGGTGTACGGCTCTTGTGACACCCGTTGGAACCGCTCGACGTGACGGGATCCCTGCCGGTACTGGCGACGAGGCTCCCGCTTGTCGTGCCTTACCTGCCCTACGTGACCATCGTGCCCGCCGATCCGCCGTACCGCCACGCGGCGCTGTCTGCGGCGCTCGGCGGCACCGCGACCCCGACGCGGCTCCGGTGCGCCTGTTCCCCCGTGGGGCGGGGGGAGCGGTGCGCGGTGAACGTGTCCCTCTGTGCGATTTTCCCCCTCGGCCGCCGTCGCGAAACTGCCGGTTGCGCGATGTCGGCGATCACGTGCGTTCACTTCCGGGGGCCGTCTGGCACCGGGTGGGCGGCCGGTGGAGGATGGACGCAGTCGCTTCATGGAGGCTGTGATGGGTGTGGCAGGCGGTCCGATCCGCGTGGTGGTGGCCAAGCCGGGGCTCGACGGTCATGACCGGGGGGCCAAGGTGATCGCGCGGGCGTTGCGCGACGCCGGCATGGAGGTCATCTACACCGGGCTGCACCAGACGCCCGAGCAGGTCGTCGGCACCGCGATCCAGGAGGACGCGGACGCGATCGGCCTGTCCATCCTGTCCGGGGCGCACAACACCCTCTTCGCCGCGGTGATCGAGCTGCTGAAGGAACGCGACGCGCAGGACATCGTGGTCTTCGGCGGCGGGATCGTCCCGGAGGCGGACATCGCGCCGTTGAAGGAGCTGGGGGTCGCGGAGATCTTCACTCCGGGGGCGACCACCGCGTCCATCGTCGACTGGGTGCGGGCCAACGTCCGCCGGCCCGCGGAAGCCTGACCCGGGGCCGGAGCCCGTCGGCGCGCACGGCCCGACGCGCGCACGGCCCGACGCGGGGCCGGCGTCCACCGGGCCCGCCCCACGGGGGCCCGACGTCCGCCGGGCCGCGTCGCGTTCTCAGGCGCCGCCCGGGCCGCAGTCCCGGTTCTCCAGCTCCGCCGTCATCGCCGCCCTCAGGCGCAGCGTCCTGCACAGGCGTTGGAAGGCCTCCGCCCAGTAGCCGCCCGCGCCGGGGGAGGCGTCCTCCGGTTCGTCCGGCACGGCCAGCAGGGCGTCCAGCCGGGCCGCCTCCGAAGGGTCGAGGCAGCGCTCGGCGAGACCCATCACACCGCTGAAGCTCCAGGGGTAACTGCCCGCGTCCCGAGCGATGTTGAGCGCGTCGACCACGGCCGTGCCCAGCGGCGCGGCCCACGGCAGCGAACAGACGCCCAGCAGCTGGAACGCCTCCGACAGGCCGTGCGCCGCGATGAAACCCGCGACCCATTCGGCCCGTTCCCGTGCCGTCAGGGTGCCCAGCAGTTTCGCCCGCTCGGCGAGGGAGACCGCGCCCGGCCCGCCCGCGCCGGGCGCCGACGGCGGCCCGAGCAGCGCCCGTGACCAGTCCGCGTCCCGCTGGCGCACCGCGGCCCGGCACCAGGCCGCGTGCAGCTCGCCGAGCCAGTCGTCGGCCACCGGCATCGCGACGATCTGCTCGGGTGTCCGGCCGCCCAATCGGGCCGACCAGCCGGTGAGCGGCGCCGCCTCCACCAACTGGCCGAGCCACCACGACCGTTCGCCCCGGCCCGACGGCGGGTGCGGCGACACCCCGTCCCGTTCCATGGCCGCGTCGCACTCGTGCGGCGCCTCCACCAGGAGCGTGGGCGTGTCCAGGGTGTGGTCGACGGCCACGCAGGCGCCGGCCCGGACGGCCATCCGCGCGGCCAGCGCCGACTGCGGCAGCGCCGACAGCAGCTCCGCCGCCGTGGCCCGCACATTGCGGCTGCGATCGGCCAGCGCCTGCTCCAGGAACGGCTCGTCCCGCGGGCCGAGACCGGTGCGCAGCGAGTCGAGGAACATCAACCGGTCCTCGGCGCGCTCCGTCGGCCAGGTGGCCTCCAGCAGTTCGCGCGCCGCGTCGGGATCGCGGGCGCGGATCGCCGCCAGGAGCGAGACGCGCTCGGCGAACAGGCCCTCTTGCCAGAGCTGTTCGACGCGCCGGGTCTCCTCCGGGCCCGGCAGCGCCAGGCCGCCGCCCGGGCTCGCGCGCAGCGCGAACCGCCAGTCCGGGTTGAGGCGGGCCAGCCACAGCGCGCGCGGACCGGCGAAGCGCAGGGCCGCCGGGCGCAGGTCCGTGCGCGCGCGGGCCGCGTCGAGCAGGGCGGGGAGGGACTCGGGAGGGGCGGCGAAGCCGCGTCCGTTCACCGCCGCCAGCCACTGCGGCAGGAGTTCGACGAGGTCGGGCGCGGTTCCCCGCCGGCCGCCCTGGGCGGTGCCGGGGCGGTCGGCCAGGAGGAGGGCGAGCCGCCGGGCGGCCGCCGGGGGCAGCGGGGGGCGCGGGTCCTCGGGGGCCGGTCGCGGGCGCGGCACCGCGGGACCCGGACGCAGGCCGGCCCGTCGGCGGACGGTCTGCGCGGCCGCGGCGTCCAGCAGGGCCGAGGGCGCGCTCCGGCCGGGGGCCGTGCCCGGGGGCGTACGGCGGTCGGTGCCCAGGAGGGCCGCGGTGACCAGGTCCTCCCAGACCGGCGACGGGGGCAGGGACGAGCCGGCGTTCATGAGGCTCCCTTCGGTTGCCGTCTTCCACTTCTACTGCGGCCGGAGCCGCCGTTGTCGTCGGTGCGTGGCGTCGGGGCGTTCAGCACAGGCGTACCGCGTCGGCGGGGCCCGTCGGCCAGGCCGTCAGCGGGGTGAAGCCGCGGTGGCCGCACTCGCCGAAGACCGTGACGGGGGCGCCGCCCGAGAGAGCGACCAGTCGCCACAGGCCGGGGCGGGAGAGCGCGGCGGGGGCGAGGGGCAGCGCCGTGTCGCCCGAGGCGTCGGCCAGCTGCCAGGAGTCGCCGTCCGGCACGGGTATCACGTCGTCCAGCGTCACCGGCACGGACTCCTGCCACGGGTCGTCCCGCAGAGCCTCGCCGTAGCGCGCGCTCGCCTCGGCCGTGGTGCCGCCCGGGGGACGGACGCGGGTGGGCGTGGGCGGCGCGAACTGCTCGCCCAGGGACGCGCGCAGCCCGCCCGTGCCCGGGTGGACGGACAGTTCGGCGTCCAGGACGAGGCCCACGGGCAGGGTGAGTCCGGGAGCGCGGCCGGCCGCGCCGTAGGAGAGGAGGAGCGCCGTGCGGCCCGACGCGGCGCCGTGCAGCCAGATGCGGCGTGTCGTCAGTTTCGGGTCGGTTCTGTCGTACTGGGCGAGGACCAGCCACTCGTCCCGGACGGGCGGACCCTGCGGGGACGACGGCAGACCGACGCGGGTGCGGACCGTCGCCGACAGGGCGTCGGGCAGCCGCTCGCGGTGCAGCCAGCCCTGGTCCAGGAGATGGAGCAGGGCGCACTCCTCCAGCAGCCGCACCGGCCAGCCCGGCCCGGAGGCCGGGACGGCTCCCAGCTCCCGCACCCGCGAGGCGAGCCCGGGCGCCTGGGCGTCGACCATGCGGGCTGCCGTCTCCTCCCACAGCCCGTACCCCTCCTGCTCGGCCGTGGCCAGGCCGGCGCGCAGAAGATCGGCGAGCCTCTCCTCGAGATCCGTGGCCCCCGCGGTGATCCGCTCGGCGCGGCGCTCGGCCCGGCGGGCGGCCCCCTCCGGGTCGGCCGGGCCGGACGGGGAACCCGACGGCTGCGCCTCTCGTTTCTCCCGTGCGCGCCTGCGGCCCGCGAGCCACTCCTCGGCCCAGTCCGGCGCCTGCCCGGCGGGCACCGACGCCTCCCCGCCCGACCAGAGCAGCAGCAGCCCGAGCGCGTGCTTGCACGGGAACTTCCGGCTCGGACAACTGCACTTGTAGGCCGGACCGGCGGAGCCGGAGCCGCCCACGACGTCGACGGCCGTCCGGTACGGCGTGCTGCCGCTGCCCTTGCACAGCCCCCACACCGCCCCCTCCGGCGAACTGCCCGTCGCCGACCACGGCCCGGCCGCGGCGAGTTTGCTCCCCGCTTTGCGTGACGCGGCGTCAGGCGCCAGTGCCAGCACCTGGTCCGCGCTCCAGCGCACCCCCTGCTGAGTCATGTCCCCGACGGTAGATCCCCCCACTGACAATCGGCCCGGCGTGCCCTCGCCGACAGCGGCAGCCAGCGCGTTTGCGCAGGTCAGATCGCATTGTCAGTGGCGTGGTGCACGGTGGACACCAGATCCGAACCGGCCGAGCTGGAGGGGGCCTCAGCCATGTCTGTGTCCGTAGATCCGACGTCCGTGAAACCGAGCGACACCGAGCCGGCGGACGCATTGCGCCCGCACGCCGAGGACGCCTTCGCCGCCGAACTCGCCGCGCTGGCCGCCCAGGACGACCGGCCGCGGCCGGCCCGCTGGAGGATGTCGCCGTGGGCCGTGGCCACCTACCTCCTCGGCGGCGTCCTGCCGGACGGCACGGTCGTCTCGCCGAAGTACGTGGGCCCGCGCCGCATCGTCGAGGTGGCCGTCACGACCCTGGCCACCGACCGGGCGCTGCTGCTGCTCGGGGTCCCGGGCACCGCCAAGACCTGGGTCTCCGAACACCTGGCCGCGGCGGTCAGCGGCGACTCCACGCTGCTGGTGCAGGGCACCGCGGGCACGCCCGAGGAGGCGATCCGCTACGGCTGGAACTACGCGCAGCTGCTCGCGCACGGGCCGAGCCGCGACGCGCTGGTGCCCAGTCCCGTCATGCGGGCGATGGCGGAGGGCTCCACGGTCCGGGTGGAGGAGCTGACCCGCATCCCGGCCGACGTGCAGGACACACTGATCACCGTCCTGTCCGAGAAGACGCTGCCGATACCGGAGCTGGGGCAGGAGGTGCAGGCCGTCCGCGGCTTCAACCTCATCGCCACGGCCAACGACCGCGACCGCGGGGTCAACGAGCTGTCCAGCGCGCTGCGCCGGCGGTTCAACACGGTGGTGCTGCCGCTGCCCGGGAGCGTCGAGGCGGAGGTCGACATCGTCGCGCGGCGCGTCGACCAGATCGGCCGCTCCCTCGACCTGCCGCCCGCCCCGGACGGCTTCGAGGAGATCCGCCGGGTGGTGACGGTCTTCCGCGAGCTGCGCGACGGCGTCACCTGCGACGGCCGCACGAAGGTGAAGTCGCCGAGCGGCACGCTGTCCACCGCGGAGGCCATCTCGGTCGTCACCGGCGGTCTCGCGCTCGCCGCGCACTTCGGCGACGGCGTGCTGCGGCCGGCCGACGTGGCGGCGGGCATCCTCGGGGCCGTGGTGCGCGATCCGGCCGCGGACCGGGTCGTCTGGCAGGAGTACCTGGAGGCGGTCGTGCGCGAACGCGCGGGCTGGACCGACTTCTACCGGGCCTGCCGGGAGGTGAGCGCGTGAACGGCGATGCGGCGATCGGGGCGGGGATCCGTGACGAGGGGAGGGTGGCTGTGAGCGACGACACGAAGTGGCCGCGCCGGTGAGCGCGGAGCGGACGGCGGGCCCCGGCGGCGGTGCGGAGGCCGCCGCCGGGCGGCCCCTGCTGCTCGGGGTGCGTCACCACGGGCCGGGGTCGGCGCGCGCGGTGCGGGCGGCGCTGGCGGCCGCCCGGCCCCGCACCGTGCTGATCGAGGGGCCCCCGGAGGCGGACGCGCTGATCCCCCTGGTGGCGGACGAGGACATGCGTCCCCCGGTCGCCCTTCTCGCCCACGCCGTCGACGAACCCGGCCGGTCCTCGTTCTGGCCGATGGCCGAGTTCTCCCCGGAGTGGGTCGCGCTGCGCTGGGCCGTGGAGCACGGCGTGCCCGCCCGCTTCATCGACCTCCCGGCCACGCACACGCTGGCCTGGGAGAGGCACGAGGGAACCGAGGGGGCGGAGGAGCCGGGGGAGCCGGAGGAGGCCGGGGAGGCCCGGAAGACGGACGTGTCGGGGGAGACGGAGGTGCCGGGGGAGACGGGGGAGCCCGGCCCAATCGGCGGCGGCGCGGGGGACGCCGGCGGGAGCG
>NZ_JAHHIT010000206.1 GCF_024539675.1 Streptomyces hilarionis | reverse complement strand
CCGGGGTGTACGGGCGTCGGGGAGGGACGGGTCGGGCATGGTGCGGTCAGCCGATCTGAGCGTTCTTGGAAACGGTCACCTGGTCGATGTCGGAGGTGCGCACGGTCACGGCGACCCTCCATTCGCCGGCCATGGGGATCTGCACGGCGTTCGCCGCCCAGTGGCCGGTGGTGATGTGGTCGGGCGCTACGGGCAGCGGCCCGATGTCCTTGGCTTCGAGGGTGAAGGCGACCTTGACCTCGGGCACGTCGAAGGCACGGCCGTTGGGCCGGGTCACATAGACGTGCATCTCGTTGGCGCCGGCGCGTGCGGGGTCGAGGTCGATGCTGACCACGCCCTTGCCGTCCGTGCCGCCTGTGTCGAAGGACATGTCCAGGGTGAGGGCGCCTGAGGTGGAGTCCGACGGGGCCGAGGCGGACGACGAGGAGCCGGTGGCCCTGGCGGCCTCCTGCTCCGTGCGGCCGGGCTCGGTCGAGGTCAGGACGGTGGTGACGGCGAGCAGCACCACGGCGACGCCGGCCTCCGCGAGCACGGAGCGCCGCAGGCCGAAGCGGTCGGCGTCGGAGTCCCGCAGTCGCTTCTCGCGGGTGGCGTCGACGGCGGCCTGCTGCCGGGCGAGCTGCGCGGCCCGCTCGTCGTGTCCCGAGACGGCCTTGGCGCCCTTCGGGCCCTTGGCGCCGCCCGTGCCGTCGGCGGCAGCGTCCCCGCCGGCTTCGACGGTCGGGTCACCCGCGTCCGCCGACTCCCGACCCGCCGTGACCACGGACGTCTCCGCAACGGACTTCTCCGCAACGGACGTCTCGGCCGTGGAGGTCCCCCGGGTGGACGTCCCCGTCGCCGCCGCTGCCGAGGCCGCCGGGGCGGTCGACGCGGTCGACGGGGTCACCGAAGCGGTCGTCGTTGCGGCCGTCGTCGCCGCCGTCGTGTCGGACCCTTCCGTCGAGGCCGTCCCCGCCGTCGTGTCCGCCACTCGCGCGGTCCATCGCCGGGAGATCCAGGCGATGCCCACGAGCAGGGCCACGAGAGCGATCTTGACGAGGAGCAACTGGCCGTAGCGGGTGTCGGTGAAGGCGGACCAGGAGCCGAGCTGGCGCCACGACTGGTAGACGCCGGTGGCGACCAGGGTGACGACGCTGCCGAAGGCGACCTGGGAGAACCGGCGCACGGCCGCGCCCTCGACGGGCCGGTCGGCGGGCGCCCGGTACAGCGCGACGAGGAGGGTGGCGAGGCCGCCGAGCCAGGTCGCGACGGCCAGCAGGTGCAGCACGTCGACGGGCATCGCGAGGCCCGGCTGCAACCCGGTCGAGGCGTGCTCGGCCATGGCCCAGCTCGCCGCGAGGCCGGCGGACACCACGGTTCCGCCGATCGCGAGTCCGAAGGTCAGGTCCCGCTTCTCCTCGGCCTCCCGCTTGTCGTAGGCGCCGAAGAGCACGGCGATGAACAGCGCGGCCGCGGCGAGCAGCAGCAGCCGGGAGACGAGGGCCGCGCCGGTCTTGGTCTGAAGGACCTGTCCGAGGAGGTCGAGGTCGAGGACGTCCCCGAGCTTTCCGGATCCGGCGTAGGAGCCGCGCAGGAGCAGCAGGAACAGGGTGGCGGCGGTCATCGTGAGCCAGCCGGAGTGGACGAGCCGCTGTACGGCCCGCACCCCGGTGCCCCGGGGCCAGCAGGCGAGTACGAAGACGGCTCCGCCGACCATGACGATGAACCCGGCGTACGACGCGTACCGGCCGAAGCCGTAGAGCCAGCCGACGACCCCGCCGCCGGCCACCTGGTCGGACACCGACACGGTGGTCTTGGAGGGGGAGCCGATGGAGAAGGTGTAGGCGCCGGCGACGGGGTGGCTGTCGGCGGAGACGACCTGGTAGGTCACGGTGTACGTGCCGTCCGGCAGCCCCGAGTGCAACTGGACCGCGTAGGTGGCGCCGCCGACCGCGGACGGCTTGCCGGCGTCGACGCGGGCCCCCTGGGGGTCCAGGACGCGCACGGAGTCGTCGTTCATCGACACGGTCTCGGAGAAGGTCAGCGACACCTGCGTGGGCGCCTTGTCGACCACCACCCCCTGCGCGGGGTCGCTGCCGGTCAGCGCGGCGTGCGCGGAGGCGGGTCCGGCGCCGGCCAGGAGCACGCCCGCGACCGCCAGGAACAGCAGCACGAGCGTCCGGACGCGGGGGGCGATGGTCTGCGTCAAGGTGGTCCCTCCCTCAGTGGCCGGTCTTGGGGCTGTACGTGGCGGACTTCACCGGGATGTCGACCGTGAGGGGGTCGGAGGCGGCGAAGTGGAGTCGGACGGTCACGGTCCCGCCCTGTACCGGCTTGCTCTTCAGCATCTCGAACATCAGGTGGTTCCCGCCGCTCTTGAACACGAGTTGACCGTGTGCGGGCACGTCGAGGGAGCCGGCCTGCTCCATCGACGAGCCGACGGTCCGGTGGAGGGTCACCTGGCCCGCGGACGGGCTGGTGACGGAGGTCAGCTCGTCCTTCGCGTCGCCCTTGTTGACGATGGTGAGGAATCCGGCGGCCATGGTGGCGGAGACGGGTTGCGGGATGTAGGCGTCCTGGACGGACAGTTCGGCCGTCCCGTCCGCGCCCGATCCGCAGCCCGCCAGCAGGAGCGCGCCCGTGACCGCCGCGGCGGGCGCGGTGAGGAGCCGTGCGGACCGCGTCGGCCTCACGGGTTCTCCCCCTTGACGATCTTGGGGAGGTCCTTGGTGTAGTCGTCGACCGAGGCGCTCTCGTCGTAGAGCAGGTAGCCGGCGTCCGTCTTCGGGGAGAAGGCGACGACCTGGGTTCCGTGGGTGGAGACGATCTTGCCGTTCTTGTCCTTGTGCGGCGCCTCGACGGTGATGCCGAGGCGGTAGGCGGCGGCCTGGACGGTGGCGAACTTGCCGGTCAGGCCGACGACCTGGGGGTCGATGCCCTGGAGCCACTTGCCGAGCGCCGCCGGGGTGTCGCGGTCCGGGTCGGTGGTGACGAACACGACGCGCAACGCGTCCTGCTCCGCCTTGGGCAGCTGCTTCTTGGCGACGGCGATGTTGTTCATCGTCAGCGGGCAGACGTCGGGGCAGTTGGTGTAGCCGAAGTAGATCAGCGTCGGCCGGCCGGCCGTCTCCTTGCGGAGGTCGTACGGCTTGCCCCGGGTGTCGGTGAGCACCAGGGCGGGCTTGGTGAACGGCTGGTCGAGCACGGTCACGGGCCGCTGCGCGGTCTCCTGGGAGACGGAGGCCACGGAGCTGTCGCTGTCTCCGCCGCTGCCGCAGGCGGAGAGGGTGAGGGCGGCGGCCGCGAGCAGCGCGGCCGCGGCGAAGGTCTTCTTGCGCATAGAGAAATGTCCCAGATATATGGAATCCGGAGCGCACCGGGGGCTCGGAGACGGTGTACGGAGGCCGTACGGAAAAGGCCTGTGGAAAAGCCGTGCCTACGGACAGGACGTACGGAAGGCCGTGCACCCCGGTGCGTGCCGTCGGATGCCGACGCCGGGCGGCCGTGGCCGCCCGGCGCGGGCGGGGTCAGGCCTCGGTGGCGGTGGTGCGACGGCGGCCGGCGAGCACGCCGTACGCGACACCGGCGGCGCCGACCACGATGCCCACCACGCCGAGGACCCGGGCGGTGGTGTCACTGCTGTCGGAGTCGGCGGCCTCGGCCGCGGTGGCGGTCGCCTTGGCGTCGTCGGACTTGTCGGAGGCGTCCTCGGCGGCGGCGCCGTGGTGGCCGTCCTCGGAGGCGGCGGTCAGGGCGAGCACGGGGGCCGGGTTCTCGGGCTCCTCGGCGCCGTCCTTCTGGAGTTCGATCCAGCGCACGACCTCCTTGTCGGAGTACGTCTGGATCGCCTTGAAGACCAGTTCGTCGGCGTCCTCGGGCAGCGCTCCGACGGACACCGGGAACTTCTGGAAGAAGCCGGGCTCGACGCCCTTGCCGGTGGCGGTCCAGGTGATCTTGGAGACGGCCTCGGAGATCTGCTTGCCGTGCACCTCGATCGGCTTGGCGAGCTTCGCCTTGGTGACCTCGATCTTCCAGCCCTGGATCGGCTCCGGCAGCGCGGAGGCCAGCGGGTGGTCGGTCGGGAAGGCGACCTCGAGCTTGGCGGTCGAGGCGTCGTCGCGCTCGTTGGGGACCTTGAAGTCGACGACCGCGTAGCCGCCCTTGGCCGCGGCGCCCTCGGCGGCGACGCTCACGTGGGCGAGGGCGGGCGAGGACAGGGCCAGGACGCCCACCCCGGCGGCGGCAGCGGCGGCGGCGACGCGGGTGGCGATACGAGAGGCCTTCATGACAGGGAGCACTCCACTCTGAGTGAGGCGGTGACTGAGGGGGCGTGGGCACGGATGTGCGCACGCGCGCGTGCCGCACGACGGCGGCCGCTCTCCCCGGTCGTGGTGGAGTGCTGGTCGTGTCGTGTCAGGCGGCGAGGACGAGGGCGGCCGCGGGCGGCGGGCCTCGCCGGATCACCGAGTGCTGGAGTGCGGTGATGCGGGGTGCGGCCGGGGCGGGCGGCCCGGCGCACGGCACGTGCGGTCCCGTTCCGGGCGTGGCCGGCAGTCCCGCGAGCAGGGCGCGCACCAGGGCGAGCGCTCCGCGCAGGGACCGTACGAGCGCTCCCTCGGCGACGCCGTGGGCCGACAGGGCCAGCAGCCGCAGCAGGGCCGAGTCGCCCCGACGCAGCAGCCAGCCGGCGGCGACGGCCGCCAGGACGTGGCCCAGCAGCATCGGCAGGGAGGGCAGCAGCGAGACCGGCGAGCCGGCCGTGGACAGGACGTCCGCGGGATGGCGCATCGACCCCATCCCGGCCATGCCGTCCATGGCCGTGGAGCCGCTTCCACCGGCCGTCCCCGAGGGGTAGAGCCGGGCGTTGACCAGGATCTTCTGGGCCTCGGCCGGGCTGAGCGCGGCCGCCGTGGCCCCGCACACCAGCCGGGCCGCCCGGGCGACGAGCGTGGCGTCCGTCGCGGACATCCGGGCGCCGGCGTCGGCGGAGAGCGCGGCGGACGCGGCGACGGAGTGCTGGCCGAGACCGAACAGGGCGTGCAGCGCGCTCTGCCCGACCGCGAGCAGGACCGCGATGCCCGGCAGCGAACGCTCGCGTCCGGCGAGCGGCGCCACGACCGCGAGAACGCCCAGGAAGCCCGCCCCCAGCGTCCACAGCGGAACGACGGCGCAGGAGGCCGTCGAGTGCCCGGCCGCGGCCAGCAGGACGCAGACCGCGGCGAACACCGCGGCCCGCAGCAGCCGTAGATCGCGACCGGAGCGTTCGCTGTGGGGGGCAGTCATGGCGGGGTCATCATCGCACTGGCCCTGCCACCGCCGTACGGCAGGTCCGCAAGGTCCGCCCGATGGGGAAGATCACTTTCCGGTGGGGGCGGTGCCCCTGGGGCCGATGAGTCCCGCATACACCGATTCAAGGTCTGCGGGCATCCCCCATATGGGCGGCATCACGCGGAAATCGCGCTTACATGCGGCCCGGTGCGGCAATACGTATCGGTATGTCGAGCCGCAGCCAGGAGGCTGGAGCATGAGCATCTGGTGGTCACTCCATCTGCGGCGCGAGGCCGCCAGCGTGCCGCTCGCCCGCCGCCTGCTGCTCGGCACCATGGAGACGGCCGGGGTCGATCCCGACGTCAGCTACGACCTCTCCGTGGCTCTGAGCGAGGCCTGCGCCAACGCCGTCGAGCACGGCGGCGACACCGCGCACGGCGCCTGTTCGGAGGCGTACCGCGTCACCGCCTACCTCGACGGTGAGAAGTGCCGGATCGAGGTCGCCGACTCGGGCCCCGGGTTCACCGCCGAACGCCCCGCGCCCACACCGGCGCGCACGAGCGCCGACGCCGAGCACGGCCGGGGTCTCTTCCTCATCCAGGAACTCGCCGACCATGTGCACATCGGCAGCGAACCGGGGCGCGTCGGGGCCGTGGTGAGCTTCGACAAGATCCTCAAGTGGCGGGAGAACGCCCCGCTGATCGCCGTCTGACCCACCGTCGGCCCGTCCGCCCGCCGGGGGACGTCGCGCTCCACCGTCCCCTCCGCCGCACTCTCGCCGTGCCCTCCGCGGTACTCACAGGTTCCTCCCAGCGTCCTTTCAGCCGGGTGACGGGCGGCGTCCCTACCGTCCTGCCCATGACGGGAAACCACAAGGACACCGCCCTCACCCGCCGTCGCGCCCTGGCGGTGACCGGCGGCACGCTCACGGCCGGCACGCTCGCCGTCGCCGGCTACCAGTCGGCCTTCGCCGACACGGAGACGCCGGCGACGGCGCCCGCGTCGACCGCGTCCTCCGCCTCCGCCTCCGCCGACGGGGCGTGCATGACGCTCATGTCGAGCGTCACGGAAGGGCCCTACTACCTGGACGGCGCGCTGGTGCGCAAGGACATCACCGAGGGCAAGAGCGGAGTGCCGCTGACGCTGCGTCTCACCGTCGTCGACGCCACCGACGGCTGCACCCCGGTCAAGGGCGCCGCCGTCGAGATCTGGCACTGCGACGCCTGGGGCTACTACTCCGGCTACACCACCGCCGACCCCGGCGGCTCGGCCCCCGCGGAGAGCGAGGACGGCTCCGCCGCCGACGACGACACCTACCTGCGCGGCTACCAGATCGCGAACGCCAACGGGGTCGTGAAGTTCGAGACGATCGTGCCTGGCTGGTACACGCCCCGCACCTGCCACATCCACCTCAAGGTGCACACCGGCGGACAGAAGGAGGACGGTTCGTACGAGGGCGGCAAGGTCAACTTCACCGGCCAGCTCTTCTTCCCCGACGACGTCGCCGAGGAGATCTTCACCCTGGAGCCGTACTCCAGGCACACGGGCAGCTACACCTGCCTCGACGACGACATGGTCTACGACGGCGGCGGCGCGGCCGGCGGCCTGCTGACGCTGGACGCCGTGCACAAGGCGGACCCCTCCAAGGGCTACAGGGGCTCCCTGGTCCTGGGCGTCGACCCCGATGCCGAGAACACCGGAGCGGGCAGCGGCGGCGGTGGCGGCACCCCGCCGAGCGGCGCGCCCGGCGGCGCCCCGACGGGCGCCCCGCAGAGCGGCGCCCCGACGGCCTCCGCCTCCCCGGCCGCGTCCTCCTAGGCCGGCCGTGCCGAGCGCCGCGGACGACGAGCTCGCGCGGGCCGCCGTGGCCGCGCTGACCGGCCTGCTGACCCTGACTCCCCAGCCGGGCCTGCCCGACCCGCGCGACCTGGCCGCCCGGGTCACCCGCCGGGACCACCGCGGGCTGCTCTGGTCGGCGAGGGCCCTGGCGCCCGGCCTCGCGGCGATGGCCGCCGCCGCCCGCCGCACCGGCGAGCCGACCCCCGGGCTGCGCGCGGAGCTGGGCGCGATCGGGCGGTGCGCCGAGCACACGGTGGGCCTCACCGGCGGCGGGCACCGGGGCGCCCTGTGGACGCTCGGCCTGCTGGTCGCGGCGGCCGTGCTCGACCCCCACGCGCGGGGCGCCGACGTCACCGCGACCGCCAAGCGGATCGCCGCGCATCCCGACCGGGCCGCCCCCCGCAGACCCTCGCGGGGCTCGACGATCTCCGCGCGGTACGGCGCGCCCGGCGCCCGCGGCGAGGCACGCGCGGGCTTCCCGCACGTACGGCGGGCCCTGGACGCCCTCGCCGTGGCCCGCGCCGCCGGCGCGGACGAACCGTCGGCCCGCCTGGACGCCCTGCTCACGGTGATGTCCACCCTCCAGGACACCGAACTCCTGTACACCGCGGGCCCGGCGGGACTGCGCCGCGTACAGGCGGGCGCCCTCGGCGTCCTGGAGGCGGGCGGCACGGCGACCCCGGCGGGCCGCGCCGCCCTCACCGGTCTCGACGCCGACCTCCACGCGCGCGCGTGGAGCCCGCGCGGCAGCGCGGGCCTTCTGGCGGGCGCCCTGTTCGTCGACTCCCTGCCGATCACCGCCCGCCCCGGACGACGCGAGGAGGCGGGCGACAGGGCCGTGGGCCGGTACCGCGTCTGAACCGGTGACGTCAGGCCGCCGTCGGGGCCACTGCCTGCGACGACGACGGCGAAGAGGACGACGACGGCGAAGAGGACGACGACGGAGACGACGGAGACGAAGGAGACGAAGGAGACGAGGACGGCGTTCCGCGGTCGCCCGCCGCCCGGCGTGCCGCCGGGCCCATCGCGTAGGACGCCGCCACCATCGCCGCGCCCAGCAGCAGCCAGCCGGGGGTGCCCCACTCGACCAGCAGCCAGGTCAGGACCAGCGGGCCGAGGGTGCGGGCCACCGTGACGCCGGTGCCGAACAGCCCCTGGTACTCGCCGACCCGGTCGGCGGGGGCGAGGTCGAAGGAGAGCTGCCAGGAGCCCGCCGACTGCCCCATCTCGGCCGCCGCCTGCAACACCGACCCCAGCACCAGCACGCCCACCGCCACCCACGGCGAGGCCCCGGCGGACAGCGCGAACACCGCACACGCGGCGCACATCACCCAGCCCGCGCGGCGCACCGCGCGCGTGGCGCTCGCCGGACCGCGCACGCTCCGCGCCATCCGCACCTGGAACGCCGTCACCGCGGCCGTGTTGAGCACGAACAGCGCGGACACCAGCCAGGCGGGCGCCGCGGTCCGCTCGGTGATCCACAGCGGCAGCACGAGGCTGAGCAACGGCATCCGCAGCAGCAGCACGGTGTTCAGGAGCGCCACGAGCGCGTACGGCCGGTCCCGCAGCACGCCCAGGGCGCTCCCGCCCGGCCGGACCGCTCCGGAGGCCACCCGGGGCAGCCGGGCGAGCAGCAGCGCGCACACCAGGAAGCTCACCGCGTCGACCACGAACACCCCGAGGTAGGCCTCGCGCGTCCCGGCGTGCAGCGCGAGCCCGCCGAGTCCCGCGCCCACCGCCAGACCGGCGTTCAGCGTCGCCTGGAGCCGGGCCAGCAGTCCCGTCCGCTCCGCGGCGGGCGCGAGGCCGGCCAGCAGCGCCTGGCGGGCCGCCGCGAGCCCCGACTGGGCGGCCGCGTACGCGCACGCCACGAGGATGAACGGAACGAAGCCGCGCACCAGGGTGAAGGACGCCACCGCGAGCCCCGTCGCCAGCGCCAGCAGCACCGCCGTCCCGCGTGCCCCGCGCCGGTCGGCCAGCCGTCCCAGCGGCACTCCCGCCAGCGAGCCGACCGCCCACCCGACGGTCAGCCCCAGCCCCACGCGCGCGGGAGCGAGGCCGATCACCTGGGTGAAGTACAGGGCCGACGTGGTGTAGTAGGCGCCGTCCCCGACGGAGTTGCTCAACTGCGCGAACGCGAGCAGCCGTTGCGGGCCGGTCGGCCGCGTCGAGGTCCGCCGCGGGGGAGTCTTCGTCGTCATGGGACAGACGCTAGAGGCGTGTTGGGCCGATGGGCAGAACCAATGCGAAGGCCTTTCACCGGCCCAATTCCGGAGCCGGCGGCACGGCCTGTCGAGGGCTGCTCGGTTTTCCCGTTCCCGCGAGCACGCGCGCGAGCGCTTCCAGCGCCCCGGGGTACGCCCCTTCCCCGGGGGTCCCGTAGCCGACGACCAGCCCCTGCGGCCGTCCCTGCGCACCGCCCGGCCCGGCGGTGTGCCAGTGCTCGCCGAGGCGGCCCACCGCGAGCCCCTCCGCGTCCGCCCGCGCCAGCGCCTCCTCCTCGTCGGCCACGTCCACCAGCGCGTGCAGCCCGGCCGCGATCCCGCGCACGCCCCGGCCGGCGCCCAGCCGCTCGAGCAGCAGGTCACGGCGGCGCCGGTAGCGCAGACGGCACGCGCGCACGTGGCGGTCGTAGGCGTGGGCGAGGATCAGCTCGGTGAGCGCCAGCTGCCCGAGGGACTCGGTGTGGTGGTCGCTGTGCAGCTTGGCGTCGACCACGACGTCGACGAGCTGCGGCGGCAGCACCATCCAGCCGAGCCGCAGCGCCGGGCCGAGCGTCTTGGACGCGGTGCCCAGATAGACGACCTGTCCCGGGGCCATGCCCTGTAGTGCGCCGACCGGCTGCCGGTCGTAGCGGAACTCCCCGTCGTAGTCGTCCTCGACGATGACGCCGTCACGCGCGCGTGCCCATTCCGTCAGCGCCCGCCGCCGGCCCGGGTGCAGGGTCACGCCCGTCGGGTACTGGTGGGCCGGTGTGACGACGACGGCCCGCGCGTCGCCGAGCTCCCCGACGCGCACCCCGTGTGCGTCGACCGGCGCCGCGGTCACGGTTCCGCCGTTGTGCCGTACGACCTCGCGGTGGAAGGGCAGGCCGGGGTCCTCCATGGCGATCGGCGCGTCGCCCAGCACGCGGGTGAGGAGGGCGAGGCCCTGCACGTACCCGGAGGTGACGACGATCCGCTCCGGCGGCGCGAGAACGCCGCGTGCCCGTCCCAGGTAGCCCGACAGCGCGGTGCGCAGCTCGATGCGGCCGCGCGGGTCGCCGTAGTCGTAGGCGGGGGAGGGCGCCGTCGCGAGGGCGCGGCGCATCGCGCGCAGCCAGGCCGCGGCCGGGAACGTCCCCACGTCGGGGCTGCCGGGCCGCAGGTCGAAACGGGGCGCACGCGCGCGTGCGGCGGCCCGCGGCGGTTCGGCGGCCACAGGAGGCAGCGGCGCGACCCGGGTGCCGGATCCCTGGCGGGCGGTGAGGTAGCCCTCGGCGACGAGCTGGTCGTAGGCCGCCTTGACCGTGTTCCGCGACATCCCGAGCTCGGCGGCGAGCCGTCGCGTGGCGGGCAGCGGCTCCCCGGGCGCCAGCCGCCCCTCGCGCACGGCGTCCCGCAGGGCGCGTTCGAGCCCCGCCCGACGTCCTTCGGCGGAGTCCGCCTCGACGTGCAGGTCCACGAACCCCCCTTCCGGGGCCTCCCGGACGGCGGCCGGGACGCCCGCTCGGGCAGCCCGGACCGTCCGCGGCCCCCGCGACCCGCGGGCGGACGGCGGCCGGCCGCCCCTCGGGCGCCCGGCCGTCGTCCGCGGTGCGCGCGTCAGCCCGTCAGCGACGCCATCCAGCGCTCGACCTCGTCCGACTGCCGGGGCAGCGCGGCGCTGAGGTTCCGGTTGCCGTCCTCGGTGACGAGGATGTCGTCCTCGATCCGGACGCCGATCCCGCGGTACTCGTCGGGCACGGTGAGGTCGTCGGCCTGGAAGTACAGGCCGGGCTCGACGGTGAGCACCATGCCCGGCTCCAGGGTGCCGTCGACGTAGGACTCCACGCGCGCGGCCGCGCAGTCGTGGACGTCCATGCCGAGCATGTGCCCGGTGCCGTGCAGCGTCCAGCGGCGCTGGAGCCCGAGCTCGAGGACCCGCTCGACCGGCCCCTCGACGAGGCCCCACTCGACGAGCCGCTCGGTCAGCACGCGCTGCGCGGCGTCGTGGAAGTCGCGGTACTTGGCGCCCGGCTTCACCGCGGCGATCCCGGCCTCCTGGGCGTCGTACACCGCGTCGTAGATCTTCTTCTGGATCTCGGTGAAGCGGCCGTCGACCGGCAGGGTGCGCGTGACGTCGGCGGTGTAGTACGTGTGCGTCTCGACGCCCGCGTCCAGCAGCAGCAGATCGCCCTTGCGCACCGGCCCGTCGTTGCGCACCCAGTGCAGCGTGCAGGCGTGCGGTCCGGCCGCGGCGATGGTGCCGTAGCCGACGTCGTTGCCCTCCACCCGCGCGCGGAGGAAGAACGTGCCCTCGATGTAGCGCTCGCTCGTCGCCTCGGCGCGGTCGAGGACCTTCACGACGTCCTCGAAGCCGCGGACCGTCGAGTCCACGGCCTTCTGGAGTTCGTCGATCTCGAACCCGTCCTTGACCAGGCGGGCCTCGGAGAGGAAGACGCGCAGCTCCGCGTCGCGCTCGGCGGTGACCTTGTCGGTCAGGGCCGCCTCGATGCCCGCGTCGTGGCCGCGGACGACCCGCACGGGCCCGGTGGCCTCGCGCAGCCGGTCCGCGAGCTCGCGCACGTCGGAGGCCGGGATGCCGTACAGCTGCTCGGCCTCGCCGAGCGAGTGCCGGCGGCCCACCCACAGCTCCCCCTGGCCGGACAGCCAGAACTCGCCGTTCTCGCGGTCGGAGCGGGGCAGCAGGTAGATCGTGGCGCGGTGGCCCTCGGCTTCGGGCTCCAGGACGAGGACGCCGTCCTCCGTCTGGTTGCCGGTCAGGTACGCGTACTCGACGGACGCGCGGAAGGCGTACTCCGTGTCGTTGGAGCGCGTCTTCAGGTTGCCCGCGGGGATCACCAGGCGCTCGCCCGGGAAGCGCGCGGAGAGCGCTGCGCGGCGGGCGGCGGTCTGTGCGGCCTGCGCGATCGGCTCCAGGCCGTGCAGCTCCGTGTCGGCCCAACCCGACTTCATGTTCTCGGCCAGCTCGTCGGACACGCCCGGGTACAGGCCGTTCTTCCGCTGCTTGATGGGCTCTTCCGACTCTTCCGGGGTCTCCGGGGTGAGCTCGTCGGCCACGGTCATCCTCCTCGATACGGCACTGGACCCCCTCCATCGTACGGTCGTACGTAAGGGGGCCCAGGGGAGGAGGACCTGCCGCCGGGCCGGTCACGGACGGTCGTCGCCGCCCTACTCGAAGCGGGCCGCCAGCAGCACCACGTCCTCGTCGCTGTCCTGTCCGTCCGGCTCGTCCGGCAGGAGCGTGCGCAGCACGTGGTCGGCGATCGCGCCCGGATCCTGGCGCAGCTGTCTGGGCACCCCCGCGGCGGCCGCGTGCAGCCGGGCGAAGGCGCGGTCGACGGGCTCGCCGGTGCGGTGCAGCAGGCCGTCGGTGTAGAGCAGGACCGTCTCGCCGGCCTCCGCCTCCAGCTCCACGCTGGGCGCCTCCCAGCAGGCGAGCATGCCCAGCGGCGCGGAGACGGAGGTCTCCACGAACTCCGTGCGCCGCTCGCCGACCAGCAGGGGCGGGCAGTGTCCCGCGCCGGCCAGGGTGATCTTGCGTAGGGCGGGCTCGCAGTAGGCGAACAGGGCGGTGGCGGACCGTGCGGGCTCGGTCAGCCGCAGCAGCAGCTCCAGATCGGACAGGACGGCGACCGGGTCCTCGCCCTCCATGACCGCGTACGCCCGCAGGGAGGCGCGCAGCCGGCCCATCGCGGCCACGGCGCTCGGCCCGGACCCGGTGACGGAGCCGACGGCCAGACCCAGCGCGGCGTCCGGCAGCGGCAGCGCGTCGTACCAGTCGCCGCCCGCGCGCGGGCCGGTGCGGTGCCGCGCGGCGAGCTGGACTCCGGCGACCCGCGGCAGCCGGGACGGCAGCAGTTCCTCGGCCATCGTGCGCATACGCGCGCGGGTGCGTTCGAGTTCCACCAGCCGGGCCAGGTGCTCGGCCGCGTACTGGACGTAGAGGCCGGCGAGGTGGCGTCGGCGTTCGTCCGGTTCGGCGGGCTCGTCGTAGAGCCACACGGCGGCACCGAGCCGGCCGGGCGCGCCGTCCGCCCGCAGCGGCAGCGCGTAGCTCGCGGCGTAGCCCAGGCGGGCGGCCACTTCGCGGTGGCGGGGGTCCAGGCCGTCCCCGGCGAGCAGGTCGGGCTCGGCGATCTCCCCCTCGCCGCCGGGCAGTCCGTCGAGGATGCGGCCGTAGGACAGGGCGCTGCGGGGCACGGTCTCGATGTGACCGAGGTCGGCCCGGCCGAGGCCCAGACCGATCGTGGTGTCGGGGCCGAGCCGGTCGGAGGGCTCCAGGACCACGAGACCGCGGCGGGCGCCCACGAGGGCGGCTCCGGCGTGCAGCAACTCCGTCAGCGCGTCCGCCAGGACGTCGGTGCGGGCCAGGCGTTCGGTGAGCTCGTGCAGGGTGGTGAGGTCCGAGACCCAGCCGGCGAGCCGGTCCGTCAGCACGGCTCCGGGACCGGAGGGGATCGGGGGGCCCGAGGGG
>NZ_JAHHIT010000205.1 GCF_024539675.1 Streptomyces hilarionis | reverse complement strand
CCCGAGTACGGCCCGCCGTCCCCCGCGCACCCCCTGCTCTCCCGGCTCGACCCGGCCCTCGGGCCCCGGCTGCTCGCGCTGGGCTGCGCGATGACGTGGGCGACGACCTGGCTGGACGACGCGAACACGGTCCTCGCGCCCCGGCTCGGGCTGCCCCCGCTGCCGGTCGTGGCCTGGCCGGACGACGACGATCCGCCGGCCGCCGGCGTCCACTGGAAGACGCGGCCCCTGGTGACCCTGGCCGCGGGCCGGCCCTTCGTCTGGCTCGACGACGAGATCACCGACGCGGACCGCGCCTGGGTGGCGGCCCATCACCCGGCCCGGGCGCTCCTGCACCGCGTCCACCCCGCCCACGCCCTGCGCGCCGCCGACCTCGCGGCGGTGGCGCGATGGATCGCGGCCGGGTGAGGGCGGCTCCTGAGCCGCGCGTCACGCCGGCGGCCGGGTGAGGACGACCGCGGAGCCGGACGTCACGCCCGCGACCCGGTGAGCCGGGCGGCCACGGCGTCGAGGACCCAGTCCAGGCCCGTCGCGAAGGACGCCTCGGCGTCCACGTCCGTGCCCTCGTGCACGGCCCTGGCCAGAGCCGGGAAGCGTCCGGTGGCCAGCATCCTCGTCACGTGCGGGCCGGAGGCGCGCTGCCAGTCGCGCTTGGACAGGCCCGTGGCGCGCTCGGCCCGCAGGTTCGCGATCTCGCGCCTGATCGCGCCGGTGCAATAGGCGCTGACCGTCTCCACGGCGCGCATGACGGTGTCGACGTCGGCGAGGCCGTCGAGTGCGGCCAGCGTGGTCTCGGTGACGGCGAGACCGTTCGGGCCCAGGCTCGGGCGGCCGCCGAGCAGGTCGGCCAGCCATTCGTGGCGCAGGACGGTCCGCCTGGTGCGGTGGGCGAGACCGCGCAGCGCCTCCCGCCAGTCCCCGGGCTCCTCCTGCGGCAGGATCTCGGCCTGGACCTCGTCCACCATGAGGTCGAAGAGCTCCTCCTTGGTGGAGATGTAGCCGTACAGCCGCATCGGGCCGGCGTTCAGCCGGGCCGCGACCTTGCGCAACGACACCGCTTCCAGCCCGCCCGCGTCGGCCAGCGCGACGGCGGCGGCGACGATCCGCTCCCGGTCGAGCGGTACGGGGCGAGTCGGCGGCTCCGGCCGGTCCCACACAGTCATGGGCACACCGTACTCTTGCGATACGCCGTACGGTGACAATACGGTGTATCGACATGAGACATCGCATCGCAGTGGTCGGCGGCGGTCCCGGCGGCCTCACCCTCGCCCGCGTCCTGCACCGCCACGGTCGTCCGGTCACCGTGCTCGAACGCGATCCCTCCCCCGCCGCCCGCCCGCCCGGCGGCACGCTGGACCTGCACGAAGGGCTGGGCCAACGCGCGCTGGAGGCGGCGGGACTGCTGGCGGAGTTCGAGGCGCTGGCGCGTCCCGAGGGGCAGGCCATGCGCATCCTGGACACCGCCGGGAACGTCCTGCGCGACTGGCGGCCCCGCCCGGACGAGCGGGCCAACCCCGAGATCGACCGGGGGCAGCTCCGCGACCTGCTGCTCGGCCCCGTCGACGTGCGATGGGGGCATGGCGTGACGCGCGTGACGCCGGGGGCCCGCGCGGGGGACGGTGCGTGCGTCCGCTTCGAGGACGGGCACGAGGAGACGTTCGACCTCGTCGTCGGCGCGGACGGCGCCCGCTCCCGGGTCCGCCCCGCGGTCTCGGCGGTGACGCCGCACTACACCGGCATCACCGTCGTCGAGACCTCCCTGGACGACGTCGACACCCGCCACCCCGGCCTCGCCCGGCTGATCGGCGACGGCTCCGTGGCCGCGTACGGCCCGAACCGCAGCCTCGTCGCGCAGCGCAACAGCGGTGGCCACGTCAAGGTGTACGCCCGGTTCCGCGCGCCGCTGGACTGGCACGCCCACCTGGACCTGACCGACGCCGAGGCCGTGCGGACGAGCCTGCTGGCGCTGTTCGACGGCTGGGCCGCCCCCCTCCTCGACCTCCTCCGCCACGGCGCCGTCTTCGCCCACCGCCCCCTCCACGTCCTGCCCGTGGGCCACACCTGGACCCACGTCCCCGCAGTGACGCTCCTGGGCGACGCCGCCCATCTGATGCCCCCGCTGGGAGTGGGCGCGAACCTCGCGATGCTGGAAGGCGCCGAACTCGCCGAGGCCATCGCCGCCGTCCCGGAATCCGGCCCGGGCGCGAGCGCCGGTCCCGAGGCCCTCGACGGCGTCGTGCGCGCCTTCGAGGAGCGGATGTGGGCGCGAGCCGGCAAGTGGGCCGCGATCACGACGGCCGGTCTGGAACGCCTGGTGAGCCCGGACCCCGCCGAGGCCCTCGCCCAGTTCGAAGAGGTCCAGCCTTCCTGACCCCCCTGGCGGGCGAGGGGGGGGGCAGGAGTGCGCGGCCGCCGCGCGTGCTCCTCCCGAGTGGTGTGGCGCACTTTTGCAAGCAGGTGCTTGCAAAAGTTAGCGCCGGGGGTGCAAGGTGGAGGCATGGCATCGCTCAACGTCGGCAATCTCGGCGAGTACCTGCGCGAACAGCGGCGCACCGCGCAACTGTCGCTGCGGCAGCTCGCCGACGCCGCCGGGGTGTCCAACCCGTATCTGAGCCAGATCGAGCGCGGGCTGCGCAAGCCGAGCGCGGAGGTGCTCCAGCAGGTCGCCAAGGCGCTGCGGATCTCCGCCGAGACGCTGTACGTGCGGGCCGGCATCCTCGACGCGGAGCGGGACCGGGACGAGGTGGAGACCCGCGCGGTCATCCTCGCCGACCCCACCCTCACCGAGGCGCAGAAACTGGCGCTGCTCCAGATCTACGAGTCCTTTCGCAAGGAGAACGGGACCGGGAGCGACGGCCGCGGCCACGGTGACGTGGACGGCGCGGACGCCCGGGCACGGCAGAGCGACGCCGGTCCGCAGCAGACGGCCGGTTGACCGGACCAGGGGACCGGCCGCACCGCTGCGGAACCGCACGACCCCCGGCCGAGGGCGACGGCACGCACTCGACGTGATCGAGGCGTTCGCCGTACTCGGCCCGCACCACGCGACACGACGCACACGACGCACACGACCTGTACGACGAACGTCATCCGGAGGACCTTCACCATGGCCATCACCGACGACCTGCGCAAGACCCTCAGCGACCCGACCCCGCTCTACTTCGCCGCGGGCACCGCCGACCTGGCCCTCCAGCAGGCGAAGAAGGTGCCCGGCCTGGTCGAGCAGCTGCGCTCCGAGGCCCCGGCCCGCTTCGAGGCCGTCCGCAACACCGACCCCAAGAGCGTGCAGGAGAAGGCCGGCGCCCGCGCCAAGGAGGCGACCGCCCGCGCCAAGGAGGCGCAGGAGTCGCTCCAGTCCAAGGTCACCGACTTCATCAGCAACCTCGACGGGGACATCAAGAAGCTCGGCAGCACCCTCGACGCCGACCTGAAGAAGCTCGGCGAGTCCGCCCAGGACTTCGCGCTGCGCGGTGTCGGCGTCGCCGCCGAGTACGCCGTCAAGGCCCGTGAGACCTACGAGAAGGTCGCCGAGCACGGCGAGCAGGCCGTGCGGACCTGGCGCGGCGAGGCGGCCGAGGAGATCGAGGAGCTGGCGATCGCGGTCGAGCCCGACGCCGCCCCGAAGACCGAGCCGAAGGCGGCGCCCTTCCAGGCCAAGGAGACCGCCGCGCCGAAGCCCGCTCCGGCCCCCGCCGTCACCGTGCCCGCCGCCGAGGCGAAGAAGCCCGCCGCCAAGAAGGCTCCGGTGCGCAAGCCCGTCGCGAAGAAGACCACGCCGCCCGCCAAGTGAGACCGGCGGCCGCGAAGGAATCGGCGCACAGCGACATACGGTCACGGGCCGGGCACTGACACGGTGCCCGGCCCGTTGTACGGGTAGGGCAAGGGTGGTTGCGGGTACCGTGACCGCGTAGGGACGACCAGGTCGAGTCGGGTCGAGACACGTCGAATCAGGTGGTGGGCGTTGTGCTGATGGCAGGCTTCGCGGGGCTGATGTGGCTGCTCTACCTCGCCATGCTGATCCTCGCCGTGGTGGCCCTGGTGATGGCGGCCGTGTTCCGTGACGACGCCTACCGGGCCGCCGACAAGCAGAACAAGGGCTTCTGGCTGATCATCCTCGGCATCGCGGTCGCGGTGAACCTGCTGGTGCCGATGCTGTTCCTGCAACTCGCGGGTCTCGTCGCCACGATCGTCTTCTTCGTGGACGTCCGCCCCGCCCTCAGGCAGGTCTCGGGCGGCGGCGGCTGGGGTCGCCGGCGCGGCGGAAGCAGCAGTGACGGCCCCTACGGCCCGTACAACGGCGGACGCTGACCCGGCCGGGCGGGCCCGGGCGGGCCTGGGCGGGTCCGGACGGCGCCCGAGCGCGGGCGCGGGCCGGGCGCGATGCCTCTCAGGGGGCTCGGTCCAGCAGGACGACCGCCACGTCGTCCGTCAGCTCGCCCCCGTTGAGCTCGCGCACCTCGTTCACCGCGGCCCGCAGCAGCGCCTCGCCGGTCAGCCCCTCGGCGAGCTGCCTGCGGATCATCTCCACCATGCCGTCCTGACCGAGCCGCTCCCGGCCCGCGCCGATCCGGCCCTCGATCAGGCCGTCGGTGTACATCATCAGGCTCCACTCGGCCCCCAGCTCGACCTGCGTCCGCGGCCAGCGCGCACCCGGCAGCAGCCCGAGGGCCGGACCGTTGTTGTCGTGGGGCAGCAGACGCGCGGGCCGGTCGGGCCGGGCGATCAGGGGCGCGGGATGACCGGCCAGGCACAGGCCCGCCCGGCGGCCGTCGGGCGCGATGTCCACCGTGCACAGCGTCGCGAAGATCTCGTCGTCGTCCCGTTCGTGCTCCAGCACCTGCTGCAACGTGTTCAGCAGCTGGTCGCCGCACAGGCCCGCCAGGGTCAGCGCCCGCCAGGCGATGCGCAGCTCCACGCCGAGCGCCGCCTCGTCCGGGCCGTGACCGCACACGTCGCCGATCATCGCGTGCACGGTGCCGTCCGGCGTGCGGACGGTGTCGTAGAAGTCGCCGCCGAGCAGCGCACGCGAGCGGCCGGGGCGGTAGCGGGCGGCGAAGCGCAGCAGGGAGCCCTCGAGGAGCGGCGTGGGCAGCAGGCCGCGTTCCAGCCGGGCGTTCTCCTGCGCGCGCAGCTTGCCCTCGGCGAGGCGTCGCTCGGCGGTGTCGGACCGCTTGCGCTCCACGGCGTAGCGGATCGCGCGGCTCAGCAGCCGCCCGTCCAGCTCGTCCTTGAAGAGGTAGTCCTGGGCGCCCACACGCACCGCCTCGGCTCCGCGCTGGGCGTCGCCGGACGCGGTGAGCGCGAGCACGGCGTGCCGGGGCGCGAGCCGCAGCACGTGCCGCAGCACGGCGAGCTCGTCGTCGTTCCCGGCCGCGGAGGAGGCGCGTCCCGGGGCGGGCAGCGCGAGGTCCAGCAGGATGCAGTGGACGTCGTCGGTGAGCAGCCGCTCGGCCTCGGTGAGGTTGCGGGCGGTGCGCACCCGCATCGGCCGGTCGTCCGCGTCGCGCAGGTCGCGGACGATCGGGGCGGCCGTCGGATCGTCCTCGATCAGGAGCAGGGTGAGAGTGGTGTGGGCGGGGCCCACGCCGGCCGAGGCCGCGTCGCCACCGCTCGCACCGGTCGCGTTCGTACCGGCCGTGTTCGTAGCGGCCGTGTTCGCGCCGGTCGTGCTCACGCCTGCGGGGCTCACGCCTGTGGGACTCACGGCATGGTGGACGCCGTCGGCGGGCGCGGCGTTGCGCGTGGGGTCGTTCTCGGCCGGCGTCGCCTCGTTGCGACCGGCGTCTTCGGTGCGGACGGTTTCTTCCTTGGAGGGACCGCCGACTGCGGGCGCGGCAGGCGCCTGACCACTCTCCACGGCCGGGATCGCTCTCTGCCGCGGTACGGGTACGGGCATCGTCTTGGGTTCCTTCCCTCCCCCCGAGGGCTGGCGGGGGCGAGGGACCTCGACCCACCGACGGGGACCATAGCGGCAGAAGGCGTCGCAACGGAATGGTGTGAAGCACGCTGCTTGATCTCTGGCCACTGTCATATGCCGCGTTCCGTACCGCAGTTGGGCACGGCGGGAACCGGACAGGGATGACGAACGTCACGTCTCGCCCGGGTTTGGGGGCCGGGGAGGGGTGTCACGCGTCACGTGGCCCAGGTCATGCGCCGCCTACGGCCCCCTGCGCCCGGGTCGCCGGGCCCGTGTCGACGGCCGGGCCCGGGTGTCGGACCGGAGCCCTTCGGCCAAGCCGCCCCGGCCGGTGCACCGGCCGGGCGCCCGGCTCACGCGTCCGGTCGGACGACCCCGAGTATCGGCATCGAGCCCGCCCCGGCGAGCGTGACCGTACGGCCCGGGCGCGGGGCGTGGACGATCGAGCCGTCGCCCACGTACATCGCCACATGGCTGGCGTCGCTGAAGTAGATGATCAGGTCGCCGGGGCGCATGTCCTCGACGGGGACGTGCGGCAACTGCTTCCACTGTTCCTGCGAGGTGCGCGGCATCGGCCGGCCCGCGCTCTTCCAGGCCTCGGAGGTCAGGCCGGAGCAGTCGAAGCTGTCCGGTCCCTCGGCGCCCCACACGTACGGCTTGCCGATCTGCGCGGTGGCGAACTGCACGGCCGCCTTGCCCTGCGCGGACGCCGCGCCGTCGATCTCCTTGAGGATGCCGGTGTCGAGCCAGGCGGTCTGCGCCTTCTGCGCGGCCTGCCGCTCCAACTCCTCGAGGCGCGCCTTCTCCTTCTTCTCCAGCCGGGACTGGAGCTTCTCGGCCTGCGCGATCTGCTTCTCGATCTTCTTCTGGGCCGCGGCCTTCACCTTGCGGCCCGCCTCCAGCTTCGCCCACTGCGCGGAGGCGTCCTTCGCGTACTGCTCCAGGTCCTGCTGGGTGCGGGCGAGTTGGCCGATCAGGCCCTTGGTCGCGCGCTGTCCCTGGCGTACCCGGCCCGCGCCGTCGAGGAACTGCGAGGGATCGTCGCTCAGCATCAGCTGCGCCTCGTCCGGGAGGCCGCCGGTGCGGTACTGGGCACGGGCCGCGGCGCCCGCGCGGTTCTTGAGCTCGGTCAGCTTCTCCTGGCCCGCGACGATCTTCTTGGCCAGCTCGACGATCTCCGCCGACTGCTTCCGGGCCGCCTCCTCCGCCGCGTTGTACGCGTCGGTGGCGACGGCGGCGTCGTGGTAGAGCGTCTCGAGCTGGGCGCGGACGGCTTCCAGGTTCTTGTCGGCGGTCGCCGTCGACGGGAGGGCGGGGGCGCCGCCGCCTGCCGGGGGCGTGGCCGTCGCCCTGGGCGTGGGCTCCGGGCTCGCGAAGGCGGCGCCGGGGGCTCCCAGCACGGTGACCGCGCAGACCACGGCCACGGCCACCGAGAGCAGACCGCGCTTGCCCGTTCCCATACCCCGTCCCCCAACCACTGATTAACCGTCAGTAACTTACGGTGCTCGGGGGATCGTGCCATGTCACAGCCGAAAACGACAGAGGCGGCGGCGACGGAACGTCGGAGCCCCGATCCGCTGAGCGTCGGATCGACGGATCCGTGGACCGACGGTCCGGCGGACCTCGGACCGCCCGGCCGACTCCGTTCTTCCCCTCCTCGCCGCCCCGGTGGGACGATCTCCCGGTCTGTGTGACGAACGACTCACGGAGATCGTTCCCGGCGGCCCCGAACCCGCTCAGCTCGCGGGCGCCAACGCACTCCACCGCACGGTGACTTCGCCCTGGCGCCAGCGCGCCGGACCGTCCGTCACCGGCCAGTCGGCCGTCAGGTCCCGTACCGCACGGATCCACCGCTGACGGGCGCCGTACGACGCGTAGGGGGCCGCCGCCGCCCAGGCGCGGTCGAAGTCGCGCAGGAACGCGTGCACCGGCTCACCCGGGACGTTGCGGTGGATGAGCGCCTTGGGCAGCCGTTCGGCCAGGTCCGAGGGCCGCTCCAGGGAGCCGAGCCGCGTCGCGAAAGTGACCGTGCGGGGCCCTTCGGGGCCGAGCGCCACCCACACGTGCCGGCGCCCGATCTCGTCGCAGGTCCCCTCGACCAGCAGGCCCCCGCGGGAGCCGGCGGCCGGATCGGCCGGCGCGAGCCGGGCGCACAGCCGCTCCCAGACGGCGGCGACCTCGCCCTCGTCGTACTGGCGCAGCACGTTGGCGGCGCGTACGAGGTGCGGCCGCCGGGCGACCGGGATCTCGAACCCGCCGTGCCGGAAGACCAGTCCCTCCCGCTCGTACGGCGCGGCGGCCGCGACCCGGGCGGGCTCGATCTCCACGCCGACGACCCGCGCGCGGGGCGCGACCGAACGCAGCCGGTGCAGCAGTTCGACGGCCGTCCACGGCGCGGCCCCGTACCCGAGGTCGACGGCGACGGGCTCGGCGGCGCGTCGCAGCTCGGCGCCGTGCGTCGCGGCGATCCAGCGGTCCATGCGGCGCAGCCGGTTGGGGTTCGTCGTCCCGCGCGTGACCGTGCCCACGGGGCGGACGGAGGCGCGGGATGTCATACCCAAGAGGGTAGTGCGGCGCCGTCGCCGGCCCGTCCGGCGCGGGAGGAGGGCCCACGCACACCGGCCTCGAACGGTTGAGCGACAGAGGGTAACGGCTGGGCAAAAACCGCCCGTTTCCCCGGCCTGCCGGAATGGGAATCGCTCCCTCCGGCGTTGCACCCCCCTGGAGGGCGAGCCACACCCTCCTTCCGGCATGCCCGCAGCAAGGAGGAACGCTCCGTGAGCCAGTACGCCAACAGGCTCGGGCGTCGCTCCACGGCGGCTCCCTCGCGGCTCAGGCTCCACCGCCGCCCCCGTCGCGTCGCGATGCTCTCCGTGCACACCTCTCCGCTCCACCAGCCCGGCACCGGTGACGCCGGCGGCATGAACGTCTACATCGTCGAACTCGCGCAGCGCCTCGCCGCGATCGACATCGAGGTCGAGATCTTCACGCGCGCGACCACCGGCGGTCTCCCGCCGAAGGTCGAGCTGGCCCCCGGCGTCCTCGTCCGGCACATCGACGCGGGCCCCTACGAGGGCCTCGCCAAGGAGGACCTCCCGGCCCAGCTGTGCGCCTTCACGCACGGCGTGATGCAGGCCTGGGCCGGCCACCGCCCCGGCTACTACGACCTCGTGCACTCGCACTACTGGCTCTCCGGGCACGTCGGCTGGCTGGCCGCCCAGCGCTGGGGCGCCCCCCTGGTGCACGCCATGCACACCATGGCGAAGGTCAAGAACGCCAACCTCGCCGACGGCGACACCCCCGAGCCCGCCGCCCGCGTCATCGGCGAGACCCAGATCGTCGTCGCGGCGGACCGCCTCATCGCGAACACGGCGGAGGAGGCCGACGAACTCGTACGGCACTACCACGCCGAGCCCGGGAAGGTCGCCGTCGTGCACCCCGGCGTCAACCTCGACCGCTTCCGCCCCGCCGACGGCCGCGCCGCCGCCCGCGCCCGCCTCGACCTGCCCCAGGACGCCCTGATCCCGCTCTTCGCCGGCCGCATCCAGCCCCTGAAGGCGCCCGACATCCTCCTGCGCGCGGTGGCCGTCCTGCTCGACGAGCGCCCCGAGCTCCGCTCCCGCATCGTCGTCCCCGTGGTCGGCGGGCCCAGCGGCAGCGGCCTCAGCAAGCCCGAGGGGCTTCAGAAGCTCGCCGCGCGGCTCGGCATCGCGGACGTCGTGCGGTTCCGGCCGCCCGTCGGCCAGGACCAGCTCGCGGACTGGTTCCGGGCGGCGTCGCTGCTGGTCGTCCCCTCCTACAGCGAGTCCTTCGGCCTGGTCGCCATAGAGGCGCAGGCCGCCGGAACCCCGGTGCTCGCCGCCGCCGTCGGCGGGCTCCCGGTGGCCGTCCGGCACGGCGAGACGGGCTTCCTGGTGCAGGGCCACGACCCGGCCGGCTACGCGCGCGTGCTCGCGCGGTTCGCCGACGGCCCCGACCTGCCCGCCCGCATGGGCGCGGCGGCCGCCGCACACGCCCAGTCCTTCGGCTGGGACACCGCGGCCGCCGCCACGGCCGACGTCTACGCGGCCGCGGCCCAGTCCCACCGCCGTCGCGTACGCTCCGAGCATGGGTGACGTGGACATGGACGACATGGACGACGTGGACAGGGGCGACGTGGGCAAGAGCGCCGCGCGGGCGATCGAGTCCTTCCTGCGGGACGCCGAACTGGAGTGGGAGAGCACCGGACCCGGCGCCTACGTGGCCCAGCTGCCCGGCACCCGCAAACTCAAGACGACCGTCTCCCTCATCGTCGGCCGCCACTCCCTCTCCCTCAACGCCTTCGTCATCCGCCACCCCGACGAGAACGAGCCCGGCGTCCACCGCTGGCTCCTGGAGCGCAACCTCAAGCTGTACGGCGTCGGCTACGCCGTCGACCAGCTCGGCGACGTCTACGTGACCGCCCGCCTCCCGCTCGCCGCGGTCACCGCCGACGAGGTGGACCGCCTCATGGGCCAGGTCCTGGAGGCCGCCGACGGCGCGTTCAACACCCTGCTGGAGCTGGGCTTCGCGAGCGCCATCCGCCGCGAGTACGAGTGGCGCGTCTCCCGCGGCGAACCCACCCGCAACCTGGACGCCTTCGCCCACCTGACGCAACGGCCCTCCGCCCCTTCCGGCCCGGCGGGCTCCCCGGGGCCCGCCGACCCGACCGGCTGACCGGCTGACCGGCGTCGCCGGCCTTCACGCGCCGACGGGGCCGCCCCGACGCCCGTACCGTCCCGGCGTCACCCCCACCAACTTGCGGAAGTGCCGGGTCAGATGGGCCTGGTCGTAGAAGCCGGAGGCCGCCGCGACCTCGCCCGGCGGCAGCCCGTCGAGCAGGAGCCGGCGGGCGAGGTCGACCCGGCGGGCGGTCAGGTACTGGTGCGGCGCGATGCCGTACGCCGAGCTGAACGCCCGTACCAGGTGGGCCGGATGGGCCTGGACCAGACCCGCCGCCTCGTCCAGCGCGAGACCCGTGACGACACGTTCGTCGAGGAGGTCGCGCAGCCGCCGCGCGAGGGCGGGGTCGGGACGCGTCAGGCTCGGGGACGACCGGCGCGGCCGCAGGTGCGCCCGCAGCCGCTCGCCGATCAGCGTCAGCCGGCTGTCGGCCTCCAGCTCGTCGCCGGACCGGGCGAGCGCGGAGTGCAACTGGCCCACCCGCCGCCGCAGCACGGGATCACGCAGGTCGGGCGCGTCGACGGCCGCCCCGACGAGGTCCTCGCCGAGCACCCCGGCGTCGAGGTAGAGCACCCGCTTGCGGAACCCCTGCGGCGTCGCGGGCGAGCCGTTGTGCGGCACGTGCGGCGGCAGCAGCGAGACCGTGTCGTGCGGAGTCCCGTGCTCGTGCCGGTCCAGGTCGTAGCGCACCGCGCCGTCGTCGACGATGAGCAGCGTCCACGCCTCGTGGACGTGCATCGGGTAGGCGTACCCGGTGAAGCGGGCGTGGAAGACCTCCACGACGCCCGGTACGCGGGGACGCCAGGCACGGACGTCGGCCGTGGGCCGAGCGGCCGGTTCGGGTGCGGCCAGGTCCTGGGCGGCCATGCAAAGAACGTACAAGACCGGGGCCGGAGACGACCGGCAGTCTCGTCGTATGGACAGCGCGAACGCCACGAACACGACGAACAAGATGCACACGACGAACACGACGAACACGACGAGCGCGATGGGCGCGATGGGCGCGATGGGCGCGACGGGCACGACGGGCACGACGGGCGCGACGAGCACGACGGCGGCCGTGCAGGCCACGGACACCGCGAATCCCACGACCCCTGCGAAGGGTGTGGCGGCTGCGGCGGCTGCGGGGGGTGTGGCGGGTGTGGCAGGGGTGGCGGCCGAGGCGGCGGGGAACGCCGAGCCGATCCGCTTCGACACGAAGATCGCCGTGCTGCTGCGCGAGGACCTGGAGACCTGGCAGCGGTTGAACGTCACCGCGTTCCTGGTCAGCGGGCTCGGCACGGAGCTCCCCGAGGTGATCGGGGAGCCGTACGAGGACGCGGACGGCGTCCCGTGTCTGCCGATGTTCCGTCAGCCGGTGCTGGTCTTCGAGGGCACGAAGGAGACGTTGAAGGCCGCCCACGCGCGCGTGCTGTCCCGCTCCCTCCCGCGCGCGGTGTTCACGAGCGACCTCTTCGCCACCGGCAACGACCGCGACAACCGCGCGGCCGTCCGCGCCGTGCCGACGGCCGAGCTGGACGTCGTCGGACTGGCGCTGTACGGCCCGAAGAACGCGGTGGACAAGGTGCTCAAGGGGGCGAGGATGCACCCGTGACGCCCATGACGTCCGTGGCGTGTGCGACCCCCGTGACGCCCGGCGGCCCGCCCCGCCCGGCGGCCCGCCCCGCCCGGCGGCCCGCCCCGCCCGATGGGCCGGACGGGCCGGACGGGCCGGACGGGTCCTGCTCAGGCGGCGCCGACCTCCGGCTTCACGGCGTCGGACTCCGGTATCGCGGCGCCGACCTCCGGCATCGCGGGGACGGACGTCGCCTTCGCCGGGGCGGCCGTCGGCGTGGCCGCGGGCGCGGGCGCCGGGGTGGGCGTCTCGTCCGGGAGCCGGCGCATCAGCACCCCGTAGCCGACGCCCGCCGCCGTCCCGACCACCGCGCACATCCCCCAGAGCCATTCCGCGCCGAACCGGTCGATGACCAGGCCGGACATCACCGGGGCGACCAGGGAGGCCACGGCCCACGAGAGCGTGTACGTGCCCTGGTAGCGGCCGCGGCCGTGGACGGGGGAGAGGCGGACGACGAGCCCGGTCTGGGTGGGCGCGTTGACGATCTCGGCGAGGGTCCACACGCAGACGGTCAGCGCGAACACGCCGACCGACCCGGCGAAGGCGGTCAGCCCGAACCCGTACCCGGCGAGCACCGAGGAGATCACCAGCAGCCGCCGGGCGTCCCGGTGCTCGATGAACCGCGTGACCGGGATCTGCAACGCGACGATGAGGACGCCGTTGACCGCGATGGCCATGCCGTAGTCGGCTGCGCTGAACCCGGCCGCGCCCATCGCGACCGGCAGCCCGACGGCCCCCTGCTGGAAGACGAGCGCGACGAGGAAGGACAGTCCGACGACGCTCATGAAGCGTCCGTCACGCAGGACGGTCCCCAGCCCGACGGCGTCACCCTCGCGGACGCTCTTCTCCGACTGCACCGGCCGCGACTCGGGCAGCTTGAGGAAGACGACGACCGCGCACACCAGCGTCATCCCGGCTTCCAGGAGGAACCCGGCCCGGTAACTGACCTCGGCGATGAACCCGGCAGCCGTGGAGGAGACCGCGAACCCGAGGTTGATGGCCCAGTAGTTGAGCGAGAAGGCGCGGACCCGGTCCTCGGGCCGCACGATGTCGGCCATCATCGCCTGCACGGCCGGACGGGAGGCGTTGGAGGCCATGCCGACGAGGAAGGCGACGCCGGCGATGGCGACGGGATCCTCCATGAAGCCGAGCAGCGCCACGGAGGCGGCGGTCGAGGTCTGCGCGACGAGCAGCGTGGGCCGCCGCCCGAGCCGGTCCGCCATGACCCCGCCGCCCAGCGACGAGACGACCCCGCCCAGCCCGTGCAGCGAGGCGACGAGCCCTGCGTAGGAGGCGGAGTAACCGCGGTCCAGGGTGAGGTACAGCGCCATGAAGGTGGCGACGAAGGCGCCGAGCCGGTTGACGAGGGTGCTGGTCCACAGCCACCAGAACTCCCGGGGCAGCCCGGACAACGTCTCGCGGGCAGCGCGTCTCAGCACGGCGACAGGCATGGCGGATCCCCCGGGGATGTAAGCGGCGCAGGCGGCTCACAGAACTTACGAGGGAAGCGGAATCACCGGCCACTCATTTAACAGATCCAATCAATCGAAGCGCCCCACTCCACCTCCCACGCCATCCCTGCACCCCTCCCCAC
>NZ_JAHHIT010000204.1 GCF_024539675.1 Streptomyces hilarionis | reverse complement strand
GCCTGGGGCTGGTCGGGCGCGGGAGCCGTGTGCGTCACCGCCGGGGAGGGCGGGGCGGGCTGGCCCGGTCCCTGGCCGCGGACCGCCGCGCGGGCCGCGGCGGCCCCTCCGCCGGGCGGGATCGCGGCGCCCTCGGCCAGGCCTGCCCCGCCGTGCGCCTGCGGCCCGGGCACGTATCCCATCGCCGGCATGGCGGGGACGCCCTGCACGGGTTGCCCGGACACGGCGCCGCCCTGCGGCACGTTCACGCCGCGCTCGATGCGGTCGAGGCGGGCCATGACGGACCGCTCGTCCCCGTAGGCGGCCGGCAGCATCACGCGCGCGCAGATCAGTTCCAGCTGGAGGCGGGGCGAGGTGGCGCCGCGCATCTCGGTGAGGCCCTCGTTGACCAGGTCGGCGGCCCGGCTGAGCTCGGCGGCGCCGAAGACGCCGGCCTGCGCCTGCATGCGCTCGATGACGTCGGCCGGGGCGTCGATCAGCCCCTTCTCCGCGGCGTCGGGCACGGCGGCGAGGATGACGAGGTCCCGCAGCCGCTCCAGCAGGTCGGCGACGAACCGCCGGGGGTCGTTGCCCCCCTCGATGATCCGGTCGACGACCTCGAAGGCCGCCGCCCCGTCACCCGTGGCGAAGGCCTCGACGACGGAGTCCAGCAGCGAGCTCTCCGTGTAACCGAGGAGGGAGGTCGCCATGGCGTACGTCACACCCTCGTCGCCCGCGCCGGCGAGCAGCTGGTCCATGACGGACATGGAGTCACGCACGGACCCCGCGCCGGAGCGCACCACGAGCGGCAGCACGGCCTCGTCGACGGGGATGCCCTCCTGCCCGCACACCTCGCCCAGGTACTCCCGCAGCGTTCCCGGCGGAACGAGCCGGAAGGGGTAGTGGTGCGTCCGCGACCGGATGGTCCCGATGACCTTCTCGGGCTCGGTGGTGGCGAAGATGAACTTCAGATGCTCCGGCGGCTCCTCGACGACCTTGAGCAGGGCGTTGAAGCCGGCCGACGTGACCATGTGGGCCTCGTCGATGATGTAGATCTTGTAGCGGCTGCGGGCGGGCCCGAAGAACGCCTTCTCCCGCAGGTCACGGGCGTCGTCCACGCCACCGTGCGAAGCGGCGTCGATCTCGATGACGTCGATGGAGCCCGGTCCGTTCCTGGCCAGGTCCTTGCACGACTCGCACTCCCCGCAGGGCGTCGGCGTGGGCCCCTGCTCGCAGTTCAGGCACCGCGCCAGGATCCGCGCGCTGGTGGTCTTCCCGCACCCGCGCGGCCCGCTGAACAGGTACGCGTGATTGACCCGGTTGTTCCGCAACGCCTGCTGCAGCGGGTCGGTGACATGCTCCTGCCCGATGACCTCGGCGAACGACTCCGGGCGATAGCGGCGGTACAGCGCGAGAGACGACACGCATACGAGGTTATAGGCGACCGCTGACATCGACCCACGCCCGGTTCGCCCCGCCCCCGCCGCCCGCCCCGGCCCCGGGAACGCAAGCGCCCCCCACGCACCCGCCAGAGCCGACCTACCCTTGCTGCCTTCCGGCCCTGGGGGAGTTCAGTCAGATAGCGCCGCGTGAGGGGCTTCGCACAGGCTACAGGATCCGAGCGGGGGGAACGAGTTCGCGAGCACTCCTCAACGTCTTGTATTGTTTGCGGCGGAGGATTCGCCTAGAGGCCTAGGGCGCACGCTTGGAAAGCGTGTTGGGTTCACACCCTCACGAGTTCGAATCTCGTATCCTCCGCCAGTGCCTCACCGGGCACGATGTCGAAGGGCCCCACCGCTTGCGGTGGGGCCCTTCGTCGTTGTCCGTCTTGATTCTCCGTCTTGGCAGCTGCCTCACTTCGCCGCTGAATCGGTTTCCGGAAGCCCCTGGAGAGCGTCGCCGACCTGCTGCCGGCAGACCTCGGCGCCAATGTCATGATCCGGACCAGAAAGAGCCGGAATCGGCCGAACAAGGGCACAGGTGGAGCGGTTCACACCGCCGGCCGGTGACGATGGTCCCGACATGGCACTCCTCCGACCGGCCAGAGGGGGACGAATGGGCAAACAGGTCAAGTGCGGGTCGACCCGTACCAAAACCGGCAAGCGATGCCAGAACCCGGCGATGATCGGTTACTCCCGCTGTCAGTTGCACCGAGGCGAGTGGAACCCGCCGCAGAAGAAGAAGACCAAGAAGCGCTAGCCGCAAGGCCCGGGCGACGTGCCTCGTCCCCTTCCCCAGGCGCCCTGATCTTCCTCGCGGTCCTGGGGGCGGGAGGGGTCCACGCCGGAACAAAGTGGGCCATGGACGTGCGCGGCGTCGTAGCCGCCATGCTCGCGCGCAGACGTGCCGCTCTGGAGCTGAGAGGCCGGCGCACCGGCGATCCGAGCCTCGCGGGTTCAGCGGGCGTACTTCTCGCGGGCGGCCGGTGTGACCGGGGTGAAGAAGTTGACGAGGTTGCCGTCGGGGTCGCGGACCAGGAGGGAACGGTTGCCCCAGGGCATCGTCGTGGGGCCGGCGACGACCTCGGTGACGGAGTCGGCGAGGCTCCCGTGCACGCGGTCCACGTCGTCGACGAGGAACTCGATGATCACGCTGTGGTTGTCCGCGGGGCGCGCGGAGCCGGGAGCGAACATCGCGACGGTGCGGACGGCCCCGATCGCCAGGGTGGCGTTCTCGGTGGCGAGTTCGGCGAAGTCCTCGGTGGCCCAGGCGGCAGACGCGCCGGTGGCCTTCTCGTAGAACGCGACCAGGCGGGCGACGTCGCCGGTGATGATGCGGGTCGAGACGAAGTTCATGGTGATCTCCCAGGTCGTCGCGGCGCCGTCCGGCCGCGGTGCATCCGCAGGCTAGGGCCGTTACTGGACAGAATCGGTCCACTATTCGCGCTAGTCTCGCCGCCATGTCCCGACCCACCGGACGCGTCCTCACCCTCCTGGAGCTGTTGCAGTCGGGAGGCGTCCGGACCATGGCCGAACTCGCCGACCGGCTCGGCGTGGACGGGCGGACCGTGCGGCGGTACGTGGACCAGCTGGTCGAGCTCGGCGTGCCGGTGGAGGCGGTGCGAGGCCGCTACGGCGGATACCGCATCGGTTCCGGGTACCGTCTGCCCCCGCTCATGCTCAGCGACGACGAGGCCCTCGCCGTGCTGCTCGGGCTGCTCGCCGGCCGCCGGGCGGGGACGCCGGCGGCTGCGGGCACCGCCGGCGAGACGGCGGCGGCCAAGATCCGCAGGGTGCTGCCCCGGCCCTTGGCCCGCAGGCTCGACGCGGTCCTGGAGTCCCTCGCGTTCACGGCCGCGCCCCCGGTGTTCGCCGCGCCGGACGCCGAGGTCCTGCTCACCGTCGCCGACGCGGTGCGCCATCGACGTCCGCTCTCGATCCGCTACACCGACCGCGAGGGCCGTCGCGGTGAACGGTCCCTGCACCCCTACGGGATCGTCGCCCATGCGGGCCGGTACTACGTCACCGGCGCGGACCCCGGGATCGGCGAGGACCGGACCTTCCGGCTCGACCGCATCGGGGCCGCGCGGGCGCTGCCCGGTTCGTTCGAGGCGCCCGCCGGACCCGATCCGGCGCAGCGCCTGGTGTCGGGGTTCGCCGCCGCCGAGTACCGCCACCACGTGACCCTGCGCATCCATGGAACGGTCGACGCGATCCGCGCGCGCCTGCCCGCCACGGTGGCGACCGTGCGGGAGGCGGACGTCGCAGCGGACGCCGTTCCGCCGGCCGGTCCGGACGTCGAGCGGTGGCTGCGCGTCGAGCTGCGGGTGGAGCGGCTCGACTGGCTGCCGTCCGTGCTCGCGTCGCTCGACCGGCCGTTCGTCGTCGAGGGACCCGGCGAACTGCGCGACCTCGTCGTCGCGTTCGCCGACCGGCTCGCGTCCCGGGCCCGCGGGGCCTGACGGCTCACCCCCGTCCGGTCCTCGCCGCGGATCGGTCCCGGCCCCACTCCGCCAGCGCGGCGAGTTCGGTCAGGAAGGCCTCCGCCAGGAGGGCCGCGTCCCGGGCGCCCGAGTTGGTGGCGACGCTCAGGGTGTGGCCCCGGGTGCAGCCGCCCAGGGCGAAGGTGGCCGTGCCCGCCGGGGGGACCATGGGGACGATGTTCAGGCCGCGCAGGGGCCGTCCGGCCAGGGTCTGCCCCTGCTCGCGCAGGTGGACGTAGGAGCAGGCCGCCGGGGCGTAGGCGGGCGCGAAGATCCTGCCCCCGGCCAGTGCCATGGTCGCTCCGGGAAGCGCCCCGAGGGTGCCCTCGACGAGCCGCTCCGAGGTGCTCCGGGCCCGGGTGACGGTCGTCAGCAGGCCGGTGCAGGCGCCCAGCCGGGCCGCGGGGTCGGCCAGCGTCACCGGCGCGGGGACGCGCACGTTGGCGAACGCGTTGCCCAGGAACTCCCCGCAGTCGGCCGGGCGTTCGTCGACGGGCACCGACAGCCACACCGGACGGGAGGCGCGCCCGGCGCCGGGGCGGGCGCCGTCGTCGTCATCGTCGGAGAGGCGGGAGCGCAGGACTCCGGAGACCGCCGCCAGGAACACCTCGTTGGTGGTCGCCGTGCGCGCCGGCGCGGCTTCCCGCGCCGCCCGCAGGACGTCGGGGCGGAGCCCGACGAGCGCGTAGGCGGGCTCCCGCGCGCCCTGGTGCGGCAGGGGCACGGGGCGTCCCGCGGCCAGCAGGCCGGGCGGGCCGCCGGCCGCCGGGGCCGCGTGCGCCGTCCGCCGCCGGGGGCCGGGCACCGCCAGGGACGCGGCGCCGTCCAGCGGCCGGCCGTCGTCGAAGAGGGCGCGCAGCAGGGTCGTCAGGGAGCGCCCGTCGAGCAGGCTGTGGTGCATCCGGAACAGCAGGGAGAACTCGCCCTGCGCAGAACCGCGCAGGAGGTGCAGGCCCCATGGCGGACGGTCGGCGGGGAAGGGGGTGTGGAACCAGTGCCGCACCACGTCCCGGAGGGTGCCGTCCACGTCGTCGACCTGGTGTCCCAGCGGGTGGCCGTCGGCGCGGGCCCAGCGGTGCCGGCCGGTCCACCGGCCCAGGCCCGTCCGCGCGCCCGGGGCGACCAGGGTCTGGGTGAGCCGGGGCAGCGCCTTCCACCGCTCCTCCACCAGCGTCCGCAGCTCGTCCAGCGCGGGCGGCGACCCGGCGAAGTCCAGGGCGATCCCGGCGTTGGGCGGGCCGAACGGCCAGCGGGCCATCCCCTCTTCCAGCAAGGGCAGATGCGATCCGGGCATGAGACTGCTCCTGTCGTGGGCCGTCCCTGTCGTGGACCGGTCCTGTCGTGGACCGGCCGCTCGCGGACGACGTCCTGTACCCCCAACGGCCGATCGGACCGGCGGTCACGTGTCGCGCCTCCCGCGGGTGTCAACGCGCGGGCCCGCGGGCTCCCTGATGGGGTGACATCGCAGCAGGTTTGCGGTCGGGAGCGGTGCCGGAGCGCCTTTAATCGGGACTCCGCGTCCGCGATCGGACGTCCCGTCACCCGTTTTCGGTCCCCGCACCGGCCGCGCGCCGGACAGGAGTTACGTGTCGTGCCTGGTACCCGTGCCAATCCCGCGCACATCGCCGTGTTCAACGTCCCGATGCACGGCCACGTGAATCCGACGCTGGGCGTCGTCGAGGAGCTCGTCCGGCGGGGTCACCGGGTCACCTACGCCGTCACCGAGGACTTCGTGCACCAGGTGAAGGCGGCCGGCGCCGAGCCGGTGTGCTACCCCGACACGGGGGACGGCTCCGAGGCGCCGGAGGAGATGGGCGAGGGGTTCGCCCGGGTCGTCCGGCTGGCGCTGGCCGCTCTGCCCACTCTGACCAGGGCGTACGACAGGGACCGGCCCGATCTGGCGCTGTGCGACGTCTACGGCCTGGCGGGCCTGCTGCTGGCGGCCCGCCGGCACATCCCCACGGTGGTGGCCTCACCCACCCACCTCGCCTACGACGGCATCGTCCCCGAGTTCTTCGGCGTGCCGGGCCTGCCCCAGGTGCCGGGCTTCGCGGAGCTCGTGGCCGGCTTCACCGAACACGGGGTGGACAGCGCGCGGATCCAGGATCTCGTGCACCCCGAGCACGCCGTCGCGTTCTTCCCGCGCGCCTTCCAGCGCAGGCCGGACACGGTCATGGCACGACGCGTCGCCTACGTCGGGCCGGCGCTCGGGGACCGCTCCTACCAGGGCTCCTGGCGGCCCCCGCGGCAGGACCGGCCGGTGCTGCTGGTGTCGCTGGGCTCCCAGTTCAACCGGCGGCCGGAGTTCTACCGCTCCTGCGTCGAGGCCTTCGCCGAGCTGCCCTGGCACGTGGTGATGTCCGTCGGCTCCGCCGTCCCGCCGGGCGAGCTCGGGAGGCTTCCCGCCAACGTCGAGGCGCATCCGCACGTGCCCCAGCTGGCCGTGCTGGCCCAGGCGGACGCCTTCGTCACCCATGCCGGGATGGGCGGCACGATGGAGGCGCTGCACTACGGCGTCCCGCTGGTCGCGGTGCCCCAGATGGCCGAGCAGCGGGTGAACGCCGCGCAGATCGAGCGGCTGCGGCTCGGCGTCCACCTGCCGCGCGAGACCGTCACTCCGCAGGCGCTGCGCGAGGCCGTGCTGCGCGTCTCGTCCGACCGGGACATCCGTGCGGCCGTGGCCGGAATGCGCCGGGAGATCGCGGCGGCTGGCGGGGCGGGCGCCGCCGCCGACCTGATCGAGCGGGCCCTGTAGGCCCGCGGCCCTTTTCTAGGAGTGACGTCGTGACCCACGCCCTGGCGGCCGACATCCGCCGCACGAGCACCGTGCCGGAGTGCCGGCCGCACCTGTATCTGCGCCAGGTCCGCATGAGCGACCTGGACTCGATGAACCACGTGAACAACGTCCGGCTGCTGGAGATGATCCAGGACGCCCACATCGACATGTTCTATCTGCGCCCGGGGATGCCCGGGCAGGAGATCCGCCCCCGGTTCGTCTACGCACGCCACGAGCTCGACTACTCGGAGCCGCTGACGTTGCAGCCGGAGCCCGTCACCATCACCACCACGATCGGCGATCTGCGCCGCTCGTCGTTCCGCGTCACCAGTCGCGTGACCCGGGACGCCCGGGTGTTCTGCACGTGTGTGAGCACGGCCGTCGCCTACGACCCGGACGCCCGCTGCTCGCGGCGGCTGGAGGAGGCGGAGCGGGCCCTCGCGGCCCGGCACGCGACGCCCGAAGCGGGCCGCTGACCCACACCCGCCCGCCCCGGGGGTCCCGCTTCGCGACCCGGGCGGCTCAGCGGTCGATCCGGACCGGCTTCGTCTCGCTCACCTGGTCGATGTCCGACACCCGGATCGTCACCTTCATCTCCCACTCGCCCGGCATGGGCAGGTTGACGGCGTCGGCGCCCCAGTAGCCGCCCCGGTCGGTGATCCTGGAGTCGAGGGGGCCGACGTCCCGGGCGGGCAGGCTGAAGGAGATGCGCAGTTCGGGGACGCTGACGAAGCCGCCGTCGGGACCGTAGACCACGGCCTGGAGCTTGTTGCCGCCGACCCGGCCCGGGTCGAGGGTGACCTGCACCTTGCCGCGGAAGTCGCCGGTCTGCGGGGAGTCGAGGAAGAAGGGGACGTCGGTCACGGACGCCACGGGCAGCCCGCCCGTCTGCTCGGCCGCCGCCGCCTCGGCCGCCGCCCGGCCGGGAAGGGTGCCGGTCAGCACGGTCGTCAGGACGAGGACGACGACCGAGACGGCGACCTCGGCCAGGACGGAGCGACGCAACGACCGCCGCCTGTCCCGGCCGGCCGGTGCGAGCGGACCGGGTCCGGAGTCCTGGGCCCGCCCGTTCCCGGTCGACGGTGAGTCGTCCGACGGCCGGTCGGAGCTGCCGCCCTCCACGGGCCGCGGCATCCGCACGTCCTTCCTGCCCGCCCCGGCAGCCACGTCGGCCAGGGCGGGCACTGCCGCCCCGGACGTCACGGCCACGGGCGTGGTCGCCGCCGCCTTCACCGTCTCCGCGTCGGTCGTCGTGGCCGACGTGCCGGACGTCGCCGTGCCCGCCGCCGCCGCCGTCGCGGTCGTGCTCCGCGCGGCCCCGTGCACCGTGCGGCGCGACCACGCCCCCGCCGCCAGCAGCAGCGCCACCGCGGCGAGCTTGGCCAGCAGGACCCGCCCGTACGTGGTGTCCGTCAGGGCGGACGCCGAGCCGAGGCCGCGCCAGGACTGGTAGACGCCCGTCGCCACCAGGACGGTCACCGACAGGGCCGCCAGCCGGGAGAAGCGGTTGACCACGTGCGAGGGGACGGACGCGCGGTGGAGCAGGGTGAGCAGGGCCGCCAGGCCGCCCAGCCAGGCGGCCATCGCGAGCAGGTGCAGCACCGAGGACGTCATCGCCGCCGGGACCTGGATGCCGGCCGAGGCGTGCTCGGCGGCCGCCCAGGTCAGGGCCAGGCCGACCGCCAGCGCGGCGCCGGTCAGCAGCGCCGGGCGGGACGGCCGCCCGCCGTCGCGCTCGCGCACGAGCCCCCGGTGCCGCCTCAGCAGGACCGCGACCGCGGCCAGCAGGGCGAGGCGGGCGACCAGGGCCAGGCCCGGACGGGTGCCGAGGGTGCGGGTGAGACTCGACAGGTGCAGGGCTTCGGCCGGGCCGGCGCCGGTCTCGTAGGGGGCGCGCAGCAGGAGCAGGAACACGGTCGATCCGGCGAGCCCCCACCAGCCGGTCACCAGGAGCCGGCGCAGCGGCCGGACGTCGGGCGGGCCGCAGACGGCGACGAAGACGGCCGTGCCGATGAGGAGAGCCGCGGCGAGGTACGCGGCATACCGGCCGATGTTGAACAGACCGCTGGTGGCCGGGTCCTCGACGGAGGCGCTGGGCAGGGCGGGCGGGACGGCGGAGGGCTTGCCGACGGAGAAGGTGAAGGCGCCGGCGATGGGGTGGCTGTCCGCGGACACGACCCGCCAGGCCACCGTGAACGTGCCGGTGCCGAGCCGGCGGGGCAGCGTCACCCGCGCGGTGTCGGCGCGGCCGTTCGCGTGCTCGGGCTCGCCGGTGCGCACCCGCTGGTTCTCGGCGTCGAAGACGCGGAAGGAGTCGTCGAGGAGGCCCACGGACTCGGTGAAGGCGAGCGTGATGGTGCGGGGGGCCGTCTTGACGACGCTTCCGTCGACGGGGTCGGCGCCGCGCAGGGCCGCGTGCGCGGACGCCGGTCCCCCGCCGAGGAGGAGCAGCGTCAGCACGGAGCCCAGCAGCACCAGCCCTCGGAGCCGCTGCCGGGCGGCTCGGGAGCCGTCGACGCTGCGGCCGCCGCTCCGGCGGTCGTCGCCGTGGGGGCCGCCGCCCCGCCGTCCGTCCTCGTGGCCTTCGCTCACGTCACCGCTCCGCCTTGCTCGACCTGCTCGGACCTCGTGATCCGAGACTCGCGTGCTCTGCGTTACGTACGCATGCACACGGCATCCGGTTCACCGCCCGGCCGGGCCCGACGGCGCCGTCCGGGCGGGACGGGGCGCTCCCGTTTCCGGGGCGGCGTCGGGGACGTCACCCGGGGAAGACGGTCTCCCTGCGCAGGAAGGCGAGTTGGGCCTTCTTCTCCGGCAGGTACACGTCGGGCAGGTCGACCTCCGGGAGCGTGACGACCGGACCCGCGTCGAAGCCCTGCCGCAGGAAGCGGGCGAGCGCCTTGGCGTTGCGGACGTCGGGGTCGACCACGACGCGTCGCCGGTCCAGTCCGAGCAGGACGTACGCGGCGAACACGCCCATCAGGGCGGCCGACCAGCCGGGCCTGGCGCCGTGCTCGCCGGCCGGTGCGATGAGCACGTGGACGCCGATGTCGCCGTCCTCCACCGGGTAGACCTCGCCGACCCGGTCCGCGGTGGGCTCGTAGGTCTGCAACAGGGCGACGGGGACGCCGTCCAGCTCGGCCAGGAGGGCGTGGTGGGTGTCCAGCGTGGCCAGGTGGGCGTAGACCTCGGCGACCTGGTCCCGGGTCAGGCCGTTCATGCCCCAGAACGCGGCCCGCTCCTGGCTCACCCAGGCGTGGACGACCGCCGCGTCGCCCTCGGGGTCGAGGGGGCGCAGCGCGACGGCGCCGAACCCCTCGACGGCCTGCTCGTGGACGGGTGCGGGCGGGTGGCGGTCAGCCATGGTCGCTCTCCTTCTTCAGCCGGGCCCAGTCGGTGACGACCGGGGCCAGCTCACCCCTGAGCCACAGGGGGAGCTGGTCGTGGTGGTGGGGGTGGCCGGGGACGCCGGACGCGCCGAAGGGGACGACCCACAGGCTGTCCTCGCGGCGGGCCAGGTCCCACACGTAGCGGGCGGCGGGGCCGCGTGCGGCGAGGTCGGTCCAGCCGGGCACGGCCGAGGTGCACAGCACGCAGTCGTGGTCGCCGTCCAGGGGCGGGGCCTCGTCCGACGGGTCGGGCAGGGCCCGCCAGGCGGCGAGGCGGTGGGTGTCGCCCCAGCGGGCGGCGTCCGCTCCGGCGCACGCTTCGGCGGCCTCCGCCACGGCCTCGCGCAGGAGACGCCGACGGTCGATCCCGAACAACTCGTCGGCGCGCAGCAGGTGTTCGAGGGCGAAGCCGATGCGCGGCAGGAGCGCCAGCCAGGGCAGGAAGACCTCGGGGCAGGCGGGCGGGGCGGCCAGCGGCGCGAAGGCCGGGTGGGCGGCGAGGCGGCGGACGACGGCGCTGCGCAGGGTCGCGTAGCGGGCCGCGTCCTGGCTGTCGGCGTCCATGCGGCGGTCCCAGCGCAGAAGGCGTGCGCGCAGTTCGGCGGCGGGTCCGGTCAGGTCGTCGAGGTCCGCGAGACGGTCCAGCAGGGGGGCGGCGGAGGCGAGATACGTGTCCGTGTGGAGGGCCGGCATGTCGGCGGCGGACCAGCGTCGGCGTCGCGCCAGCAGGGCGCCGATGCGGTCGGCGCGGTGCGGCGCGGCGAACTCGACGCCCAGGGCGGCGGCGGGGCCTCGCTGGTTGGCCATCACGGCCACGCCGTCGGTCAGTCCCGCGCGGGGCGTCTCGTGCCAGCCGGTCCACTCGTGACCGGGCTCCCAGGCGGGCACGAGACGCGTGCCGTTGGCCCGGGCGCGCAGCGGCACCCGGCCGGCGACCCGGTGCAGCAGGCCGCCGTCGGTGTCGGCGGCCTGGACGACGTTGACGGGCTCGGCCCACCGGTCGAAGGCGCGGTCCACGTCGTCGACCCGGCGGGCCCGCAGGAGGGGGAGCAGCGCCTGGAAACCCAGGTCGGCGGTGACGCGGGGCGGGTAGCGCAGGGCGAGGGCGGGCGGGGCGCCCTCGCCGCCGTCGTCCGCTCCGTCCTCTCCGTCCGCGTCCTGCGGTCCGCCGGCGATCACCGGTCCCCGTTCGGTCTCCAGCACCTCCACCTCGACGCTCTCCCCGCCCGCGACGCGCACCTCCTCGGTGTGCCGGGCGACCCGCCGCCAGGCGCCGTCGGGGCCGAGCGCCTCGACGCCGTCGCCGGTGCGGCGCAGCCGCTCACGGTAGAGGTCCTGGTAGTCGGCCATCGCGTTGGTGATGGCCCAGGCGACCGTGCCGGTGTGCCCGAAGTGCGCGATGCCGGGGACGCCGGGGACGGCCAGGCCGACGACGTCGAAGTCGTCGCAGGCCAGGCGGATCTGCTGGTAGACGCCGGGGTCCTCGACGAAGCGGTGGGGGTCGCCGGCGATGAGCGCGTGCCCGGTGACCGTGCGGTCCCCGGCGAGCAGCCAGCCGTTGCTGCCGGAGGTGCCGGGTCCGTCGGCGGCGAACAGGCCGACGGCCTCGGGGCCGAGGTGTCGGGCGGCCTCCTCGCGCCACAGCTTGGCGGGGAACCCGGCGAACAGGATGTGCGCGGCCAGCCAGACGGCGAGCGGGGTCCAGGGCTCCCAGCGGCCGGGGGCGAGGGCGACGCGGGCGAACTCGGGGGCGTCGCCGGCCGACCGGAGCCCCTCGTTGACGCCGTCGACGTAGGCCCGCACCCACCGCGCCGTCTCCGGGTCCTGTCTCTCCAGGGCGGCGAAGCAGCGTCGGGCCGTGTCGTCGAGGCGGGCGCGGCGCGCGAACACGTCCCAGGAGAGGGCGTCGGGGCCGAGGAAGGCGGCCGAGGCGCCCCGCGCGCGGTGCCGTTCGACCTCCAGTTGCCAGGCGCGGTCGCGGGCCGTGACCAGCCCCTGGAGACGGGCGAGTTCGAGGGCGCCGCCGGCGCGCAGATGCGGGACGCCCCAGGCGTCGCGGTAGATCTCGGTGGTCACCCTGTAGTCCCTCTTGCTTTAGGTTAGGCTTCCCTAAGTATTTCGTGCCGGAATATACGCGAGGGGCGGACGGGTCATGGCGCAGGGGCGGGGCTGGGAGGGCGCGGTCCTCCGCATGATGCGGGCGAAGGACTTCACGCTCACCGTCACGGGCACGCAGGACGTCACCGACCGCTACCGCCGGGTCCGCCTCTCCGACGGCGGACTGCTCGCCGCCACCGGCGTCCATCCCACGATGTGGGTGCGCCTGTGGTTCGACAACGCGGGCCGCCCGCACCAGCGGGCCTACACCCTGGTCGACCCCGACCCGGCGGCCGGCTCCTTCAGCCTGGAGTTCGCCCTGCACGAGGGCGCCGCCAGCGACTGGGCGCGGGCGGCCGAGCCCGGCGACACCATCGACGCGACGGTCCAGGGCACCGGCTTCACGGCCCCCTCGCCGGCCCCCTCCCACGTCCTCGTGATCGGCGACCCGGCCTCGCTGCCCGCCGTCAACTCCCTGCTCGGCGACGGCGAGGGCGCGCTGGGCTCCGCGCCGGCGACCGTCTGGTTCGAGGGCGACGCCGACGACGCGGAGGGCCTGCCCTTCCTGACCGACCCCGCACGCCACGAGATACGGCTCGTCCCGCGCCGCGACCACGGCGCGGCTCTCGTCGAGCGGGTGAGGGCGGAACTGCCCGGCCTGCTGCGCGCCACCCCCGACCCCTTCGTGTGGATCGCCTGCGACACCGGCACCACCCGCACCCTCTCGGCGTACGTGCGCAAGGAGCTCGGCGTCCCCAAGGAGCGGCTGCACGCGCTCGGGTACTGGCGCGCGAGCTGAGGCGGCAGGCGGGATCATCGACGCATGGACGTCACCCTTCATCTCTCCCAGGACCCCGAGGCCGACGAACTGCTCGGCCGCTCCCCGCTCGCCGCGCTGGTCGGGATGCTGCTGGACCAGCAGGTTCCGATGGAGTGGGCGTTCAAGGGGCCCCGCACGATCGCCGACCGGCTCGGCGCCGACGACCTGGACGCGCACGACATCGCCGCCCGCGACCCGGACTCCTTCGCGGCGCTGCTGTCCGAGAAGCCGGCCGTGCACCGCTACCCCGGCTCCATGGCCAAGCGCGTCCAGCAGCTGTGCGCCTACCTCGTCGAGCACTACGACGGCGACGCCGGGGCCGTGTGGAAGGACGTCGCCGACGGCCGCGAACTCCTCGGACGCCTGGAGGAGCTGCCCGGCTTCGGGAAGCAGAAGGCACAGATCTTCCTCGCCCTGCTGGGCAAGCAGCTCGGCGTGCGCCCCACGGGCTGGCGCGAGGCGGCCGGCGCCTACGGCGAGCCGAAGTCCTTCCGCTCGGTCGCCGACATCACCGGTCCGGAGTCCCTGACGAAGGTGCGGGCCCACAAACAGGAGATGAAGGCGGCGGCCAAGGCCGCCAAGACGGCCGGGGCGACGAGGAAACCGGCCTAGCGAACGCCCTGCCCGCCCGCCGACGGGCCGACGGGGGCGTCCTCGCCCGCCGGGGGCGGTGACGGGGGTCCGGCCGAGGGCGGAGGGTGCGCCGAACGGGTGCAACCGGGGCCCGCCGTGCTGCCCCGCGCGCGTGTCGCGGGGAGATGCCCTTCATGGGCGTCCCCCGCAGTCACCTCCGCAGCCGCGCCTGGCTGCGTGTGCTCGTGCTGCTGCTCGCCCTGCTGGCGTCGAGCGCGCCGTGCGCACTTCCCGCGCCCTTGGCCGCCGCCGAGACCGGCGAGTACGACGTCGTCGACTCGGCGCTGCGGCCCGCCCCCTGCGCGCACCGCCCCGCCG
>NZ_JAHHIT010000203.1 GCF_024539675.1 Streptomyces hilarionis | reverse complement strand
CCCCCCGGCCCCCACCAAACGCCCCGCGCACGACACCGCCCGGCGCCCGTCGGTCCGCCCCCCCGGCCCTCGGTCGCGGCCTTGCCGCAAGAGGTATCGGAGGACCGGATTCCACTTTCGGCCAATTCGCAACGACTAGTGACTGCATGCGCGCGTTATGTGATGTGCTGGGACCGATAGAGCCCATGGCAAGGGCTTGCGACATAGGACAGGCGGCGCGGACCGAACACACGGGGCGGTCCCGTCCGCACGAGCCGGCACGGGGGCACGAGGGAGGGGAGCACCATGGGACCCGGACCAGGACCGGAGCACATCCGCCGATGGGAGTCGGGAGCGCTGGCCCACGCCGTGACCGACCCCTTCGGCCAGGGCCCGGTGCCCTGGCTGCGCGGCAGCGAGACCTACTTCGACGACACCGGCCAGGTGGTCCCCTGGTACGTGGACCCGGCCGCCCCGGCCTCGGCGCCGGACGCCCCCCGCGTCCCCGGCCCCCGGTCCGCTCCCCGGCCCGGCGGCCCCCGCTCCGCCGACGACGTCCGCCGTCAGATCAAGGGCTTCGTCTCGACGGGCGCGGTCGCTCCCGGGAACGCCGTCGACTTCCACGTCACGGTCGACCCGCCCCAGGAGTTCAGCGTCGACGTCTACCGCATCGGTCACTACGACGGCGACGGCGCGGCCAAGATCACCACCAGCCCGCGCCTGTCCGGCATCGTCCAGCCGCCGCCCCTGACCGCCGACCGCACGGTCTCCTGCCACCACTGGTGGCTCTCCTGGCGGCTACAGGTCCCGTCGTACTGGAATGTGGGCGCGTACGTCGCCGTCCTCACCACCGCCGACGGCTACCGCTCCCACGTGCCCTTCACCGTCCGCGACGAGCATCCCGCCGACCTGCTCCTGGTGCTGCCCGACATCACCTGGCAGGCCTACAACCTCTATCCGGAGGACGGCCGCACCGGCGCCAGCCTGTACCACGCCTGGGACGAGAACGGCCGTCTCCTCGGCGAGGCCGACGCGGCGACCACGGTCTCCTTCGACCGGCCCTACGCGGGCGCGGGCTTACCCCTGCACGTCGGCCACGCCTACGACTTCATCCGCTGGGCCGAGCGCTACGGCTACGACCTCGCCTACGCCGACGCCCGCGATCTGCACGCGGGCCTGGTCGACCCCACCCGGTACCGGGGGCTCGTCTTCCCCGGACACGACGAGTACTGGTCGGCGAGCATGCGCCGCACCGTGGAACTCGCCCGTGACAGCGGCACCTCGCTCGTCTTCCTGTCCGCCAACTCCCTCTACTGGCAGGTGGAGTTGGGGCCGTCGCCGTCGGGCGTGCCCAGCCGCCTCCTCACCTGCCGCAAGCGCAAGGGGCCCGGCCGGCCCGTGCTGTGGCGGGAGGTCGACCGCGCCGAGCAGCAGTTGGTGGGCATCCAGTACGCGGGCCGGGTGCCCGAACCCCATCCGTTGATCGTCCGCAACGCCGACCACTGGCTGTGGGAGGCGACCGGCGCGGGCGAGGGCGAGGGGCTCGACGGGCTGGTCGCGGGCGAGGCCGACCGCTACTTCCCGCGCACCCCTCTTCCCCGGCACGAGGACCGCATCCTTCTCGCCCACTCGCCGTACCACGACGGCGAGGGCGTCCGGCGGCACCAGGAGACGTCCCTCTACCGCGCCCCGTCGGGGGCCCTGGTGTTCGCCTCCGGCACCTTCGCCTGGTCGCCGGCCCTGGACCGCCCCGGCCATGTGGACCCCCGCGTCCAACGCGCCACGGCCAACCTCCTGGACCGCATCTGCAAGCGCGACTGATCCGCGCGCGGCCCGGGCGTCCGTCGTCCCGGACGGTCCCGTGACCCGCCGTCCCGGATCAATCCCGGACTAAGGGACAATCGAGCCTCCAGGTCAGAACCACGGGGAGGAACCGTGTCCGGATTCGTAGAAAAGCCCGAGCCGCTTCAGGTGCCGGGCCTGGTGCATCTGCACACCGGCAAGGTGCGCGAGCTGTACCAGAACGAGGCGGGCGACCTCGTGATGGTCGCCAGCGACCGCACGTCCGCCTACGACTGGGTGCTGCCGACCGAGATCCCCGACAAGGGCCGCATCCTCACCCAGCTCTCCCTGTGGTGGTTCGACCGGCTCGCCGACCTGGTCCCGAACCACGTCCTGAGCACGGAGCCGCCCGCCGGCGCCCCCGCCGACTGGGCCGGACGCACCCTGATCTGCAAGTCGCTGCGGATGGTCCCGGTCGAGTGCGTGGCCCGCGGCTACCTCACCGGCTCGGGACTCGTCGAGTACCGGGAGTCCCGCACGGTCTGCGGACTCGCCCTCCCCGAGGGCCTGGTCGACGGCAGCGAGCTGCCCGCGCCGATCTTCACCCCGGCCACCAAGGCCGCCGTCGGCGAGCACGACGAGAACGTCTCCTACGAGGAGGTCGCCCGCCAGGTCGGCGCCGACACCGCGGCCCAGCTCCGCCAGGCCACCCTCGCCGTGTACGGCCGGGCCCGCGACATCGCCCGCGAGCGGGGCGTCATCCTCGCCGACACCAAGTTCGAGTTCGGCTTCGAGGACGAGACCCTGGTCATCGCCGACGAGGTCCTCACCCCGGACTCGTCGCGTTTCTGGCCGGCCGACCAGTGGCAGCCGGGCCGCGCGCAGCCCTCGTTCGACAAGCAGTTCGTGCGGGACTGGCTGACCTCGGCCGAGTCCGGCTGGGACCGCCACAGCGAGCAGCCCCCGCCGCCGCTGCCCCAGCACATCGTGGACGCGACCCGCGCGAAGTACGTCGAGGCCTACGAGCGTCTGACGGGCGCGGCCTGGGAGTGAGCGGCCCACGCGAAAGGCCCCGGTCGATGACCGGGGCCTTGGCGATGGAGCGGACGACGAGGCTCGAACTCGCGACCTCAACCTTGGCAAGGTTGCGCTCTACCAACTGAGCTACGTCCGCATCGCGCCGTGGTGAACGTGCCGTGGCGCGAGGCCAACTATACCCAACCCCGCTCCCGGGCGATCCGCACCGCGGTGTGCCGGTTCTCCGCCCCGAGCTTGGAGACGGCCGACGACAGGTAGTTGCGCACCGTCCCCTGCGACAGCGCGGCCCGCTCGGCGATCTCCGCGACCGGCGCCCCGTCGGCGGCGAGTTCGAGCACCTCCGCCTCGCGCGATGTCAGCGGCGAGTCGCCGGCGGCGATCGCGTCGGCCGCCAACTCCGGGTCCACATAGCGGTTCCCGGCGTGCACCGTGCGGATGATCTCGGCGAGCCGCTGGGCGCTCACGGTCTTCGGGACGAACCCGCGCACACCGGCCGCAAGCGCCCGTTTGAGATGTCCCGGCCGGCCGTGGCTGGTGACGATCAGTGCCCGGCAGCCGGGCAGTTCGGACCGCAGGGATGTGGCGACCTTCACACCGTCGGCGCCCGGCATCTGGAGGTCCAGGACGGCCACGTCGGGTTCGTGGGCCCGTGCCATCGCCAGCGCCTCCGGCCCGGTGGCCGCCTCGGCGACGATCACCAGATCGTCCTCCAGGGAGAGCAGCGCGGCCAGGGCGCCCCGGATGAGGTGCTCGTCGTCGGCGAGCAGCACCCGCACCATCATGAAGTGACCTCCCTCACAGGCGGGTTCCCGCCCTGAGCCGCCTCGTCCAACGGTTTCCCACTCTGCGCCCCCTCGTCCAGCGGTCTCCCGCCCGGCTCGGCGCCGCTCCGAGGTCTCCCGTCCTGCGCCGCCGCGCCCACCTCGTCCGCAGGGGCCTCGCCCTGGGCCGCCTCGCCCAAGGGCACCTCGGCGACCACCCGGAACCTGCCGGGGGCCATGAGTCCGGCCTCCAGCGTCCCGTCGACCCCGCGCAGCCGCTCGCGCAGCCCGGCGAGTCCCGACCCGCCGCCCGCGCTCGCGCCCGCGGGCCCCACCCCGTCGTTCTCCACCGTCAGCACCACGCTCCCCGACGTCCTGCGCAACGTCACCGAGCACCGGCCCGGATCGCCGTGCCGCAGGACGTTGGTGGTGCTCTCGCGCACCACCCAGCCGAGCGCGGACTGCACCCCGGCGGGCAGCCCGCCGGGCTCCCCGCTCACCTCGCAGTCGATGCCCGCCGCCGTCAACACACCCTGCGCGCCGGCGAGTTCCACGCCCAGGTCGGCCTCCCGGTAGCCGCGGACGACGTCGCGCACCTCGCGCTGCGACTCCCGCGCTATGCGCTGTACCTCGATCATCTGCTCCACGGCGTCCGGCCGGCCGCGCCGGGCCAGCTGCACGGCCAGCTCGCTCTTCAGGGCGATCACCGCCAGGTTGCGGCCCATCACGTCGTGAAGGTCCCGCCCGAACCGCAGCCGTTCCTCGGCCACGGCGAGCCGGGCCCGGGTGTCGCGGGCCTCGTCCAGCCGGAAGACCGCGTCGAGCAGCCACGCGGAGAAGACCGAGGTGAAGGCGAGGAAGCCGCCGCCGAGGAACACCGCCGCCATCGTGGCCACAACGGCCACGCCGGGCAGTCCGACCGGGTACGCCGCGGCCCCGGCGCCCAGGGCGAAGCCGGTCACGACCGCGAGCACCCGGCGACGGCTGCGCACGCCGAGCGCGATGAACCCGGCCCCGAAGGCGAGGACGATGCCGAAGACGCTGCCCGCCGCGGCGTCGACGCTCTCGTGGTCCGGGCCGCGCTGCGCGACGCCCACCGCGGCGACGGCGGTCGTCGCCGACACGGCGGCGAGGGCCCACATCAGCCGGACGGGCTGGGGCCGGCGTCCGCGCGTCCAGTCCAGCGCCCGCGACGCCGTCACCGCGCCGAGCGTGCAGTGCGCCAGCGTCAGCGCCGCCGCCCAGAGCCCGAGGCCGGCCGGCAGCCCCCCGGCGGCGGGCAGCCCCACCGCCATGAACTCGGCCGCGGCGAAGAAGTGGAACGACCACCGTGTGTACGTCTCGACCTTCGCGGGCGTGCTCTTGCGCCGCCACCAGCCCCCCGGCCTGCGCATCCGCATGCCCCCTGTTCCCATGTCCTTGTAGCCGTAGCCGTAGCCGTAGCCCCCCGTAGCCCGTAGCCCGTAGCCCGTAGCCCGTAGCCGTGGGCCCGCGTACGTGACGCGTCCCGTCGCGTGTCCCCCTGCACGCGGTTCCCCCGGTCCGCGTCGGCGCGGGCCCGGCGGCGTTCCGGCGTCCGGCGTCGGTCAGCGCCGGGGCTCCCACCGGAACCACCGCCGTACAGCAAACACCGCCAGCACGGTCCAGGCCAGTGCGGTTCCCAGTGCTCCCAGGGTGTCGTGGGCCGAGAGGGCGCCGGTCCAGCCGCCGCGTATCAGGGTGATCACCGGGGACAGCGGCAGCGACGCGCAGGCCGAGGCGAGCCCGTGGGGCAGCAGTTCCAGGGGGACGGCCACCCCGGACCCCGCCATCGACACGAGCACCAGCGGCGCCGTGGTGACCTGCGCGCTCTCCACGGTCCGGGTCGCGGTCGCGGTGACGGCCGCGAGCGCCGCGCACATCACCAGCCCGAACAGCAGGCCCAGGACGGCGAGGACGGGCGCCTTCGGGGCCGGCACGTCCAGCAGGACGGCGGAGCCGGCCACCAGCACCGCCGACTGCACCAGTCCCGTCGCGAGGACCGGCACCGCCGTCCCGCCCAGGATCTCGGCGTCCCGCAGTTCACCGGTGCGCAGCCGCTTCAGCACCAACTCCTCGCGCCGGGAGGTGTAGATGACGGTCAGCGCCGAGTACACCCCGAACAGCAGGGAGAAACCGATCGCCGCGGGCAGCAGCACCAGGCCGGGGGTGAGGCCGGCGTCCTGGACGTGCATGCCGTCGATCGTCGGGGCGAGGCTGACCGGCAGCGCCAGCGGCACGAGCACGGCCATGAGGAGGGTGCTCCTGCTGCGGCCGAGCAGCGTGAGTTCGGCGCGCGCGAGGGCGGCCATCCGGCGCGCGGGCGTCGTGACGGTCCTTCCGGCCGTCCGGCCGGCCGCATCCTGCACCGTGACCCCGCTCATGCCACGACTCCCTCGGTCTCGTCGGTCAGGTCGACTCCCTCGGTCCGGTCGACTCCCTCGGTCCGGTCGACTCCCTCGGCCCGGCCGGCCCGGCCGGCCGGACCGGCCGGATCGGCCGGATCGGTCCCCGCGTCGTCCGACGCCTCCCGGGCGATGCCCAGGAACGCCTCCTCCAGCGAGGCCGAGCGGACATCGAGCCGGCGCAGCTCGATCCCGGTCCGCTGCGCCCACACCAGCAGCCCGGTCGCGGCCCGCTGGAGCTCACGGGTGCGCAGCCGCAGGAGACGACCGTCGATCTCGTGTCCGCACGCGCCCAGTTCGCCGAGCGGCGGCAGATCGCCCGGGAGGTACCCCTCGGGCAGTTCGAAGGAGATCCGGGACGGCTGGGCGGCGGTCACCTCGGCGGGCGTCCCGGCGGCGGCGATGCGGCCCCGGTGCAGGATGGCCAGCCGGTCGGCCAGCTGCTCGGCCTCTTCCAGGTAGTGGGTGGTCAGCACGACCGTGGTGCCCGCGTCGCGCAGGGCGCGCACCAGCTCCCAGGTGTCCCGCCGGCCCTCGGCGTCCAGGCCGGTCGAGGGCTCGTCGAGGAACAGCACCTCGGGTTCGCCGAGCACCGCGAGCGCCAGGTCCAGGCGCCGCCGCTCGCCCCCGGACAGCTGCTTGACCCGGACGTCGGCCCGCCCGGCGAGCCCGGTCGACGCCAGGGCCCGCTCGATCGGACGGGCGCCGCTCACGCAGCCGGCCCACATCCGCGCGGTCTCGGCGACGGTCAGCTCGGAGGGGAATCCGCCCTCCTGGAGCATCACGCCGGTGCGCGGCCGGACGGCGGCCCGCTCGGTGTAGGGGTCGTGGCCGAGCACCGAGATGCGTCCGCCGTCGGGCCGCGCCAGCCCTTCCAGCAGCTCGACGGTCGACGTCTTCCCGGCGCCGTTGGTGCCGAGCAGCGCGAAGATCTCACCGCGGCCGACGTGGAAGGAGATTCCGCGGACCGCCTCGAACCCGCCCCCGTACACACGCCGGAGGCCGGTGACCTCGATCACGTGTTCCTTCGTGTTCATGCCTCAAGGCTCCCGGCGCCCGGAGGTCCGCAGCAGTGCGAGGTGTCACCACTCCGTATGACATATGTCAGACGGCCGTCCCGGCGGCGCCCGTACGTCAGGAGCCCGGGCGCCCGGAGCCCGGACTGGCGCGGGCATACGAAAAGACCCCGGTCCAGTGGACCGGGGTCTGATTCCCGAGCGGACGACGAGGCTCGAACTCGCGACCTCAACCTTGGCAAGGTTGCGCTCTACCAACTGAGCTACGTCCGCATTGCCTCCGACCGGCTCTCACCGATCGGCGCGAGCACCAGCCTACCTGATCCAGAAGACTGGCCAGACCGGCGGTGCAGAGCGGGTGACAGGAATTGCACACTGCGCCTTCCCCCTGGAAGGGGGATGTTCTACTACTGAACTACACCCGCATGTACTCCGTGAGCTGGGCTTTTCGGCCTCGCCCCTCGGCGTGCTCCGAACTCTAGCCGACCGGGAGGGGTGCAGCGCAAGTCGGGTCGTTCGAGGGGCGGGTGACCGGCCGTCGGTCCGGGCCTGCGAGAAGCGTGCGGCGAGCTCCGCAGGCGCCACGCCGCCCGTCCGCGCCGCCCCTGCCGTGCACCGGACGCTCCGGACGCCCGGTCCGGACAGCTGCGGTCCCGGCAGCTGCCGTCCGGGCCTCGCACGCCGAAGGCCCCGCGCCTGACGCCCGACGCACGCGCCGAACGCCACACGGCCGGCAGCGCTCAGCGGGCACTGCTCACCGGTCCCCGCTCACCGGTCCGCGTTCACTGGGCGTCGGTGAACGCCTCGTAGACCTTCTTGGGGATGCGGCCGCGGGCGGGCACCTCCATCTTGTTGGCCTGGGCCCAGGCGCGGACCGCCGCGGGGTCGGGGGCGACCTCCGTCTGCTTGTAGGCCTTGCCCGACTTCGACCGCTTGCGGCCGGCCTCCACGTAGGGCGCGAGCGCCTTACGCAGTTTCTCGGCATTGCCTTCATTCAGGTCGATCTCGTACGACTTGCCGTCGAGGCCGAAGGCGATCGTTTCCGCCGCTTCCGAGCCGTCGATGTCGTCAAAGAGAGTGACCACGACCTTCTGCGCCACGAATATCGGTCCCTTCGTCCGGCGCCACAAACCGTTCAGCCGTGGCGTCGTGCCGAGTCTCGGCTATTTCCAATTCATTTGTACAGTGCGCGGCAATGCATTGTGAAGCCCGACTAAATCTGTCCGCGTGTCCGGACGCAATAGGTATCCGAGGATGGCCGGGGATCTTTCCCGTAACTTTTCGTGAACATCCCCCGCCGGCGCCCGATCGCGGTGGCCGCCGTGATGGCCGTCACGTAGGTTCCTCCAACTCTACTCGCGTAGAAATTTTGTGCGGGTAGTCTGAAGCCACCTGTCGGAGACACCCGCAGGAACCTGCTCAGCACCACACCACCGGGAGTGCCAGTGGCACGCGTCGTAGTCGACGTCATGCTCAAGCCGGAGATCCTCGACCCCCAGGGCCAGGCGGTGCAGCGCGCACTGCCGCGGCTGGGTTTCGAGGGCATCTCCGACGTACGTCAGGGAAAGCGATTCGAACTGGAAGTTGACGGCCCGGTCGACGAGGCCGTCCTCGCCCGCATCCACGATCTTGCGGAATCCTTCCTCGCCAACACCGTGATCGAGGACTTCACCGTCAAGGTCGAGTCGGAAGAAGCCGTCGCGGGGGCCGCGAAGTGACCGCTCGTATTGGCGTCGTCACTTTCCCGGGCAGCCTCGACGACCGGGACACCCAGCGCGCGATCCGCCTCGCGGGGGCCGAACCCGTCGCTCTCTGGCACAAGGACAAGAACCTCCACCAGGTCGACGCCGTGGTGCTGTGCGGCGGTTTCTCGTACGGCGACTATCTGCGGGCCGGCGCCATCGCGCGTTTCTCCCCCGTGATGGAGCCCCTCATCGAGCAGGCGAAGGCCGGCCTGCCGGTCCTCGGCATCTGCAACGGCTTCCAGATCCTCACCGAGGCCCACCTCCTCCCGGGCGCGATGCTCGGCAACGATCACCTCCACTTCATCTGCCGCGACCAAAAGCTGCGGGTGGAGAACGCGGACACCGCCTGGACCACCGACTACGCGGCCGGCCAGGAGATCCACATCCCGCTGAAGAACATGGACGGCCGGTACGTCGCCGACGAGCGCACGCTCGACGAGCTGGAGGCGGAGGGCCGGGTCGCCTTCCGTTACCTGGACGTCAACCCCAACGGCAGCCTCCGCGACATCGCCGGCATCACCAACGCGGCCGGCAACGTCGTGGGCCTCATGCCGCACCCGGAGCACGCCGTCGAGCCCCTCATCGGCTCCGGCCGCACCGACGGCCTCCCGTTCTTCACCTCGATCCTCAAGAAGCTGGTCAACGCATGAGCCGGACGCCTCTGGACACGGTCGAGCACGCGGCCGAGACCCCCGACGTCGAGCTGCCCTGGGCCGAACTCGGCCTGAAGAAGGACGAGTACGAGCGGGTCGTGGAGATCCTCGGCCGCCGCCCGACCGGCGCCGAGCTCGCCATGTACTCCGTCATGTGGTCCGAGCACTGCTCGTACAAGTCCTCCAAGGTCCACCTGCGCCAGTTCGGCGAGAAGGCCCCCCAGTCCGACGCGCTGCTCGTCGGCATCGGCGAGAACGCCGGCGTCGTCGACGTCGGCCAGGGCTACGCGGTCACCTTCAAGGTGGAGTCGCACAACCACCCGTCGTACGTCGAGCCCTACCAGGGCGCGGCCACCGGCGTCGGCGGCATCGTGCGCGACATCATCGCGATGGGCGCGCGCCCGGTCGCGGTCGTCGACCCCCTGCGCTTCGGCGCGGCGGACCACCCCGACACCAAGCGCGTCCTGCCGGGCGTCGTGGCCGGCATCGGCGGCTACGGCAACTGCCTGGGCCTGCCGAACATCGGCGGCGAGGTCGTCTTCGACGCCTGCTACCAGGGCAACCCGCTGGTCAACGCGGGTGCCATCGGCGTGATGCGGCACGAGGACATCCACCTCGCGAAGGCGTCCGGCGCCGGCAACAAGGTCATCCTCTACGGGGCCCGGACCGGCGGCGACGGCATCGGCGGCGCGTCGATCCTGGCCTCCGAGACCTTCGACGACGCCAAGCCCTCGAAGCGCCCCGCCGTACAGGTCGGCGACCCCTTCCAGGAGAAGCTCCTCATCGAGTGCACCCTGGAGGCCTTCGCCGAGAAGCTGGTCGTCGGCATCCAGGACCTCGGCGCGGCCGGCCTGTCCTGTGCCACCTCCGAGCTGGCCTCCAACGGCTCCGGCGGCATGCGCGTCACGCTGGACGACGTGCCGCTGCGCGACTCCACGCTCTCGCCCGAGGAAATCCTCATGAGCGAGTCGCAGGAACGCATGTGCGCCGTCGTCGAGCCGGGCAAGGTCGACCGGTTCCTCGAGATCTGCGACAAGTGGGACGTCATCGCCACCGTCATCGGCGAGGTGACCGACGGCGACCGTCTCGAGATCTTCTGGCACGGCGGCAAGATCGTCGACGTCGACCCGCGCACGGTGGCCCACGACGGCCCGGTCTACGAGCGCCCCTACGCCCGCCCCGACTGGCAGGACGCCCTCCAGGCCGACGACGCGAACAAGCTGCCCCGGCCGCAGACGGGCCAGGAGCTCAAGGACCAGGTCCTGCGTCTGGTGTCGTCCCCGAACCAGGCCTCCAAGAAGTGGATCACCTCCCAGTACGACCACTTCGTCCAGGGCAACACGGTGCTGGCCCAGCCCGAGGACTCCGGGATGATCCGCATCGACGAGGAGAGCGGCCTCGGCGTCGCCATCGCGACCGACGGCAACGGCCGCTACGCCAAGCTCGACCCGTACGCGGGCGCACAGCTGGCCCTGTCCGAGGCCTACCGCAACGTGGCCACGACCGGCGCCAAGCCCCTCGCCGTCTCCGACTGCCTGAACTTCGGCTCGCCCGAGGACCCGGCGGTGATGTGGCAGTTCGCCGAGGCCATCCGCGGTCTCGCCGACGCCTGCCAGCAGCTGGGCACCCCGGTGACCGGCGGCAACGTCTCGCTCTACAACCAGACCGGCGAGGCGGCCATCCACCCGACCCCGGTGGTCGCAGTGCTGGGCGTCATCGACGACGTGGCCCGGCGCACGCCCGTCGCCTTCCAGGAGGAGGGCCAGCTGCTCTACCTCCTCGGCGACACGCGTGAGGAGTTCGGCGGCTCGGCCTGGTCCCAGGTCGTCCACGACCACCTGGGCGGACTGCCCCCGAAGGTCGACCTGGAGCGCGAGCGGCTGCTCGCCGAGATCCTGATCTCGGCCTCGCGCGACGGCATGATCGACTCCGCGCACGACCTGTCCGACGGCGGTCTGATCCAGGCGGTCGTCGAGTCGGCGCTGCTCGGCGGGAAGGGCGCGCGGCTGATCGTGCCCGACGGTCTCGACGCCTTCACCCTCCTCTTCTCCGAGTCGGCCGGCCGCGCCGTCGTCGCCGTGCCGCGCTCCGAGGAGCTGCGCTTCAACGACATGTGCGGGGCGCGCGGTCTGCCCGTCACCCGCATCGGTGTCGTCGACGGCGACACGGTCGAGCTTCAGGGCGAGTTCGAGCTGACCCTGGAGGAGCTGCGCAGGGCGCACGAGGACACGATCCCGGCGCTGCTCGCGTAACGCGCCAGGACGCATCCGCGGTGGCGAAGGCCCCGCCCGTGGAGACGGGCGGGGCCTTCGCCGTGACCGCCCGCGCCCGCGACCGGCGCCGGCGACCACCCCGTCGCCGTGACGGGTCCGGGCCCGGGCGACGGCGGTCACACCGAGACCGGTCGCGGGGCCGGCCCGGGGGCGCCGGCCGCCGGGCGCGACGTGGGCAGCAGGACCGCCAGCACCACGCACACCGCCATCAGCCCCGACCCGCACAGGAACACCGTGTCCATGGCGGAGACGTACGACTCGAGTGCCGCCGGCCTTGTTGCGCCCGCCAGGGAGGTGAGCTGACCGGGCCCGTCGTAGAGCCTGGTGATGAGGGTGCCGAAGAGCGCGGCCCCCAGAGCCGTGCCCAGGGTCTGGAAGAAGCGGACGCCGGTGGTGGCGACGCCGAGCTGATGGCGTGGGGCGGCGTCCTGCACGAGCGGGATCAGCTGGCCGAGGAGGAGGCCGAAGCCCGTGCCGATGAGCAGCAGGTAGGCGCGGAGCAGCCACAGCGAGGTGTCCGTGCCGAGGGTGGCCAGGAAGAGGAAGGCGACCGCGGCGATCGCCGAGCCCGCTATGGCGAAGGTCCGCTCGGCCCAGCCGCGCGCGGCGAGCCTGGCGGAGACGATGCCCACGGCCGTCATGCCCAGGGCCATGGGCAGCAGGTACAGCCCCGCCGAGGAGCTCGCGATGCCGCGGGCCACCTGAAGATAGACCATCACGTAGTACATCGAGCCGACCATGGCCGCGCCCATCAGGCCCTGTATCGCGAAGCCCCAGCGCAGTTCGGGGACGCGGAACAGGGACAGCGGCAGGATCGGCTCGGCGGCCGTGGTCTGCCGGCGCAGGAACAGGCCGAGGGTGACGGCGGAGGCGAGCGCGAGGGCGACGATCTGGGGCGACGTCCACGCGTACTGCTTGCCGCCCCACTCGGTGACCAGCAGCAGAGCGGTGGAGAACGCGGCGGCCAGGCCCGCGCCGAGGAAGTCGACACGGCGCGAGCGGCTGTGCCGGGGCAGGTCGAGGGCGAGTGCGGCCGCCACCAGCACGGCTGCCCCGAGGGGCAGGTTGACGTAGAAGATCCAGCGCCAGCTCGCGTGGTCGGCGAGCAGCCCGCCGATCCACGGCCCCACCGCCATGCCGCCGCCGGCCACGACCCCGCCCACGCCGGCGCCCTTGGCGTCCTTCTCCCCGGGTCCTCTCAGCTCGGCGATCACCACCATCGTGACGCTCATCAGGCCCCCGGCGCCGATGCCCTGCACAGCTCGGGCGGCTATCAGCTGACCGAGCGACTGTGCGGCTCCGCACAGCGCCGAGCCCACGAGGAAGGAGCCCACGGCGCCCAGGAAGACCCTCTTGGCGCCGAGGACGTCGCACAGCTTGCCGTACAGCGGGAGCACCGCGGCCGATGCCAGGGAGAAGGCGCTGACCAGCCACGGGATGCGGTCGATGCCGTGTGCCGGATCGAGGTCGCGCACGATCGGGACGGTGGCCGCGGACACGATCTGAAGGTCGAGCACGGCGAGCACGATCGTGACGAGGCAGACGAGGAAGCCGATTCTGCGTTGGGTGTCGGTCATGCGACCACCATGCCCGGGCTTCATGGACCGAGTCAATCTTTTATCCGGTACGACTTTTCATCCGGGCTCAAGAATGAGCTTGGTACAGTGGTGACATGGCTGCCGAAGCGACGATGGGGCTGCGCGAGCGTAAGAAGTTGCAGACCGCGATGCGGATCTACCGGACCGCGGTGGAGCTGTTCCTGGAGCGGAGCTTCGACGACGTCTCCGTCCAGGAGATCGCGGACGCCGCCGACGTCTCCAAGATGACGGTGTTCAACTACTTCGGCACCAAGGAGGAACTGGTCTTCCGGCCGATGGAGGAGCACTTCTCCGACGCGGCCCGGGCGGTGCGGGAGCGACACCGGGGCGAGTCCGCCGCGGAGGCCGTCCGACGGCAGTTCCTGGAGATGGTGGAGGCGCGTGACCCGGCGATCGGCCTGCACGCCGAGCCGTTCGCCCGTGAGATCCGCTCGGTCATCATGGCGACTCCGGTCCTGCGGGAGCGTGCCTACGTCCTGTCCGAGAAGGGCGCCCGCGAGCTGGCCGGCCTGCTGGCCGAGGAGACCGGCGACGAGACCCTCGCCGTGATCGCCGCCGCGACCCTCACGGCCGCCCGCAACGTCCTGGTCGAGGAGCACCACCGCCGCATCGACGCCGGCGAGAGCGTGGAAGACGTCGCGGCCGACGCCGCCGAGCGGGCCCGCAGGGCCTTCGCCCTGGTGGAAACGGGCCTGGGCGACTACGCCCGCAAGCCCTGACCGCCCCGCCCACCGCCCGAGCGTCCCGCTGCTTCCCCGC
>NZ_JAHHIT010000202.1 GCF_024539675.1 Streptomyces hilarionis | reverse complement strand
CTCGGGGGTGGTTGCGGACGGGTCGGGGGCCGCGCCGCGCGCCGGGGAGCCGAGCGGGGCGCCGCTCGGGGCGGGCGACGGCGACGACCCGATCGTCTGGGAGAAGACCAGCGCCTCGGGCGGCCGGACGGCGGGGGCCTCCTGCGCGGACTGGCGCGCCGCGGGCGAGGGGACGCCCTTCACGGTGCCGTCGGGGTCGAGGAAGGCCGGGTCGCCGCCCGGGACCATGCCCAGTTCGCGGGCCCGGCGCTGGAGGGCGTCCGGGGCGGAGTAGGAGTCGATGTCGCGCTGGAGCGCCTGCTCCTCGTCGGTGAGGCTCTTGGTGTCCCTGCGCAGGTCGTCCATCTTGAACGAGCCCTCGCTGAGCGCGGAGTTCAGCACGAGCAGTCCGATGAGGCCGCCGCCGAGGAGGACGACGACGAGGAGGACGAACGGAGTGCGGGCCGCCTGCCGCGGCCCTGCCGGGAAGAGCCGCGCGAGACGGGCGGCCCTCCCTTTCAGCGGGGGTTTCCTGCTCACGCGCCCTCCCCCGGGTGGAACGCGCCACCCTCGGCTCACGCCCGTCATTCGATGGACTCCCTGATCCGCTCGGCCCCGCGCAGTCGCGCCGGGGCCGCGCGTCGGTTCTCGGCGATCTCTTCCTCGGTGGGAAGTTCGGCACCGCGGGTGAGCAGCTTGAGCCGCGGCTGGTAGCGCTCGGGGACAACGGGCAGTCCGGGCGGTGCGGTGTTGGCGGCGCCGGCCGCCAACACCTGCTTGACCAGCCGGTCTTCGAGCGAGTGGTACGACAGGACGGCGATGCGTCCGCCCACGGCGAGCGCCGCGACGGCGGCCGGGATCGCGCGCTCCAGGACGGAGAGTTCGCCGTTGACCTCGATGCGCAGCGCCTGGAAGGTGCGCTTGGCGGGGTTGCCGCCGGTGCGCTTGGCGGCCTGCGGGAGGGCGGCCCGGATCAGCTCGACGAGCCGGGCGCTGTTGGTGAACGGCTCCTTGTCGCGCTCGCGCACGACGGCCGAGACGATCCGCTTGGCCTGCTTCTCCTCGCCGTACGCGCGCAGGATCCGCACGAGTTCGCCGGGCGGGTAGGTGTTGAGTACCTCGGCGGCGCTGACGCCGGTCGTCTGGTCCATGCGCATGTCGAGCGGGGCGTCCTGGGCGTAGGCGAAGCCGCGGTCGGCCTCGTCCAGTTGCATGGAGGAGACGCCGAGGTCGAACAGGACGCCCTGCACGCGCGCGTGCCCGAGCCGGTCCAGCACCTCGGGGAGTTCGTCGTAGACGGCGTGCACGAGGGTGGCGCGGTCGCCGAAGGGGGCGAGGCGCTCGCCGGAGAGGCGCAGCGCCTCCTTGTCGCGGTCGAGGGCGACGAGCCGGGCCTCGGGGAATTGGGTCAGCAGCGCCTCGCTGTGGCCGCCGAGACCGAGCGTGCAGTCGACGACCACCGCTCCGGGTTCCCGCAGGGCGGGGGCCAACAGGTCCAGGCACCGCTGGAGCATCACCGGGACATGTCGACTGTGACTCAAGGGGCCCTCTCAGATCCGGCGGGTGGTGCGCACCGCCGGGTCCCCGCCCCTCGTGAAGGGAAGGCCCTCCGGCGCCGCGGGGAGATCTCCGGCGGCCGGCCGGGGTCTCTCGGGGTTCAGTCCAGCAGGGAGATCGTCGCCTCCCGCTTCGCGTCACTTTAGTCCACGGTGTCGCGCGGTCAATCAACCGGCCTGCGCGGCGCGGCCCAGCGGTGCGCGCCCCTTCCGGACGGCTGTGTCGCACCTCACAAACGGGACGTGATGACGCTCTTTTTCCCTACCCACAGCGAGACCGGAACACCCGTGACCAGTACCGTCATGGGTATGACGACTTCCGCATCCGTACCCGTCGAATCCGAAGGCGCCATAGACGTGGGCGCCGTGACCGACCGCCTGGTGGAGGCGAACGAACGGTACGCCGCCGCCTTCGCCGACCCCGGCATGGACGCCCGGCCTGTTCTGGAGGTCGCGGTCGTGGCCTGCATGGACGCCCGACTCGACCTGCACGCCGCGCTCGGCCTGAAGCTCGGCGACTGCCACACGATCCGCAACGCGGGCGGTGTGGTCACCGACGACGTGATCCGCTCGCTCACCATCAGCCAGCGCAAGCTCGGCACGCGCAGCGTCGTCCTGATCCACCACACCGGCTGCGGCCTCGAGGCGATCACCGAGGACTTCCGCACGGAGCTGGAGATGGAGGTCGGCCAGCGCCCGGCCTGGGCGGTCGAGGCCTTCCGCGACGTCGACCAGGACGTCCGCCAGTCGATGCAGCGGGTGCGCACCTCGCCGTTCCTGCTGCACACCGACGACGTGCGCGGCTTCGTGTTCGACGTGCGCACGGGCGCGCTGCGCGAGATCGCACCCGCCTGACCTCCTCCTCCGCCCCGCACTGCCCGCCGCCGCCCGCCGATGCCCGTGTGACCGATCACGGGCACGGTCGTTGACTGTCGTTTCGCTGTTGATTCGCACCTCTCGGGCGCCCGAATCCCCATAACACCGACATATCGCGGACAGTTGTCCACAGGCGAGTGACACGAATCGGTAACGGCAGCAAGAATGCGAGGGTGACGCCACGCTGAGCAGTTCCGCGGCGGCGTCCGTGATTCGGGGTGGGCCGGTTTGCCGCACAGTGCGTCGGCCCGGAGAAAGTTTGGGCCGAGGAGGGCCGGGTGACGACCTATGACGAGCGAGCGAGCCTCACAGATCTGACCGCCACTGTGGAGCGTGTCCGCAGTTCGGTGGAGGGAGTGATCGAGGGCAAGCCCGAGGTCGTACGGCTTTCGCTGACCGTGCTCCTCGCCGAGGGGCATCTGCTGATCGAGGACGTACCGGGCGTCGGCAAGACGATGCTGGCGAAGGCGCTGGCGAAGTCCATCGACTGCTCGGTGCGCCGCATCCAGTTCACCCCCGACCTGCTGCCCTCGGACATCACGGGCGTGTCCATCTGGGACCAGCAGCGCCGGGACTTCGAGTTCAAGCCGGGCGCGATCTTCTCGCAGATCGTGATCGGCGACGAGATCAACCGCGCCTCGCCCAAGACCCAGTCGGCGCTGCTGGAGTCGCTGGAGGAGCGCCAGGTCACCATCGACGGGCAGACCTACGAGCTGCCCAGTCCGTTCATGGTGGTCGCCACGCAGAACCCGGTCGAGATGGAGGGCACCTACCCGCTGCCCGAGGCCCAGCGCGACCGCTTCATGGCCCGGGTCTCGATCGGTTACCCGAGCCCCGAGGCCGAGTTGCAGATGCTCGACGTGCACGGCGGGGTCAACCCGCTGGACGACCTCCAGCCGGTCGCGCACGCCCACGAGATCGTGAAGCTCATCGACGCCGTGCGCGGTGTCCACGTCGCCGACGCGGTGCGGCGCTACGCGGTCGACCTGGTCACCGCCACGCGCACCCACCCGGACCTCAGACTCGGCGCCTCCCCGCGCGCGACGCTGCACCTGGTGCGCGCGGCCAGGGCGACCGCGGCCCTCAGCGGCCGGGACTACGCCCTGCCGGACGACGTGCAGAGCCTCGCCGTGGCCGTCCTGGCCCACCGCCTGCTGCCCACCGCGCAGGCCCAGCTCAACCGCCGCACGGCGGAACAGGTGGTCGAGGAGATCATCCAGCACACCCCGGTGCCCGCCACCCCGCAGACGCACGGGTACGGGCTGGGACACGACCCGCAGGCGTACGGCCAGCAGTCGCGGAGGCTGTGATGTCCGCCGGGGGATCCGGGCAGCCGCCGGCCGGGCGGACGGCGAGGGGCGACAAGGGCAGCGTGCGCACGGCGCTGGCCGGTCTGACCACCCGGGCCGGTCCTTCCTGGCCGCCGGCATCGCGGCCGCCGTGTGCGCCTACGTGCTCGGCCAGCCCGATCTGCTCCGCGTCGGGCTGCTGCTGGCCGCGCTCCCGCTGATCTGCGCGGCCGTCGTCTACCGCACCCGCTACCGGGTCGCCGGCAGCCGCAGGCTCTCCCCCGGGCGCGTGCCGGCCGGCAGCGAGGCCCGCGTCCACCTGCGCATGGACAACGTCTCGCGGCTGCCCACGGGTCTGCTGATGCTCCAGGACCGGGTGCCGTACGTGCTCGGCCCGCGCCCCCGCTTCGTCCTGGACCGCGTCGAGGCGGGCGGCCGCCGCGAGGTGTCCTACCGGGTCCGCTCGGACCTGCGCGGCCGCTACCCGCTGGGCCCGCTCCAGCTGCGGCTGAACGACCCCTTCGGGATGTGCGAGCTCACGCGCTCCTTCTCCACCCACGACACGCTGACGGTCATACCGCGGGTGGAGCCGCTGCCCCCGGTCCGGCTCAGCGGCGAGGCCAAGGGGTACGGCGAGGGCCGGCAGCGCTCGCTGGCCCTCGCCGGCGAGGACGACGTCATCCCGCGCGGTTACCGCTACGGCGACGACCTGCGCCGCGTGCACTGGCGCCTGACCGCCCGCTACGGCGAGCTGATGGTGCGCCGCGAGGAGCAGCCCCAGCGCTCGCGCTGCACGGTGCTGCTCGACACCCGCGGTCTGGCCTACCAGGGCGCGGGCCCGGACTCGGCCTTCGAATGGGCGGTCTCCGGCGCCGCCTCCGTGCTGGTGCACATGCTGGAACGGGGCTTCTCCGTGCGGCTGCTCACCGACACCGGCAACTCGGTGCCCGGCGAGGGGGCCGACGGGTTCGCCGGAGCCAACCAGGAGTCGGCCGACGCGGCCGGACTCATGATGGACACCCTCGCCGTGGTGGACCACTCCGACGGCACGAGCCTGTCGCGGGCCTACGACGTGCTGCGCGGCGGGAACGAGGGCCTGCTGGTGGCGTTCCTCGGCGATCTCGACGACGAAGAGGCGGCGGTGGCCGCGAGGATGCGCCAGCGCAGCGGGGGCGCCGTGGCCTTCCTGCTGGACGGCGACCGGTGGGCGCGTGAACCGAACGGCGCCCCTGATCCGATGAACAGGCAGGAGGAGCGGCTGCGGATGCTGCGCGAGGCGGGCTGGATGGCCCTGGGCGTGCCGCGGGGCGCTTCGCTGAACGAATTGTGGCGCCAGGCGGACCGCGACCGGGCGGGCGTGATGACGGGCACGGCGAGCGGCGGGGAGGGGTGGTCATGAGCGGGCGTGCCCGGCTGACGCTGTGCTCGGCGGCCGCCACCCTGATGGCGTCGTGCGCGCTGCTGCCCCTGGTGGACCCGGCGACCTGGCTGGTGCAGGCGGCGTTCATGCTGGCCGTCCAGTCGGGAGCGGGGGCCGCCGCCCGACGGGTCCCGCTGGCCCGGCCGCTGACCGTGGCGGCGCAGGCGCTGGTGACGCTGCTGATGCTGACCCTGGTCTTCGCCCCCGGGCAGGCGCTCGCCGGCGTGATCCCCGGCCCCGAGGCCTTCCGTCACTTCGGCGACCTGCTCCGGTCGGGCGCCGACGACGTGGGGCGGTACGCGATCCCGGCCCCGCTGTCCGACGGCATCCGGCTGATGGTGATCGGCGCGGTCCTGGTGATCGGCCTGGTGGTCGACACCCTCGCGGTGACGTTCCGCAACGCGGCTCCGGCCGGTCTGCCGCTGCTGGCGCTGTACTCGGTCGCCGCGGGCCTGTCCGACGGCGCCGCCGACTGGCTGTGGTTCCTGGTGGCCGCCGCGGGTTACCTGTTCCTGCTGCTCGCCGAGGGCCGGGAGCGGCTCTCGCAGTGGGGGCGGGTCTTCGGCGGGTCCGGGCGCGGCCCGGGCGGGCAGCCCGGCCCGGTCGCCCCGGTGCGCACCGGCCGGCGCATCGGGATGGCCGCGCTCGGCGTGGCCCTCGTGGTGCCGCTGCTGCCGCTGCCGGCGATCCAGGGCGGCCTGCTCGGCGCGACGGGCGCCGGCGTGGGCGCGGGCAACGGCGGCGGGGGCACGATCTCCGCGGTGAACCCGCTGGTGTCGCTGCGCGACAGCCTGAACGTGGACGAGGACCAGACGGTCCTGACCCTGCGCACCAACACCAACGACCTCTCCGACATGTATCTGCGGATCGTGTCCCTGGACGACTTCGACGGCACGACGTGGCGACCGGCCAAACGCCACATCGTCGCGGTGCCCGACGACTTCCCCGCGCCCACCGGGCTGGGCCCCGACGTCAAGCGCACGGAGATCACCACGCGGATCGCGGCCGTCGACGGCTACGCCCAGGACTGGCTGCCGATGCCCTACCCGCCCAGCGGCGTGCAGATCAAGGGCAACTGGCGGTACGAGCCGGTCGGCATGACCCTGGTCGGCGACCACGGACAGAACACCAGCGGCAAGACCTACCAGGTCAAGAGCCTGGAGGTGCAGCCGACGGCGCAGCAGCTGGCGGCGGCGCCGCAGGCTCCCGGCTCCGTGCGGCGCGACTACACCAAGGTGCCGGACTCCCTGCCGACGGTGGTGGCGAAGCAGGCCCTCGAGATCACCAAGGGCTCCGACAACGACTACGAGAAGGCGGTCAGGCTCCAGGACTACTTCGCGACGACGGGCGGCTTCGAGTACGACACCCAGGTCGAGGTCGGCAACGGTCCGAACGCGATCGCCCGCTTCCTGCGCGACAAGCAGGGCTTCTGCGTGCACTTCTCGTTCGCGATGGCGGCGATGGCGCGCACCCTGGGCATACCGGCACGGGTCGCGGTGGGCTTCGCCCCGGGCTCCCCGCAGGCGGACGGTTCGGTCGCGGTGGGACTGAAGGACGCGCACGCCTGGCCGGAGCTGTACTTCGAGGGCGTGGGCTGGACCCGCTTCGAGCCGACCCCGACCCGAGGCACCACGCCCACCTACACCGTGCCGGACTCTCCGGGCCAGACGCTTCCCGAGCTGCCGCAGGCCTCGCGCTCGGCGGACGCCGCTCCGTCGACCGCGCCCTCGGCGAGCTCCGGCTGCTCCGCGCGGGAGAAGAAGCTCGACGACTGCGCCGGCGTGCTGCCGGTGGACCAGTCGGGGCAGGGCGGCGGTGGCACCCCCTGGTACCGGATCGCCGCCTGGACGCTGCTGGGGTGCGCGGTGCTCGCCCTGCCGATGCTGCCGATGCTGTGGCGGCTGAGAAGGCGTTCGGCGCGGCTGGCGTCCGCCCAGCACTCCGCGGCGGCCTCGGGGGCTCCCCCGGGCCGGCGCGCGAAGGCGGGCGCGGACGGCGCGGTCGCGAACGGGTCGGGGCCGGGGGTCCTGCTGGACGAGCCGGGGGAATCGGCCGCTGCCGCAGCCGCCCATGTCCTGGCGGTGTGGCGTGAGCTCACGGACACGGCCTGGGACTTCGGCATCGAGCCGGACGACGCGCTGACCCCCCGGCGGGCGGCGGCGCGGATCGTCCGCAGCGCGGACCTGGACGAGACGGCGGGCCGTTCGGTGCACCGGGTGGCCGGGGCGGTGGAACAGGTGCTGTACGCCCCCGAGCCGAGAGCGGAGGCCGGACTGGCCGACGAGGTCCGCACGGTGCGGGCGGCACTCCAGGAGAAGGCCGGCTGGAGGACGCGGGTGCGCGCCGTCGTGGCGCCGCGCTCGGCCGTCCGCGCGCTCTGGGATCTGGCGGACCGCTGGACGGCCCTCAGGAACTCCTCGACGGCCCGGCTGACGGCGCTGGTGCGGCGGCCCTCCGGCCAGCAGGGCGGCTGACCGGCTCGTCCTGCCCCGACCGCGCCGGCCCGGGCAGGACGAGCCCGCCCACTGGTGGCTCCAGGAGCCCAGCCGGTGGCCCCTCGGGCCGCCCGGGCTGCGGACGGCGGCGCTCGCGTGGATCGACCGGCTCAGCGCCGTCGCCGGGAAGCTGGTGCACGAGCCGGGAAGCTGCCGCACGGGCTGCTCACCTCGAGCGGCGCGCCGGCCTCGCCGTCCCGCTGATCAGCTGCCCCCGCTGATCAGCCGGGGCAGCCAGGACGGTGCCGGCAGCTGAGGGCCCGGATCGGCGGCGAGCACGGGCAGACATGGTTGAGGGGGCGACCACCCAGTCGGGTGGTCGCCCCCTCAACCATGTCTGTTCACGGCGGTGTCAGTGACCGCCCTGCTCGTCACGGCGGCGCTGCCAGCGCTGCTCGATCCGGTCCATCATCGAGCGCTTCTGCCTGACCTGGCCGCGGGCGGGCGGGGCGCCCGCCACTCCGGTCGCGGGCTGTTCACCCGGCTTGGGGGCCTTGCGCCAGCCGGTGACGGCGAGCACCGCGCAGCCGAGCATCACGAGGAAGCCGACCACGCTCAGCCACACCTGCTTGGCGACCACACCTGCCATGAGGAGCGCGATTCCGACGAGGAAGCCAGCGATCGCCTGGTAGACCCGCCGCCGGGTGTACGTACGCAGCCCGCTTCCCTCGAGCGCTGACGCGAACTTGGGATCTTCGGCGTACAGCGCTCGCTCCATCTGCTCGAGCATGCGCTGCTCGTGCTCCGAGAGCGGCACGGAGTCCTCCTCATCGTGCAGTCGCCGGGGCGACCCGGGGGGTCCCTTCAGGATAGGCGGGGAATCGCCCCCGTGAAACCCGCCCCTCTACGCCAATTGGCCAACCGACGCCCGTCATGGACGTCCCGGCTCGCTGAGGTTTCCATTCCCCGGCAGCCGACCCGTCATGCCGGGCGGTCTCCCTCGATCATACGGCGCACCGCGGCCGAACGGGGGGCCTGTGGCGTACTCCATGCGCAGCCAAGTCCCTGATCAGCGGTACGTCCCGGGAGGCGCTCAGCTCCCGTCGGCCCCCTGCGTCCCACCCAGCACATGGAGCTGGGTGGCGACGGAGTGGAAGGCGGGGAGCTCGGCGGCCGCCTCCTCCAGCGCGAGCAGGGCTTCCAGCGCTCCGGGCTCGGTGTCCACGAGGACGCCCGGCACCAGGTCGGCGAAGACCCGCACCCCGTGCACGGCCCCCACCGCAAGGCCCGCGCCCCGGACCAGTTCGGTGAGCTGCTCGGCGGTGAACCTGCGCGGCACGGGGTCGCCGTCGCCCCAGCGGCCGTCCACCGAGGTGAGCGCCTGCCGGGCCTCCTTGAAGTGGCCCGCGAGGGCGCGCGCGAGCACGGCGCCGCCGAGCCCGGCGGCGAGGAGGCTGAGGACGCCCCCGGCGCGCAGCGCGGCGACCGCGTTGCGGACGCCCTCGGCCGGGTCGTCGACGTACTCCAGGACGCCATGGCACAGGACGGCGTCGTAGCCGCCGCGCTCGACGACGTCGAACAGCCCGTGGACATCGCCCTGGACGCCCTGCACCCGGTCGGCCACGCCGGCCTCGGCGGTGCGCCGCTCGAGGGCGAACAGCGCGTTGGGGCTGGGGTCGACGACGGTGACCCGGTGTCCGAGGAGGGCCACGGGCACCGCGAAGTTGCCGCTGCCGCCTCCGGTGTCGAGGACGTCCAGCGACTCACGGCCGGTCGCCTTGACCCGGCCCTCGAGGGCGTCGCGCAGGACCTCCCAGACCACGGCGGTGCGCAGGGAGGCGCGGGAGCGGGAGGGGCCGGGGCGGGCCGGCGTCGGCTGGGGACCGGGGTGGGAGACGGGCGGGCGCATCGGGTCCGACACGGCAGTTGACTCCTCGGCGCGGCACCGCCTCTTGCACGGCGGAGCGAACGGGCTGCCCTCCCCGCACCGGTCCGCACCGGCGTGCGCACGGACGAGGGGAAGGCTTCAGGCGCCTTCCACCCTATTGCCTCCGGCGTCCTGTCCCGTCACGCGACCGGACCGCGCCGCCCGGGCCGGTCACTCACGCGCGCGCCGACGGCGGGCCTCGTCGGCGGGCCGCACCCACGGGGGCGGCCGGCGGCTGCGGGCAGGGCCGCGACGCCATGTCAGCCCGCGTCCGGGAGGCCGCGGTCGGCTGCCGGGCCGTCGGCGTCCTCCTCCTGACGCGGCTGCGGCAGGACGGGCTGGAGCACCAGCATCCGCTCGACGAGACGCAGGAACATCGCCACGTCGCGGATCAGGTCGTCGGCGTCCCGGCGGGTGGCCGCGCCCTGGATGCCCGCCTCGGCCCGGGCGCGGCGCCGGGCCCCGGAGGCGAACAGCGCGCTCCACTCGGTGAGTTCGGGCGCTATCTCGGGGAGCACTTCCCAGGCGCTGCGGATGCGCGCCCGGCGGCGGGGCGAGGGCTCGGGGCGGCCCCGCGCGGCGAGCACGGCGGCCGCGGTGCGCAGGGCCGCCAGATGGGCCGTCGCGTAGCGCTCGTTGGGGGTTTCGAGGACGGCCGCCTCGTCGAGCCCGGCGCGGGCCTGGGCGAGCAGGTCGAGGGCGGCGGGCGGGGCCGTGGTGCGGCGCAGCACGGGGTGCACGTCGCTCGCGGGGCCGTTCAGTGAGGGTGCAGGGCCGGTGGCGCGGCGCCGGTGTGCGGCGGCTGCGTGGTAGGGGGCCATGACGAACCTCCTGTCGTCTGTGTGACGGCACGTCCGATACGGGCTGCCGTATGACCCCATCGTGCGGTATGCCACTGACAATCCGTTCTGACCTGGCCTTTTGCTTCGATCGGAAGTTCGGGCTAGTTTTTGCACTGACCAGTCAGTTCAAAAAATTACAGGGGGGAACCTGTGGACGCAGTCGGTGTCACCGCCGACGGCCTCGGGCTCCGAGGCCCTCGCGGCTGGGCGTTCCGGGACGTCGCCGTCGACGCGGAGCCCGGTTCGCTGATCGCCGTCGAGGGGCCTTCGGGCTCCGGCCGCACGAGCCTGCTGCTCGCGCTCACCGGGCGCATGAAGGTCACCGAGGGGACGGCGACCGTGGGCGGGTGGCGTCTGCCCGGGCAGGCGGCGGCCGTGCGTCGCGTCGCCGCTCTCGCGCACGTACCCGGTGTGACCGATCTCGAACCCGCGCTGACCGTCGGGGAGCACCTGCGCGAACGGGCGCTGCTGCAAAGGCGGTTCGGCGGGGCGCTGCGCGACCTCGTGCGGCCGCGCGCGGACCGGGCGGCCGAGGCGGAGCTGCGCATCGACGCCGCCCTCGAAGCCGCCGGACTCGACCGCGAGTCCCTGCCCAAGGGCTCGCGGACCGCCGTGCGGGACCTGGAGCGCGTCGAGGCGCTGCGGCTGTCGGTGGCGCTGGCGCTCGTCGGACGCCCCCAGCTGCTCGGCGTCGACGACGTCGACCTGAAGCTGTCCGAGGCCGAGCGGGCGCAGGTCTGGGCCCTCCTCGGCTCCCTCGCCGAGGCGGGGACGACCGTGCTGGCGGTGTGCGCCGAGGCGCCCGAGGGCGCGGTCACCGTCACCACCGGTGCGCACGCGCTCACCGGCGACGCGGACGCGGTCCCGTCCGGGGACGGGCCGAGCGGTCCGCGGGACGACCGGCGGCCCGGCCCCGAGGCCGACGCTCGCCCCGCCCCGCAGGACGACCGGCGACCCGCCCCGAAGGACGACCGGGGACCCGGCCCGCAGGACGACCCGGACTCCGGGCCGCCTCGCGACCGAAACGCCGGACCGCAGGGAGATCGGGAAGCCGGGCCGCAGACGGAGCCGGAGCAGGCCGCCGCGCCGGCCGCCGGTCCGAAGGAACAGGACGAGGAGGAGTCGGATGCGCTCACCGAGACTCGCCGCGCTTGAGCTCAGGCGTTTCGGCCGGGGCCGGCTCCCCCGGGCCGCCCTCGTCGCGCTCCTGCTGCTGCCCCTGCTGTACGGCGCGCTGTACCTGTGGTCCTTCTGGGACCCCTACGGCCGGCTCGACCGCATCCCGGTGGCGCTGGTCAACGACGACCGGGGGGCCACCGCCGGCGGCAAGAGGATCACCGCCGGGGCCGACATCACCGAGAACCTGCGCGACAGCAAGGTCTTCGAGTGGCACGAGGTGAGCTCCGCCGAGGCACGCGCGGGCGTGGAGGACGGCAGGTACTACCTGTCGCTGACCATGCCGGCCGACTTCAGCCGGCGGATCGCCTCCAGCTCGGGCGACTCCCCCGAGACGAGCGCGCTCCAGGTGCGCACGAACGACGCGAACAACTACATCGTCGGTCAGATCTCGCGGACGGTCTTCAGCGAGGTGCGCACGGCCGCGTCCACGAAGGCCTCGCGGTCCTTCCTCGACAAGATCTTCGTCTCCTTCTCCGACATCCACGGCGCGACCGCGAAGGCCGCCGACGGCGCCGACGACCTCAACGGCGGCATCGGGAAGGCCGAGAAGGGCTCCAAGGACCTCGCGGACGGCCTCGGCAACGCCAAGGACGGCAGCGGCAAGCTCGCGAAGGGGCTGAAGAAGCTCGACAAGGGCGCCGACAGCCTCCAGAGCGGGTCGCAGAAGGTCGCGGACGGCACCCAGAAGCTCGCCGACAAGGTCAACGGGGTCGCCGGCGCCCTCGGGCCCTTCGTCAAGTCCAACGAGAAGACCATCGGCGACACCGCCCGGCTCGTCGACGACTCCTCGAAGGTGATCGAGGACCATCTGGAGGCCCTGGTGAAGGCCGCCCCGGTGGCCGCCACCGGAGCCCACACGGCCTCCGACACGCTCGCCGCGATGTACAAGGCGCGCTGCGAGACGCCGGTGCTGCCCGACCCCGCGTGCGCCGACCTGAAGAAGGCCAAGGACGCGGCCGCCGACGTGGCGACGGTCGCCGACGACGTCGACACGCTGGTCGCCGATCAGAACGGCGACCTCAAGACGCTCCGCACGAACCTCACCGCCCTGCGCAAGCAGGCCCAGTCCCTCGCCGAGAACGCCCCGCACCTCTCCGAGGACCTGGACGACGCAGTGTCGCAGGTCAACGCGCTGAACACCGGGGCGGCGAAGGTCGCCCAGGGCGCCAAGAAGATCAACACCGGGCTCGGCAAGGCCAAGACCGGATCCGTGAACCTGGACGCGGGCGTCGGCAAGCTGGAGACGGGCGCGCAGAACCTCAACGGAGGCATCTTCAAGCTCTCCGACGGCTCCGGAAAGCTCGCCGACGGCCTGCACGACGGCGTCGGACGGATCCCGGACTACGACGCCCGCGAGCGCGACGCACGCACCGCCGTGATGGCCGACCCGGTCCAGCTCGCCTCCCACGACCAGCACAAGGCGCCCAACTACGGCACCGGTTTCGCCCCGTACTTCATCCCGTTGTCGCTGTGGGTGGGCGCGATGGTGGCCTACATGCTGATCGCGCCCATGAACCGGCGCGCGCTGGCCGCGGGCGCTCCGGCCTGGCGGATCGCGCTGGCCGGCTGGCTGCCCGTGGTGGCGGTCGGGGTGCTCCAGACGACGGCCCTGATGGCCGTGCTGCACTGGGCGATCGGCCTGGAGATGGTCCGCGCGGCCGGCACCGTGGGCTTCCTCTTCCTGGTGGCGGCGTGCTTCGCGGCGATCGTGCAGTGGCTGAACGCGCGCTTCGGGGCGGCGGGCCGGATCCTCGTCCTGGCGCTGCTGATGCTGCAACTGACGTCCGCGGGCGGCACCTACCCGGTGCAGACCAGCCCCGGCTTCTTCAACGCCATCCACCCCTACCTGCCGATGAGTTACGTCGTCGAAGCGCTCAGAAGGCTCATCAGCGGCGGCGGCCTGGGACCGGTGTGGCAGGCGTGCGCGGTGCTCGTCGCGTTCACCGCGGGCGCGCTCGCGCTGACCGCCCTGTCGGCCCGCCGCAGCCAGGTGTGGACCCTGGACCGGCTGCACCCGGAGCTGAGCCTGTGACGATCGGGCGCCCGGGGGGCCGCGTTCCTGTGACAATCAGGACCATGGACAGCAGCACCACCCCGGGCGGCCGCACCCGCCGCGAGGCCACCCGGCAAAAGCTCTACGAGGCGGCCGTCACCCTCATCGCCGAGCAGGGCTTCTCGGCCACCACCGTGGACGAGATCGCCGAACGCGCCGGCGTGGCGAAGGGCACGGTCTACTACAACTTCGCGAGCAAGTCGGTTCTCTTCGAGGAGCTGCTGAGGCACGGCGTGGGCCTGCTCACCGCCTCCTTGCGGGAGGCCGCGGAGGGCACGGCGCGCGACGGCGGGAGCAGGGTCGACGCCCTGGACGCGATGATCCGCGCCGGCCTGGTCTTCATCGACCGCTACCCCTCCTTCACGCAGCTGTACGTGGCCGAGCTGTGGCGCACCAACCGGGCCTGGCAGTCCACGCTCATGGTCGTGCGGCAGGAGGCCGTGGCCGTCGTCGAGGGGGTGCTGCGCGAAGGCGTGGACAACGGCGAGTTCAGCGCCGAGATCGACGTGCAGCTGACCGCGGCCGCGCTGGTCGGCATGGTGCTGGTCGCCGCCCTGGACTGGCAGGCCTTCCAGCCCGAGCGCTCCCTGGACGACGTCCACTCGGCGCTGTCGCGGTTGCTTCAGGGGCGGGTGAGCGGTCACCGCTAGGACCGGCCGTCTCACGCGAGGCCGCGCGGGCGCAACGGGGGCGCCCGCGCGTGGGAGGGGCGGGACGCCCGCGCGTGGGAGGGGCGGGCGGACACGCGGGCGGACACGCGCAGGCGCCGGTCCGTGACGGCCACGTCCCCCGTGGACCGCCGCGGACC
>NZ_JAHHIT010000201.1 GCF_024539675.1 Streptomyces hilarionis | reverse complement strand
GGGTGGGCGCGGGGGAGGGCCGAGCGGGAGGTGCGGCCGCGCTACTTACGCGTCACCCTCACCCGGTAGTTCCCCTCCGGGTCGGCCTCGGTGACCGCGATCGTGATGCCGCGCTTGGGGTCCTTGAACGTCTCGCCCGGGGTGAAGGGGGCGTCGGAGAGTTCCGCGTGGACGTTGGGGCTGCGGGTGCAACCGCCGCTGTCGGTGCGGGAGTCGTAGACGGTCACGGGTCCCATGCCGGTGTCGACGTCGGCGTCGACCTTGTAGACGAGGACGCCGGGCCGGCACACGTTCTCGTCGTTGCCGCCGCGGGTGCGCAGTTCGACGGCGTAGCCGGTGTGTTCGCCGACCGGGACGAAGACCAGTTTCGGGCCGCCGGCGCGCGAGAGGGGGGTCAGGGGGTACTCCCTGGTGCCCGGGGTCGCCGCGCAGGAGATCTGACGGGCGTCCAGCCAGCCGAGCTTCCACTTGTGCCAGCCGAGCAGGTCGTTGTTGGCCCCCCAGTCCTCGCTCATGATGTCCCAGTGGCCGACGGCGCCTCCGCCCTCCTGGGTGTAGAGGTCGGGCAGGCCGAAGACGTGGCCGTTCTCGTGCGGGAGGACCCGGTAGCCGGTGCGGTCGTAGGAGCCCGAGCCGTCGTCCTGGCGCGAGTAGACGAAGGACGCGTTCGCCACGGCGACCCCGTCGGCGACCGGCGCCTCCATGTTGCCGGCGAACGTCACCGACAGGACCGTGTCCAGCGCGGAGGGCCCGGCGTTGGGGGTGACCAGCACGTTGAGCAGGTCGTACGAGCGGAAGTCGACGGTCGGGTCGGCGGCGGCCACCAGGTCCTGGACGAGCTCGCGGTAGCCGGGGTCGAAGGGCGCGCCGCGTTCTATGCCGTACGCGTGGAACGGCTTGGGCATGCGCAGCCAGTGCTTGACGGGCGTCTCGGCGCGGTAGTCGAGGCGCCCGTAGGAGGCCGTGCGGAACCACGCCTCGGTCTGTGGGAAGAACTCGCGGTAGCGGCTGAGCGCGCTGCCCCGGCCGGGCGCGTCGGAGAAGTCGATCATCAGGGTGAGGGCGCGGACGGTGCCGGTGGAGCGGGAGTAGCCGCCCGGCGTGGGCACGCCTTCGGACATCTGGACCGCCGTGCCCGGGTTGAGCATGCAGGGGACGAGGGCGGCGGACCGGGCCAGCGCGACGGGACCCGCGCCGGCAGCCGCCGAGCCGGGGACCGGCAGGCGGTGACCGGTGCCCGCCGAGGTGCTGACCGCCAGGGTCAGGACGGTGACGGACGCGAAGGCGGCGACGCGACGCGGGCGTATCCGGCGGCTCAGGGTGTCCCGGGCGGTGCGCACGGGCTGCGGCTGCATGCAGGGGGCCTTTCGCTCCAGGCAGCCACCGGTCACCGGCTGCACCCTCTCGATCACCCTGTGCCGCACGGCCCGCGCACGCGCGCTGGAGGAGACCGATCGTGGATTACCGGCCGGTATGGTGATAGATGCCGTGAAGAGTGATGAAACGGGCGCGTGGAGTGCGGGGGGCGAGCCTCGGGGAGTGGTGCGGGGGTGCTTCCGGCGGCACTCCGGCCCTTCGCGGGGTGTGTGACCCAGGTCACGGAAAGAAAGTTCTGGATCCGGGAAATAACCGGGGACGCCTTCCCCGTTTAGCCATGTGTCCGAGTGAAACGGGGACTCGCTCCCCGGATCGCATCTTCGTTCCACACTTCCGGCAGGAGCGCACCGTGCAGACCGCGACCGCCACACCCGCAGAGCGCAAGGCGACCCGGCCCCGCGCCGACGCCCTGCGCAACCGGGAGCGGATCGTCACCGCCGCCCGCGAGATGTTCACCGAGTTCGGCCCCGACGTGCCGCTCGACGAGATCGCCCGCCGGGCCGGCGTCGGCAACGCCACGGTGTACCGCAACTTCCCCGACCGTGACGCGCTGGTCCGTGAGGTCGTCTGCTCGGTGCTGGACCGCACGGTCCGGGCCGGACAGATCGCCCTCGCCGAGACCGGCGACGCGTTCGGGGCGCTGGAGCGCTTCGTGCACGCGTCCGCCGACGAGCGGATCAGCGCGCTGTGCCCGATGATCTCCAGCACCTTCGACGAGCACCACCCCGACCTCGAGGCCGCCCGTGAACGGGTCGAGCGGATCATCGAGGAGGTCATGGACCGCGCGAAGACGGCCGGGCAGCTCAGGCCCGACGTCGGCGTGGGCGACGTGATGATCGTGGTGGCCCAGCTCAGCCGCCCACCGGCCGGCACTCCCTGCATGAGCGCCGACCGGTTCGTCCACCGCCACCTACAGCTGTTCCTCGACGGACTGCGGGCCCCGGCCCCCTCCGTGTTGCCGGGCACGGCCGTGACCATGGAGGACCTGCGCCAGCCCTGCGGCCGGCCCTTGAGCGATTAGTTCGCAGCACCGCAGCAGTCGGAACCCACACACGTCTCCCACGCCGGCCGTCAGCGACGACGAGTCGCCCCTTTACCTCATCTTTTTTCCGTCACGAAGTACCGAAGCGGGTATCCCCATGTCTGAAACAGTCCAGAAGGCCCCTGGCGGGACGGTCGGCGTCCCGGACGCCAACCGCTGGAAAGCGCTGGCCTTCATCGCCCTCGCCCAGCTGATGGTCGTTCTCGACGCGACCATCGTGAACATCGCGATGCCGTCCGCCCAGCAGGACCTGGGCATCTCCGACGGCAACCGGCAGTGGATCGTCACCGCCTACGCCCTCGCCTTCGGCGGTCTGCTGCTCTTCGGTGGCCGCATCGCCGACCTGTGGGGCCGCAAGCGCGCCTTCGTCGTGGGCCTCGGCGGCTTCGCCGCGGCCTCCGCCCTCGGCGGCGCGGCCGCCAACGAGGCGATGATGTTCGGCGCCCGCGCGCTCCAGGGCGCGTTCGGCGCGCTGCTCGCGCCCGCCGCGCTCTCCCTGCTCGCCGTGATGTTCACGGACGCCAAGGAGCGCGCCAAGGCCTTCGGCATCTACGGCGCGATCGCCGGCGGCGGCGGCGCCGTCGGCCTGATCCTCGGCGGTTTCCTCACCGAGTACCTGGACTGGCGCTGGACGTTCTTCGTGAACATCCCGTTCGCGATCATCGCCGCGGCCGGCGCCTACTTCGTCATCCGTGAGCCCGCGGGCGGCCGCAACCGTTCCGCTCTCGACATCCCGGGCGTCATCCTGTCCACGCTCGGCCTGGTCTCGCTCGTCTACGGGTTCACCCGCGCCGAGTCCGAGGGCTGGAGCGACTCCGTGACCATCGGCATGTTCGTCGCGTCGGCCGTCCTGCTGGCCGCCTTCGTCGTCGTCGAGTCCAAGGTCAAGGCCCCGCTGCTGCCCCTGCGCGTGATCACCGAGCGCAACCGCGGCGGCATCTACCTCTCGCTCGGCCTCGCGATCATCGCGATGTTCGGCCTGTTCCTGTTCCTGACCTACTACCTTCAGATCGTGAAGGGCTACTCGCCGGTCAAGACCGGTTTCGCCTTCCTTCCGATGATCGCGGGCATGATCACCGGCTCCACCCAGATCGGCACCCGTCTGATGACCCGGGTGGCTCCCCGTCTGCTGATGGGCCCGGGCTTCCTGGTCGCCGCGCTCGGCATGCTGTTCCTGACCCGCCTGGAGATCGGCTCCTCGTACGCGGCCGTGCTGCTGCCGGCGATGCTGCTGCTCGGCCTGGGCATGGGCACGGCGTTCATGCCGGCGATGTCGCTGGCCACGCAGGGCGTCGAGCCGCGGGACGCGGGTGTCGCCTCCGCGATGGTCAACACCTCGCAGCAGGTGGGCGGCGCGATCGGCACCGCTCTGCTGAACACGATCGCCGCGTCCGCGACGACGTCGTACGTCAAGGACCACATGGCGGGCGCCGCTTCCCGGCCCCAGCAGCAGCTGGTGCAGCTGGAGGGCATGGTGCACGGCTACACCAGCGCCATCTGGTTCGCCGTCGGCATCCTGGTCGCGGCCGCCACGATCGCCCTGACCTTCGTCAACGCCGGCAAGCCGGACATGGGCGGCGCGGTCGCGGGCTCGGGTGCGAAGGACGCCGAGGACGCCGTCCCGGTGATGGTCCACTGACCCGTACGAACCCGGACCCCGGGGGACGTCTCCCGGCCCGCCCCGCCTGACCCCGCCCGGTCAGCGCAGCCAGGGAAGGTCCGCACCCGCTTCGTCGGGCTGAAGTCCCTCGGCGACGATCTGCATGATCTCGCCGAGGGACTTCTGCTGTTCCGGGCTGAGCCGGTCGAACACGGCCTTGCGGACGACGGCCACGTGGCCCGGCGCGGCGCGCTTGAGCATCTCCAGGCCCTGGTCGGTGAGCACGGCGAACTGGCCGCGCTTGTCGGAGGGGCAGTCCTCCCGGCGCACCCAGCCGTTCTTCTCCAGCCGGGCGACGGCGTGCGAGAGGCGTGAGCGGGTGATCTTCGCGTGCTTGGCCAGTTCGGTCATCCGCAGCCGTCGCTGCGGGCACTCGGCGAGCTTGACCAGAAGGCCGTAGTAGACGTGCGGCATCCCCGCGTCCCGCTGGAGCTGGCGGTCCATGTGGTCCTCCAGCAGGGTGGTGGCGTGCACGTAGGAGCGCCAGATGAGCTGTTCCTCGGCGGTGAGCCAGCGGGGCTCTTCGGATGCGGATGCCGTCTTCATCCCCCCACTGTAAACGCCCGCTCCTTGAAATTTAAACCAACTGGGAATATGCTCGGCGGTATTGCCGTTTTAGATTTCAAGCAACTGTCCGCACCTGCCGAGAGAGCCCGAAGGAGCCGCCGTCATGTCCGCCGCAACCCAGGAACTCTCCCGCCCCCGGGAGCGCATGCCCGCGCTCTACCTCAGCCACGGCGCCCCGCCGCTCGCGGACGACCCGGTCTGGCCCGGCGAGCTCGCCGCCTGGTCCGCCGACCTGCCCCGGCCCAAGGCCGTCCTCATGGTCTCCGCACACTGGGAGGAGGCCCCGCTGGCCCTCGGCGCCGTCGACCCCGTCCCCCTGGTCTACGACTTCTGGGGCTTCCCTGAGCACTACTACACGGTGAAGTACGACGCCCCCGGCGCGCCCGAACTCGCCGCGAGCGTGCGCAAGCTCCTGCGCGCCCCGGGCACCCCCGTCCAGGACATCCCCGACCGCGGCCTCGACCACGGCGCCTACGTCCCGCTCGTCGAGATGTTCCCGGCCGCCGACATCCCGGTCCTTCAGGTCTCCATGCCGACCCTCGACCCCGTGAAGCTCATGGAGATCGGCCGCAGGCTGGCGCCCCTGCGCGACGAGGGCGTCCTCATCGTCGGCTCCGGGTTCTTCACCCACAACCTGGCCGCGCTGCGGCACACCGGCGGCGGGGTGCCGACCTGGTCGTCCGAGTTCGACGACTGGGGGCGGCGCGCGCTGGAGGCCCGCGACTGGGACGGCCTGCTCGACTTCCTCCACAAGGCGCCGGCCGGCCGGTACGCCCACCCGCGCACCGAGCACTTCGCCCCGCTCTTCGTGACCATGGGCGCGGCGGAGGTGTCCGGCGAGCTGGACGACCAGAAGTCGGTGATCGACGGCTTCTGGATGGGGATGGCCAAGCGGTCGGTGCAGTTCGGCTGATCCTCCCGGCCGGCGCGGGCTACAGCTCCTTCTCGTACCAGGCCACGTCCCAGTAGCGGCCGAACTTGCGGCCCACCTCGCGGTACGTGCCCACGGGCCGGAAACCGAAGCGTTCGTGCAGGCGCACGGACGCCTCGTTCGGCTGGGCGATGCCCGCGTAGGCGCGGTGCACGTCCTCGCCGGCCAGCGCCTCGAAGAGTGCCCTGTACAGGAGCGTGCCGACGCCGCGCCGCCCCGCGCGCGGGGCGACGTAGACCGTCACCTCCACGGACGTGGAGTAGGCCGCCTTCGGCCGGTAGGGGCTGGATGTGGCGTAACCCAGGATTTCCTGTGAGGTCCCCGGGATGTCCTGTGAGTCCGTTTCCGTGGCAACCATCAGGCGGTAGGGCCCGTCTACAGGGTGGGAGAGCAGCCAAGGACGTCGCTCTTCCGGAGTGAAGGCCACCGTGTCGAATGTGATGGCCGTCTCACGTACATAGTGGTTGTAGAGGCTTGTGAGCGCGCCGAGGTCGGCCTCGACTCCAGGTCTGACCTGCACCTCTGTACGTTCCGACGGCATCATGCCTCCCAGGTGGTCGGACAGGGTACTGCATGATCAGAAAATTCGGGGTGCGGGTGGGGAATTCTGTCCTGATTCCAGTCGTTGTTTCCATCGGATGCAGGGCACCCGAGGAGAGTCCAGAAGTTCCGACAGTGCCGGGCGTCTGAAGGGCCACCCGCTGAACCACCATCGCAAGGGAGCACGCATGGCAACCCGTGCCGTCGCCCGCCGCAAGTCCGCCACCGGCGAGACGAGCAGCGCGGCCCGCAGTGTTCGCGCCCATGGCGGCGAGATCGCCGACCGCGACCTGGTCGGCATGTACCTCGACGAGATCGCGCGTACACCGCTGCTCGACGCCGCCAAGGAGGTCGAGTTGTCCCAGATCATCGAGGCGGGTGTCTTCGCGCAACAGGTCCTCGACGGCGAGGAGGAGTCCAAGGCGCAGGCCTCCCGCGAGGAGCTCGAAGCCCTGGTCGCCGACAGCGAGCGGGCCAAGGACGTCTTCATCCGATCCAACCTCCGCCTGGTCGTGGCAGTGGCCCGGCGCTACCCGCGCAGCGGCCTGCCCCTGCTGGACCTGATCCAGGAGGGCAACGCCGGCCTGGTGCGCGCGGTCGAGAAGTTCGACTACCGCAAGGGCTTCAAGTTCTCGACGTACGCCACCTGGTGGATCCGTCAGGCCATCACCCGTTCCATAGCGGACCAGTCGCGCACCATCCGCCTGCCCGTCCACCTGGTGGAGGAGCTCGGCCGGATCCGGCGCGTGCAGCGCGAGTTCAACCGCGAGAACGGCCGCGACCCGGAGCCCGCCGAGATCGCCACCGAGCTGGGCTCGACGCCGGAGCGCGTGACGGACGTCCTGGACTGGGCCCGTGACCCGGTCTCGCTGAACATGGCGGTCGACGACGAGGGAGAGACGCAGTTCGGCGACCTCCTGGAGGACACCTCGGCGGTGTCGCCGGAGCAGTCGGTGCTGACGCTGCTGCGCAGTGAGGAACTGGACGGCCTGATCGACCGTCTGGACCCGCGCACGGCTTCCATCATCAAGATGCGGTACGGCATCGACGACGGCCGCGAGCGCACCCTGACCGAGGTCGGCAAGAAGCACGGGCTGACGAGGGAGCGCATCCGCCAGATCGAGAAGCACGCCCTGCTGGAACTGAAGAAGCTGGCCCGCGACACGGGCTTCGAGGCAGCGGCGTAACCGTCTGTTCCGCGGGGCCGGGCGGGTGAGGCCCGGCCGAGCGGACAGCCGGCCGTCACGGGACAGCGGCGGACACGGGGCGCCGGCCGACGCGAGACACCGGCCGTCCGGAGACGCCCGCCAGGACGGCGGTCGGCGTGGGGCGCGGCCAGGCTGGTGAGCCTCCTGCTTCCCGTGCCACGCGTGGGCCGGGTGCACCGCGAGGTGCCGGTCGTGCCGGTTGTGCCGAGCGTCCGGGGCGTGCGCCGGTTCGAGACCGCCGCGCAAACTTGGCGCGGGAACGCCGCTTCAATCGGGAGAGCGGGGGAAAAAGACTTCTGGGCACGGGAGTTCGGATCGGCCGGACCCTGAAGCCCACCCCGAGATCTCAGCCCTGCACGAGCGAGGCCCTGCGAGCCGAGCCCACGAACAAAGCCATTGACGTACCCGACGCACCCGACGTCCAGTGATCCTCGCGGTCCGCGCGGTCCGTGTGGTTCGCGCGGACACCGCATCACCTCCGAGCCAAGTCCCGCCGCACATCCCCCCGGCGCCGGGACTCTCCGAGAGCCGGGCTTCGGCGCCTCTCCCCCCAGGCGCCGGAGCCCGGTTCCCTTTCCCGCCAGACGTTCCCGAGCGGTGGCGCGGGCGCAGGGAGGGGTGAGGCGGGGCAGGGCGGACAATGGTGGGGATTTCGGTGGCAATTGCGGGCGCACACGACCGTCGGGTGGAGCGCGACGGCGCGCGGGCACGTCGAGAAGGCGGGGCACCCCGTACCTGAACCACGGGGTGGCCCGCCCGAATGGCAGATTGTGCCACATGGGCATAGCCTGCCGGAGTGATCAGCTCGACCTCCCGCTCGGCGCCGGCTTCGCTGACCGAGCGGCGCAAAGCGGCGACCCGGATGGAGATCGCCCGGGCGGCGGCCGGCCTGTTCGTCAGCCGGGGTCTGAAGGCCACCCGCGCCGAGGACATCGCGCAGGCGGCGGGAATCGCCCCGCGCACCTTCTACCGGTACTTCGCCACCAAGGAGGAGGCCGTGGCCCCCCTCTACGCGGCGGGCGCCCAGCGCTGGGCGGAGGCGGTGCGGGAGGCCCCGGCCGGACTGAGTGTGCCGGAGGCCCTCGAACACGCCGTGCGTCACACGCTCGAGCCCGGCCGGGGCGTCTCGGCGGCGTCCTGGGAGTGGGTGCGCACACTGATCCGGCTGGCCATGGCGAGCCCGGCCCTGGGGAAGGTCTGGGCCGAGGTGTGCCACACCTCGGAGGCCACCCTCGCCGAGGTGCTGGCGGAACGGGCGACGCCCTCCGCCCCGACGGCGGCGACCCGGCCCTCGACCGCGGGACCGGGCGGCCCCGACTCGGGCGCCGCCGCTGCTGACCCGGCCCCCGTCCCTGACGGCGCCGACCCGGCCCCGGCCCCTGTCCCTGATGGCGCTGACCCGGCGCCCCTCCCCGATGGCGCTGACCAGGCCTCCGCCTCCGGCGCTGCTGACCCGGTCCCGGCCTCGGTTCCCGCCGCTTCCGTCTCGCCGTACGAGCGCTTCACGGCGGCGGTGGCCGGTGCCGCGGTCAGGGTCGCCGTCGAGAGCTGGGCGGTGACGGACACCTCGCCCACCGGCCCGCAGGGCCCGGCGGAGCTGGCCCTGGGCAACCTGCGAGCCCTGCGGGGTTTCTCCTGGACGTCGAGGCAGGCGGGGCAGGCAGGGCAGTCGGGGCAGGCGGGGCAAGCCCGCTAGGCAGGGCCTGGAGGGCCTGAGGGGAGGGGGGCTCCGGCCCGCGCCTTCCTGCCCGGAACCCGGTGCGGCGTCTCAAGGAGTCGTCGCGTGCGCCGTCGTCGGCTCCGTGCCCGCCGCCCGTCCCAGGCGACCGGACAACTCCCTTGCGCAGTCGACCAGTTCGCGGGGCTCGTGGACCGAGAACTCGTGGCCCAGCATCGCGAGCCGGACCGCCACCCACTCGACCGGGTCACTGGTCGACCCGCGCAGTCGGCACCTCCCGCCGACGGTCCCGCCGGGGCCGGTTCCCTCCCCTTCGTTCCCGTCACCCCCGCCCCCGTTCCGTTCGCCGGCGTCCGGGAGGTCCGGGACCGGTGTGCCGAGCCAGGACGGGAGGAGGGCGCCGACGAGTTCGGCCGGCGCGTGGATCGTGACGTCGTACTCGTAGGCGCGCGCGTCCGGACGGCCGTGGATGGACCGCCGCAGGTACTCCGCCGCGCTGCCCGTGGGAAGCTCACGTGGAGCGAACCGCGCGCCGGTCGCGAACGGGTCGCGGACCCGGTCCACCCGGAACGTCCGCCAGTCCTGGCGGTCGAGGTCGTAGGCCACGAGGTACCACCGCCGGCCCGTCGACACGAGCCGGTAGGGCTCGGTCAGCCGGCGTGACTCCGTGCCGTCCTTGGCGCGGTAGGCGAACCGCAGCCGCTCCTGGCCGGCCACGGTCGATGCCATGACGGTCAGCGTCTCGGGGGCGATGCTCGCGCCGTCCCCGCTGGTCAGCGGTGTGGTGGCGGCCTGGAGGGTCGAGACGCGGTGGCGCAACCGGGCCGGCAGCACCTGCTCCAGCTTGGCCAGGGCCCGCACGGACGCCTCGTCGACGCCCTCGAGCGCGTGACCGGCCCCGGCCCGCAGTCCGACGGCGATGGCGACGGCCTCCTCGTCGTCGAGCACGAGCGGGGGCATCGCCTTGCCCGCGACCAGCCGGTACCCGCCGTCCGAGCCCATGGTCGCCTGGACGGGATAGCCCAGGTCGCGCAGTCGGTCGATGTCGCGCCGGACCGTGCGGCGGGACACCCCGAGGCGGTCGGCGAGCTCGCCGCCGGGCCATTCGCGGGGCGTCTGGAGGAGGGAGAGGAGCTGGAGCAGCCGAGCCGGAGTGTCCGTCGTCATGCATCCGAGGATGCCGTACGAGTAGGACACGATCTGACCTACTGCCGTCCTACTGTCACATCATGACCTCCACGGAGACCTCCACCGAGACACCGCCCGACTTCGAGAAGACTCCCGAGACGCGTCCCGGGGCGGCTCCCGAGCCCGCCCCGGGCGACCGGCGTCGGTGGTTCGCGCTCGCCATCGTGATGACCGCGGCCTTCATGGACCTCGTCGACGTCACGATCGTCAACATCGCCATTCCCTCCATACGGCAGGACGCGGGCGCCTCCTGGAGCCAGATCCAGTGGATCACCGCCGGTTACGCGCTCGCCTTCGCCGCCGGACTCATCACGGGCGGCCGGCTCGGCGACATCCACGGACGCAAGCGGCTGTTCCTGCTCGGCATCGGCGGCTTCACCCTCGCCTCGGCGCTGTGCGGTTTCGCCGCCAACCCCGAGATGCTGGTCGCCTCGCGCATCCTTCAGGGCGGCATGGCGGCGATGATGGTCCCGCAGGTGCTCTCGATCGTGCACGCCACGTTCCCCGCGCACGAGCGGGGCAAGGTGTTCGGCCTGTTCGGCGCCATCGTGGGGCTGGGCGCCGTCTCCGGCCCGCTGCTGGGCGCGCTGCTGACGGAGTGGAACCTGTTCGGGCTGGAGTGGCGGCCGATCTTCCTGATCAACCTGCCGGTCGGCATCGCGGGGCTGATCCTCGGCAGCCGTTTCATCACCGAGTCCAAGGCGCCGAAGGCGCTGAAGCTGGACATCGTCGGCGTCGTCCTGGTCACTCTCGGTCTGCTCATGCTGCTCTACCCGCTCACCCGCGGCCGGGAACTGGGCTGGCCGCTGTGGGGGTACGCGTCGATGGTCGGCGCGCTTGGCGTGTTCGGGGCGCTGGTCGCCTACGAACGGCGCAAGGCCGCGCGGGACGGTTCGCCGCTGGTCGAGCTCTCCCTCTTCCGGGTGCGCAGCTTCGCGGCGGGCGTCGCCGTGCAGACCGTCTTCGGGATCGCGCTCGGCGTGTTCTTCCTGGTCTGGACGCTGTACATGCAGACGGGCCTGGGCTGGAGCCCGATGAAGGCCGGACTGACCGGGGTCCCCTTCTCGATCGCCGTCTCGACGGCCGCGGGGATGTCCGTGCAGAAGCTGGTTCCGCGCTTCGGGCGCAAGGTGCTCCAGGCGGGGGCCCTGACCATGGTCGTCGGCGTGCTCCTCTACATCTGGGAGTCCGAGCGCTACGGCCTGGGCATCGCGCCCTGGCAGATGGCGCTGCCGCTGGTCGTCATGGGCGCGGGCATGGGCCTGATCTTCGCCCCGCTGACCGACGCGGTGCTGTCGGAGGTGCCGCGCGAGCACGCCGGGTCGGCGTCCGGGCTCATCAACACCGTTCAGCAGATGGGCAACGCGCTCGGACTGGGGCTCGTCGCGGTCGTCTTCTTCGGGGAGATCGGCGACCGGCTGACGGCGTCCGAGGTGGGCCCCGCGTTCGTGAACGCGTTCCAGCACGCCCTGGGCTGGGTGGCCCTGGTGATGTTCGCGATCTTCCTGCTGATGTTCGCCCTGCCGAAGCGGCCCGCGCAGCACGTCGAGGGAGGCACGGACGATGCCGTAGCCGTAGCCGAAGCAGACGGCGACGCCGCGGAGGGTCCGGAGGCCCGGGAGGCCTCGGAGGCGGGACCGGCCGACGAGCGGGGGCGTGCGGTCGCCGTCTGAGGAACTGCGCTGCCGCACCGATGCACGGCTGAGCGGCTGAGCGGCCGCGACGGTTGCGCCGCTGAGCGCCGGCACCGCTGAGCTTCAGCGGCCGGAGCCCGTCACCTTCACGGTGGCGGGCTCTTCGCCGTCTTCGCCCTCTTCCTGGCCGTATACCGACGCCGGCCTTCGGCCGGCTGCCTGTCCCGAGCGACTCGACCGGCTGCCTATCGGACCTCGACGGCTGCCGCTCGGACTCGACGGCTGCCGACGGGGCCTCGATCGGCCGACCACCGGTCGTCGTCCCCCTCGGGGCCTCGGGTGGGGCCGGCGCCGGGCGTCCCCCTCGAAGTCACGGGTACCGGGCACGGGACACGGAGAGCCTCTATGGAAGTCCGTTCATGCCCGAATGAAGCCCGAACCTGTTTACTTTCCGGACATCCGGGCGTAGCCTCCGTGGCGAAACCACAGGTTCGGGCACAAACCAGAGAGCGGTCGGAGGAGAACGGACATGTACGCACCGGAGCGGCAGCAGGAGATCCTGCGGCTCGCCCGTGACGGCGGACGGGTGGACGTCCTGTCGCTGGCCGAGGAGTTCCAGGTCACGGCGGAGACGATCCGCCGCGACCTGAAGGCCCTCGACCGGGCCGGCCTGGTGCGCCGCGTGCACGGCGGAGCCATCCCGGCCGGACGTCTCGACTTCGAACCGGACCTGGCCGAACGCGAGACCACCTCGGCCGACGAGAAGGACCGGATCGCCAAGGCGGCCCTGGCGGAACTGCCCGCCGAGGGCACGATGATCCTGGACGCCGGCACGACCGTCGCGCGACTGGCCGCCGCCCTCCCGCTGGAGGCCGAGCTCACCGTCGTCACCCACAGCCTGCCCATCGCGGCCCGGCTCGCGGACCACCCCGGCATGCAGCTCCATCTCATCGGGGGGCGCGTACGGCACCGTACACGCGCCGCCGTGGACGCCTGGGCGCTGCGCGCGTACGGCGAGGTCCGGGCCGACGTGGTGTTCCTCGCCGCCAACGGGTACTCCGCCGAGCACGGGCTGACCACTCCCGACCTCGCCGAGGCCGCGGTCAAGCGGGCGGCCGTCGCCGCCGCCCGCCGGGTCGTCCTGCTCGCCGACTCCGCCAAGCACGGCCAAGAGCACTTCGCCCGCTTCGCCGACCTGAGCGACGTGGACCTGCTGATCACCGACAGCGCACTGAGCCCCGACGACGCGGCCGCGATCGAGCGCGGCGGCACGGAAGTGGTACGAGCATGAGCGGCACCGGCCCGACGAGCGGCGCCGGACCGGGCGTCTCGGGCGTGATCCTCACCGTCACGCCCAACCCGTCCCTGGACCGCACCTACGAGGTCCCCTCCCTCGACCGGGGCGAGGTCATCCGCGCCACCGGCGAGCGGATGGACCCGGGCGGCAAGGGCGTGAACGTCTCGCGCGCCGCGGCCGCGGCCGGCCGGCGCACGGTCGCCGTCCTGCCCCTGGGCGGCGCGCCGGGCGCACTCGTCGCCGAACTGCTGGCCGCGCAGGGCATCGAGGTCGCGCCGGTCCCCGTGGCCGGAGCCACCCGCTCGAACATCGCCCTCGCGGAGTCCGACGGTGTGCTGACGAAGATCAACGCGCCCGGTCCCGAGCTGTCCGCCGAGGAGCAGGAGCTGCTCCTGGAGACGGTGCGCGAGCAGTCGCGCGACGCCGACTGGATCGCCTGCTGCGGCAGCCTGCCCCGCGGGCTCGCGCCGTCCTGGTACGCCGACGTGGTCGCCCGGGCGCACGCGGGAGGCGCGCGGATCGCCCTGGACACCTCCGGGCCCGCCCTTCTCGAAGCGCTGCGCGAGCGGCCCGACGTGGTGAAGCCGAACGCCGAGGAACTCGCCGAGGCGGTCGGCCGCCCCTTGGCCACCGTGGGCGACGCGCTGAAGGCGGCCGAGGAGCTGCGGGGGATGGGCGCCCGCGCGGTGCTCGCGAGCCTCGGCGCCGACGGTCAGCTGCTGGTCGAGGAGGCGGGCACCTGGTTCGCCGCCGCGCGCGTCGACGTCGTCCGCAGCAACGTGGGCGCCGGCGACTCCTCCCTCGCCGGGTTCCTCGTCGCCGGCGGCAGCGGTCCGGCGGCGCTCGCGTCGGCCGTCGCGCACGGCGCGGCCGCCGTCCGGCTCCCCGGCAGCGTGATGCCCACCCCGGACGACCTGGACCCGGCGGCGGTGACGGTGACCGCCGAGGTCCCGGTCGACCGCGCACTGCTGGAGCCGGTGTCATGAGGAGCGCCGGCGCCGGCAGGAGAAACGGGGCGACGAGGACGACCGGCGCGACCGGGCCGGCCTCGGCCGCGAGCACGATCCCGGCACCGGCCGGGTCGCCGCACGGCGGACCGGCGGCCGGCCGGCGGCGAGGCGCCCCCGCGACCGTCGCCCGCCACGGAGGGCAGGGCACCCTGAGCCGCCCTGCCGTCCGGGGGAACCAGGAACCGAACCCGCCCGCGACCCCAGGGAGGCGGGGCTGCCCCGGCCCCGCCTCCCTGGGGTCGCG
>NZ_JAHHIT010000200.1 GCF_024539675.1 Streptomyces hilarionis | reverse complement strand
GTCCCGCCCACCCCCGAGCCGCAGCCGCCGGGCCCGCAGCCGCCGGGACCGGGACCGACGCCTCCGCAGCCGGTGCCGGCCCCGGACCCGTCGCCGTCCCCGGTCCCGCCGGGACCGGAGCCGGTTCCGAGCCCCGAACCGGGCCCGCCGCTCAGCTGACCCGATCGGCACGGACCGAGTGCCGCGTCCTGCTTCCCGGGCGCGCCCGCCCTCCGCGCTGTTACGCGTCCACCTCGGAGCGGTCCCCGCCCCACAGCGTGTGGAACGCGCCCTCGCGGTCGACCCGCCGGTAGGTGTGCGCGCCGAAGAAGTCCCGCTGGCCCTGGGTGAGCGCCGCGGGCAGGCGCTCCGCGCGCAGGGCGTCGTAGTACGCGAGCGCGGCGGCGAAGCCCGGCGTGGGCACCCCCTGGAGGGTCGCCGACACCAGCACCTCGCGCCAGGCGTCCTGGGCGGCCGCGATCTCCGAGGCGAAGGTCGCGTCGGAGAGCAGGCTCGGCAGGTCCGCGCGGGCGTCGTACGCGGCGCGGATCCGGTCGAGGAAGGCCGCGCGGATGATGCAGCCGCCGCGCCAGATCGAGGAGACGGCCCCGAGGTCGATGTCCCAGCCGTACTCCTCGCTGCCCGCCGCGATCTCGTGGAAGCCCTGGGTGTACGACACGATCTTCGAGGCGTACAGCGCCTGCTCCACCCGGTCGGCGAACGCCTGCGCCTCGGCCTCGCCCAGCGCGGACGCCTTCGGGCCCGCCAGGTCGCGGGAGGCCTCGCGCAGCGCCGCGTGACCCGAGAGCGAACGCGCGAAGACGGCCTCCGCGATGCCCGACACCGGAACGCCGAGGTCCAGCGCGATCTGCACCGTCCAGCGGCCGGTGCCCTTCTGCTCCGCCTGGTCCACCACGACGTCCACGAAGGGCCGGTCCGTCGCCGCGTCCACGTGCGAGAGGACCTCGGCCGTGATCTCGATCAGGTACGAGTCGAGGCGGCCGGTGTTCCAGGTGCGGAAGATGTCCGCGATCTGCGCGGGCTCGTAGCCGGCGACGTCGCGCAGCAACTGGTAGGCCTCGCCGATGAGTTGCATGTCGGCGTACTCGATGCCGTTGTGCACCATCTTCACGAAGTGGCCGGCGCCGTCCGGGCCGACGTGGGTGACGCAGGGAGAGCCGTCCGCCGCCTTCGCGGAGATCTTCTCCAGCATCGGGCCCAGCGACTCGTACGACTCCGGCGAGCCGCCCGGCATGATGCTCGGGCCGTGCAGCGCGCCCTCCTCACCGCCGGAGATGCCCGCGCCGACGAAGTGCAGACCCTGTTCGCGCAGCTCGCGCTCACGGCGGCGGGTGTCGGCGAAGTGCGCGTTGCCGCCGTCGATGATCATGTCGCCGGGTTCGAGCAGCGGGGCGAACTCGCGGATCACGGCGTCGGTGGGCTCACCGGCCTTCACCATGACGACCAGCCGGCGGGGCCGCTCCAGCGCCTCGACGAACTCCTTGGCGGTCTCGGCCGCGATGAACTCGCCCTCGTCGCCGAACTCCTCGACCAGGGCGCGGGTCCGCGACGCCGTCCGGTTGTGCAGCGCGACCGTGTAACCGTTGCGCGCGAAGTTGCGGGCGAGATTGCGCCCCATCACCGCGAGACCCGTGACGCCGATCTGGGCTGAAGTGCTCATACGGTTGGCTCCTTGGAGAGGTGTGCCCGTCAGTATCGTCCTCGGGACCATCCTGACGGGTTCGCGGCCCGGTTTCCCGGCGGGTCCCCCTCGTGCCGCCGGGCGAACGGGAGCGGCCGGTTGTCGCCTTGTCATGGCCTGTTCGGCGCCCTTACTTTTGCCGCTCCTGACGCACGTCGAGGGGGATCTCCCATGGCCGTACGCGGCCGGCACCGCCGGTATCAGCCGAACAGGATCAACCGAGCCTCGCTCACCGTCACGGCGGGCGGCGCCGGCATGGCGATACCGCTCATCGGCGCGGGAGCCGCCCAGGCGGCCGACGTGGACACCTGGAACAAGGTCGCCGCCTGCGAGTCCAGCGGCGACTGGAGCATCAACAGCGGCAACGGCTACTACGGGGGACTGCAATTCACCCAGTCCACCTGGGAGGCGTACGGCGGCGCCCGGTACGCGGCCCGGGCGGATCTGGCCACCCGCGACCAGCAGATCGCCGTGGCCGAGAGGGTGCTGGACGGGCAGGGCCCCGGCGCCTGGCCGGTGTGCTCGGGACGGGCCGGACTGAGCCGGGGCGGGGGCGCGCCCGACGTCCACCCGCACGGCACCCCGGCGAAGCCGTCCGGCTCCTCCGCCAAGGCCGCCAAGGCGCCCAAGACGTCGGACGCGTCCGACCTGTCCAGACGCTCCGAGCGGTCCGCACCGTCGAGGACGTCCCTCGACGACGTGCGGGCGCACAGCACCCCGCAGTCCCGGGCGGGCACCGCGCGCATGTACACGGTCGTGCGCGGCGACACGCTCTCCGGCATCGCGGACGCCGAGGAGGTCAGGGGCGGCTGGCGTGGGCTCTACGCCGCCAACCGGACCACCGTCGGCGCCGACCCGGACCTCATCCTGCCGGGGCAGCGGCTCAGCCTGAACGGCCGGGCGGCCGCCCCGCGGACCTCCGGCGGCGTCGAGCACCACACCGGCAAGCCGAAGACCTCGCCGGACGCCGGGAAGCGCAAACCGGCCAAGAGCGTCGAGCACAAGAGCGCCCCGCACAAGAGCGCCCCGCACAAGGAAGCGCATGGCAAGGCGAGGACCGGCCACTCCTTCGTCGCGCCCGTCGGCGCGGCCACCGGGACGCAGTACCACGCGAGCGGGTCCTCCTGGTCGAAGGGCTACCACACCGGTGTCGACTTCCCCGTGCCCACCGGGACGTCCGTGAAGGCGGTGACGGCGGGCGAGGTGGTGAGCGCGGGCTGGGGCGGCTCGTTCGGCTACCAGGTGGTCATCCGGCACGGCGACGGCCGCTACACGCAGTACGCCCACCTGTCCGCGATCTCCGTCCGGGACGGGCAGTCGGTGAGCGGCGGTCAGCGCATCGGCCGTTCCGGGTCCACGGGCAACAGCACGGGCCCGCATCTGCACTTCGAGGTGCGGACGGGGCCCGGCTTCGGGACGGACATCGACCCGCTGTCGTATCTGCGGGCCGGTGGCGTCAGGATTTGACCCGCTCCCGGTGCCGGTCCACGACCGGCATCGGGACGAACAGACCTCCGTACAGCGGGGTGTAGAACGAGGCGGGCACGTCCGGGGCGGACGGCTCCTGCTCGACGGGGTCGCCCGCGGCGCCTGCCGGGGCGGACGCCGGCACGGGCGTCGGCCGTGTGTCGCCGCCCTGCGCCGGCGGCTCCCCGAGCCGCACGCGGTCCAGCCCTGCGCCGTCCGGTCGTACGTCGTCCAGTCGTATGTCGCCCAGGCCCCTGCCGCCCAGCAGGACCCCGTCCAGCAGGGCCGCGTGCAGCACGCCCCCGTCCGGCAGGACGTCGCCGGACAGGATGTCGTCCGCTCGCGCCTCCTGCCGCCGTTCGTCGTCGGTCCCGGGCGCGCCGACCCCGGGCGCGTCGGTGCCGGGTGCTTCGGGCCGGGGGAACACGCCGTTCAGGAGCGCGCCGTCCAGGGCCGAGGCCGCCGCCGCCGACTGTTCGGGGAGGCGGAGTCGTGGGCCCGGCCGGGGCGGGGGCACGGCGGAGGCGTTCGCGCTCGGGTCCGTCTCGTCCACCGTCGCCGCGACGGGCGTGCCGCTCGTCGCGGCGACGGCTTCGCTCGCGGGGGCCGGGTCCGCGAGGACGGTCCGCGTCTGTACGGCCTGCGTCTGTTCGCTCTGCGGGGGGCTCGTCTGCAGGCGCTCCGTGGTGAGCAGGATCAGACCGCCCGCCGCCACCACGCCGCAGCCCAGGGCGAGCACGGTGCCCGTGGCGCCGTAGCGGAAGGTCTCGCCGAACATCGTGATGCCGACGGCGGCCGCCACCACCGGGTTGACCACGGTCAGCGTGGCCAGCGGAGCCGCGAGGCCCGCGCCCCGGTAGGCGGCCTGCGACAGCAGGATGCCGGCCGTGGCCAGCACGCCGATCACGGCCAGCGAGGGGAGGTCGGCGGCCGAGACGCCGTCGGTCCAGTCCACGGCGACGGTCTTGGTGAACACCGACGACATGCCGAACGCTATGCCGGAGGCGGTCGCCAGCAGCATGCTGCGGACCGCGGGGTGCCGGTGCGCGGCGCGGCCCGCGATCATCAGGGTCACGACCGCGCCCGCCGTGACGACGGCCACGGCCACGCGCTGCGCGGTGCTCAGCGACTGCGCGTCGGACGCGCCGACGAGGGAGAGCAGACCGGCGAGACCGACCGTCGCCATGATCGCGCCCCGCCAGGCAGTCGCCCCGGCCCGGCGGCCGACGAACAACGCCGCCATGGGCAGGGCGAAGACGATGGTCAGCGCGCCCAGCGGCTGGACCAGGCTGAGCGGACCGTAGGCCAGCGCCACCACGTGCAGGAGTCCGCCGAGACCGTTCAGCGCGACCGCGGCCCACCAGACCGGACGGCGCAGCGGGGCGTACTCCTCCTCGGGCGAGGACACCGCGACCTGCTCCTGCATGATCGCCCCGCCCGCGTACGCGACGGCGGAGACGAGCGACAGGACCACGGAGAACGCGAGGGCGCTCATGAGCTGCTCCTCTGCGTGAGGCGGGGGCACCGGGCCCGACGCGGCGAACGGTCGTCATCCATGGCCAACACGATGCCGTGTGGATCTGTTCCCGTCGTCGTCCCTGAGCACCCAATGAGTCCTACTACCGATGGAGTACGACGGGCCCGCCGTCCTCCCCCAGGCGGGTGACGGACCAGGGATCCCCCTGATCACCGACCCCGACCGCCCTTGGTACTACTGGACGTCGTGAATCTCGACCCCGGTCTCGGCGCGCTCCGTCCGCTCGGCGGCTTCTTCGCCCTGCACACCCCGGCGGACGGCTCGGCGGGCCCGGCCGACGGCCTGCCGACCCTCGCTGCGGCCTACGGGGCCCCGCATGAGGGCGGTCCGCCGCAGCCCCACGGGGACCCGCTGACCTTCCGCGTCCGCAAGGTGGTCCGGGCTCTGCGCGCGCCCGAGGACCGGGTCGGCGCCTCCGTCGCCCAGCAGGGACTCGCGGCCCGGCTGTGGTCCGTCGCGCTGGGCTGTGCGGTGCTGTACGGCGGCGTTCCCGACCTCGCGCCGGAGCTGCTGCGCTGGGACCCGGACGGGGCCGCCCCGGACGACCTGTGGCTGACGCGGGTCCGTCCCCTGCCCGCGGACGCGGCGACCGTCGCCCGGGTGGTCGTCGACGGCCATCTGGAACCCCTCGGCGCGGCTCTGCGGGCCCGCGGTCCGGTCGCGGCGGGCCTGCTGCGGGGCAACGCCGGATCGGCTCTGGCCGCGACCGCGCGTCTGCTGGAGCAGTGGGCCCGGGCGAACGGCCGGCCCGAGGTCGACGCACGCGCGCGTGCCCTCACCGCCGAGCTCCTGACCCACCCGTACCTCGAGGGCGCCGGGGTCCTCACCGGCGCCCACTACCGCCGGCGGAGCTGCTGCCTATACTACCGGGCCCCCGGTGGGGGCCTGTGCGGCGACTGTTGCTTCACACGACCCCCGCGCTCTTCCCCACGCGCCCCGTCTGGGTGACCATGAAAGGGAACCGGACGCTGAGATGGGGGTTACGGGTGCGAGTGGGACTGCTGACCCGGGAGTTTCCCCCGGACGTCTACGGCGGCGCCGGCGTCCACGTCGAGTTCCTGGCCCGCGAGCTGCGGCGACTGGTCGACCTCGACGTGCACTGCTGGGGCGAGGGCGGCACGGACGGCGTCCGGCGCCACCGGCCCTGGTCCGCGCTCGACGGGGCCAACGACGCGCTGCGCACGTTCTCCGTGGACCTCGCCATGGCGGCCGCGCTGGAGGGCCGCGAGCTCGTCCACTCGCACACCTGGTACGCCAATCTCGCCGGGCATCTCGCGCAGCAGCTGTACGGCGTCCCGCACGTGGTGACCGCGCACTCGCTGGAGCCCCTGCGGCCGTGGAAGGCCGAGCAGCTCGGCGGCGGCTACGCCCTGTCGAGCTGGGCGGAGCGGACGGCGCTGGAGGCCGCGGACGCGGTGATCGCCGTGTCCGGCGCCATGCGCGACGACATCCTCTCCTGCTACCCGTCCCTCGCCGCGGACCGGGTGCACGTCGTGCACAACGGGATCGACACCGAGCTGTACCGCCCCGACCACGGTACCGACGCCCTCGCCCGGATCGGTCTCGACCCCGACCGCCCGTTCGTGCTGTTCGTCGGCCGGATCACCCGTCAGAAGGGCGTGCCGCACCTGTTGCGCGCGGTCCGGGGCATCGATCCGGCGGCGCAGGTCGTGCTGTGCGCGGGCGCACCCGACACGCCCGAGATCGACCAGGAGTTCCGGGAGCTTTTCGCCGGGCTCGACAGCGCCCGGGACGGCGTCCACTGGATCCCCAGGATGCTGCCGCGACCCGAGGTGATCCAGCTGCTCACGCACGCGGCCGTGTTCGTGTGCCCCTCGGTGTACGAACCCCTGGGCATCGTCAACCTGGAGGCGATGGCGTGCGGCACGCCCGTCGTGGCCTCGCGGGTCGGCGGGATCCCGGAGGTCGTCGAGGACGGCGTGACCGGCACGCTCGTCGCCCTGGACGACGAGGGCGAGGCCTTCGAGGCGGGGCTGGGCCGCGCGCTCGACGAGATGCTCGGCGACCCGGCGCGGGCGGCTCGCATGGGCGAGGCGGGCCGGGCCCGTGCCGTCGGCGAGTTCGGCTGGGACGCGGTGGCCCGGCGTACGGTCGGACTGTACGAGGAGATCCTCAAACAGGCGTAGAGAGCCCCGCGCCGGGGCAGCCATGGGTATCAACCAGGGTGAGGGGAGCGGCCATGCGTCGTGGTGGGCCTTCGGTGCTCGGGATCGTGCTGGCGGGCGGTGAGGGCAAGCGACTGATGCCGCTGACCGCGGACCGCGCCAAACCGGCGGTCACCTTCGGCGGCACGTACCGGCTCGTGGACTTCGTGCTGTCCAACCTCGTCAACGCGGACATCCTGCGCATCTGCGTGCTGACGCAGTACAAGTCGCACTCGCTGGACCGGCACATCACCACCACCTGGCGGATGTCGAGCCTGCTCGGCAACTACGTCACCCCGGTCCCCGCCCAGCAGCGGCTGGGCCCGCGCTGGTACCTCGGCAGCGCCGACGCCATCCTCCAGTCGCTGAACCTGATCTACGACGAGCGGCCCGAGTACGTGGCGGTCTTCGGCGCGGACCACGTCTACCGCATGGACCCGCGTCAGATGCTGGAGCAGCACATCGACAGCGGGGCGGGCGTGACCGTCGCCGGCATCCGGGTGCCGCGCGGCGAGTCCTCCGCCTTCGGGGTGATCACGCCCGGCTCGGACGGGCAGAAGGTCGAGCGGTTCCTGGAGAAGCCCGCCGACCCGCCGGGGCTGGTGGACGACCCGGAGTCGGTGTTCGCGTCGATGGGCAACTACATCTTCACGACGAAGGCGCTCATCGAGGCCCTCCAGCGCGACTCCGAGGACGAACGGTCCGTGCACGACATGGGCGGTTCGATCCTGCCCCAGCTCACCGAGCGCGGCGAGGCCGGGCTGTACGACTTCCAGGACAACCACGTGCCGGGGGAGACCACCCGCGACCAGGGCTACTGGCGTGACGTCGGCACGCTCGACGCCTACTACGACGCCCACATGGACCTGATCGCGGAGCGGCCCGCCTTCAACCTGTACAACCGCTCCTGGCCGATCTACACCCACTCGGGCCAGCTGTCCCCGGCGCGTTTCAACGCGGGCGGCATCGCCGGCGAGTCGATCATCAGCTCGGGCTGCCTGATCCGCGGTCAGGTCACCCGGTCGGTGCTGTCCCCGGGCGTCGTGGTCGACCCCGGCGCGGTGGTGCAGGGCTCGATCCTGCACGACAACGTGCACATCGGGCGGGGAGCGGTGGTCCGCGGGGCGGTCCTGGACAAGAACGTGGAGGTCCCTCCGGGGGCGACCATCGGGGTGAACCCGGAGCGCGACGCGGAGCTGTACACCGTCTCGCCGGGCGGGGTGATCGCCCTGGGCAAGGGCCAGCGGGTCACGTAGGCCCTCACGGGCACACGGCCGGCAGCGGAAAGGGCGTCACCGAGACCCTCGCCCCGGAGACCCACTCCCGGCGTTCGGCGACGTAGAACCAGACGCCGTTCTGGAATCCGGGCCCGGAGTAGCGGGCGCCGACCTTCATCCTGCGGCCGTTGTCCTTCTGGCACGCGACGAGGAACTTCTGGTTCGCGAGGTAGAGGGTGCCGGTGAACTGCGTGTCGTCCTCCTGCGGAGTCCGGTACGCCTTGACGGGACAGTCGCCCTCGCACGAACCGTCGTCCGTCCAGCTGATCAGGGCCTCGAACTGCGAGGCGGTCGGCGTCGGAGGCGCCGGCGCGGACGGGGCCGGCGTGACCTCCACGGTCGTGGGCCCCACCGTGACGGAGGCCGACACGCCCGGGGGCGGCAGGAGGTTCTCCGGCGGGAGGGACGGGGTGGGCCGCTGCCGCCCGTGGCCGTCGTCCGGCGAAGGTGAAGGCGTCGGCCGTCGCGACGGCGCGGTCCCGGTGGGCGACGGCGACGGGCGCGCGGCCGGGGAGGGCGAGGCGCCGGCCGCTCCGGGTGAGGCGACCGCGTCGGAGCGCCCGCTCCACTGCTGCCAGAGGCCGAAGGCCGTCACGCTGAGGCCGAGGAGCCCTGCCACGAGGAGGAGACGTCCCCGCAGGTGTCCCGAGCGTGCCGCACGGGTCGCCGGTTCCATCCGGCGGAGGACCTCGACGACCGCCTCCGCCGCCGCCTGCGCCGCCGTCAGGTCCGGATCCTCCCGGCCGCCCGGCCCGTCGCGGCATTCGTCGGCGCCGCCGATGCCATGGACGACGAGGGTGTCCGGCCGGCCGCCGAGGTGGGCCGCGTGGAGCACTCCCGTGCTGTCGGTCTCGATCGCGACCGCGTCCTCGTAGTGCTGCCGCAGGCTCCGGGCCGGGGCGGACTCCGGATCCGCGAGGACGACGTCGCTCACGGCGACGGGCGCGAAGTGCGCGCCGCCCCGCAGCGCGTGCCGGGCCGTCTGCTCGAGACGGTGGGAGCAGCGCCAGACCTCGGGACGCGCGAGGAAGCCCTCGGGCGCCGCCCTGCCCCCCTGGACGCCGTACACCTTGGTGGCGACCACGACGGAGCCCGGCGGGAGGCTTCCCTTCAGGGGTCTCGCCACGCCGACGAGCAGCAGGGCCTGCGGCCTCAGCCAGTCGAAGAGCTGGGTCGTCAGGGCCGCGGCCGTCAGGGCGCCCGTGCCCGTCTCGCACAGCGCCACCCGCCACGCCGTCCCGGTCAGGCGACCGCACTCGACCCGGGTGCCGGAGGGATGCACGAGGGTCACGACGTCGGCGAGACGACCACGGACCACGTCGTATCCGGACACGTGGGCCGAGAGGACCACGGCGGTGGGGTGATGAGCGCCGCCTGCTGCCACGTACCCGCCCCGGTGGTCGCGGGCCCGGGGCCCGGAGGATGCCGAGGCTCACGGTAGAGGACCGGGTCCGCGCGCGCCGCGAGATCCCGGGAGACAAGGACTTAATCCGATGTTAACTGTGTGTAGAGCGATCGTACTTGACCGTAATCACGGGTGAGAGGTTGACTGCCTACTCACCCCATCGTGACGCGAGGCGAGCCCTTGACTGCTGATGATCTGCTGGCACCGCTGGACCTGGCGTTCTGGAACATCGAGTCCGCCGACCACCCCATGCACCTCGGCGCGCTCGGGGTCTTCTCGGCCGCGTCGCCCGCCGCGGCCGCCCATGCGGCCGATCTGCTCGCCTCCCGGGCGGCCGCCGTGCCCGGCCTGCGCATGCGGATCCGGGACGTGTGGCAGCCCTTCGCCTTCGGTGGCGCGGTGCGCGAGCCCGATCCGGAGTTCGACCCCCTGCACCACGTCCGGCTGCACGGGCGCGCCGCCGACTTCCAGGCGGAGGCGGGCCGGCTCATGGAACGGCCGCTGGAGCGCGGCCGCCCGCCGTGGGAGGCGCACGTGCTGCCCGGCGAGGACGGCGAGTCCTTCGCCGTCCTCTTCAAGTTCCATCACGCCCTCGCCGACGGGCTGCGCGCGCTGACCCTGGCCGCGGCCGTCCTGGACCCCATGGACCTGCCCGCGCCGCGGCCGCGGCCCGTGCCGCCGCCCGCGCCGCTGCTCCCGGACGTGCGCAGGCTTCCGGGCCTGCTGCGCGGGGCGGTCTCCGAGGTGGGCCGCGCCCTCGACATCGGCGCGTCGGTCGCCGTGTCGGGGCTGGGCGTGCGTTCCAGCACCGCGCTCACCGCCGAGTCCACCGGCACCCGCCGCACCGCCGGCGTGGTCGTCGACCTCGACGACGTGCACCGGGTCCGCAAGGTCGCCGGCGGCACCGTCAACGACGTGCTGATCGCGGTCGTGGCGGGGGCCCTGCGCCGCTGGCTCGACGAGCGCGGCGACGGCAGTCAGGGCGTGCGGCCCCGTGCGCTGATCCCGGTCTCCCAGCGGCGCCCGCGCACCGCGCACCCGCAGGGCAACCGGCTCTCCGGCTACGTGCTGCGCCTCCCGGTCGACGACCCGGACCCGCTCGCCAGGCTCGCCCACTGCCGGACCGCCATGGACCGCAACAAGGACGCGGGGCCCGGTCGCGGCGCCGGCGCGGTCGCCCTGCTCGCCGACCACGTGCCGGCGCTCGGCCACCGTCTGGGCGGGCCCGTGGTCGGTCAGGCCGCCCGGCTCTGGTTCGACATCCTCGTCACCAGCGTTCCGCTGCCCGGCTTCGGCCTCCGGCTCGGCGGGAACCCGCTCGCCGAGGTCTTCCCGTACGCCCCGCTCGCCCGCGGCCAGGCCCTGGCGGTCGCCGTGTCGACGTATCGCGGCCAGGTCCACTACGGGCTCGTCGCCGACGCCGAGGCGGTCCCCGACCTCGACCGGTTCGCGGGCGCGCTGACCGCGGAGGTGGAGACGCTCATCACGGCGTGCGGCTCTTGACGGGAACGGGTTTGGAGGAGCGGCCCGGCGCTCCGTAAAATTCCCCGTTCGTAGGGCGGGCGCGGTCGGAGCGCCGCACACGTGAGCAGGGAAGCGGCAGCGCGATGACGGTGACAGAGGACGGCTCGGCGGCGATCGCGGACGACGTCGTGGACGAGGTCGTGTACGGACCCGGCATCGATCCGGAGCGGCTCGCGGTGTGCCTCGCCGTGCTGGACGAGCTCGACGGGCTGGACGTCGACCACCCCGACGCGATCGCCGTTCGCCGGGCCACCGCCGGTGTGTACCGCACGGTGAAGCAGCGCCGCCGCCAGGAGCGCCGGGCCGCCAAGACCGCCCACGACAAGGCGGTCACCGAGGCCACCGCCACCGGCTCCGCCCAGCGCATCGACGACGAGACGGAGGGCATCCTGCCGTCGTCGGTGACGGAGGAGGGCAGGATCGCGGGGATACTCCAGCGCCCGCGCTCCTGCTACACCTGCAAGACCAGGTACGTCGAGGTCGACTACTTCTACCACCAGCTCTGTCCGGCCTGCGCCGAGCTGAACCGCTCCCGCCGCGACGCCCGCGCCGACCTCACCGGCAAGCGGGCGCTGCTCACCGGCGGCCGCGCCAAGATCGGCATGTACATCGCGCTGCGGCTGCTGCGCGACGGGGCGCACACGACGATCACCACGCGCTTCCCCAAGGACGCCATCCGCCGCTTCAAGGCCATGGACGACTCCGCCGACTGGATCCACCGGCTGGAGGTCGTCGGCATCGACCTGCGCGACCCGGCGCAGGCCGTGGCGCTCGCCGACCGGGTCGCCGAGGCGGGCCCGCTGGACATCCTCGTCAACAACGCGACGCAGACCGTGCGCCGGCTGCCCTCCGCGTACGCCGCCCTGGTCGACGGAGAGGGCGCCCCGCTGCCCGCCGGCGAGCTGCCCGCCCACCACGTCATCGGCGCCTTCGGCTCCGGCGCGGTGGACGGCCTGGCCGCGCTGCCCGTCGGCATCAGCGGCCTGGACGCCCAGCAGGTCGCCGACCTGGCGCTGGTCGCCGGCAACGCCAGCGTGGCCCGGCACCTCGACGGGACCGCGATCGACGCCGGCGGTCTGGTCCCCGACGTCGTCGACACCAACACCTGGGTGCAGACCATCGAGCAGATCTCCCCGGTGGAGCTGCTGGAGACCCAGCTGTGCAACTACACGGCGCCGTTCATCCTGATCAGCAAGCTCCGGCCGGCCATGGCCGACGCCGCGAGGAAGGCGGCGAGCGGGCGGGCCTACGTCGTCAACGTCTCGGCGATGGAGGGCGTCTTCGGCCGCGGCTACAAGGGCGCGGGCCACCCGAACACGAACGCCGCCAAGGCCGCGATGAACATGGTGACGCGGACCAGCGCCCAGGAGATGTTCCAGGCCGACGGCATCCTGATGACCTCGGTCGACACCGGCTGGATCACCGACGAGCGCCCGCACTTCGACAAGCTGCGGCTCGCGGAGGAGGGGTTCCACGCGCCGCTCGACCTCGTCGACGGGGCGGCCCGGGTCTACGACCCGGTGGTGCGGGGCGAGGCGGGCGAGGACGTCTACGGGGTCTTCCTGAAGGACTACGCGCCGGGCAAGTGGTAGGCGCGCCGGACGCGCGGCAGTCGGACGCGCGGTAAGGGGGGCGGGCCGCCGGGCCCCGGCGCGGCCCTCAGGTCGCGACGCGGGCTCTGCGCACCCGGGTGCCGCCGTCCACCAGCAGGTCCGCGCCGGTGATCCACTCCGCCGCGTCCGACGCCAGCCACAGCACCGCCCGCGCCACGTCCTCGGGCTCCCCGATGCGGGCCAGCGGGAGAGCGGCCGCGGTCTCCCGCTCTCCCGGCTCCCACACGAACCGCGCCATCTCGGTGCGGACGAGACCGGGGGAGACGGAGTTGACCCGGACTCCCGGCCCCAGCTCACCGGCCAGCTGCTGGGTGAGATGGAGCAGGGCCGCCTTGCTGGTGCCGTACGCGCCCACGCCGGGGCCGGTGTGCGCGGCGCCCTCGGTGCAGACGTTGACCACCGTCCCGCCGTGCTCGCGCATCCAGCCCCGCCACGCGCACTGCGTCAGCCGCAGCGGCGCCTCGACGTTGACGGCGAACGCCTCCCGCCAGAGCGCCGGGTCGGCGTCCATCAGGGGGCCGTACGGCTGGTTCGTCGCCGCGTTGTTGACCAGGACGTCCAGCCGGCCGAACGCGCGCAGACACAGGCCGGTGAGTTCCTCGGGATGGCCGGGGTCCGTGACGCTTCCGGCAAGGCCCACCCCGTCCAGTTCCGCGGCGGTGCGCCGTACGGCGTCCGGGTCTCGGGCGCTCACGCAGACCCGCGCCCCGGCGTCCGCGAGCGCGCGGGCCACGGCCCGGCCGATGCCGCGGGTGGCGCCGGTGACCACCGCGGCCCGCCCGTGCAGACCGTACCGCCCGTGCGACGACGTCATCCGCGTACCGTCTCATGACGGACCGTCAATCAACAGCCTTCAGACGGGAGTTGCGTGCCGCGACCAGTTCGAGCACGGTGCGCCAGTCCTCCAGGACGCCCGCGTCGAAGACGGTCGTCAGGCCGTCCTCGTCGGCCTGGCGCAGGCTGAGCAGGTCGTCGTCGGTCCAGGCGCCGCGCCAGGGGTGCAGCCGTACGAGCCGGGCGACCCGGGGACCGAGCAGCGGCCGCACGGCGTCGGCGGCGAGTCCCGCCCGGCCGGCCGGGTCGGCGGGAGCCAGCAGCTGCCCCACGGGACGCACCAGTCCGACGAGCTGGAGCTCCTTGTCCGCGGGCCTGCCGCGGCGCAGCAGCGCGGCCGTGCGCAGCGCGTGGTCGTGGAGGTCGGCTCCGGGGCCCGGGCGGCGCCGGGTGTCCCGCACGCCGCGGCAGGCGTACAGCAGGTCCATCAGCTCCTCGACGCTGCGCAGCTCCATGCGTCGGTCCTCCCGGGAGTCGGCCGTTGCGCACATCAGCAGATCATGGGCTGCTTGCGATCGGGCGAACGGCGCCTGAACGGTGCGCCCGGATGGGCGGCGGTGTTCACCCCTGTACGCCGGTCGAGTGAACACAACGGGTGCATCAGGGTGGAAAAGGGTTCAATTCACCTGCGGAGACATACGGGTGACTCGCCACGGTTATCCCAAATCTTCGAGCGCTATCGAGCGGCACCCCGCTCATCTGGTTACGCTGTAGCCGACGGACAGCAGGACGGAGTGCCACCCACACCCATCGTCCGTCTGGGACAAGCCGGTTCACCACGGCCAGCTCTCCTGGGAGTCACCGGCGCAACCGTGTCGCCACCGACTCCAGCCCGACCCGAGGGAGCGTCCAGCGCCGGACCGCAGAGTGGCCGGCACGCCCCGAGGGTGATCCGACACATAAGGAGTGCGCGGTGACACCGGAGAAGACGAATCGAGAACAGCGCCCCAAGGAACGCACGGATCGCGCCGGCCGCCGTCCCGGCGAGCTCGGCAGCCTCGACGTGTGGGCCCGCTCCGCCCCGATCCGCCTGGCGGGCTACGAGGACGACCTCGCCGAGCCCCACATCCTGCCCAGCGTGGACTGAACCCGACCGCGGAATCCCGCGCGATCGCCGACCGCGTGGGCGTGCGCCCGTCCGAGCCACGCCCATGCGAACCACCGGCCCGCGGACCTCGCCCGCCTGTGGCCCCACCCGCCCCCCGCC
>NZ_JAHHIT010000199.1 GCF_024539675.1 Streptomyces hilarionis | reverse complement strand
ACCCCGCCCCGGCTCAGACGCTCTCGTCCGCCCCGCCCACGCCCGTTCCCGCACCGGCGGACGGCTGGATCTCCGGCGGCAGGTCCTGCTGGAGCTCGTCCGCGTGCTCGCCGGTCACCAGGAACACCACGCGCTTGGCGACGGCCACCGCGTGGTCGGCGAACCGCTCGTAGTAGCGGCCGAGCAGCGTCACGTCGACCGCGGTCTCGATGCCGTGCTTCCACTTGTCGTCCAGCAGGTGCTGGAAGAGCGTGCGGTGCAGCAGGTCCATCTCGTCGTCGTCCTGCTCCAGCTGGAGCGCCAGGTCGACGTCCTTGGTGATGATGACCTCGGCCGCCTTCGCCATCAGGCGCTGCGCGAGCTGGCCCATCTCCAGGATCGTGGCGTGCAGGTCGTGCGGCACCGCCCGGTTGGGGAAGCGCAGCCGCGCCAGCTTCGCCACGTGCTGGGCGAGGTCGCCGGAGCGCTCCAGGTCGGCCGACATCCGCAGCGACGTGACGACGATCCGCAGGTCCGTCGCCACCGGCTGTTGCCGCGCCAGCAGCGCTATCGCCCGCGCCTCCAGGTCGTGCTGTAGCTCGTCGACCCTCTTGTCGGCCTCGATGACGCTCTCGGCGAGCTTGAGGTCGGCGTCGAGAATGGCCGTCGTGGCGCGTCCGATCGCCGACCCGACCAGCCGGGCCATCTCCACCAGGCTGTCGCCGATCGAGTCCAGTTCCTCGTGGTACGCGTCCCGCATCAGGGTTCCCTCTCGTACGTCGTTCTAGGGGTTCGGGTTCGGTTCCGGGGGCCAGAACCGGCCGCGACACCAGGTCGGAGCCGGCTCTCGGACCGGCGCCGACCGGCCCTGTGACCGGACCTGCGAACCCCACGGTGCCACGCTCCGCCCCGTACGCGTCGATTTCCGTCACCTCAAATGAACCACCCCTGGCTCCAAGGTGAACTCTGGGCGACGAGTGTTCGAGCTCGCACCTCGATGGCTGTGGCCAGGACCGAACCCGTGCCTAACCTGGGGGCATGGACGTGAACGCGGCGGTCGCCGCAGCGGCAGCGATCGCCGGGGTGCTCACCGGTGTCATCGCCATGCTGGCGTTCCGCTGGAGCGAGCGGGAGCAGAAGCGCCCCACGCGTACCTCCCTGCACACCGACCCCGTGCTGCCGCCGGGGGTGGACACGGTCCTGTCGGTGCTGCGCTCCTCCGCCGTGGTGCTCGACGAGGCGGACGCCGTGGTCAAGGCCAGCTCCGCCGCGTACGCCCTCGGGCTGGTCCGCGGGGGCAAGCTCAGCGTGGAACCGATGCTGAAGATGGCCCGGGACACCCGGCGCGACGGGGAGATACGCCAGGTGGAGCTGGACCTCCCGCGGCGCGGGACGGGACGCGGCGAGGCCCTCGCGGTGTCGGCCAGAGTGGCCCCGCTGGGCTCGCGGCTCGTGCTGCTGCTCGTCGAGGACCTCACCGAGGCCCGCAGGATCGAGGCGGTCCGGCGGGACTTCGTGGCGAACGTCAGCCATGAGCTGAAGACGCCGGTGGGCGCGCTCTCCCTGCTCTCCGAGGCCGTCATGGACGCCTCGGACGACCCCGAGGCGGTGGAACGGTTCGCCGGCCGGATGCAGATCGAGGCCACCCGGCTGACCAGCCTGGTCCAGGAGCTCATCGACCTGTCGCGGGTCCAGAACGACGATCCGCTGGAGGACGCCGAACCGGTCGGCATCGACGAACTGGTCGCCGAGGCCGTCGACCGCTGCCGGCACCAGGCCGGCGCCAAGCAGATCACCATGGCCGCGGGAGGCCCGGCCGACCTGCGTGTCTGGGGCAACCGGGGCCAGCTGGCCGCGGCCCTGGGCAACCTGGTCGAGAACGCCGTCAACTACTCGCCCGCCCGCACGCGCGTGGGCATAGCCGCTCGCAGGGTGACCGCCCCGGGCGGGGATCTGATCGAGATCGCGGTGACCGACCAGGGCATCGGCATCTCCGACAAGGACAAGGAGCGCATCTTCGAGCGCTTCTACCGGGTCGACCCGGCCCGTTCCCGCGCCACCGGCGGCACGGGCCTCGGGCTGGCGATCGTCAAGCACGTGGCCGCCTCGCACGGCGGGGAGGTCACGGTGTGGAGCGCCGAGAACCAGGGCTCCACGTTCACCCTGCGGCTGCCGGAGGCGGGCGCGACCCGCGACCGCGCGCACCCGCGTCCGGACCCGGACGAGGTCGACGACGTCGACGACCTCGACGAGGTCGCTCCCTCCTCCTCCCACCCCTCACCCTCGGCGCCGCCCCGCGCCGCGTCCCCGAATTCGACCGCGTACCAGACGCTTTCCGCCCCGGAGGTCCATCCGTGACCCGAGTGCTCGTCGTCGAGGACGAGGAGTCCTTCTCCGACGCCCTGTCGTACATGCTCCGCAAGGAGGGCTTCGAGGTCGCGGTCGCGACCACGGGCCCCGACGGACTCGACGAGTTCGAGCGCAACGGCGCCGACCTCGTGCTCCTCGACCTGATGCTGCCGGGCCTGCCCGGCACGGAGGTGTGCCGTCAGCTGCGCGGCCGCTCCAACGTCCCCGTGATCATGGTGACCGCCAAGGACAGCGAGATCGACAAGGTCGTCGGCCTGGAGATAGGGGCCGACGACTACGTGACCAAGCCCTTCTCCTCGCGCGAGCTGGTCGCCCGCATCCGGGCCGTGCTGCGCCGCCGAGGGGAGCCGGAGGAGGTCACGCCGGCGGCCCTGGAGGCGGGCCCGGTCCGCATGGACGTCGACCGCCACGTGGTGACGGTCTCCGGCTCCAAGGTCGACCTCCCCCTGAAGGAGTTCGACCTGCTGGAGATGCTGCTGCGCAACGCCGGCCGGGTCCTGACCCGCATGCAGCTCATCGACCGGGTGTGGGGCGCCGACTACGTGGGCGACACCAAGACCCTCGACGTCCACGTCAAGCGCCTGCGCGCGAAGATCGAGCCGGACCCGGGCGCGCCGCGCTACCTGGTGACGGTTCGCGGCCTCGGCTACAAGTTCGAGCCGTAGGCCGGTCCGCACGGCATGCAGGAAGGGCGGCGCCCCGCGTGGGGCGCCGCCCTTCCTGCATGCCGTGGCCCGGGCTTCGGGCCGTCCGCCGGCTACGCGCTCGGGGAGCCCGATCCGGACGGCGAGGCGTTCCCGGAGGGAGAGGCGCTGCCGGAGGGCGACGCGTTCCCCGAGGGCGACGCGCCGCCGGACGGCGAGGCGCTGCCGGAGGGCGACTGCGAGGGCTTGGCCGAGGGGCTCGGGACGGAGCTCGGACCCCACGAGGAGAAGTAGCTCTCGGCGGGGACGACGAAGGCGCGCAGGCTGACCGCGCCGGTCTCGCTGAAGGTGAAGGTCACCTTCTGCGCGTTGCCGTCCTGAACGGCCTCACGGCTGCTCGGCAGGACGGCGGAGGCGTTGTTCCGTCCGCCGATGACGACGGAGCCGTGCGCCGGCACGGAGATCTTGCCGTTGCCCTTGGCGGGCTTGAGCTCGGCGGACTTGCCGGTGCCGTCCACGGTGACGGAGTCCAGGGTCTGGGGGTCGTCGCTCGAGTTGAAGACCGTCGCCGCGATCACCGCGGGTCCGGTCGACTGCGGGTCGGGCTGGGTGATGACGACGACGTTCTGGAGCTTGATGTGGCCGACGCTGGCGGCGGCGTTGTCCGGCTTGATCTCCAGGGTCTGGGAGTCGTTGCCGGCGCCGCATGCGGCGAGCGAGGCGATCGAGAACGCGAGGGCGGAGGCGGCGAGGGCGCCGCGTCGAAGGCTGCTGCTCACGGCGGCGGCAACTCCTTTGGTACGCGCGGGCGGCTTTCCTTCGGGATCAGCCGTCCTAAGGGTCTGTCAGCAGCCTCAGGTTACCGAGCCCGTCGCGCGCCGCCGCACCCGACCCGCCTCTGGAGCGATCTCGGGTCCGACGGGCGCCCCGGCCCCTCCCGCGCCCCTCGCGTCCCACCCGGCGCGCCGGGGACCGTCCGGCTGCCGTTCGCGACCCACGAGTCACTTCGGCTTCACCCGAGGTCCACCTGCTCGCACGGCATTCCCGAAAACGCGCTCCCCGCCCGCTCGCGGATTTTCCGTGAAGGAATGCGCGCCCCTTCCGGAATTGATCACCGTCCCGGCCGAACGGCCGATGATCAATTCCGGAAACGGCTCGTATCCGGCCAGGCACTCCGAACGGAGTAGCGGAAGTCGCACATGTGGAAGCGGACATATGGGGACGTTCGGCCGTTCGGGCGGCTCTCCGGATGCGTGTAACGTACGCGTTTCTCCCCCCTCGAAGAGCGGCTCCGACCTGCGAATACCTGCCCCCGCGGGCCCCGCGCAGCACGTCCCTGTTGGTGTTGTCAAGCCCCGAGATATGCCCTGACCTGCGAAAACGCCATTCAGAACCCGCAGTTTCCGTGTTACCCTGGATAGCCACGGAAGGGGTACCTGTCACATGACGTTCAAGGTTGGCGACACCGTGGTCTATCCCCATCACGGGGCCGCGCTGATCGAGGCTATCGAAACTCGCCAGATCAAAGGCGTGGACAAGACCTACTTGGTGCTGAAGGTCGCCCAGGGCGACCTGACGGTACGTGTGCCAGCGGACAATGCGGAGTTCGTCGGCGTGCGTGATGTGGTCGGTCAGGACGGGCTGGACCGGGTCTTCGAGGTGCTGCGCGCGCCGTACGCCGAGGAGCCCACGAACTGGTCGCGTCGTTACAAGGCAAATCTGGAGAAGCTCGCCTCCGGCGATGTCATCAAGGTCGCGGAAGTCGTGCGTGACCTGTGGCGTCGTGAGCGCGAGCGCGGACTCTCCGCCGGTGAGAAGCGCATGCTCGCCAAGGCCCGCCAGATCCTGGTGAGCGAGCTCGCTCTCGCGGAGAACACCAACGAGGACAAGGCCGAAGCGCTGCTCGACGAGGTTCTCGCGTCCTGACGCCGGCTCTGCACCGGCCTCAGCACACCGAGGAACAGTGAACTGCCGCGGTGCCCGATGACGTACTCCCGTCGCCGGGCGCTGCGGCATGTTCATGCCCGGACAACTCCGGACTGTCCCGCCCCACGGGGGTGACCCCCCGATACTTGGTGTGCCGGGCCCGGGCTGCTGCCTCGACCGGTGCGTCACGGAAGGGTCCGGTCAAGGCGTCGCGCCCGGCACTTCCCAGGCCATACCCACGGCAGGCCAGCACACAAACCTGACAGGAACCGATGTCTGACGATTCGCGTCCCACCCCCGCGTCCGCCCGCACGGCCGCGGTGATTCCGGCCGCCGGCCGGGGCGTCCGCCTCGGTCCGGGCGCCCCCAAGGCACTGCGCGCGCTGAGCGGCACGCCCATGCTGATCCACGCGGTCCGCGCCCTGGCAGCCTCCCGCGCCGTCTCGCTGGTCGTCGTCGTGGCCCCGCCCGACGGCGCCGCCGAGGTCAAGTCCCTGCTCGACGCGCACGCGCTGCCCGACCGCACCGACTTCCTGGTCGTCCCCGGCGGCGACTCCCGCCAGGAATCGGTGAGGCTGGGCCTGGACGCCCTGCCGCCCGAGTACGACATCGTGCTGGTCCACGACGCCGCCCGCCCCCTCGTCCCCGTCGACACGGTGGACGCCGTCATCGAGGCCGTCCGCGAGGGCGCCCCGGCCGTCGTGCCGGCGCTGCCGCTCGCGGACACCGTCAAGGAGGTCGAGCCGGCCGCCGTCCCCGGCGACCCCGAGCCGGTCGTCGCCACCCCCGAGCGCGCCCGGCTGCGCGCCGTGCAGACCCCGCAGGGCTTCGACCGCGCCACCCTGGTCCGCGCCCACGAGACGGTCGAGGACGACGTCACCGACGACGCCGGCATGGTCGAGCGGCTCGGCCTGACGGTCGTGGCCGTTCCCGGCCACGAGGAGGCCTTCAAGGTCACCCGCCCCCTGGACCTGGTCCTCGCCGAGGCGGTCCTGGCCCGCAGGAGGCTCAACGATGGCTTCTGAGACGCCGTTCGCCGGCGCGCCGCTGCCCCAGGTCGGCGTCGGCACCGACATCCACGCCTTCGAGGAGGGCCGCGAGCTGTGGTGCGCGGGCCTGAAGTGGGAAGGGGAGGGCCCCGGACTGGCCGGGCACTCCGACGCGGACGTCGTCGCGCACGCCGCCTGCAACGCCCTCTTCTCGGCCGCGGGGCTCGGCGACCTCGGACAGCACTTCGGCACCGGCCGCCCCGAGTGGTCCGGCGCCTCGGGCGTCACCCTGCTCACCGAGGCCGCGCGGATCGTGCGCGCGGCCGGCTTCGTCATCGGCAACGTCGCCGTCCAGGTCGTCGGCCCGCGGCCCAAGATCGGCAAGCGGCGCGACGAGGCCCAGAAGATCCTCTCGGAGGCGGCCGGCGCCCCGGTGTCGGTGTCCGGCGCGACCACGGACGGACTGGGCTTCCCGGGGCGCGACGAAGGCCTGATGGCGATCGCCACGGCACTGGTCGCACGCACCGGCTGACCTCGCCCGTCACGCGCCTCACGGGTCCGTGCCCCGGCATGTCACGAATATGTGGCCCTTGGGCGGAAGGGGCCCGGGGCACTGCCCCGCGCCCACTACCCTGGTGGGGTGACCATTCGCCTGTACGACACCAGCGCCCGGCAGATCCGTGACTTCGTCCCGCTCACACCGGGTTGCGTCTCGATCTACCTGTGTGGCGCCACCGTGCAGGCCGCCCCGCACATCGGGCACGTCCGCTCCTACCTGAACTTCGACATCATGCGCCGCTGGTTCACCCACCGCGGCCACGACGTCACGTTCATCCGCAACGTCACCGACATCGACGACAAGATCATCGCCAAGTCGCACGACCAGGGCCGCCCCTGGTGGGCCATCGGCTACGAGAACGAGCGGGCCTTCAACGACGGCTACCACGCCCTCGGCTGCCTCCCGCCGACCTACGAGCCGCGCGCCACCGGGCACGTCCCGGAGATGATCGAGATGATGCGGGGCCTGATCGAGCGCGGCCACGCCTACGAGGCCGACGGCAGCGTCTACTTCGACGTGCGCTCGTTCCCCGGCTACCTGGAGCTGTCCAACCAGGACCTCGACGACCTGCGCCAGCCCGCCGAGGAGGGCATCACCGGCAAGCGCGACAGGCGCGACTTCGCGATGTGGAAGGCGAGCAAGCCGGGCGAGCCCGACTGGGAGACGCCCTGGGGCCGCGGCCGTCCCGGCTGGCACCTGGAGTGCTCGGCCATGGCGCACAAGTACCTGGGCTCCGCCTTCGACATCCACGGCGGCGGCCTCGACCTGATCTTCCCGCACCACGAGAACGAGATCGCCCAGGCCAAGGCCTACGGCGACGAGTTCGCCCGGTACTGGGTGCACAACGCCTGGGTCACCATGAGCGGCGAGAAGATGTCGAAGTCGCTGGGCAACAGCGTCCTCGTCTCCGAGATGGTCAAGCACTGGCGTCCGATCGTCCTGCGCTACTACCTCGGCACCCCGCACTACCGCTCGATGATCGAGTACAGCGAGGAGTCGCTGCGCGAGGCCGAGTCGGCGTTCGCGCGGATCGAGGGGTTCGTGCAGCGCGTCGTCGAGAAGGCCGGGGGCGTCGTCGAGCCCGCGGCCGAGGTGCCGCCCGCGTTCGCCGAGGCGATGGACGACGACCTGGGCGTGCCCCAGGCGCTGGCCATCGTGCACACGACGGTCCGGCAGGGGAACTCGGCCCTCGCCGCCGACGACAAGGAAGCCGCCGTGGCCCGCCTCGCCGAGGTCCGCGCCATGCTCGGCGTCCTCGGCCTGGACCCGCTCGACCCGCACTGGGCCGGCGAGGAGACCCGCGGCGAGGACCTGCACGGCGTGGTCGACAGCCTCGTACGCCTCGTCCTCGACCAGCGCGAGTCGGCCCGCGGCCGCAAGGACTGGGCCACCGCGGACGCCATCCGCGACCAGCTCACCCAGTCCGGCCTGACCATCGAGGACGGCCCGCAGGGCCCGCGCTGGACCCTGGGCCCGCGCTAGGGCGGCCACGGGCCCGTCCTTGATCGACTGTGCCGCCCGGCCCCCCGGGCGGCACACTGCATAAGACGTTCGTACGAAGCTCACGGAGACGAGAGACTCATGGCAGCCAACAACCGCCGCATGTCCGGCAAGAAGGGCGCGCAGGTCGGCAGTGGCGGCCAGCGACGCAAGGGCCTCGAGGGCAGGGGCCCCACCCCGCCCGCCGAGATGCGCAAGAAGCACAAGGCGAACCGCATCGCCAACGCCAAGGCGAAGCAGGCCGCCCGCCGGCCCGCGCCCCGCGGCCGCGGCGGCAAGGGCACGTCCGAGATGGTCGTCGGCCGCAACCCCGTCGTCGAGGCGCTGCGCGAGGGCGTCCCCGCGACGACCCTGTACGTCCAGCAGTTCATCGACAACGACGAGCGGGTGCGCGAGGCGCTCCAGCTCGCCGGCGAGCGCGGCGGCATCCACCTGATGGAGGCCCCCCGCCCCGAGCTGGACCGCATGACCAACGGCCTCAACCACCAGGGCCTGGTCCTCCAGGTCCCGCCGTACGAGTACGCCCACCCCGAGGACCTGGCCGCGGCCGCCTACGACGGCGGGGAGGACCCCCTGATCGTCGCCCTCGACGGCGTCACCGACCCGCGCAACCTCGGCGCCGTCGTGCGATCCGTCTCCGCCTTCGGCGGCCACGGCGTCGTGGTGCCCGAGCGCCGCGCGGCCGGCATGACGGCCGGCGCCTGGAAGACGTCCGCCGGCACCGCCGCCCGCACCCCCGTCGCCCGCGCCACCAACCTCACCCGCGCCCTGGAGGCCTACAAGAAGGCCGGCATCGCGGTCGTCGGTCTGGCCGCCGACGGGGAGCACCAGGTCGGCGACCTGCCGGCCCTGGACGGCCCGGTCGTCATCGTCGTCGGCAGCGAGGGCAAGGGGCTCTCCCGGCTCGTCGGCGAGACCTGCGACTTCCTGGTGCGCATCCCGATGCCGGGCGGCGCCGAATCCCTCAACGCCGGTGTGGCGGCGGGCATCGTGCTGTACGAGGCGGCCCGGCGCAGGAGCTGACCGCGGGCGGGTGAGCTTGCCGGAACGGGGCGCACAGACGTCCGCAGGCTCACCCGAACGGGTCAACCCCGGCGCGTAGTGCAACCTTGACGGAGTCCGGACAGATCCGCCGGGTCAAAGCAGTGTCCTAACGTCACGTCACTCGGTTAGATGAGTGTGGACACCAGAACACCCCGCACACCCACGGGGGACCGCTCGTCGGGATTCGACGACGCTCCCGCGCTGAGCATGGTGAAGGTGCCGAGCGACCCGGCGCAGATCATCGTCAGCCACGCGAGCTTCCGCGTGCAGCTCGGCGCGTCGGCGCGGCGTAACCAATCCCCGCGGATCGCCCGGCACGTGAGCGCCATCGATGACACCGCGCGCATGGCCGCCGTCGGGGCGGCGAGCAGAGCGGCCGCTTCCGGTGGCCGTCGCCGGGCCGTCGTCTGGAGCGGCAGGTCCGCCCCGGACGACACCGGCGCCCACCGACTGCTGCAGGCCGTGCGGGCAGGCAGCGTCGGCCACGGCGAACCGCCGACGGCCGACGCCGGAGCCACCCAGGTCATCCCGCGGGTCGGCGTCGACGGCAGGGGCTACGACGGCGCGCTCGCCGCCCAGACGCTGGAGACCCCGCTCGTCGGCGCGCAGCGCACGCCGGTCGCCGGCGAACAGCGCCTCCTGCCGAACATGCGCACCGTCGGCAGCGCCTATGACGAACCCGCCTACGACGACGCCGAGTTCGACGACTTCGACGCGAGGGGCCACGGCCCCGACCCGGACGCCGAACCGACCCGCCGCGGCCGCCGCCAGGGCGACGACCCCGCCCGGCACGCCTACTACCCCGGCCGCCGGATGAACCTCGGCGTGGTCCTGCTCCCGCTGCGCGTCTTCCTCGGCTTCATCTCCATCTACGGCGGCATGGGCAAGCTGTGCGACCCCGTCTACTTCGACGGCGGCAAGCGCGGCTCGATGGTGAAGTGGCTCGACACCCTGCACCCGTGGGAAGTCGCCGAGCCCCTGCGCCAGTTCGCCCTGCACCACCCCGTGGGCTCCGGCCTCGTCATCGCCTTCCTCCAGGTCGTCGTCGGCGTCCTCACGGTCCTGGGCTGCTGGCAGCGGGTGGCCGCGGTGGTCGGCGCCGGACTCTCGGCCGCGCTCATCGTCACCGTCAGCTGGAAGACCGTCCCGGTCTACGACACCCCCGACATCATCTACCTCGCCGCGTGGTCGCCGCTGATCATCGCCGGCGCCCCCGTCTACTCGGTCGACGGGCGTCTCGCCGCCGGCGCCTGGCGCCGTCTCGGCCCGCGCACCGACCTGTGGGAGCTGCGCCGCTACGTCCTGCGCCGCGGCGCCCTCGTCACCGCCATCGCCGTCGGACTCACCCTGCTCGTCGGCTCCCTGCTCGGCGGCGCCGTCCGCGACGCCGACCGCGTGGTCGTGCCCGGACCGGGCGAGCCCCCGCGCAACGAGCTGCCCGGCTCCCCGCTCCCGGAGCGGTCCGGCTCGCACAAGGCCTCCCGCGAGCCCTCGGCGTCCACCTCGCCCACCCGCGGCACCCCCTCGGCGTCCCCGACGGCCGGCGCGGACAGCGAGCCCTCCAAGACGCGTGACTCCGGCGCCACCGGCAACTCCGGCGCGGGCGCGCCCAGCCAGACCCAGGGCACCGCGGGCCAGGCCCCGCCCGAGCGGTCCACCCCGCGGCAGCACGCCCCCGCCACGAGCTCGGGCCCGTCCTCGGGCGGCTCGGCCTCCTCCGGCGGCTCCACGAGCGGCGGCGGTGGCGGCGGCGGCTCGGACGGCGGCTCCTCGTCCTCGGGCCAGCCGGGCCTGGTGGGCGGCCTGCTCGGATAGGGCGGTCCGCCCGGCCGGATCGGCCGTCCGGAACGGCCACCGGGGTGCCGTGCGCTGTACAGCGCACGGCACCCCGGTCTTTGCACGGGTCTCCTCACGGCCTTCCCACGGCGGGCGTGGGGTTGCGGGCCTCGACCCGCAGGCGCGTCGGCCCGTGCCCCGCGTTTCCGGGGCCGGCCGAGCGGCGGTCAGCGACGGGCCGCGGCCAGCTCCTTCGCGGCCTCGGTGAGGTCCTTCGCCGTGTCGATGGCCCGCCAGTACGCCCCCTGCGGGAGCGGGAACCCGGCCAGCCGTCGTTCGCGGGCCAGGTGCGGGAACGTCGTCCGCTCGTGGTCGCCGCGCTCGGGCAGCAGGCCCGCGAACTCCGGGGAGAAGACGTACACGCCCGCGTTGATCTCGTACGTCGTGGGCGGCGCCTCGATGAAGTCGGTGATGTGACCGAACCCGTCGGTCTGCACCGCGCCCCACGGGATCCGCGGACGGGCCAGCGCGAGCGTCGCTATGGCGTCGCGCTCGGTGTGGAAGTCGGCCATCTCGCGCAGCGAGAAGCGGGTCCAGATGTCGCCGTTGGTCGCGTACCAGGACCGGTCCGGGTGCGGGAGGCGTGCCGCCGCGTACTTCAGACCGCCGCCGCGGCCCAGAGGCTCCGTCTCCACGACGGTCGTGACCGCCACGGGCAGGTCGGCGGACTTCAGCCAGTCCTGGAGGACCTCGGCGAGATGGCCGCACGAGACGACGACGTCGGTCACGCCCTCCTCGGCGAGCCAGCCCAGCTGATGACCGATGATCGGCGTCCCCGTGCCGGGGATCTCGACCATCGGCTTGGGCCGGTCGTCGGTGTACGGGCGCAGCCGGGACCCCTGGCCACCGGCCAGGATGACGGCTTGCGTGGGGCGGGACGCGGCGTGCGGATCGGTCATGCCCGCACTGTACGTGCCGCACGATGCGGGGCGTGCGGCTCCCCCGGAGCGGGAGGAGCCGCACGCCCGGTACGGATGTCGGAGCCCGGCGGACGGGCCCGCTGCCCGGGATCCCCGTCCGGGCCGGCGCCTCAGCCCCGCGCCGCCAGGACGCCCGAGGCGAAGGCGGTGTCGCACACCGGGCGGGAGTACGACTGGGCGCGCGACGGACCGTACATGCGGACCGCGGCGCGACCGAGGGCGCGGGCGATGGACGAGCAGTGCCTGGCCAGCGACGGCCGGCCGTTCACGGCGGCCTGGAGGTGGGTCAGGGCGACGCCCGGATCCTTCTCCTGGAGCTCGGCCAGCAGCTGGTCGCGCAGGACGTCCTGCGGGGCCTTGGCGGCCCTGTGCGAGGACTGGTGCACGGCGGAGACGTCGGAGGCGGTGAGCACCGAATCCGAGGGGTTCCCCGACCAGTTGACCCGGGTGACCGCGAGGGTCCCGGAGAGCACCATGACGACGGGCAGGACGAGGGCGAGCGAGCGGCCGATCCGGCGGGCTGGGCCGCCCCGGCCGCGGCGCGTGCGCTGGGTGGTGGAGTGGTTCGCGGAGTGCTTCACGCGTGAGAGGGTAGCGTGCAGTAATGATTTGGCGACATTTAGTCACCCGGACGGGGGATGATGTCGTGCCCCGCATTGGGTAGAGGGTTGACGAGCACCCGGTGAAATGTCCGCTGTGTCGGGGATTCGGTGGACGCGGAAAAGGGCCCCGCAGCAGGCTGCGGGGCCCTTTTCATCAATCCGGGTGAATCACCCGGGTTCAATCCTGTGCGTCAGTCCGACAGACGCGCGCCCGTGGACGTCGAGAACACGTGGGTCTCGCCCGCGCGCGGGACGACGTGCAGCGTGCTGCCCTTCTCCGGGACGTCACGGCCGCCGACGCGGACCACGAGGTCCTTCGACTCGTCGCCCACCTTGGCGGTGCCGTACACGAAGGCGTCCGAGCCGAGCTCCTCGACCACGTTCACGACGACCGCGAGCCCCTGGTCGCCGTCGGGGCCGGCCACGTCGAAGTGCTCCGGGCGGACGCCGACGGTGACCGTCTTGTCGGTGGCCGCGGACAGCGCGTCACGCTGCACCGGCACCACCGAGTTGCCGAACTTCACGCCGCCGTCGGTGATCGGCACCTCGACGAGGTTCATCGCCGGGGAGCCGATGAAGCCGGCCACGAAGAGGTTCGCGGGACGGTCGTACATGTTGCGCGGGGTGTCGACCTGCTGGAGCAGACCGTCCTTGAGAACCGCCACCCGGTCGCCCATGGTGAGCGCCTCGACCTGGTCGTGGGTGACGTACACGGTGGTGATGCCGAGACGGCGCTGGAGCGACGCGATCTGCGTACGCGTCGACACACGGAGCTTGGCGTCCAGGTTGGACAGCGGCTCGTCCATGAGGAACACCTGCGGCTCGCGCACGATCGCGCGCCCCATCGCCACACGCTGGCGCTGACCGCCGGAGAGGGCCTTCGGCTTGCGGTCCAGGTACTCGGTGAGGTCGAGGATTTTCGCGGCCTCCTCGACCTTCTGCCGGATCTCCGCCTTGTTCACGCCGGCGATCTTGAGCGCGAAGCCCATGTTGTCGGCGACCGTCATGTGCGGGTACAGGGCGTAGTTCTGGAACACCATGGCGATGTCCCGGTCCTTCGGCGGCAGGTGCGTCACGTCACGGTCGCCGATGCGGATCGCGCCGCCGTTGACGTCCTCGAGCCCCGCGAGCATCCGGAGCGAGGTGGACTTGCCGCAACCGGAGGGACCGACCAGGACGAGGAACTCGCCGTCCGCGATCTCGATGTCCAGTCCGTCGACGGCGGGCTTGGTGGAGCCCGGGTAGACCCGGGTCGCCTTGTCGAAAGTGACAGTGGCCATGGCTCGAAGGCCCCCTTCTACCGGCAGGAACGTGCCGGACGATCCGTTGTAGGAAGGTGGTTGGTGTAGTCCACATGAGCGAACTGGGTCAGGACGGTACCTGGCGTTTCCCGGTCTGTCAGCACTTGAGGACAGGTGAACTTCTCGGGAACTCCCGGACCGGCGCGGCGGCGCGCCCCGTCCGGGCCGCCCCGCGGGGAGAAGTCCGTGGCCCGGGGAAACTGCGGCTGTGTACAGTGGTGCCGCCCTCGCGCGCGGGTTGCGGCGCGCGACGCCTCCTTAGCTCAGCTGGCCAGAGCAGCGCACTTGTAATGCGCAGGTCGTCGGTTCGAATCCGACAGGGGGCTCCATCAGAAGCCCAGGTCAGGCGGGTCCGGCCTGGGCGCACGATACTGGCTGGGTGAAGCGGCTCACGGGGGTCTCCCGGGTGGGGCGGGCGGTGTGGGCGTACGTGCGCCGTGCGCCCGGTACCTATGTGTGGCTGGCCGTCCTGTTCGTCACCACGGTGGCGCTGCACCACATGTCCCCGGAGTTCGAGCAGGATTTCCTGCGGCAGCGCTCGACGAACATCCATGAGCTGTCGCGGCATCCGGTGCGGGTGCTGGTGGCGAGCGCGATGTGGATCGACGGCGGGCACTGGGTGCCGTACGTGGCGCTGTACTCCGTCTTCCACGCGCAGGCCGAGCGCTGGCTGGGGACGGCGCGGTGGCTCGCGGTGTGCGCGGCCGCCCACGTGCTGGCGACGTTGATCAGCGAGGGCGCGCTGGCGCTGGCGATCGAGGACGGGCTGGCGCCGCGGTCCTCCGTCAACACGCTGGACGTGGGGGTGAGCTACGCGCTGGCCGGGGTGGCGGCGGTGCTGGTCTACCGGATCCGTTCGCCGTGGCGGTACGGGTATCTGGCGGGTCTCCTCGTCTTCTTCGGCGCCCCGCTGCTGGCCGCGCCGACCTTCACCGACTTCGGGCACTTCGTGTCCGCGCTCATCGGCCTGGGGTGTTACCCCCTGGTCAGGGGGCGGGAGCGGGTGCGGGACCGGCAGGGGGCGGGGAGGGGCACGGGCACGG